>SBGR01000066.1 GCA_006226545.1 Bacteroidota bacterium | reverse complement strand
AGTTAAACAACAGAGCGTGGTTATGAGGTCTGGATTAGAAAGTAAACGACTGTTTAAAGTCAAAACAAAAAATTGAAGTTCAAATTACCATGGTCCATGGACTATGGTCTATGGACTTCGACTATTAAAGTGATTTAAAAAAACAAAGTACAAATAGAATTAAACCCTAACTATGGACCATGTTCCATAGTCAATGGACTAATAAAAATAGCATGAGAAAACACATTGTAGCAGGAAACTGGAAGATGAATGGAACCTTGGAAGCCACACAGAAATTGGCTTCTGAAGTAGTGAACATGTACAACGACGAAGTAAAAGACGGAACTGAAGTAGTGATGATTCCGCCTTATATCGGCATTCAAGAAGTGCAACGCCTGGCCAAAGGCAGCGGCGTTAAGGTGGGAGCACAAAACTGCCATCAGGAAGAATCGGGTGCCTATACCGGTGAGGTATCAGCCGGCATCTTGGCTTCTTGGAGCTTAGACTACGTGATTATCGGTCACAGCGAACGCCGTGAATACTTTGGTGAAAACAATGCTTTATTGGCTCAGAAAGTTGACCAATCCTTACGTCATAACCTCGCCCCTATCTACTGCTGCGGCGAGACTTTAGAAGAACGTGAAGGCAATAAACATTTCGAAGTGATTGAAAAGCAAGTGAGCGAAGGCCTCTTCCACCTCAACGCCGATCAAATCCAAAAAACCGTCATCGCTTACGAACCGGTTTGGGCCATAGGTACAGGCAAAACAGCCAGCGCAGAACAAGCACAAGAGATTCACGCTTTTATTCGCAGCCTCTTGGCGAAACGTTTTACCGAAACCGTAGCTGCCGAAATCAGCATCCTTTACGGAGGTAGCGTAAAACCGGGCAATGCCAAAGAATTGTTTTCCATGGAAGACATCGACGGCGGACTCATCGGCGGTGCAGCATTGCAATCGCGCGACTTTATCGACATCGCTAAATCATTCTAATATGAGCGAAAAACTCGGCACCAAATACCTGGATATGTTTATCCCCTGCCCTGCGGCACTCGCTGAGATCTTGCAGGCAGAACTTTTTGAATTGGGTTTTGAAGGAACCTGGGAACAAGACGAAGGCGTACACGGGTATATCCCGGGTGTAGACTATAACGCTGAGGCGGTGCAAGAAATGCTGAACAATTACGGCATTGCGGCCAACGCCATTCAGGTAACCAATATGCAGAACATCAACTGGAACGAGTTCTGGGAAAAGGCCTACGACCCGATTTTGGTGAAAGACAAAGTCCTGATTCGTGCCGAGTTTCATACCGTACCTGAAGGCATTGAATACGATATTGTGATTCAGCCTAAAATGTCGTTCGGAACCGGACACCACGACAGTACCCAACTTATCGTGGAGCAGATGCTCGACATGGACTTCAAAGGTCAATCTGTGATCGACGTAGGTTGTGGCACCGGAGTTCTGGGCATCTTAGCGATAATGATGGGCGCAGAATCCTGCGACGCCATCGATAATAACCCTTGGAGCTACGAAAACAGCGTGGAAAACGCAGAACGTAACCAAGTGGCGATGAACGTAGAACTGAGCGATATTGAATCGTATGGCATCCGTCAATACGATATCGTTTTATCCAATATCACCCGCAACATCAACCACGCGAACTTGCCTAAATACCAAGACATGGTAAAACCGGGTGGAACATTGGTGATGTCGGGTTTCTTTGACCACGACTTTGATTTCATTAACGAACAGGCAATAAAGCACGGTTTTCGCTTGTTAAACAGAATAAAATCGGCTAAAAACTGGACAGCCCTCAGCTATCAAAAAACCTGATTATGAGACTAAAACAACTACTAACCTTCCTAATCCTACTCCTAGCCTCAGTTCCGGCACTTGCCCAGATTAAAAGCTTCGGTAAAGAACCCGAAGTCTTTATCAAAGAACTCAAGGTACTGATGTACAACGACGATATAGACCCTGCGAAAAGTGTCTACGACGAGTTTAAAGTGCTTTGGGACTCCAGCCGATTTGATCAATACCAGCAATCGCGCATCATTAAAAATGCCGATAAAATGCTAACCAAACGCATGAAGGCGCATCCACATTTTAGCCTTTACCTGCGTACCCTCATCGATTTCTACAACAGTGGTAAGATGAGCGAACAATTTGTGCTTTGGCAAAAGACTTTTGAGAGCTATTACCCCAAAAAGACCAAGGATATGCAAGAATACCTGGAGTCTTGTCAGCTCATGTTTTCTGCCAATACCTTTGTTGAAAGCAAGGCCAACCGTGTTTGGGTAGCCGATAATAATTCGTGGAAACTTGACGTCATTGGCGATGAGCCGGTATTTGTTTTTGAAAAACTGAATATCGTGTGCCGTACGCGGGAAGACTCGCTTTATATCCAAAATACCAAAGGTATGTTTGGACTGGAGTCGCATACCTGGAAAGGCGTAGGCGGTAAAGTAGACTGGACCCGTGGCAATTTTTCGCCTGATAAGGTTAATGCTACCTTGAAGCGCTATACCATTGACATGAACAGCAATGAGTATACGGCCGACTCGGTTACGTTTGTCAACCAAGAATACTTCTCTGCGCCTTTGCTGGGCAAACTCCACGACGTGGCCCAGGCTACTTCCAGACCGGAAACCACCCGCTATCCGAAATTCTTCAGCTACAAAAAAGACATTAAAATCGACAAATTTGCTGAAGACGTTAAATACGAAGGCGGCTTCTCTCAGCAAGGCTCCAAGATTGTAGCTTACGGTGAAGGCGGACAATTGGGAACCTTCATCTTCTCTTATAAAAACAAGCCCTTCATCTACTTGAGCGGGTTGGAATTTGTGGTAACCGATGAACGATTGGTAACCGATAAAGCGGCCATGGTAATTAACTTGGATACCGGAGCGATCAACCATCCTCAGGTACAGGTGAACTATGTGAAGGCCGATAAAAAATTGATTTGTAGTCGCGGTGATGTGGGTGTTTCTCAGGCACCGTTTAACGATGAATACCATCGCTTAGAGCTCAAAGCCGACAAGTTTGAGTGGATCATGGGACAACCGAAGGTGGAATTCAAAACCATCTTAAAAGACGGTTCGGTGCTTTTGTATTCAGAGAACTTCTTCCGCGAGTTCGACTACGAAAAGATTCAGGGGATGCAAGCCATTCACCCACTCGCTAAACTCAAGCAATTTTGCGAGCAAACCGGCAAACGTAAATTCCATTTGAGCGAATACGTTACCTGGCTGCAAAGCAAACGCGAATACGTGCGTTTCCAAATTGTGCAGCTGACCGATGCCGGTTATTTGATGTTGGATTCAGAGACCGATACCATCAAAGTAAACGAGAAGCTTTTCAACGCGGTGAATGCGCACATGGGCCGAACCGACTACGATATCATCTTCTTTGAATCGATTATTGAAAAAAGACCAAACGCTACACTGAACCTGGAAAACTACCACATGGATTTGGAAGGTGTTGGTCGTTTCCGTTTCTCTGATTCACAGTACGTATACGTTATCCCAAATGATCAGAAAGTAACCGTTTTGCGTAACCGCGAATTGGTCTTTGACGGTAAGGTTAGGGCGGGACGATTTGAGTTCTTCGGGCAACGATTCCGATTTAACTACCAGAGTTTCTCGGTAGACATGGACGATATCGATTCCATGCGACTCTTCTTCCCGGATGAAAACGATAACCTGAAGAAGGTAAACTCCGTATTGCAGGACATCACCGGAACCTTGTTTATCGATAACCCAAATAATAAGTCGGGACGAAAAGACTACCCGGAATACCCCATTTTCAAAGCGACGAAATCGTCTAAGGTATTCTACGACGACAAATCCATTTACGGTGGCGTTTACGACAGAGAAAAATTCTACTTCCAAACGGATCCGTTTATCATTGACTCGCTCGATAACTTTACACGAGAGGGTTTGCGTTTTGCCGGAACCTTTGTTTCTGCTGACATCTTCCCCGATTTCCGCGAAGAGTTAACGGTACAAGAAGACTTCTCGCTCGGATTTAAAAAGACCTTGAGCATGCCAACCTACCAAGGTGCCGGTAGCGCAGACGTTGCCTTATCGCTCTCCAACCTAGGTTTATTGGCGAAGGGAAAAATCAACTTTGAAACCTCCGTTACACAGTCGCAAGACATTGTATTCTTCCCGGATTCCATGAATGCCGTAACCGAAAATTTCGATGTACCTGCCGGACCAAATTACCCTGAGGTGCACGGTGTTAACCTTACCACGCATTGGGAACCCTACAAAGACCGAATGGAGCAACGTACCGGCGCAACGCCAATCACCATGTATGGCGATGTGAAACTCACCGGAACCTATGTTCACGCCAAGAAAACAGCAGGCGGTATCGGTAGCATTGATTTCAACGATGGACAGATTCTGTCGGATAACATGACTTTCGACGCCAAGCGCATGAAGGCCGATACGTCAACCTTGATTATCCGCTCTATCGACACCACCAAGTTTGCTTTCAGGGCCGTCAATGTGAAGTCGGATATGAACTTTGAAAACCGCATTGGCGACTTTGTTTCCAACGTAGATGGCGCAAATGCGGAGTTCCCGTATAACCAATACAGAAGTTCACTCAATGAGTTCAAATGGGACATCAAGAAAAAGAATTTGAACTTCAGAACGCCACCAAGCAAGCCAATCGAGAAGACCTATTTTGTGTCGACTCACCCGGACCAAGACAGCTTGCAGTTCAGTTCACGTAAGGCACTCTACGACTTAAGTACCTTTACCCTATTTGCTGATGAAGTGCCGCATATCAATGTTGCCGACTCCCGCGTAATTCCGGATAGTGGCAAAGTAGTGATTCGTGCAGACGCCGCGATGGATATTTTGCACCATGCTAAAATTGAGTTAGATACCTTGAACAAATACCACAAGTTCTACGAATGTAATGTGGGCATCATGGGTCGCTATAACTTCGGCGCCGATGGTATGTATACCTATACCAACAAGAAAGACCAGAAGTTTGATGTGAACTTCCATGAAATCAAGGTAGACTACCTGAGCAAAACAGCCGTAGCCTACGGCGATGTATTTGATACCATGCATTTTGAGTTGACGCCTCGTTTTGAATTCAAAGGACGTTTAACCGCAGTGGGTTCGTACAGAGGACTGGATTTCGACGGTCACGTTCACCCGATACACAGCTTGAGCAGACCGGGATCCGGTTGGTGGAGAGACCACCGCAAGTATGTTCCAGACTCTGTGTTGTTCCACATCGATAAACCAATCAACGAAGACAAAAATCCGTTGAAAGTGGGATTTGCTTTAACCATCGATAGCGTGCATGCCTACCCTGCTTACTTTACCTTGGGTAGAAATTATTCAGACTCCGCTGTTTTGGATGCAGGACATGGTATTGTGTATTGGGATGAAGCACAGCAGAAATTCTTTACCGGAGATAGTCTGAAGCTTGCCGGCGAATCGTATAAAGGAAACTACGTTTACCTCGACGATAAAAACGGCATCATGTACGGAGAAGGCGCTACTCGCTTAGGCATTAACACTACTGATGGCTTTGATATTAAGTCGGCAGGTAATGTCACCTTCTACCACAAAGATTCCAGCATCCACATGGACCTGATGATGTTGATGGATTTCAAATTGCCAAAAGAAACCATGAAACTCTTTACGGATAAGATGGTGGAAAATGCGGCTGGATTGAATGCAACCAACAACTCTCGCGAGATGGTAAAACCGGCCTTGGCTGAATTGCTTTCACCAGACCACTTCAACGATGCCTTGAAAAACTTGACATCGGGAAGTATTCCGGTATACAAAGAAACCGAGACCAGCATCTTTATTTCTCAAGTGAAACTGGTTTGGAACCAAGATAAAAAAGCGTGGATTAGCGAAGGCAAAATTGGTATAACAGCGATTGCAGGAACCAAAATTGAGAAAATGGTAACCGGTAAATTGATGATTGAACGCAAACGTAGTGGTGATGAAATTACCTTCTACTTTGAAACCGGAAGCGATCATTGGTATTACATGAACTTCTTGCGTCGCAATATGTACGTCTACTCTTCGGAAGATGCTTATAATAACTCAGTTAGAGAGTTTTATCAAGAAGTTTCGAAGGATGGTTATATCTTAAAATTGGCTTCACCGCGTGCGAAAATCAAATTTTTGAATAGTTTTGAGCCGAAAGAATAAGGGATTAAGAAGTAAATGACTTTCATATTAACGGTAATTGGGCTCGCTATGGTCGCGTACCTCTTGGGCTCAATACCAAGTGCAGTTTGGATTGGTAAAGGCTTACACGGCATAGACGTGCGAGAGCATGGTAGCGGCAATGCCGGTGCCACCAACACCTTTAGGGTTTTGGGTAAAACCGCCGGTTCTATCGTTTTAGCGATGGACATCCTGAAAGGGTTGATGGCCGCCTCCTTGATTGTCTTCTTGAAAGACGAGGTAGACCGCAATACCTTTCAGTGGGTGAACCTCCAATTGCTCTTTGGCTTTATTGCCGTTATCGGGCATCTCTTTCCCATCTTTGCCCAGTTTAAAGGTGGGAAAGGCATTGCCACCCTTTTCGGAATGATCATCGCGATTCACTACCCTTCGGCCCTGATGTGTCTCGCCTTGTTTATGGTTGTTCTGTTCTTCACACGTTACGTTTCGCTAGGCAGCATCTTAGCCGCCGTATCATTCCCTATAGGATTGGTCTATATCTTCCACGAACGCACTCCTCTATTTGTGGCCTTTGCCATTACCGCCGCTTTTTTAGTGATACTTACCCACCAGAAGAACATCCGCAAGCTGGTACAAGGCACCGAAAACAAAGCCAATATCCTGAAGTACCGGGATAGAAGGTTTATGTGAGTTGAGGAATAAGGTTGAGGTTGAGAGATAACTGCAAGCTTACTGAGTTAAAATTCTTGTTTTGAACTCTGTTTCTGATACGTTAATCAGCAGAAAATGCCATTTTACAGTTGAGCTAATGGTAACAAATACTGTATCGTTTGAGCGATGCCAATTCCCTCGATAAGCTTCTCGGTCTCCTGCTTCAAACTTTGCGTAATATTCTTGAAATGTGCCATCTGACTGAAACCTGAAGCCTCCACGGTAAGGCGGAATATAAAGTGAATCTTTGGTACTTAATCTGAATAAAGATACCGTATCTGAATTGGAAAGTTTGAGGCGTTCATAGGAAGGAATTGCCCAATAGACATCTGTGATATCAAATGCTGTATTAGCGGTTTGCGTCTTAACTGCTGGAAAGATTGAGACTACAAATAAGAAAACTTTCAGCATTATAAAGTTCATTTTAAAGTGAACGATGTACTGTTACTTATTCGTCTGTATTGAATGAAAGTATTTCAAACAAAAGCGGAAAACCTGAAGCTAATACTTTCACGTTTTCTTGATAAATCTCATCAATGAGTAGCCCCATAGTATTTGACTGATCATTCAAGCTTTCGAATAATGGCAATTTATATTTTTCAATCCCTACGATTGGAAATTGATATAATCTACCATTGAACTTAATCTGTATGGTATCTCCAAAATTTATGAGAAAATCACTTTTTCTCTCTCCCAAAAGGGCGATGCCTTTGCTAGGAATATGATTGTGTGATAGTATTAGAAATTGATTCATAGAAAGTGTTGGCGCTTGTTCAAGTTAAATGATTCGTCTTTAAGTTTGAAAAGATTAAAGTCCAAATGTCCCAAAGTCTAAACGTCTATCTGTCTAAACGTCCCTCTCCTATTTTTCTTTCCTAAACATTTTCACTATAAATTTGCAGTATGATTCGTTTCGACGGGCAAACACAATACGAAGAAGACGTCCTGCTGGAAGAGCTGCTTACCGATACGCGTAAGCTGGTGCTCTACAACGATGATGTCAATACCTTTGATCACGTGATTGAATGCCTGGTAGAAATTTGCAAACACGAACCCATGCAAGCCGAACAATGTGCCATGATTGTGCATTACAAAGGCAAAGCCATCGTGAAAGAAGGAGAAGAAGACGCCATCAAAATGATGTGCACCGCACTCTGCGATGAAGGACTCTCAGCAGTCATTGAGTAATGAACTCCATTGCTCCTACCAAATCCCGAATTTATACGATTAGTGGCCTCGGCGCAGATGAAAGGGTGTTCAAAAACCTGGAATCGACAGAATACGAATTGATTCACCTGGCGTGGCAAAATCCGCTACCCCACGAAAACCTGAAAGCCTACGCCCGCCGAATAGCGGCTGAGATTCCCGATGAAAAACCTATACTCATGGGACTTTCCTTCGGCGGACTTCTCGCTCAAGAGCTTGCTCAGCTGCTGAATGCTCGTGGACTTATTCTAATTTCATCCTTTACCCGACCAAGCGAACTACCTTCCTTCTACCGTTTCGCATCAAAAGCAAAATTGTACAAGCTCTTACCTGCATCGCTTATGCCTTACTTCGGTAAGATCAACAACTATTTATTCGGGATTAAGAAGGCAAAAGACAAAGCCCTTTTGGCTGATATCATTCGTAAAACAGATCCGAAATTTGTGAAATGGGCCGTGAACGAATTGATGCAATTCAAGGGAATAGACAATCCCACTTATTCCTTGCTTCGCTTTCATGGCGACAAAGACCGACTCATTCCTTACCGCGGCGAAGAACTTATCCTTATCAAAAACGCCGGCCACTTCATGGTGCACTTGCAAGCAAACCAACTGAAACCTTTGATTACCGACTTTCTTAAAACTTAACTCTTAAAACTTAATACATTAGCGATCATACCAATCCCTTCTGCGGTTCAGCTTCAAATCTTGCAATACGCTGCTCTTCGCGTTGATGGTAAACAAGAACATGGTTCTTTCGCCAAAAGGAATCCAGTTCAAGCGGAACTCCCAGCAATGTAAGTCGCGGTAGAAATCGATGGTGGTAAAGGAAATGGTCTGGTTGGTGAAATTATAACCGCTGCTCATACCAATCTTCCACTTGGAAGTCAGGCTGATATCGCCAGAGAAGTTGACCGTTTGCACATCACTTCTAGCGTAGGCCGGCTGGTCAACACGGTAGACGTAAGTAAAGTTCAGGTTCCAAGGAATAGAAAAATCGACGTAGTTACCGGGGTTATTTAAGAATGCGAGCTCTTCAGAATCCATATAAGGATTGCGTGTTGGCCTTACCCTTCCCGGTGTGGCTTTGCCTTTGAAAGTCTCTGCATTGAGCGAGGTACTAACCGTGAAATTGGAATAGGTTCGACGGAACAATTTTTTGCTGGCATCAAACTGCCACTTCTGAATACTACGCCCAACTGAATCCATGGCATACGGATTAAAGGTCATGTCCCACTGCACCGTAAACTGCTTGAACAAGACCGTTTGCATATTCACCTGCAAAGGCGACCAGTTCAGGGAATCAGCCAAAAGATTGTACGTTGTACTGAAGCGAATCGACTCAATCAACTTAATCTTCTTCGCTCCTTCCACCGTATCCGATGCATCGCGAACTTTCATCTCCAAGTTATTGCCCAAGGAGAAACCAACGAGTCCGCTTTTGCCTCTACCCGGACCGCCAAAAATACCATTCTCAAAAATGCTGTACGGTGTAAACTCAGTTCCGGCGCTATCGGTTTGCACATTGCGGTAGAAACCAAACTTACTTTGTCCAAAATCCGGTCTATAACTGAAATTCACCTCCGGAGTCATTTGGTGACGAATCGCTTTCAGCGTGGAGCCTTTGAACGTATACATACCAAAGACCTGTGTGTTTAAGCTTGCATTAAAGCCGTAGTTGAAGCCCCTTTGAAAGCCGTTCACTTCATTGGTTTCCACTTCGAGCGAATCTGCATTCCACTGTTTTTCAATAGTGCGTAGGTACCAGAATTCGGAATAGTTCACGCTTGGGGTGAAGTTAAAGTAGTTAAACACCCTGCGGTTAACGGAAGCTCCTACCGTGTGGCGCATACCGTATTGCAGCTTGTCTAGCGATGATGGGTCAAAGAAAAGGGAGTCGCCCACGTTCAATCTATTCTGGAAAGCACTCGAATAAGAAACACCTATGTCTTGCCAGATTTTACTCTTTGAGCTGGAATAGTTCTTTCCTCTAAAAGGGAAGAAACGATTGGCATCAAAGCTCACATTCGGCAAGGTTACGTTCACATTGCCGGTTTGGGTATTCTGGTCGTGGTTACCGGAAATAGTCAAGTTTGACCAGCCAAAATTCCGACTGTAGCTTACAGAGGAAACCAAGGTATTCCGAACGATATCGCTGGGGTTATAAGAGTTTTGTCGCAAGAAGTTGGAGCTACCCAACTGCACGTTTGCGTTAAAGGTGGTATTCGGACGAGCCTTGGGATCCAAGCGGTGCGTCCACGTGAAGAAGGTGGCTTTGCTTTCCGAGTAATCCGGATCCTCTCGCTCATTGTCTTTGTTTACAGCATAGTCAAAGGTAAAATTACCGGAATAGCGGTAACGCTTAGCATAATGACTGGCCACGTTGGCCCTATACGACAAGTTCGCATAGATATCGCCTGTTATGGCTGCGTCGATATAATCGTTGATACCAAAATAATAACCTCCATTTCGTAGCAAGTAACCACGGGTTCTAGAGTAACCGTAAGAAGGAATGATGATCCCTGAACTTCGCCCTTTGGTGATGGGGAAAAAACCGAAGGGTAAAAATCCCGGCGTCGGCACATCCCCTACGTATAAGAGCGCCGGACCACTCACAATCTTTTTCCCCGGAATGATTTTCATCTTATTCGCTTGAATATAAAAATGCGGGTGGGTGGTGTCTTGGCAGGTGGTATACCTCGCTTTGGAGATGTACATGTTATTGAAAGGGTCTTTCTTCACCTTATTTCCATATACATAGCCGTCGGCTTCTTCAGTCGACAGCTCATAGATCACGCCCTCTTTGGTTTTGAAATTATAGCGAATGCGCTGAGCGTGCATTTCATTCTGTTCGTCTTTGAAGTAGGGAATCCCTTTCTTCATCCCATTGGTATCCACGCTGGGCTGGGCATCCATCACATACGATTCAAAGTCGATACTGATGACCTCTGCTTGAATGAAGAGGTCTTTGTACTGAACTTCAGCCGAACCGTATAAAATAATTTTCTTCTCTTTCAGTCGGATCTTGATGGAATCCGTGGCACTATACTTGACTTCTGTATCGAACGAAGCCTTGTGAATCTTACGACCGGGTGTCGGAACGGGTAAATCAGGCGTGTCTACAGGGGCAGTGTCCAAAAATGTAGAATAGTCTGAAATCCCTGCCCACAGCGGGCTAGCACCCATAAGGCACAGTATCAACAGCAAGGAAGGGATAACTATACGTCGACTAAATTTCAAGTGCCTTTATTTAAGGGTAATTTTGATGGCAAAGTTTATACCGCTTCAAAAAAACAATACAAAAGTGAAACGACCAATATCCATAACGCTCTGTGTGCTGTTTATTCTGCTTAGTTCGTTTACCAATACGCGACTACTGGATAATAAAATCAAGGTTGTGGTTATCGATGCCGGTCACGGAGGCAAAGACCCCGGCTCCATTTCTGGCGGCGTCAAAGAGAAAGACATCACCCTGGCCATCGTTAAAAAATTAGGGGCCTTGATTAAAAAAGAATACCCCACCATCAAAGTTTACTATACCCGTTTAAGCGACAGCTTCATTGAGCTAGGCGAACGTGGCAGCATTGCCAACCGCAATAATGCCGACTTATTCATCTCCATTCACTGCAACCACAGTGGAAACTCCACTGCTCACGGTTCAGAAACCTACGTAATGGGAACGCATAAAAACGCAACCAACCTGGAAGTAGCCAAACGTGAAAACAGTGCGGTACTCCTGGAAGAAGATTACAAAGAATCGTACGACGGCTTCGACCCGAATTCGCCTGAAGGCCATATCATATTTACCTTCTACCAAAATGCCTTCCGCGAGCAAAGCATCGACTTTGCTTCGAAGGTGGAAAGCCATTTGAGTAAACGCAAGAAGACCAACAAAAGCAGGGGCGTGAAAGAAGCCGGGTTCATTGTACTTTGGAAAAGCGCCATGCCTTCTGTATTGATCGAAAGCGGATTCATCTCCAATCCGGATGAACGCAAATACTTGAAATCCGATTCAGGTAAGGTTGAATTTGCCAATGCCGTATTCAGTGCTTTCAAGGATTACAAAAAAGGGGTAGAGAAAGAATAAGTTGGGTTTGTACCTAACGAAACCTCTCAAAGCAGGATCCTTGCTTCTCTCCTATTAATTGCATACTTTTGCGCCCTTCATTTATCGTGTTAAAAACGCATGAAACTCTCTCAATTTAAGTTCAATCTCTCCGACAGTCTTATTGCTCAAGAACCCGCAAAACATCGCCACGATGCGCGCATGATGGTTTTAGACCGTAAGACGCAAACCATAGAACACAAAACTTTCAAAGACATTTTGGATTATTTCGATGACCAAGATGTGTTTGTGATTAACAATACCCGCGTTTTCCCTGCTCGCCTTTACGGTAACAAGGAAAAGACCGGAGCTAAGATTGAAGTATTCATGTTGCGCGAGCTTAATGAAGAACTTCGCCTTTGGGACGTGTTGGTTGACCCGGCTCGTAAAATCCGCGTGGGCAACAAACTTTACTTCGGAAACGACGACCTCGTTGCTGAAGTAGTAGACAATACCACTTCCCGCGGACGTACCATTCGTTTTTTGTTTGATGGTACCAAAGAAGAGTTCCGTAACATCATTGAAAAATTGGGTGAAACTCCCCTTCCTCGTTATATCGACCGCGATGTAAACGAAGACGATAAAGACCGTTATCAAACCATCTTCGCTACCGAAGAAGGTGCTGTAGCTCCTCCAACAGCGGGCTTGCACTTCTCACGTGAGTTGATGATGCGCATGGAAATCAAAGGCGTGAAATTCGCTCCGGTTACCTTGCATACCGGCTTAGGTACTTTCCGCGACGTTGAAGTGGAAGACCTAACCAAACACAAAATGGATTCGGAGTATTTCCGTATTCCTGAAGGCACATCCGATGCAGTAAACCAAGCCTTGAGCAACAAAAAACGTGTTGTAGCGGTTGGTTCATCTGTGATGCGCTCCATCGAATCGTCTGTAAGTTCAAAAAGAACCTTGAACCCTACAGAAGGCTGGACCGATAAATTCATCTTCCCGCCATACGATTTCTTCATCGCGAATGCTTTCATCACCAACTTCCACTCTCCGCAGTCGACATTGATGATGCAAACAGCTGCATTTGCAGGCTACGACTTCCTCATGGAAGCTTACAAAGTAGCGATCAAAGAGAAATACCAATTCTTGGCTTACGGTGATGCTATGCTCATCATTTAAGCATGCTTCCTAAAGCTTTTATAGAACGCATTGAAGGTCAGCTCGGCAACGAGACTGGCCTTTTTCTTTCTGCATTGGAAACGGAATCGCCTGTTTCCATCCGCATAAATCCTTACAAAGGACTTCAAGTTCCTGTTTCGCTGGAAGCAATTCCTTGGTCGGATAACGGCTACTATTTACCTGAAAGGCCTTCCTTTACCTTAGATCCAGGCTTTCACTCAGGCATGTATTACGTGCAAGAAGCCAGCTCCATGAGTCTGGAATTTGTGCTCAAGCAACTTCCCCTGGAAGGCGCTTTGGCATTGGACCTCTGTGGTGCTCCAGGTGGGAAAAGCACCTTATTGGCTACGGCCTTATACGAACAGAACGGGATGGTCTTGGCCAATGAAGTGATCCGCGCACGGGCTCAAACCTTGAAGGAGAACCTGATAAAATGGGGTTTACCCAATGTGGCGGTAAGCAACCTAGACCCTAAACACATCGCTAAATCAAAACTTCAATTTGATTTGATGTTGGTAGACGCACCTTGCTCCGGCGAAGGCATGTTTAGAAAAGACCCTGCCGCACAAGACGAATGGTCGCTAGATAACGTAGAACTCTGCGCAGCACGTCAGAAACGCATCCTTTCCGATGTGCTTCCGGCCCTCAAAGACGGCGGCTACCTGCTTTATTCGACCTGTACGTATTCAGAAGCGGAGAACGAACAAAATCTACGCTGGCTGGCAGATGAGCATGAGTTGGAATCTTTAGCGATACCATTCCCTAGCGAATGGAATATCACCGAAAAGCGCCTCGATAACAGCATCGGCTATGCTTTCTACCCTAATAAAACCAAAGGCGAAGGCTTCTTTATTGCCTTATTGCGGAAACCGGGAGAAGCCAAAGAACTGAGCGATAAAGGACTGAAGAAACCCGGCAAAAAGGTGGAAGCCCCCTTAGAGCAATGGTTGAATCAGCCTGTCCAAACCTTTGAATGGTTTGATGGCATCTATGCCGTGCCTTTGAATGTATTGAACCACGCCTCTCGTTTGTTTCATTCTTTGCCTTTGCAATACCTCGGCACGCGCATCGCAGAACCTGCAGGTAGAGAATGGAAGCCCTCTCCCGAATTGGCCTTTTCTGTCATCGCTAAAAAAGAAACCTTTTCCGCCGTTGAACTCAGCCTAAAGGATGCGCTGCATTTTTTACGCAGAGACGAATTGAAGTTCCCGGAACAAGTCCAAGGCTGGCTGCGTATGGAATACAAAAAGCAGGGACTGGGTTACGTGAAAAACCTCGGCAACCGCAGCAATAGTCAATACCCGAAAGAATGGCGTATTCTGATGAGCTTACCTGAAGAACTTTCTACGTGGTATTAAAAATTGTAGGACTGTTAACTGTTGGATTGTTTGACTGATGGGTTCCTCAGAGGGTTGTGTTAGGCTGTTATACCTGCTACCACCGGAATCAATCGCTCGATGGTAACGTGCTCCATCACTACGATCTTGTACCAGCTCGGGTCTTGATGGTTATCCGGAACAAGCACATAATCGTGAGCCAATTCATGCGGCACATGTTCAGCGCGGATGGTGATAATATTCGACCACGGATTGCGGTAGAACTTCACCCCTTTTTCATTCAGTTGTTTCTCCAACCAGTTGGTGCGCATCAGTAAAACCTGAATCTTTTCCCACCAGCCGTGCGGACCGTAAGTCATCAGAATCATCCAGATAGCGATGGCATTGGCCCCGGAACGACTGCCAATCAGGGTGCTGTCTTCCCCTTCTACATAGCTTGCTTCACTGGTATTGGCGTATTGCATATAGCCTTTGCGAATCAAAAAGATTCCGGTGCCGTAAGGCGCTTGAACCATCTTATGCGCATCGAGGGTAACCGAGTTGACTTTCGGGTTACGGAAATCGTTTTGAATATCCGGACAAGAAAACGGAAAGAAGAATCCGCCATAAGCCCCATCGATATGCACCTTATATGCCACACCGGCTTTGTCTAACTCATCAGTATAGGCGTTGATTGGATCCACTGAGCCGAACATGGTGGTCATCATGTTACTTACCACAATGAAGTATTTCGCTCCTTTGTTTTGCGCTTCTCGAATGGCTTGACTCACCGTGTCGTGGCTCACCAAACGTGTGTTTTCATCAATAGATGCTTTTTGTATACCGATGCCCAATACATTGGCTGCTTTGGCCATGGAATAATGGCTATCGGCTGAGCAGAGAATCACAATTTCCTCGTTTTTAGCACCGTGTTCTTGTTTGAAGTAATTTCGGTAAATCCAGCAAGCTTGCATATTGGCTTCGGTTCCACCCGAGGCAACGTAACCGTCAAACTCCCCTTCTCCTTTGAGGATATCGTGCGCGCAGATTTCAATCACTTCGCGTTCAATAGCCTGTGTTCCGCTGAAGAAACTTTCGGAATGTCCGAGTGTATGACAACCAATGTGGTTTGGGTTATGGATAAGCGAAGAAAGGAATGGCGCATCTTTCAAGAAGCTCGCATCGGAGAAAAATACCTTGCTATCGAGGTGACTCGCAGGCACACCCACAATGGCTTCGTTAAAAAAATTCACATTCTCTTCTAAGGCGCCAAAGACCCGTTCTTTGATTTCACTTTGGCTAAGCTTTTTCCAAACCTGATTCATGCCGCGAAGATACGCCCATCCAAGGAGCCGGAAAAATGACGGAAATCAGTTTCGGGTTAACGAGTTGGCGGGTTCCGGGTTGAATGAGGCGTTCGTGTTCTGCCAGGCTTTCTTTGGAATGACGTTAGGCTGAATTGTAAAAGTTGAGTTATGAATGTTACGGGAGCCGAGGGCCTTGGTATTTTGGTATGAAATGAATTTTCATTTCAGCCAAAGTAGGGCTGAGCTTTACCTGATCTTTACTCTCAGAGGGGCGCAAAATTTTGCACCCCTCTA
>SBGR01000040.1 GCA_006226545.1 Bacteroidota bacterium | reverse complement strand
ACGCATTAATGCGTATTGAGACTCGTCATAGCATCGCTAAAATTTGTTTAACAGTTTAGCACAGCATGAATAGTATTCGACACTTTGTATGTTTTATCCTTTTTTTCATTGGACTGAACACCTTAAATGCTCAAAACTTCTACCCTAAGAAGTTGGCGAATTTTAATGTTGGCTTTGGTAGAACTGCTATCAAATATAACCACTCCTCATTGTCTCGACCGAGTGTTAACATTAACCATGTTCCATTTAGCTACGAGTATTTCAGCAGAATAATCTATTTCCATACGGATGTATTAACTCCCATGGTCGATTTAGGTCTAGGGGGATTGGATCGACAGTTTTGGTGGGGCCACGAGAGGGATGGCTATGTTTACAATGGTGGCGATTGGCCTCTAGCAAGACTTGGCATTGGCACATACTTAGGAAAGCATTTAGGTGTTTATGGAGGTGCACAGTGGGGCTATTCCCGTTGGCGAGTGGCTCGTGGGAGATACAAAGACGGAAAGCTGGAATACAGCATCAACGAAGAAACGGAAGTAGGAGGTCATACCTTCGGACCAGGTATTCACCTGGTGGTTGATTACCCTAAAGTATTGGTAAGAGGTTCTGTGATGTATGATTTTGTAACAAGAGGCTTTTCCGGGCCACGGTATACCAACGCCCTTGGACTTGATGTGCTGGTTTTGTATAAGGTATCTCGAAGCGGCCGATTTGGGCTATTTGCCAACCTTCAGTCCTCAAACGGAAGAGGTGATATTGGTTTAAGCAAATTCAGGTTTGGACTAGCGCTATGTTTTGGCAGATAGAAGCAAGAGGCATTACAACTTAAATTTCATAGGAATTCGAAATTATAAAATCAACAAAATGAAAAAATACAGTTTAATTTTCTTCTTTACCTTATTAATCCCTTTCACGGCTTATGCACAAATTGGTAGCGTAGATACCATGTTCAAAGTTGGTACCGGGTTCGGTCCCGATGAGTGGACAGGAAAATGTGATGTGATTGTGCAGCAAGCTGACGGGAAGTTATTGGTAGGAGGTCAGTTTGAGTCATTCAATGGGAATGAGACTTATTATATCGCTCGATTGAATCTCGATGGCAGTTTGGATGCCGGCTTTTCTAGTCAGTTTGAAGATTCTTGGGGAGCTAAAGTTGCAGCAATAGCAATACAGGCTGATGGAAAAATTGTAATAGGGGGCAGTTTCAGCGAAATTAATGGGGTAAGCAGAAATAACATCGCTCGTCTCAATAGTGATGGAAGTCTGGACGAAATATTTGATCCGGCTTCAGGGTTTAATCAGGAAGTAAAAACTTTGGCGATACAGAGCGATGGGAAAATTCTAGTTGGTGGCCTATTCACCCATTACGACGCCTATTTCGGAGGAGCAAATACACCAGTAAATGGGATTGCACGTTTGAATGTTGATGGTTCAATAGATGCAAGTTTTCAGGTTGGCAGCGGTTTCAGCGGAGGTTCAGGCATAGGGCAAAGGCAAATTCATCAAGTACTAAGCTTGGCCGATGGAAAAATTTTAGTTAGCGGACATTACAGCAACTACAATGGCGAACCTAGCCTTTTGCTTACCAGGTTAAATAGTGATGGCACTTTGGATAAGACCTTCGACGCCAGCGCCAATTTCGCTAAAGCGATGGACGGTTTTTACGGGCAGGTTTACAACTTAAAAACTACTGCCAATGGAGAAATTATAATTGGCGGAAACTATGGAAACACCAATAGCCTAGCTTTTGGTGTTGATCGATTACATGCTGATGGTACGCTGGATTCTACCTTCAAAACCACACATTCATTTTCAAACCTCATAAATAGTGCTTTAGCGGTACAATCAGATGGAAAGGTATGTGTTGCCAACAGAAATTTCGGGCAGCCTAGCGAGGCGTTTGTTGTTGAGCGATACAATGCTGACGGTAGCTTGGATTCAAGTTTTCAAAAGACATTCTTAAATTCCGATGTCACAGACTTAATTATTCAACAAGATGGGAATATATGTTTCGTGGGTTATTTTAAATTCAATCCAATTGGTATTCTGAGACTCAACGGCGACACTCCATTCAGCCTCTCTTTGGCAAAGAACTCAAGTATCAATCCGCATGTTTATCCAAATCCTACCCAAGATTTTATTCAGTTTGCAGAGCTTCCTGAAGAAGCCTATGTGGCGGTGTATTCAAGTACTGGCGCCTTGGTGATTCCTGCTCAGCAAATGGATACGAACAGGGCGCGGGTAGATTTAAGAGGGTTGGAAAAGGGGGTTTACTTTATTCAGGTGAAAGTCAAAGAAAAAAGCTCCTGGACTAAGGTGTTGAAACAAGACTAAGGTAGTAACCTTCGTCAACAAAGGATTAAACAAACCGTAGTTTATAGTGGAATGCATGATACATCATCCCTAAAGACTACGGTTTTCAGTTTGCTGTGGAGCACAAACCAGATTCAGAGCGATATTTCTTGTGATCAGGAGACTGAGAAGTGAAATGTATTCACTTAAGAGCCCGGTAATTGAATCCTGTTCAGTTGGAGTCACGTTGCACATGCACAATCTTGCCTTTCTTCTTCAGTTGCAGCAAATCCGTTTTCGTGCTAGCGAAGGGCAGTGTATTGAAGTTGCTGTCGGCGGCAATTTGAGGGGCGTAGTTAAGCGTGTTGACGATGAAAAGATTTCGGCGCAGGTAAATGGAATCTGAGCCAATGCTATCCACCAGCCATAAGGTATACATGCGGTCGTCGGTTTTTACCTGGTAAACATCGCCTTGCTGTGGTTCTAAAATACGTTTTACCGATGGGCTGTTTCGATCGCTTAACAAGAAAATCAATACGCCGGAAAGCACTAGGAAAAGGATCAATCCACTGAGGTATTGAAGCGGTATTTTAGTCTGGTATTTGAGGAGTTCTTCTTCGGTTTGAATCTCCGGCAGCTGGCGGTGGTTGGCACGTTTACCGCAATGGTCGCATTGATTTAATACCTCCTTCCGAATAGGGAACAGGGGTATCCCTAAAAAGCGCACATGACGCACAAAGCAAACAAGCTGTATGCTGCCTTTGCTATTGCAATGTGGGCATTGTAAATGCTTTGGAGTATGTGATTTAAGCTGAGTACCTTTTACTTCAAAAAGTACCATAGGCGGATAGGATTAGTGGAAGATTCAGAAAAGAACTAGTCTTTCTGCAGCGTAATCAAAGGAATTTGCGCGTGGTGAGCAATTTCCTTGGTTTTGCTTTTACTGAACATACGCTCAAACAAGTTACGTTTGTGCATGGCCATTCCTAAGATATTGGCTCCCGTGCTTTGAACGTAAGTTTCGATAGCGGCAGTAACATCGTTGCTGCTGATTTCTTCAAAACGAATCTCAGCATGCCCGATTTTAGTTTTGATCTTCTCAATCAAGACGGCCGGTGGCTCACTGCTAAAAACAGGCTCATCACTTTTCACGTGCAAAACCTCTAACTCAGTGCCCCAGGCTTTCGCTAAATCTGCAAAGATCAAACAACGCATTTCTTCGTTGCCGGTAAAGTCAGAAGCGTAAACCATTTTGCTTGGCTTAACGTGTTCAGTGTATTCTGCCGGTACCGACAATACCTTGATATGGGCTTTGGCCATCACGCCTGAAGCGTTGCTGCCAAAAAGAATTTCTTTAACGCCGCTGGCACCGGTTGTGCCCATCACAATCATATCCGCACTCTGCTCGTGTGCGTATTGCGCCACATCGTCCGTAACAAATCCCAAGATGCATTCGCCAGAGATTTTAGGGAAGTTTTGCGCTTGAAGGGTACGCTCCATGTTTTCTTCGGCAGCCTTCTTGATTTCCTGCATCATGGCTTCCATAGTATCGCCCGGCATATAAGGATCTACTACCGGAACGTTAAACACATGCAGCACTTTGATTTCGGCTTGGGTCAATTCCCCAAGCAAACAAGCATAACGAAGGGCATTATCTGCTGCGGGAGAAAAATCGGTGGGAACGAGGATGCGTTTGATAAATGACATAGCGGAAATTTTCAGCTAAAATAAGCAGCTCACATTAAATAATATGGATATTTGCTCAAGCGTGAATAAAAATATCAAGGTTTTCAGTCTGGGAATTTTCCTGTTGTTTGAGCTAATCAGCTCGGCAGCACAGGCTCAGTATTCGGGTACAGCCGTAGCACGCTACGATTTGAACGCCGGATTAAACCTTAATTTCACTTCACTACAGCACAGAGAGTTTAGCGATATTTACGCGAAAGGAATTGCGCCTGGATTCTTTCTACAAGGCATTAAACATGTTCGTCCGCGCTTCTCCTTTGGGGCCGGATTGGAAGTAAACCAATTGGCGTATTCACGCACGGCCACCGATACGTTTGAGTTATTCACCCAGCGTATCAAGGAGCTTTACGTTGATGTGCCACTGTCGTTTTATTTCTACCCGGGCAGAACAGAAAGAACTTGGAATTTCTATGCCGGCATCACGCCTTCAATGCTGATTTTAAAGGATGTGAACAAGGTAGAAAACGACCTGAGCAGTCGCTCTACACCGGATCCGAGCAAATCGGGAAGGATAGATTTCGGAGTACATGTTGGGGGTTCAATCAAGCTCAATAGCCGGTTTATGGTGAAGGGTTCGTATACCTATTCGCTGAGTTCCAATCAGAGTAAATTTTACAATACCGGACGATTCTCCATGATCAATTTTGGTTTGGGCTATGAAATCACCAAACCGAATCGCAAAGAGTCGGAACATGAATTAGCGAAAGAACAAAGCATAGAAAATTACCGCAAACGGAATTTGGTCTTATTGGTTCGCTTGAAAACAGAACACAAAAAGATCAAGGCTTACCGCGCTTCCGGCTACGAGGAAGATGCCAAAGCGATAGAAGAAGAAGTGGCGGATGAAAACGACCTCACCATGGAAGCCTTCCGTCATGAATTCACCGCCTGCCCGGTTTTGTTTTTCTACGATACACTCAGCCAAGACATAGCAGAAGAACGTTACCACGACCTCTTCAACAAGAATAAGGTGAAGGTTGATACCCTATTGAACGATTCAACAGATGTGCTCATCGCAGAATTTGGCTCACCGCATTCCGATGCTTTTGGAGCGAGCTCCGGCTTCGGTTTGGTGGTTTACGACAATGCCTTCAAACAGCTTACAGAGCCTTTCCCTTACTACACTTCTACTATGCTGGGCCTGCTCAATAGGCAAGATGTAATCAGAAAATTCAATAAGCGATTTACCGATTACCTGATGAGGCGTTACTAAGTTTCGTTTGCAGGTGCTATTTTCTATCTTTGTCGCCTTACGATTAACTCAATGGCTAAAATTAAAGTACAGAATCCCGTTGTTGAACTCGACGGAGATGAGATGACCCGCGTCATCTGGAAATTTATCAAAGACAAGTTGATCCTTCCTTACTTGGATCTTGACATCAAATACTATGACCTTGGCATGGAATCACGTGATCTTACAAACGATCAGATCACCATCGATGCTGCTGAAGCCATTAAGAAGTATAACGTTGGTATCAAGTGCGCTACCATCACACCGGATGAAGCACGTGTTGCTGAATTTGGTTTGAAACAAATGTGGAAGTCGCCAAACGGCACTATCCGTAATATCTTAGACGGAACTGTATTCCGTGAGCCTATCGTGATGAGCAATATCCCACGATTGGTTCCAAACTGGACTGCACCTATCTGCATCGGACGTCACGCTTTTGGCGATCAATACCGCGCTAGCGATTTCGTAACCAATGGTAAAGGTAAATTGACCATCAAATTTGAAGGCGAAGACGGCACCGTTATCGAACACGAAGTATACAACTTCAAAGGCGATGGTGTTGCTTTAGCGATGTACAATACAGATGAGTCTATCCGTGGCTTTGCACATGCTTGCTTCAACCAAGCTATCATGAAAGGCTGGCCATTATACCTCTCTACCAAAAACACCATCCTTAAGAAATACGACGGTCGCTTCAAAGACATCTTTGAAGAGGTTTACCAAGAATACAAACCTAAGATGGACGCCATGGGCATCGTTTACGAGCACCGCTTGATCGATGATATGGTTGCTTCTGCATTGAAGTGGAATGGTAACTTCGTTTGGGCTTGTAAAAACTACGATGGCGACGTTCAATCTGATACCGTAGCACAAGGATTTGGTTCATTAGGTTTGATGACCTCTACCTTGGTTACACCGGATGGAAAAACCATGGAAGCGGAAGCTGCACACGGTACCGTAACCCGTCACTACCGTCAACACCAACAAGGAAAACCAACTTCTACCAACCCAATCGCTTCGATTTTTGCGTGGACACGTGGATTGGCTTTCCGTGGTAAATTAGACAATAACCAGGAGCTCATCGATTTCTGTACGAGCTTGGAACAGGTTTGTGTTGAGACTGTTGAGTCTGGAAGCATGACCAAAGACCTTGCTGTTTGTATTCACGGAAATAATGTAACTTCGGATCAATATCTGAATACAGAAGACTTCTTAGAAGAACTCAATAAGAACTTGAAGGCCAAATTGGCCCAAGGCTGATCAACAAGAGGAACCCGGTGGAAACATCGGGTTTTTTTTCGCTCTCACTTTGAACTACCTCGCCCATCACTTTCTGTACGCCGAAGAACACCACCTTCACAATGTAGGGCTGACCTTACCTGATTTGTCGCGGCGAGCCACCGGCAGGCGTAAGGTGAGCTTGATGCAGCCTAGCCAGAATCCAGACTGGCAGCTACTGCAAGCGGGATGTGAAAAACATTACGAGGCAGACGACTGGTTCCACGATTGCCACTACTTTACCGTGGTATCGGAATCCTTGGATCAATGGTTTACAGCCCAGAAGGCCAAAGGCTATTTTGTAAATCAACGCAGCTGGTTTTTAGGTCATATCCTAGCAGAGATGCTGCTCGATAGATTGATTATTGATGCGCATCCTGCATCGCTAGATCATTTTTATGCAGATTTCAAGCGAGCCGACTTGGACTTGATCTGCCGCTTTCTGAAGGATGCAGGGAAACAAGATACCGCACCATTTGAACAGATGTACAAAGGTTTCACCGATTCTGAATTCATACGCTACTACAAAGAAGATGAAGGATTGGTTGAGTCGCTAAGCAGGTTGGTACAACGCACCAAACAGGATGCTTTTAGCGATGCAGAGAAAAGGCTTCTGATCGATAAGATTCCACACTGGCTTTCCTTGGCCTATAAAACAGAAAAGCCCCACCAAATGGTGAGGCTTACTACTCTGTTATAAAGGTTTTTACTGTTTCGTATAGGTCTCAATAACCTCTAGGCCTGCAAAAGCCGGGTCATTTCTGCTCCATTCCATCACGCTACCGGTTTTGTTCACAATTTGAACAGTACCAAAAGTGATGAAATCGATGGTTACAGGATTGCTGGAAAGGTTGATGGTATAGGCATCAGAAGCTGTTCTAGCTAAATTACCTCCTACATAGTAATTCCATGTTGCAATACCTGCCGTTTGAAGAGAAATTTCCGGAATGGTATCGAGGCCGGCGAAAACACTGTTTCCACCAAGTTTTTTATCGGTCATTTTCCAAAGACCAACATATACAGCAGGGTCTCCGGTATTGCCACCACCTGTACTTCCACCTGTTGTGGTTCCGGTATCAGTAACCGGATCTGGGCTCTCTTTTAACTTAGAGCAACCACTAATTACACCGCCAGCAAGGAACAAGAGAAGTGTGCTTTTTAAGATTTTCATAGGACTAAATTATAAAAAAGGAATTTTAGTAACGACAGCTTTTAGTTGTTTATCACGGATTTCGATAAAAATTTCCGTTCCTGCACTAGCATATGGGGTTTTAACATAGCCCATTCCAATGGCTTTAGACAAACTTGGCGATTGGGTTCCGGAAGTCACTTCTCCGATTACTTCACCCTCCGCATTTTTGATGGTATAGTGTTGTCTTGGAATACCACGATCGAGCATTTCAAAGCCAACAAGCTTTTTACTCACGCCATTTTCTTTGAGCGATTTGTGGTGATCAGACATCATAAACTCTTTGCTGAATTTGGTGATCCAGCCAAGGCCCGCTTCAATTGGAGAAGTCTCGTCGTTGATATCGTTTCCGTAAAGGCAGAAACCTTTTTCCAAACGAAGGGTATCGCGTGCACCCAATCCAACAGGCATGATATCAAATTCAGCGCCTGCCTCAAATACGGCATCCCAAAGTTTTTGAGCATCTGCATTCTTAACATACAACTCAAATCCACCTGCTCCGGTATAACCGGTTGCGGAGATAATTACATCGCTAAGGCCGGCCATTTCGCCCTCTTGGAAGGTATAGTATTCCATAGCGCCTAAGTCGGCGGAAGTTAATTTCTGTAAAGCAGCGGTGGCATTTGGACCTTGTACAGCGAGTAAAGAATACTCATCAGAAGCATTGGTCATTTTTACGCCTTCGCTGTTGTGGCTGCTGATCCAGTTCCAGTCTTTATCGATATTGGAGGCGTTAACCACCAAAAGGTATTTTTCTTCGCTAAAGCGGTAAACAAGTAAATCGTCTACAATACCGCCTTTATCGTTAGGCAAGCAAGAGTACTGCACTTTTCCGTCGAATAATTTGGAAGCATCGTTGCTGGTGAGCTTCTGAATTAGACTCAATGCGCCCGGTCCTTCTAACCAAAATTCGCCCATATGCGATACGTCGAATACACCTACGCTATTGCGTACCTGGTTGTGTTCTTGGATCAGGTTAGAGTATTGAACCGGCATAGTGTATCCGGCAAAAGGAACCATCTTAGCGCCAAGAGAAATATGTAAGTCGCTTAAGGCGGTGGTTTTTAATGCTGTGCTCTCCATGATTTTTTTCGATTGGGCACCAAAAATACGTCATCAAGCTCTTTTTTAAAGATATTTGAGGCCTATTCTGTATGAAATTTCCTAGAACGTATTCACTTGAAGAGCTGTCTGCATTGGTGCAGGCGCGTTTTATCGGCCCTGCCAACTTTGCCGTAAGCGGATTAAATGAGATCCACATGGTGGAAGAAGGCGACGTCACTTTTGTGAACGTAGAGAAATATTACGCCAAGGCATTGGGCTCTGCGGCTACAACCATCATCATCGATAAAGAAGTGGATTGTCCGCCGGGTAAAACCCTTATCATCTCTGATGACCCCTTCCGCGACTATACTTTCATCTCCAAATATTTTCGTCCAACGCCAACCGTAAACAATACCCACTTCAACCAAGGAGAGGATGTTAGCATAGGCGAAGGAACCATGATCCACCCCGGTGTGGTGATAGGCAATCACGTGAGCATCGGTAAGAATTGCATTCTGTACCCTAACGTAGTTTTATACGACCATACCATCTTAGGCGATAACGTGATTATCCATGCCAATACCACCATTGGAGGTGATGCCTTCTACTATAGCAATTTCCAAAAGATGCACAGCTGTGGCCGCACCATCTTGGGCGATTGGGTGGAAATAGGCGCGTCTAGTTCCATCGATAGAGGAGTGAGTGGCGATACCGTAATCGGAGCCCATACCAAACTAGACAATCAGGTGCATATCGGTCACGATACCATTATCGGCGAACGTTGCATCCTAGCAGCTCAGGTGGGCATTGCCGGCGTTACAACATTGAAAGACCGTGTGGTACTTTGGGGTAAGGTAGGCGTGAACAAGGAAGTAGTGATAGGCGAAGGTGCGGTGGTACTGGCAGCCTCGGCAGTGTCTAAAAGCCTGGAAGGGGGCAAAGTCTACTTTGGTACACCGGCCAAAGAGAATCGAAAAATATTGCGCGAAATGGCCTCGGTGGCTAAATTGCCGGAGCTCATTCATAAAATTAAATAAGAACCATGACAAAAACCTTGAACCTCTTTCTTGCGCTTAGTGTATTTGCTTTGAGTGCCTGCGATGGCATCGTTGAAGATTCTCGTGGAGAGAAAGGCATTCTAAAAGAACAAAAGGAAAAGGAAGCAGCAGAAGAAGCTTCCGGACGTGGCAGCAAAGAAAAGTATACCGGTGTTAAGGTTTCTAAATACAAAAGCGGACAAAAGAAAGCCGAGGTAGCCTACAAAGATGGGGTTCGCCACGGATCCGCCATTAGCTATTACGAAGACGGCGCCGTTTGCATGAAAGAAGAATACGTAGACGGAAAACGTGAAGGCAAATACTACTGGTACAATACCAACGGTAAGCTGTACAAGGAAATCGATTACATCAACGGCAATAAAAATGGCTGGGAAATGGTGTTTTACGGCAGTGGTAAGCTGAAGTATAAACAAGAGTACTACAAGGGTGAACCAACGGGTAAATTGGAAGAGTTCCGTTCAGACGGTACGCCAATCGCTTTGCCTGATATGGAAATCACGGCCAAAGGCAAAGACGGTCGTGGCAACTACATTTACGAAGTGAAATTCTCTCAGAAGATGAATGGAAGCTACTTCTATGTAGGTACCATGGAAGGAGAAAAATTTAATACCCGCTGGCGTTGTCAACGCACCACGACAGGCGGTCACTGCGAAATTGAAGTACCAAGTGGAAAGGCGTTCAACGGCGTATTAACCTTCAAAGGCGAAGGCAAAACGGCTATGAAAAATGAGTTTGTAGTCTACAAAGACTTGAAAGTAAATTTACACTAATGCATCCGGTCCTCGTCCGTTTTGATACACCTGAATTCCTGAGAGGGATCTTCCCGGAAACCATTACGCTGTACAGCTATGGATTCATGATTCTCATTGGGGTGCTTTTTGCCTTCTGGCATACCTGGTACCGCCGCAAGGAATTTAACCTCGATGCGGACCAGATTTCCGATATTTTCTTGTGGTGCTTTATCGGCGTTTTTGTGGGAGGCAAGGTGTTTTTTTATTTCGAAGATCCCGGACGTTACCTCGCTAACCCTGCTTTGATGTTCAAGGGCCTAGGTTCCGGATTTGTCTTTTACGGATCCTTCCTCGTTACCATTCCGGTGCTTATCTGGCGCTTCAAGAAAAAGAATATTCCGGTATTGCCCATGTTTGATGTAGTGGCGATCAGTGGTGCCCTCGTGCACGGATTCGGTAAACTTGGCTGTTTTATGTCGGGCTGCTGCCACGGCATTGAATGCCATAATCCTTTGGGCATCACCTTTACCCACCCGGAAAGCAATGCTGAACCCCTCAATATACCATTGTATCCTACGCAGCTGATGGATGCGGCCATGATTTTAGGCATCGTACTTTTGATGTTATACCTCTATCCAAGAAAGAAATTCCACGGTCAGCTTATTCTTCTTTATGCCTTGATTTATGGTGTAGGCAGAACCATAACAGAAGTCTACCGTGGCGACGAAGCCAGAGGCTATATCATCGATGGTATCTTAACGCATTCGCAGTTTATCGCTATCTTTATCTTGGCAAGCTCAGCCTACCTCTGGAGAAAATGGAGCAAGTCGCAAAGGGTTAAGGCCGAATCAAATTAAGCCTGCCGGGTAAAACCTCGATATTGAAGTCGGTCCAAGTATAGGTCTCCCCATCCATGTGGCAGATTAAGACTTCATCGCAGCTCACTTGCAGCGATTGACAATTGAAATGCTCTACAAAACGCAGGTGTAAATGTTTGCCTTTGGTAACGGCATCAAGGTGTATTAAGCGATGCCATATACTCACTCGCTTAATCAAGCATACCTCTAATAGGCCATCGTCGGGTTGAGCATGCGGCGTTACCTTAAAGCCTCCGCCAAAATCGCTGGTATTGCCTACAGTCAGCATAAAACTATCGCCGTGCTTTTCGAGTCCATCGCTACGCAACCTGATTTCCTTTTCTCGGTAAAGGAAGATCTGAGTGATCACAGCCAGCATATAGGCGGCAAAACCTTTAAAGCGGGTATTCCGAGTGAGCATATCAGCTACCTTGCCATCAAAGCCAATGCCTACTCCGGTTCCGAAGTAAACGCCATTGCAGGTTCCGATATCGGTGGGTTTAGGTTCTCCATGAACGGCTAAATCCAGTTGTTCTTCCCAATGGCTTTCATGGGTGGTGAGTCTACTGAAATCATTACCACTGCCGGCGCTAACGAGTGCCAAGGGAAGCTCCGGAATGCCCCAGTAGTTGAGGTAGCGGTGCAAGGTGCCATCGCCGCCAAAGAGCAAGATTCTATCGTAACTGGAGAAATCCGGACAGCCTATTTCTTTGCTAGCAGGTGTTGTGAAGGAACTGCAGGTATGGCCTTTCGACTCCAAATAGTCGGAGGCTTTTTTAGCGATACCGATGGCTTTTCCTCCACCGGCGCAGGGATTGTACACCAGGGCCAGTTTCATGATTACAATTTGAGTTGTAGTTGCTGCAGTTCTTTGAGTTTAAAACTCTTGCGGTGGTATGGCGTTGGGCCTTCTGTAATCAATACTGAGCGATGCTTTGGTGTGGGATAACCTTTGTTGATTTTCCAATCGTATTGTGGGTATTCAGCATCCAAGTTCACCATGAAATCGTCGCGGTATGTTTTAGCGAGGATGGAGGCCGCAGCTATGCTCATGAAAGTAGCATCGCCTTTGATCACCGTTTGGTAGGGCACATCACTCCAAGGCTTAAAGCGATTGCCATCTACAAGCACGAATTCGGGTTTTTGCTGTAGCTGATCCAAGGCTTTGTGCATCGCTAGGATGGAGGCATTTAGAATATTATGCTGGTCTATTTCTTCTGGCGAGCAAACACCAACTGCCCAGGCTAGAGCCTTCGCTTCAATCTCTTCGCGTAAGCTATAGCGGTCTTTTTCGCTGATTTTCTTGGAGTCGTCGAGCCACTTGTTCTTATAGCCCACCGGCAAGATGACAGCAGCGGCATGCACCGGACCGGCCAAACATCCTCGGCCCGCCTCATCGCACCCGGCTTCCAATCGACCGGCTTCTAAATGACGCTTCAGCATAAGTCAAATGTAGGGAATTTATTAGACCATGGACCATAGACGATGGACCATGGTTTTAGGGAATTAGATTTGGCTTAAATCAAAAATTCAGAGTCCCTTAATTGGCTCTAGCTTCCCTCTTCGCTTCACAATATTCTTGTAATCCCATTGGATGTCGCGGGCTTTGCTCAACCAGCGTTTTAGGTCGGTTTCATTCACTTCATTCAATGCGGTATAGCGTTTTTCGGCAGCCTTGAATTTGCCTTCTACTTGCAATTCAGGCTCATCGAAACTTTGTCCGCTCCAGAAGAGTAAACGAATACTTCCTTTGAGTTTACTGTAACCTGCCACCGGATTTCCATCCAGAAACCAAACCGGGTGGGCATGCCAGATTTTGGATTCAGCCTCTGGCAAGGTGGCATGGATAATCTCTGCTAACTTGATGCAAATAGGTGCCTCATCAGCGCTTTGTTGGGCATTGTATTGAGCGATGTCTGGGTTCATTATCGCTAAAGTACATCTTGTTCAGTATTCCCAGCTAATTGAATTCGATGCGAACCGGCATTTTCATTTTAACGACGACCTTTTTTCCGGCAAGAATTCCAGGGGTCCAACGAGGCATGTTTTGAATCGCTTCGAAATAGGCCTTATCTAGGGGTGGATATCCTGAACTGCGAATCACCCGCAATGAATCCAGCCTTCCAGCAGTATCAATGATAAATTCAAAATACATACGTTGTGGGAGTGAAATGCTATCCGGAATTGTAGGTAATTGTACTTCGTTTTGGAGAAACTTGAAAAGGGCACTTGTCCCTCCTGGATATTCAGGAGCTACATCATAAACCAATAGCACGGAATCCTCCATGGTCAAATTATTCTGAGCTGCGCATGGCAGGGTGAATAGGATAAAAAGCAAAAGTAAAGTATGTGCTTTCCTCATAATTAATCCGTGGTCTCACCGAAAGTCAATAAGTTGGAATCCGGATCCAAGAGTGAAAATTCCTTTTGTCCCCAAGGTCTAGTGCCAAGTTCTCCATTGGGATGAATCGTTACCTTAGCTTGGATAAGCGCAGCATATAGTTTTTCGATTTCAGATACGCGAATGTACACTTGACCATAGTTCAAGCTTGGATTCAAGTCGGGGTGAAGGAAAAAGTGAATCTCAATGTCGTCTTTTCCCAATAACAGGTAATCGCCATAATCACCCAGCACCTTAAATTGAAATTGATCCACATAATAGGCTTTGGTATTTTGTGGATCGCGCATGGGAAGCTTGGGAGCGATAGAGTGAAGCTTCAAGTTATTGCCTGAAGAATCATATTGCATAATTTGGGAATTTTTCTTCTTTCAACTCATCGTAGAATCGTGCCATAGTGACCCTGATAAAAGGCCCTAACCAAAGAAAGCCTATGCCTAGGGTTAGCAAACATAAAATGGCCAAGCCTAAAAATTGCAGCCACAAGACCAGCATTTGTGTTTTATAACCCTCCATCATTTCCTTGCTTTTTGCTAAAGCGTTCATGGGCTTAATGTCTGGTTCATCAGACAAAATATAAAACACAAGCGAATAGCTCAAAGCGAAATAAATTCCGGGAATAATGAGAAGAATCAGGCCTACAAAAACAAACAGCAGCACCAAGAGGTAGGCTGTCAAACTATCGGCAAAACGTTTGAAGCCTCCAAATAGGTCTTCAAAACCAAAATTCTCTTCCCTACTGATATTGAGTGCAAAACGGGCCATCCCCAAAGCAAGCGGAGCACCTAAAACTACAGAAATTACCCAGCCAATCCGTGGAATTTGATTGGCAGAATAGTTCACAAGTCCAACAAACAGACTGGCAAAGATGGGAACTAGCCATTTTCCTCTTAAGGAATCATAACTAGCTTGCATTAGATCGGTATTTCTTGGTAACATGGTTCAAGTTCAAATGGTTGCCCGACTAAAATAAGAATTATTTCCAATCGCAACGACCTATACCTTGAAGGTCAAGGTAGAATACTAACAATGCTCTGCCAAACCAAATCCGCCGTTTTCTCCCAGGTAAACTGGCTTGCTTGTACAAGGGCTTTCTGAGCAAGGCTTGCACGCAGCACTTCATCGCTAGCCAATTTTTGCATTTGTTGTGCAATGGCGTCTACATCTTCCGGCTCGGCATAGAGTGCCGCATCACCCCCAACCTCAGGTAAGGAGCTGACAGGAGAAGTGATCACCGGTGTTCCGCAGCGCATCGCTTCAGCCACCGGCAATCCAAACCCTTCAAAATAAGGCAGGTAACAAAGGGCAGTAGCAGAACCCAAAAGGGCAATCAGATCGCGCTCGCTTACCCTTCCGGTAAATCGAACCTCCGATTTAAACTGCATCGCTTCAAAAACCGATTTCATCTCCTCGTTTTGCCAAGCATCACGCCCTACCAACACCAATTGATGTGGGTAGTCTCCACTTGCTTTCAAGCGATCAAAAGCCTTCAGCAGGTGCACAATGTTTTTTCTTGGCTGCAAGGCTCCAACGTACAGGAAATAAGGTTTGTCCTCGCTAAACTGCGCTCGTGTTGCCTGTTGAACCTCAGCACTTGCCGGAGCAAAGGTTTCGCTAACACCATTGTATACCACATCAATTTGACTTTCAGCGATGCCGTAAGTTTTAACAATATCGGCTTTGCTATACTCTGAAACCGTGGCGATGCGCGCCGCTTTTCGGGCGTAACGCGGGAAATAGGATTTATAGAATTTCACTCCGGCAGCACTCACGTATTGCGGAAAATGCTCAAAGGCTAAATCGTGAATCACGGCCAAGCTCGGCACTTGGGTACGCAAACAGAGGAAACCGTCGGGCGAATAAAAAACATCAGCCTTGTCTTTTTTTAAGCGATAGGCTACCGCCCAATCAAACCAGATGGGGTAGAGGTAGGGATGCCTAGCCGGCGGAAACAGGACATGGGGAACCACATTGTCTCCATAGATAAACTGCTGATCGTAAGGCCGATCAAAATACAGGTGAAAGGTATGTTCGGGATGCTGTTGAATCAGCCTTTGAATGGTCTCATGACTAAAGCGTCCGAGCCCTTCGAGGCGGTCTTTTAAAAGAAAGCGGGCATTGACGGCTATGTTCATCAGCGGTACAGGTCGCCACGCGCAATGCAAAGGCGATTTTGGTACTGCCAAATATAGAGCTCTTTACCGTTTTCCAGCTTCTTCAGCCATTCTTCGCCGTTCACATTTGGTGTACCGTAAGTGTCTTTCATGTATTTCTCCAAGTCGAAGAAATCAGCAAACTCAATCACCACCTCATACAAGGTATCGCTTGGGGTGATGAAGTACATGGCTTTGGTAATAAGGCTATCCGCGCTTCCGCCTTCGGTTAAGATGGTATTGCCGTTGGGTAACTTAGACGTGCTAAAATGATTGCCGCGGGCTTTAAGCAAAGAGTCGCGCGACATATCGATGTACACGTTTTCATACCCTGTTGGAAAATACGGCGAGCTCGCCAAATTGAAGGCGATAAACAGACTAATGCCAATTGCAAACAACCACTTTTTCATGCGCTAACAAATTTGAGGATTTCGGATGAGTTTATTGGTATAACGAGGAAGGAGAAAAAAGATACGGAATGAGATTGAGGCCCGAAAGTAGATGCTCCGCAACACTTTCGGACGAAGTTGAGGTTTTGTAGGGGCGACACATGTGTCG
>SBGR01000024.1 GCA_006226545.1 Bacteroidota bacterium | reverse complement strand
ATGAAATAAGAATTTTCGAACCATGTCTGCCGAGCTGTTTAAACACGACCCCATCTTATACCAGGCCATCAAGCATTTGCATTTTGAGAGGCCGAAGCCGGTCGACGATTATTTCCAGTACCTCATGCAGGCTATCGCCTTTCAGCAGTTGTCGGGAAAGGCCGGAGCCACCATTCATGGGCGCTTTTTGGCTCTTTTTCCGGAACAAAATCCTACACCCGAATTGGTTTTAGCCATGGAACAAGAGCGCTTGCGTTCCGTAGGTTTATCCAATCAAAAGGCAAGCTATATGCAGAACATCGCCGAATTCTGGATTGGGAATGAACTCAGCAATGCTTCGCTAAATAAATTGAGCGATGAACAGGTGATGGAACTTTTGATTCAGATCAAAGGAGTAGGGAAGTGGACGGTAGAAATTTTCCTGATGTTTGGTATGGCCAGGCCGGATCATTTTCCGCTTGACGACCTCGGATTGCAGCAAGGCATCGCTAAATTATACCAACTCGAACATCTATCGCTCAAAGACCTTAAGAAAGAGATGGCTCTTATATCGGCTGCTTGGTCGCCCCACCGAAGTTTGGCTGCAAGATATCTCTGGGCGTGGAAGGATGGGGCGTAACACTTATGTTTCCGTATACAAACTCTTGATTCAGGTAGAATAATGTATCCTTTCCTTCCGGCTGACATAACACTTTACCAATTTCTGCAGGTTCGGGTTCAGGACAGGATTCTGGAAATTTTTCCGGTCTCACCTCCGGTCTGATCCAATTTGGATTACTATCAACTTTCTCAACACCTAACTCCTCCAAATTCTGAACAGTGGTATCTACAGCAGGGTTGTGGATACTATCCACCCATTCCACTTCGCCCAAAGTTTGATTTTGGTGGTTGCTGCAACTGAATAGGCTTGTACCAAATACAGTTAAGAGAATGGCCCAGAATAACTGTTGTGGTTTTTGAATGGAATGGGTTTGTAATCGCAAATTGAAAGTAGCGAGTTGGCTGCTTTTAAAGCGACCGCATAGCCGCTGACCTTGTGATTTTGTAAAGTAGGATTGAATTTCGGCATCAGTCATCTGAGTGAAATCAACAACGGTCTTAGCGCAGGAATCGCAATGACGGCCTAGCGCATTGGGCGTCATCGCTTGCCAATCTTCAGAACAGGGATTTGGAATGGTAAATTGCATGGTGGTTCATACCTTCATCGCTAAAAAGGTAAATGTCTTACCTTGCTGCCCGCAATGAATTGGGCCATCAAACTCCTTCGCTTTGCTGCTCTAAGCAGTAGCTTGATGCTGAGCCTGTGGCTGATGGCACAATCGGATACGTCCAAGACCATTTTGTTGGATGCCACCGTAGTAAAAGACTCGAGCGAAACCAAAAGGATTGGTATCAGTCCAATACTTAGCGCAGATACCTTTCAACTTACCGGCTACAATTTGACTGAAGCATTGCAGCTGATTCCGGGTATCAGTGTGATGAGTACAGGTAGAGGCAATAGCAAGCCGGTGATTCGCGGGATGTATGGCAACCGAATTCTCGTATTACTGGATGAGCTACCATTTTCCAACCAACAATGGCAGGATGAGCATGGGCTTGGCCTCAATGCAATGGCCCTGCAAAAAATAGAGGTGGTAAAAGGTCCGCAAGGGGTATTGTACGGAACGGAAGCATTGGGCGGACTTATTCACTTTCATACCTACGCAGCTCCTTTGCCTGGAACTGCATCGTTTAGTAGCATCAGCAGCTTTGAATCGAATGGAAATGCCTTGGGTCAACAACTGGCGTATGCACAAGCTGCCAAAACGCGTTGGCACCGATTGTGGCTGAGTCTAGAAAACAGTGCCGACTACCGCGACGGCAATGGAAACAGGGTATTGAATTCGCGTTACGACGCTTACCGCTTTCGCTACAGTACAGGCCGACAATACCAGAATCGCACTAGCAGCACTTCTTTTTTCACCTCGCTCAACCGCAATGGTTTCATTTTTCAAGACCTCAATACTTTTCTCATTCCGGATGAAATTGGGAGCCGGAACTTAGTCCGAAACCCAAATCACATGGTGGTTTTAAACCGATTGGACCACGAGGAAGTTTGGCTTTTGCGAAAAACAGACATCGTGAAGTTTAATGCTTCCGTTTCGGCGAATCAGCGCATGGAGAACGAAGGCTCTGGAAAAATCAGTTTGAATATGCTCTTGCTCAATGCTCAGTACCGTTTGCGTTGGGACCGAACCTTATCCACACGCTCCAAACTCAGCATTGCTCAAAGTACACTTCTGGAATCCAATACGAATTTAGGGGCCCGTATTTTGGTTCCCGATTCACGGCAATTGAATTTAAACCTTGGGGCTGTTTATACGTATTTGCTAAGCAGTACCAGTACGCTGGAAGCCGGTTTGGGGACAGGCTATACACTCATCTCCACATTAGCGAAAACAGGTACAGCTGTACCGATTCAACAAGAAATAGGTCCTTTCCATAAGCAGTCGCCATTTGCCAATGCTAGTGTATCGCTTAAAAAAAGCTTTGCAGGAGCTTGGAAGGCAGAACTACAAACTGCTAGTGGGGTGCGTGTGCCTAATTTAGCTGAACTCGCTTCAGAAGGCTTGCATGAAGGAGTTTATACCTATGAGATTGGCAGCCCGAATCTAAAAAACGAACGACTTTACTCACTAACTGCATCACTAAACTATGAACGAAAAAAAGTGAATGTGCAGGTGAGTCCTTTTGTTCAGCGGTTTCACAATTACATCTACTTAGCTCCTGACGGTAGTGATTGGTTTGGCTTTCCAGTGTACAGATTCAAACAAGACGGGGTAAATCAAGTTGGAGTGGAAGGTTTTGCGGCTATCCAATTTCAATCCAAATGGCTGGCTCAAATGGGTATTGCTTGGACAAAATCACAAACCGACCAAGGAGCCTTTTTACCCTTTACGCCCCCTTTGAAAGTTTCGCCATCGCTACGCTATGGAAATGTTCAAATCCGGAATTGGGGATTCAGTTTTCAAGCCAATGCAGAGGTCCTTGCCAAAGCAGCTTACCTATTTCCGGAAGAAGTGGGGAGTTCAAGTTATTGCCTCGTTAACCTGGTACTAGAATCGCGTTATAACACGTCTAAAACCTCATGGCAATTCACTATTGGAGTTAAAAACGTATTGAATGAGGCTTATTTCGATCACCTTTCTCGCTTAAAGAACTTTGGCGTTTTGAATCCGGGTCGTTCTGTAAATTTTCAGTTGAAATTGTCCCGAGCGAAGAAATAGTGTAAAATCGAATCATGAAAAAACGAGTGAACCTAGTGCTATTGACTGTTCTGATCCTCGGTCTTTATTCTTGCGAGCGGGATGAAGGCATTCTTCCGGAGATTAATTTCAAAACAGGTGGTTCTTATATTTCTACCAGTGACTCGGTAAATGCGGGGGCTGCCATTTTAATTGGTATTGAAGCGAAGAAAACCGAAGACAAAGATGTTCTCAAGAAATTTACCGTTACTAAATCGATTAACGGTGCAGCGGGGGTTACAGTAATTTCACATGACTTAAGCGGAGCAGATGGCGATGCCTATGCTTACGATTATAACGAGACGGTTGAAAATACCTCAGGACAAACCAATACCTATACGTTTACGGTAACCAACCGTGATGGATTGGTTAACCAAGTGAGCTTAGACTTGCATATTCGCTAGGAGCGGGCAAGTAATCTGGCTACGTATTTCCCAACAATATCAAATTCGAGGTTGATGGTATCGCCAACTTGAAGTTGGTGAAATCCGGTATGCTCATGGGTATACGGAATGATGGCTACAGAGAACTGATTGTCTTTTGAATCAACTACGGTTAAGCTAACGCCATTCACGGTGATGGAGCCTTTTTCTACTGTAACATGCTCTTTTCCTTCGTAGCGAAAGGTATAGCGCCAGCTGCCATTGGTTTCTGTCGCTTCGATGCAGGTGGCGGTTTGATCAACATGCCCTTGAACAATATGTCCGTCGAGGCGACCATTCATCACCATACATCGCTCCAAATTCACCAAACGACCTTCTGCCCAGCTGCCGAGATTCGTTTTGTTTAAGGTTTCTTCAATGGCTGTAACCGTATGCGTTTGCTTGGCATTATCCAAGGCAATAACGGTAAGGCAAACGCCATCGTGGGCTACACTTTGGTCAATTTTCATTTCTTCACTAATGGAAGACTGAAGGGTGAAGTGAATATTACCTGCTTCGCGGGTGATACCCACTATTTTGCCGGTGGTTTCAATGATACCTGTAAACATCTTAGTAGTTTAACTGAATAATGCCTGTTACGTTACGTTTGACTTGTCCTTGCTGGAGGTCTTCGTAAACGTCGCAATTGTAAAAATAGGTTCCGGGAGAGCAGAGGGCGCCGTTATTCTGGTTTCGACCGTCCCATAAAACCTTTGGATTTTTAGTGAAAAAGACCTGCTCGCCACCGCTATTGAAAATAACCAATTCAATTTTAGCGATGTGGTTGATTTGGCTCGGTTCATAGAATTTACCCGGGGCGTAGTTGAATACATCGGGTAATTGGAATTGGGTGCAGACTTCTAAGAACACTTCATTGGAACTGAAATGCAGCTTATTTGCGCTGTCTACGTAGTCTATCAAGTAGATTCCTGGTTCAACCAGTTCAATTTGATTATTCACGTAGATTCTAAGGCTGTCGAGCGATTCAATTTTTTGCAGGAGGCTATCGTTGAGGTGGCGGTAATAGAGTCCTAGTTTCTGGGTAAAATGCAGACTATCGTTGGCTTGCACTTCCCAGCTTAAGGTGTTTTTACCGTTCACGCAATGTTGGGTAACCTCAAGTAGTACGTTCACTTCTTCCAATACCAATACGGTTGTATCAGCGGCACTTGCCGTAGTATCAGACTGAGCTTGCAGACTGAATACGGAACTAAAGAAGAGAAGTAAGGCTAGTATTCTCACGCGGTCGCGAAGTTAATGCGATAGATTAAAAGCAAAAAGCCCACCAAGGGGCGGGCTTTTATATTGCTGTTAATTTTTAGTTTTATTTTCCAATTAAGGATGCACGCAAGAACTCACGGTTCAAACGAGCAATCACGCTCAATGGAATTTCTTTCGGACATTCTGCCGCACAAGCACCGGTATTGGTACAAGCACCAAATCCTTCAGCATCCATTTGATTGACCATCGCTACAACACGACGCTCACGCTCAGGCTGTCCTTGTGGGAGTAAAGCATACTGCGATACTTTCGCTCCTACAAACAACATGGCTGAAGAGTTCTTACAAGCGGCCACACATGCACCACAACCGATGCAAGTAGCAGCAGAGAATGCTTCATCGGCATCTTGCTTAGGAACTAAAATTTCGTTGGCATCGCGGGCAGCACCTGTATTAACAGATACATAACCACCGGCATGCTGAATGCGATCAAATGCGCTACGGTCAACGGCTAAGTCTTTTACCACCGGGAAAGCGTTAGCTCTCCAAGGTTCGATGGTCACTTCTTCGCCGTCAGAGAAGCTTCTCATGTGCAATTGGCAGGTGGTTACACCGTGCAATGGTCCATGGGCTCTTCCATTGATATGCAATGAACACATACCGCAAATACCTTCGCGGCAATCGTGGTCAAATGCGATGGGTTCTTTACCGTTTTCGATGATTTGCTCGTTTACAACATCGAGCATTTCAAGGAACGACATATCAGGACTGATATCCTTAGCAGGGTAGCTTTCAAACTGCCCTTTTTCTTTGCTATTCTTTTGTCTCCAAACTTTGAGTGTCAGATTCATACTACGGTCTCCTATATCGATTACTTGTAGCTTCTTTGTGTCAATTTAACATTTTCGAATACCAGCTCTTCCTTGTGCAAGGTAGGCTCAGCATCTTCTCCTTTGAATTCCCATGCAGCTACGTAAGCGAAGTTGGCATCGTCACGAAGCGCTTCACCTTCTTCTGTTTGGTATTCTTCACGGAAGTGACCTCCGCAGCTTTCATTTCTATTCAATGCATCGCGGCACATCAATTCACCTAATTCAAGGAAGTCGGCTACACGACCTGCTTTTTCTAATTCAGGATTGAATTCATTTTGGTCGCCAGGAACTTTTACGTCTTTCCAGAATTCTTTGCGTAAGGCTTGAATTTCGGTAATGGCTTGGGCCAAACCTTCTGCGTTACGTGCCATTCCACATTTGTCCCACATGATTTTACCCAGGCGGCGGTGGAAATGATCTACCGATTTGCTTCCATTATTGCTGATAAAGAAATTCAATCTTTCACGCACGGCATTTTCTGCTTCTGCAAACTCTGCAGAATCGGTTGAAATAGCTCCGGTACGGATATCGTCGGCGAGGTATTCACCGATGGTATAAGGAATTACAAAGTACCCGTCAGCTAAACCTTGCATCAAAGCAGAGGCACCCAAACGGTTAGCTCCGTGATCCGAGAAGTTTGCTTCACCTAAAGCGTAGCATCCTTCGATGGTAGTCATTAAGTTATAATCTACCCAAAGTCCACCCATGGTATAGTGAACCGCAGGGTAAATCTTCATCGGTGTTTCGTAAGGGTTGTCGCCGGTAATCTGCATGTACATATCGAACAGGTTACCGTACTTTTCTTTCACTACGGCTTTACCCATTTCGCGAATCTTCGCGTCGGTGGCATCCGACATGTTCAAGCGGTTGGCTTCGATTTTTCCGTAACGCATAATTGCAGAGGCGTAATCTAAGAACACAGCTTGGCCGGTATTGTTTACACCGAAGCCGGCATCGCATCTTTCTTTAGCGGCTCTTGAAGCAACGTCGCGCGGAACGAGGTTACCAAAAGAAGGGTAACGTCTTTCCAAGTAGTAATCGCGATCTGCTTCCGGAATATCATTACCACGTTTTTGACCTTGGCGAATGGCTTCTGCATCTTCCATTTTAGCCGGCACCCAAATACGTCCATCATTACGAAGTGATTCTGACATCAAAGTCAATTTCGACTGGTGGTCGCCTGAAACCGGGATACACGTAGGGTGAATCTGCGTAAAGCAAGGGTTACCGAAGTAAGCTCCTTTTTTATGGGCCTTCCAAGCAGCAGTTACGTTGCTACCCATGGCATTGGTAGAAAGGAAGAATACGTTACCGTATCCACCGGAAGCCAACAATACTGCGTGGCCTGAATGTCTTTCAATCTCGCCGGTGATCAAGTTACGGGCGATGATACCGCGGGCTTTTCCGTTTACTTGAACGACGTCCATCATCTCATGGCGGTTGTACATTTTAACCTTACCTAAAGAAATCTGACGGTTCAATGCAGAGTAAGCACCGAGTAATAACTGCTGACCGGTTTGTCCGGCAGCGTAGAATGTTCTTTGAACCTGCACACCACCAAATGAGCGGTTGTCCAATAATCCGCCGTATTCACGAGCGAATGGAACACCTTGCGCCACACATTGGTCGATGATGCTTGCAGATACCTCAGCCAGACGGTGCACGTTAGCTTCGCGAGCGCGGTAGTCACCACCTTTGATGGTATCGTAGAAGAGACGGAATACAGAGTCACCGTCGTTTTTATAGTTCTTTGCTGCGTTGATACCGCCCTGAGCCGCAATACTGTGTGCTCTACGTGGCGAATCTTGGAAGCAAAATGCTTTTACATTGTAACCCAACTCAGCCAAAGTAGCTGCAGCGGATGCACCGGCCAGTCCGGTACCTACGATGATCACATCGATATTACGTTTGTTCGCAGGGTTCACCAAACGAACATGGTCTTTATAATCGGTCCACTTAGTTGCTAAAGGACCTGCTGGAATTTTGGAGTTAAGCGTCATATACCTTGTTTTTATAAGGTTAGGTTAACGGAAATACATGATTAAAGGAATGGCAGCAAAGCCGATTGGAATCAGGATGGAGAAAAGAGCTCCAACTGTGCTAATCAAGCCATTGTATTTGCTGTGTTTCCAACCCATGGTTTGGAAAGCACTTTGAAAGCCGTGCAATAAGTGGAAGGCAATGGCTGCCATCGATACCACATACAGAAGCACGATCCACCATTCTTGGAAAGAGGCTTTTACCACAGCATACAAGTCTCTCAAGTTTTCACGCTTAAGTTTCTTTTCAGACTCGCTATAGTTAAGATCATCCAATAGGGGCTTAAATTCGAGGTAAACCGGGTCTTTTTCAAAACCGGCGATGTCTTCGGTAGGTTGGTAAATAGCACTAACGCTATCAAGCTGTGCATTCATCACTTCCAAGTCTTTCATGGAAATGGCTTTTTCAGCACCGGTTTTTTGTTCCAGGTAAACGATGAATTGTTCAGACTCAACCGTTTTTCCAAACTTGTACTGATACCAGAACTGCTGCATGTGAACTACGATGAACACCAAAATGATGGTACCCAGTAAACCCATGGAACGCGACATCCAAGTACTCGTTGCGGAGCCGGAGCTCTTGCGGTATCCACGTTTGCGGGCTTGGCTGTTTTTGTACGCCAAATGAAGACCTTTAAATGCATGGAAGAGGATACTTAAGTAGGTGATGTAACCGGCTATCTTAATTAGCGGATTGGAAGTCATAAACTTCGCGTAGGTATTGAATTGATACCCGCTATCGTTAAGTAAGAGCTGAAAGTTACCGGTGAGGTGAATCACCAAGAAGAGACAAAGGAAAAGTCCCGTAAGGGCCATGATCACCTTTTGTCCGATGGAAGATGAAAACATTTTTAAAAACCAGTTCATGCTGCTTCTATTTCTAATATGCCGTGCAAATTTATCAAATGCACTCTTTTATAATAGAGTAGGGCCTGATTCTTTTTAATTTAAAATCAATCTAAGTAATACCAGCACAAAAGGCATTCAGACTAGCAGAAAATGAAAGGGATTCAAAAAGAGTGGATTAGTGAAGAAAATTGACTGTATGTGATTTGAGACCGGCACCAAAAAAGAAAGGGAAGATGAATTCTTCCCTTTGCTTTTACACGGAGTGTTGGTTTGGTAAGTATTTCACATAGGCGACTTTTGCTAATTTAGATTTTTGAATATGTCGTTAGGTGTTGAACACAAATATACTCTTCCTTTTTTAAATACAATAGGGTACTTGATTAAAAAACTGTTTTTTTTCAAAACATTTAACCAACCTTCCTCATCGTACTCTTTTCCACGCAGTTGCGATTGGTAAAATGGATGAGCTTTGTTCATTAGGTCCTTGGCACTTAGGCCTAAAGAGTCTAAAATCACACGTAAAGTGGTGGAAGAAAGATTGGCAAACGACAAGTCTTGCGTGTTCAATTTGTGACTTGACGACTCGGCATACGCTCTTGTTTTCTTCCCAAGCGGGTCTTGACTGTTGTAGAAAAGAACCCAATCTGAACTGACTAATTGCATAGCGTTATAGTTTAAAATGTGGGTTAGGGTCAACAGGTCCTCCGACTCACCTTCAAGTTAAAATAAAATAGTTGGAATTCAAAATTTGAGAGCTGGATTAGCTCGTGAGAAAGTGCAGGTTTTCAGCACGTAAGTTGAGTCCCTTTTTTAGGTATGCTTCTACCTCGGCAGCTTCAAGTTGTGCCGGTGGTTTAGGGAAGGCTTGCTTCGCACTTAAACGAAGAATGGCGTCGCCCCATGGTCCGTAATCCTGCTCTTGCAGGTTTTCGCTCAACATCCTGCTTTTGATGATTTCCGGGTGTTGATCGGAAAAAGGGTGTTTACCACTTAGCAGATAGGCCATAGTTAAGCCTAGTCCGTAATAATCGCTGCGCTGGTCTATGAGCGATGCTTTCTTAAGCAATAACTCAGGGGAAGCATAGTGCATCCCAAACTCCGGAATTTGGCCTAGTGCTAATTCAGCCTGATTGCGAACCGATCCAAAATCGATGAGCTTGATTTTACCCGAATCAGGTAAGTACATGAAATTAGACGGACGCAAATCCAGGTGTAAATAGCCTTTTTGATGTAGTGCATGTACAGACTCTGCCATGCTTTTGAACAGTGCTGCATAGGGCAGTTTTTTCTGCCAAAAGCGCTGCCTGTCCTTCAGGTCTTTGAGGTTTATTCCTTCAATCCACCGGTAGGCCAGAAAAACGGTTTCTTCTTCGCTAAAAACATGGGCTAAACCGGAATAGTCGGGTTCCCTTGTGCCGAAACGTATTTCAGCCGCGGCCCACGAGGGTATACTGCCGTTAAAAGCAAAATACTCCTTCACTAAGAAAGGAGTATTCGCATAAAAGGCTTTCCAGATGCGGCCCTTCTTACCTTTGTCTTTTACCAAGACTTTGCGGGTAAAGTCAGACCAGTTCATCGCTAGAAATTAAAAGATGCCCACGTAGTTATGTGGTGTGATGTTTTTCAATTCAGCTTTTACCGCATCGCTAACATTTAAGGTTTCAATGAAAGCATGAATGCTCTCTTGGTTCATGGCTGCATGTGTGCGGGTTAATGCCTTCAAGGCTTCGTAAGGCTTTTCGTAGCCTTCACGGCGCAATACCGTTTGAATGGCTTCGGCAACCACGGCCCAGTTATTTTCCAAATCAGCCTGAATGGCGGCCGGATTCAAAATGAGTTTGCCCAATCCTTTTTCTAGCGATGCATAGGCAATCAGGGTATGTCCCAAAGGAACTCCAATGGTGCGCAATACAGTAGAATCGGTTAAGTCGCGCTGCAAACGTGAAATTGGCAGTTTAGCAGCCAAATGGGCGAATACCGCATTCGCTACACCCAAGTTTCCTTCGGCATTTTCGAAATCGATTGGGTTTACTTTATGTGGCATAGCCGATGAACCTACTTCGCCTTCTTTCAACTTCTGCTTGAAGTAATCCATGGAGATATAAGTCCAGATATCACGGCAAAGGTCGATTAAGATGGTATTGATACGCTCTTGCGCTTGGAATAGGGCAGCGAGGTTATCGTAATGCTCAATCTGGGTGGTGTACTGTGAGCGATTTAGTTTCAGAACTTCATTTACAAACTGATTGCCCAATGTTTGCCAATCGTAAGAAGGGTAAGCGATGTGATGTGCGTTGAAGTTACCTGTTGCTCCACCAAATTTAGCAGAGTATGGTACGGCCTCCAATTGAGCCACTTGCTTTTCCAATCGCTCAACAAAAACCATAATCTCTTTACCTAGGCGGGTAGGAGAAGCCGGCTGACCGTGTGTTTTGGCCAACATGCTGATTTCTTTCCAGTCGCCGGCCAAACGCTTTAAAGTATCAATTAAGCGATGCAAAACCGGTTGTATCTCATTGCGGTAGCCTTCCATCAAAGAAAGTGGTACACTGGTATTGTTAATGTCTTGCGAGGTAAGTCCAAAGTGAACAAACTCCGTAACCGATTCCAATCCCAAAGCCGGTAATTTCGATTTCACGAAATACTCAACAGCTTTCACGTCGTGGTTGGTGGTTTTTTCGGTTTCTTTAATCTCCTGCGCATCCGCTTCGCTAAAGTTTCTGTACACGTCGCGCAAGGCCTCTGCTTTCACATGATCAATTTGTCCGGCCATCTGTGGCAAAGGAATATTCGCTAAAAAAATCAGGTATTCAATTTCTACCAATACGCGGTAGCGGATCAATCCAAACTCCGAATAGTATGGAGCTAAAACGTGGGTAACTCTTCTGTAACGTCCGTCGACCGGAGATATAGCGTTTAATGCGGTGAGATTCATGCGAAATTTTGGGTCAAAATTAATGAAATATTAATGTTGACGGCTGTAATTTTGCCCACGATTATGTGTGTAAACCGTTCAGTACTCTTTGGCCTTTTGGGCCTGATTTCGAGTTTCAGCTTTGGACAAGGCTTGGAATTCAGCACTACTTCACTCGATTTTGGCAGCTTGCAGAAAGGGCAAAGCGATTCGCTTCAGCTTACCTGTTACAATAGAGGGGAGAGCCCGATTCAGGTACTCGACGTAAACCTGTATAGCCAGAGCCTAAACAAAGATTTTAAACTCATTGCAGATACGGCATTCACCTTGGCAGCCGATGATTCCGCTGCTATTTGGGTAAAATTTAAGCCAGTACACAATATCAATTACAATACGGAATTGGTGGTGCTATGTGAATACTATGGTGCCTATAGTATCGACGTGAAAGGTATTGGAACTTACCCTGGAACTTATTACAGCAGCACACAGAATTTAAGCGAACAAGCATTGAAGGATGCACTTAAAACAAAGTTGAATACAGGTGCTATCGCTTTGGGTTACAATACCGGAAGAGATTGGTTGTACATGACCATCGATAACCAACAATTCAATGGTGAAGGAGCTTCTCAAAACCGAATTGAAACGGCCTATACAGGAAGGGTGGTAGAAGGGTATGTTAACCGTTCTGCAGCACAAACCAACGGTAACGTAAATACCGAACATACTTGGCCACAAAGCTTGGGTGCTTCTTCAGATCCGGCCAATTCGGATTTGTTCCACCTCTATGTGGTAGATGCTTCGGCTAACTCGGTACGTTCCAATAATCCTTTCGGACATGTTCTTTCTGCTACCTGGCAGAACGGCGGTTCCCTTTACGGCGGCGGCATCTTTGAGCCACGTGATGCACAGAAAGGTAAAACAGCGCGTTCTATGCTGTACTTCGCTACACGCTATGGAAATTCCAGCAATTTCTTGAGTGTGCAAGTGCCAAATGCGAATGGGCAATTTGTTACCCAAGAACAGGTATTGCGCCAATGGGCAGCTCAGTTTCCGGTAAATACTATTGATAGCATCCGAAACGAAAAGATCTTCGGCTTACAGAAAAACCGCAACCCGTATATCGATCATCCCGAGTTTTTAGAACGCATCACTACCTTATCTACCAACAGCGTAGCAGCTACCGTTCGTTCTATCAGCGTGAACTTGCCGGAGCAAAACGGCTCCATCGCTAAATTGAGTTTTGGTGGAACAGTGGGCGATACCGTTAGCTATAATTTGGTAATAACCTCAGCGGGCAATGCCGCACAAAACCTCACGTTGAGTACATCAAACGGAGCAAATTTGGGTTGGGCCCAATCGGCCGTATCCGTAAACCCGGGTGAGAGCGTTACCATTGAATTGAAAATTAGCAGATCCCAACAGGTTCACGAAGAAGATACCATTGTGATCAGTGGATTTGGTATTACCAGCCTTCGCATTCCGGTGCAGGTAGATTTTTTTAGCACCGGCCTGAATTCGCTTGTGAAAGAAGTGACGCTTTACCCGAATCCAGGCCAAGGCGTATTTCAGATTGCATTGGAGAACGCTTATCCGGCTGAGATGGAAATTTTTGACAGCCGCGGTGTAAAAGTGAAGTCTGCCGTTCTAAACACTCCGTTAAACGAAATTAGACTCAGCGAACTGTATGCAGGAGTTTATTTTGTACGTATATGGAATGAGCACGGAAACGTGTTGATCCCATACGTTTTAAAATAAGACCGCGTACATGAAACAGTTTTTTAAGCAGGTATTCGCTTCTACCATAGGCTTCATCTTTGGGGCTATCTTTCTATTCTTCATCTTCTTCTTTATCATCCTTGGCATAGCCAATAGCCTTGAGGAAAAGAAGGCGGATGTAGCTGAATCAACCATCTTGTATTTCCGTCCGGAGAGCGATATGGTGGAACAAGGTTCCGATAATCCTTTTGATCAATTGGACATCAATAACCTTGATTTGAAACAAAAGGAGATGGGTTTGAACAAAACCTTGGAAGCCTTGTATGCCGCTTCGGGCGATAAAAATATTGCGGGAATGTACCTGCATCTCCCCAACACTTTCTCCAACGGATTTGCCGTTTTGGAAGAGTTAAGAGCAGCATTGCAAAACTTTAAAGACTCAGGTAAATTCATTGTGGCTTATTCTGAATTCTATTCTGAAGCCGGTTATTACCTAGCCAGCACGGCCGACAAAATTGTGCTGAATGAAGCCGGAGAGATGCTGTTCAACGGACTCCATGCTGAATTGATGTTCTTGAAAGGGGCATTGGATAAAGTAGGTGTTGAAATGCAGGTGGTGAAATACGGTAAATACAAAAGTGCCGTTGAGCCATTCATTGCCACCAGTATGAGCGATGAAAACCGCCTTCAGGTGAAACGTTACCTCGAGTCAATTTTAGGAAGCTACTTGAAACAAGTAGGCAAGAACAAAGCGATGAGTCCGGAACGTTTACGCGAGATATCCGATAAACTCCTGATTCGCCAAGCGAGCGATGCCAAAACGCTGGGTTTGGTTGATGCCTTAGGCCATGAGCAAGATGTCTTTGCTTATATCCGTGAAATGCTTAAGCTAGAGGCCGATGCAAAATACGAATCATTAAGTCTCTCTGCTTACTATCCTTCTCGTCCGTTTACCACTGATTTTGAAGCCGGAAAAATTGCCCTTGTCTACGCAGAAGGAGAAATCAACGATGGCGAAAGTGGCATGCCGGGCAAACGTATCGTTGAAGCCTTGCGTGAAATTCGCAAGAACGACGATATCAAAGCTGTAGTGATGCGCATCAATTCACCGGGTGGTTCTGCCTTGGAGTCGGATGTGATTTACCATGAAATGAAATTGACGGCCGAAAAGAAACCACTGATCATCTCCATGGGTAATGTGGCGGCTTCCGGAGGTTACTATATGGCCGTAGCAGGCGATTATATCTTCGCTCACCCGGCTACCATTACCGGATCAATTGGGGTGTTTGGATTAATCCCGAACATGCAGAAAATGTTCAATGAGAAACTGGGCATCACCTTCGATGGTGTAGCCACAGGCGAATATTCCGATTTGGGAACGGTTTCTAGACCTCTCTCCGGAGCGGAAAGAGAGGTAATTCAAGGCATGATTAACCGTACCTATGAGAGTTTTGTGAACAAGGTAGCGAAGGGCAGAAAGATGAGTTTTGGAGCAGTAGACAGTATTGCTCAAGGCAGGGTTTGGACCGGTGAAGATGCTTTGAAGAATGGTTTGGTAGATCAGCTGGGTGGCATCAAAGACGCCTTAGCTTATGCTGCCAAAGAAGTAGAAATGGAAAAATACCGTGTGGTAGAATTCCCGAAACAGAAGAATCCATTTGAAGCTTTCATGGGTACCAAAGAGGAAGTGAAAGCCGACTTACTCAAAGAGGAATTGGGCGATTTATATCCTTTGCTCCAATTGCACAAAGACATTCAAAAGATGAAAGGCGTGCAGATGCGTTTGCCTTTCACCTGGACAATCAACTAAGTTGGATTGTATAGCATTTGAAAAGCCTCCTTCGGGAGGCTTTTTTTGTTTTAGCGAATGAGGAGTTTTTGACGGTAGACAACCTGTGCATCGTTTACTTCCAAAAAGTAAATTCCTTCGCTGAGCTTACCGAGGTCAATCTCAAGTAAGTCCTTGTTTGAATGTGCCGCGTTGTAGACTAATTCACCATGGCCGGCATATACATTAATTGCTATCGTTTCGGATACAACATGGTCTAGCTTGATCTGAAATTTACCTGAGTTAGGGTTGGGAAAAACCTCCAAGGTTTTTTTCGCTAGAGGTAGTATGCCGGTATTCAAACAACTGGCTGAACTCAAGAGCATTTCAAATTCCGGATTAAGTATGTCTTGGTTCCAAATCTCCCAGTAACAAACCTTATCGCGAATAGCATGGGCCAAGGCTTCAGGCATGCCTCCTGCACCAAAAGAAGCAGAATCTTGGGTGCCGTTATTGGCAAACTGAACACCGGTAAAAGGATTTTCAGCTGCCGACTTTTTTAGTAGCGTGTATTGAGCAGGGTATACGGTGGTATTGCGTTGAGTCCACCACCAAGCATTGGCTCCGTATCTCGTTCCGATGCTTGAAGAGGCAAAGGCATAGACCGAATCGGCTACCACGTTGCTTCCGTTCACAGGGTGGAAATCGTTGCTCAAATAGTGATTCGGGAAAGCGTCTTTGAAAGCCGTGGTTACTGTTTTCCAGGAGTTAATTACTTTCTCATCGCTATAGCTTAAGCTAGCCAGACTTGGATTGCTATTAAAGGGTAATTGCATTTCACAGCCATTGGTTGATGCATTGGTGATGTATACCAAACGAATGGTGGTATCTGACTGAAAATGCTGTCCGGCAGCTGCAATAAAATCCGTCCAGTGATGCAGGTGGGTTGAATCCCAAGGCGCAACAATGGTGTCTAAGGTATTGGGTGCTAAAACTTGCATGGAAGCTACGCCTTTAGCGAAGACCCAATCGGGAACCAATTTACCGTTGACAAAGGCCAAGGATATCTTTTTGCTGTATTGCTTAGCGGCGGTAATTTGACCTTCCAACAAGGTCCAATCGTATTGGTCTTCTTGGGGTTCACATAAATTCCAACCAATGCGTACCAAAATACCTTGTACAAAGTCTTTTTGGGCCACTTGAGGGTTAACGGAGCCAAAGCCGTTTCCGGTGGTTGGACCACAGCTGCAGTATACGCCACTTGGTGGGGCATAATTGGGTTGAGCGAATAGTTGACTGGTAATGCTAAGAAGCAAGAGGAGCGTTAGTAAGCGTTGTTTCATGTGAGTTTCTGATACATTCGCCTTCCAATGGCTTAAGCAAGCTATAGAAATATAAAATATAGCCGACTTTGGTTCTTGTATCTTCTGGGCAATCGTCCGTAATTTGCCGTCCATGCGTTTTGAGGAAATTCCCGGTTTGTTTGACGTAAAGCAAAGGCTGATTAACAATGCTAAATCAGGCCGAATTCCGCATGCGCAGTTGTTTCTCGGTCCGGAGGGTTCTGCCAACCTAGCTTTGGCTCGCGCCTATGCGCAATACCTGGCTTGCGAACAAAAGACTGAAGCAGATAGCTGCGGTATTTGTCCGGCTTGCCATAAGATGCGCAAGATGATTCACCCCGACCTTCATTTCAGTTACCCTACGGTGGGTGAAAAAGGATTGAGTACTGAATTCTTAGGAGAATGGCGGGAGATCCAAGAGAAGAATCCCTATTTGAATGTTTTCGATTGGCTTCAATTCTTGGATCAAGAAAACAAGCAGGGGAATATCAGTGTGGCGGAATGCCGCGATATCATTCGCAAACTCAGTTTGAAGAGTTTTGAGAGCGAGTTTAAATTCCTGATTTTATGGATGCCGGAATACCTTGGTAAATACGGCAATACCTTGCTTAAAATTATTGAAGAGCCGCCGGCTAATACCTTGTTTTTATTGGTGGCCCACGACCAAGACGACATCATTAGTACCATCTTATCGCGGACGCAGATTGTAAAGATTCCGCGTTTTAGCGATGAAGAAATAGCCGAACATCTTTTGCAACACGGCGCATCCAGTCAAGACCATGCTGCTTCATTGGCATTTTTGAGCGAAGGAAACATGAACAAGGCTTTGCACTTGCTATCGCAGCAAGACACGCCGTTTTTTGCTCATTTCAGAATGCTGTTGCAGATGAGTTATGCTCGGAAGATTCCGGAAATGATGAAATGGTCTGAAGAAGCGGCCAAATTCGGTAGGGAAAACCTCAAGCACCTTTTGGAATACGGCATCAACGTATTGCGTGAATGTGTTTTATACCAATCGGGTGCAGGAGAATTGGTGAAGGTGAGAGGCGACGAACAAGAGTTCGCTATGAAGTTCTCTCAACTTACCACCACAAACCAATTGAGTGAGATGATCGCATTGCTCAATGACTCAGGCTATTATATTGAACGCAACGGAAACCCTAAAATCGTGCTGTTCAATTTATCTTTGCGATTTAAAAATATATTATCATCTTCGAGAGCTAAGTGATTTAACATATGGGATGCAGTTCATGTGGAACAGGAGGAGCGGGAGCACCCAAAGGATGTAAAAGTAACGGTACTTGCGGCACAACCGGCTGTAATAAACTTAATGTTTACGACTGGTTATGCGATATGGAACTTCCGAAAGACTACAAGCCTTTCAACATTGTTGAAGTGCGTTTTAAAGGTAGCCGGAAGGAATTTTACAAAAACGACCAAAACTTGGAACTCTTTACGGGAGATCCGGTGGTGGTGCAACGTGAAATGGGCAATGACCTAGGCTTTGTTTCCCTCAAAGGGGAGCTCGTCCGACTCCAACTCAAAAAATACAATGTAGACCCGGAAGGGGATAATGTCTTTGCTATTCTACGCAAAGCAGGGGAGCGCGATATGGAGCGCTACCAAGAGATGAAAGACAAAGAATCTCAGGTGCTTGAAAGAGCACGTACCATAGCCATGAGCTTGGGACTGAAGATGAAATTGTCGGATATCGAAATTCAAGGCGACGGCAAGAAGGTGATATTCTTCTATACCGCCGAAGAACGTGTAGACTTTAGAGAGTTGATCAAGGCGTATGCTGAGGAATTCCGCATGCGTATTGAGATGAAACAGATTGGCTACCGTCAAGAAGCCGCCCGTTTGGGTGGAATTGGTTCTTGCGGCAGAGAATTGTGTTGCTCAACTTGGCTTACCGATTTCAAGGTGGTGAACATGTCGGCAGCACGTTACCAGAATCTTTCCATCAACATGCTGAAGTTATCAGGCCAATGTGGCCGACTCAAATGTTGTTTGAACTACGAACTCGATACGTATTTGGATGCTTTGGAAGAGTTCCCGCAAGGCGAACGCGTGAAGCTGGAGACCCAATCCGGGTTTGCACACAGCATCAAAGTAGATATTCTGAAACGCACCATGTGGTTCGTTTACGAAGGAAAAAATACGTGGATTCCGGTTCACGTAGATACGGTGAATGAAATTATTGCGTTGAACAAAGAAGGCAAGAAGGGCGACGATTTAGTTGACATGACCGAAAGCAGTCGAGCGATGATGAAGGCACTGGATGCCGAAGACATCATTTCCGATAATAGCCTGACGCGAATGGAAGACAAAGACCGTCGCGATAAAAACCGGAAGAAACGCAAGAAGAAAAAAGCCAAGGGACAAGGTGAAAACGGAACGGCAAGTCCGAATCCTGTTCAAGCCAAAGGTCCTGCGCCGGAAGCAGCTAAGCCAAAAGGCGACGGACAACAGAAAAGACGTCCGCAAAAGCGCAGAAGACCGGATAACAAGAACAACCCGAACAAGGATGGCAATTAAACAGATTTGGCCTTTAGCGATGGTTCTACTCCTGAGTGCATGCACAGGAAATTTGGTTTACGATAAGAACCTCACCATGCCTGATAAACAATGGCATTGGCAACAGAGAGGGGAGTTTGAAGTGGCGGTAGACGATACCACTGCTACTTACGATTTACTTATCAATACCCGCATCAATAGGAACTATCCCTTTGCCAATATGTGGATCATGATGCAAGAGCGAACACCAGATGGAGATAGCTCCTTGATTCGGCTTGAATTGCCATTGTTTGCTCCGGATGGTCAGCCTTTGGGTGTATCAAAAGGTACCGTCTTTGAATACCGCATCCCGGTTCAAAAAAGCAAAACCTATGCGCGTTCAGGCTTATACAAATACAGTGTAGAGCAAAACATGCGCATCAATACACTACCCGGTGTTTTGGACGTAGGTATCGCATTGGAAAAAACAGGCGAGAAGTTTTAATCGCCACTAACCTATAAGGAAAGCCTCGAGTTTCACTCGGGGCTTTTTGTTTTCAGCGGATACTCTTTTATTGGGCGTCAAAAATCATTCAGCCCTCAGTTTTCTTGACTTGATTAAACAATCATTGAGTCATTGTCAAAGCGGCTAAGGCCAATGCTTTAGAATACCACTTGGATAAGCCACAAGACGAAAAGCACTGCCGAAGGGCAATAAGAATTCATTAAAGATCCAGTTTTCTCCTTCTGGCCGTCGTCATCCCCATACCTTCCAATTTGAGTTCCTCGTAAATCTCGTATTCGTATTCGGGTTGGAGGCGCTGACCAATCGGTTCAAGTAAGCTGAGCTCATTGGTCCCGGGTCTTTTGATATCGGGTTTAATAGGATAGGCATTCATCTCCTCAGCGGGATAGGGATATAGCATAGACGTCACATCAGCCAAAGGTAATTCAGTGTCTAACCACAGCCTTTCTTGACCAGGTTCTAAAATAACCGGTGAGCGATGGTGCCCGATTTTCTGCATCAAGGGATTGGCCCAAACAGTGATGATGCTATGAGAACGGTAGACTTCTCCTGTTTCCTGATCGATCCAATCGTCGTAGAGGCCGGCAAAAGCAAATGGGCGTTGTTTGTTTTTGAGGTAAACCACAAAAGGCTTGCTGAGTTTTTCTTTCTCCGGACCTTCCAGAAAGGCATCGGCTGGCACCAAACAGCGTTTCTTGCGAATCAGGTTGCGGAAGGAAGGTTTAGATACGATGCCCATGCTACCGTGGTATTGGATGCTATTCTCTTGGTTGTGGTCGCCTTCGGCCCGTGCATTAAACAGGTACATCTTCTTTTTCGACCAAGAGGGGGTGAGTCCGAAATGGGAAAACTGCAGCAGGTCGGGTTCTTCGGAGGTGATGATAGGTCCGGTTTGTCCGGGACCGATATTCACATTGGGAATATACAGTTCCGGGTGATCTGCCTTCACCTGAAAACGTTTTTCAATAGCCAATACCTTGCTTACCGATACATACCTGCCACACATACCGGTAAAGGTAATGAAGCTCCAATTAACAATTTCCAATTTTCAAGCTCCAATTTCCAATGCTTGGTTCTTGGCTTTTGGAATTTGACTTTTGGAATTTGACTTTTGGAACTTTTAACCCCGTTCTTCCTATCTTGCTCGGACCAATGGAAAAACTACTTGCTAAACTAGAATGGGTGCTATGGCCCCTGATTTTTGCCTTAATCCTGGTTCAGGCTATGGGATGGGCCAAAGTGAATCAGTTTCTAATTCTATTCATGGGATTGCAAGCCTTGCTGCTTCAACTCAATGCTAGAAAAAGGCCAACAGCAGAAGCTAAGTTGAAGAAGGTGTTTCCCATTTTAGAAGGGTTTGGCGGCACGGTAGTAGTCTTAGGATCATTGTTCCGTTTATTGGCTTGGCCCGGATGGGAGAACATGCTGATGATTGGACTTGCCGCGGTATTGATGGGCTTAGGAGCTAGGCTATTCATCGCTAAACCACAAGATTTCTTCGCCAATAGAAAATCCCAATTAAGGTATGTTCTATTGCTTGCACTAGGGCTCGGAACTCTTTTAATGACAGAAGAACAGGTAGCCGCATACTTGTTTCCGGGAAAGGAAGAAGTGCAAAAAGCATTTATGGAAATGCAGCATAACCCAGAGGATACAGCTGCTGTGAGAAAGTATTGGGAAGCGAAGGAAAATAGTAAGAGGTAAAAGCAAAGATTAGAAGTGAATATGGATATTGAACTTGAATTCAATCCCGACCATTTTAAGGAAATCTATTATAAAGACAGGAAAGGGAATTATTTCCTAAGTACCTACACTAAATCTGCATTTGGATTCTTCCTTATATCAAGCGCTTTACTTTTTATAGTCGTATACAGATATAAGGATGAAGTGATGTACATCTTGTTTTTGTGTTTGATTGTTTTGGCATCACTTGGTGCATATTTGAATGCCGCATGGCATTTGTATAAATGGAAGCAAGATGTAAAAGATTACATTTCTAGTGTAGGGAAATACGCTCACCATAGATTAATTCTTAGCGACGAATCATTTAGATTGATTCAAGATCAAACTGAAACCATTGTAAAATGGAATGCCATTAAATCGGTTAAAATAACTCCTGAATACCTTAGCATTACTTCAAGTGAAGATTTTATTTTTCCGATGAAAGCGATAGGTGCAGTTCGTTATGAAGAGGTTTGTAGAATGGTGTCAGAAAAGGTTAAATAGCCAATCGCTAAACAAAAAAAAAGGATCCATCAGGATCCCTTTCAATATCAGTCGTTTTAAGTTCTTAAAACTTAACTCTTCGACAAGCTATCTTCAAAAATGCCTCTGAAATAATCGAAGGTATCACAAGCGGCTTGCACCATTTGATCTTCGTTCTCGGTGCTATTGGCTTGGCTCATTAAAACACCTTGGAACATCTTCCAGTTTGGTCCAACCATATCGCCGTAGCAACCGTAAAAATTGTATTCAGGAACGGCTGAAAGATTTGGGTTCTTAGCCAAATGACGAGAAATAACGGAACCTCCCAAGGTAGAACCTTCCATTACGTAGAATGCGCCCAAAGCTTGGTTTAGGTTATCGAAGTTCATGCTGTAGTCCAAGGCATCCAATTCAGCTTTGTTGATGCCCAATACTTCCAAGTCGCGCTCCAAAAGGTGGTTCTTTTTGCGGCCTTCAAAGTTCAAGCCTTCGAGGTTAACAAACTCAGGTAAAGCACTCACGGCTTTCTCGATGATGGAGTTCATGATGTAGTTATTGCGAATCAGGATTTTGTATTCATCCAGGTTCAAGCTACCATTCATGATTTTATCAGAAAAGCCCACACGCTCCATGTTATCGTGGTGTGGACGTGTCTCAGTTTTTAAACGTTCGGTAATCATATTTCCAGCAAAATTTTACGGCTGCAAAGTACGCAATTCCGCAGCAGTTCCCATGCATTTGCTCCTTAAAAACTCCAGTTCACGCCCAAGGTTGGAAGGATAGGTAACTGATCGATTCGCTGGTAACTTACACGGTCGAAATAGAAGATATTATTTCGGTCTAAGGTATTGATACATCCGGCTACTGCCTTTAATTCATTGTTCTTGCCAAGCTTGAAGGTACGGGAGATGGATATATCGACACGATGGAAGTTAGGCAAACGGCCTTCGTTGATAGCGGAGTAGATGATACCTACGTCACCATTTGTTTTGGTATAATCCTGCGTTAAGTCTTTGCCCAAATAGAGCAATTCGTAGAAGGATTGGGTTTGCGTGAATGGAAATCCGCTACCGAAGTTGTAGCGCACGTTAACGTCCCAAAGGCGCTTTTTACCAAAGGCGTAGGAGGCTACGATATTCGCATTGTGCCTGCGGTCGAAATGCGGGAAATAGGTGCGAATACCATCGTATCTGCTCACGTAGGTTAAGGAGTATACTGTCCAGATATACAATGGTCCACGTTCGTATTTGATACGTAGATCGACTCCGTAGCTTTTACCTTTTTCAATGATGTAATCCTTTTTCAGGTAATCCGGTCTGTCGGCATTGGCAGCAATGTCTTCAAAAATTTTATCGCGGTTGATATTGGTGAGCTGGAAGAAGTCTTTGTAATAGCCTTCGAGTAAGAGTTCGGTGTATTTACCTAGATCGTATTCAAAGCCCAATACACCGTGCCATGCTTTTTGCAAGCGGCTGGTGATGGCTTGGCCTTCAAAATTCTTTGGTAAGTTATCAGGGCTCGCCAAATAGCCATAAAACAAATTCACTACATCGCGGTCTGATACTGCAGAGATCAAGTTCTGCGAATACAAACCGGTAGAAGCCTTGATTCTAAACTTGGAGGTAGCGTTGTATTTGTAGGCCAAACGAGGTTCAAAGAAGAATTCAGAGAACGATGCATAGTATTGAATCCGTGCTCCGGCTTCCCAAACGTGCCGAGGTCTTACGCGTTTGTAAGTACCAAAAAGCGATAGCTCCGTATTGTTATCTGTTTGATCGATACGGCGGCCTTGGGCATTGTAAAGTTGGTAACCTGTTCCAAATGCAGTGATCTCCGTACCGTATACAAATCGGTCTTTCTTCATCAGGTAATCAAAGTTCAACCCGATATTGAAGTTATTGATATTACTTGTTCTTGGCGATGAGCTGGCTTCCTCTTGACGCATTTGGTAATCAGAATAGGAGAAGAAACCGTCAATTTTAGTTTTCGACTCATCCGGCAAAACCATAAACTTTCCACCAAAGCCGTAAGAGTTCCATGTATAGTTTGTGATGCCTTGGAAATTCACCGCATCGCTGTAGTTGAATCCAAACACATCCATCTTACTTCCATTGCTTCCCACAAAACTGATTTTACCGTATAAATCGCTAAAGCTATATGGCAAGCGGTTGGCATCCAAATAGGAGTAGAAAATCTGGGATGATTTATCGAGGTAAGAGTTTTTATAGGAAAGGATGAAAGAGGTACTTCCTTCGCCTTCTTTGTACTTCTTCAATGGACCTTCCAACAAGAATTTAGAGGTAAAAGGGTTTACAGCCATTTTACCGCTTAGGCGTGTTTTGTTTCCTTCACGCGTTCTTACATCCACGATGGCCGAAATTCGTCCGCCATATTCTGCACCAAATCCGGCAGAATACACATCAGCGCTGCGGATTACATCGGCATCAAAAACAGAAAACAAACCAATGGAGTGGAAAGGCTGGTAAATGGTCATTCCATCCAATAATACCTTGTTCATTACCGGAGAACCACCGCGCACGTAAAGCTGTCCGCCTTGGTCGCCTGAGCTATAAACACCCGGCAAAACCTGCAGCGATTGCACCAAATCGGGCTCACCACCCAAGGTTACCAATCGCTCCATGTCTTTGATGGTGATTTTGGTTTTACCAATCTGGGTTTCTTCCTTTTTGGCCTGAGCTTCTGCGCTAATGGTTACCTCATCGAGCAGTTTATCGGCTTTCTTTAAATACAGGTTTTGGTGGGTCACCTTGCCGGCTTCAATTTTTACAGTAGCCTGCGCAGAATCGTATCCGAGGTAGGAACAGAATAGGGTATAGGTGCCAGGCTTCACATTGGAGATGGTAAAGAATCCAATTTCATCGGTAACAGCACCAAGAAAGTTTTCTTTGAGGTAGACGTTGGCAAAATCAATCGGAACGCCGGTTCCTTTTTCATAGATAATACCTCTCACTTCACCGGTCTGTGCCCATACAGACACTGCACTTATCAGGCATAACAATGCCAGTAAAAATTTTTTCATAAATGGGGTTCGAAACTACTCTTTTTTAACGTGGTTTCCTGAGCTAACGAAATAATCAGTGCGGAGGTTGAAAAAGCCTCTAAATTTGCACCATGCTTGAGGTGAAAACACAGCTACCGGTTATGGAGCACTTTTATACGGTGCAGGGAGAAGGAGCACATTCAGGTGTGGCAGCCTATTTCATCCGATTGGGTGGCTGCGATGTGGGGTGTGTGTGGTGTGATGTGAAAGAAAGCTGGGATGCCTCAGCTCACCCCAGTTTTTCCATTAGCGATATTGTTTCTTGGCCAGTCAATGCAGGCGCCAAAACGGTGGTTATTACCGGTGGTGAACCGTTAATGTACGATCTAGGTCCGCTTACGTTTGAGCTTAAGAATGCCGGACTCCATGTGCACATCGAGACTTCTGGCGCGCATCCATATACCGGACATTTTGATTGGGTAACCTTTTCGCCTAAGAAGTTTAAGGCTCCACTCTTAGAGGTAGCTCAACAAGCCCATGAACTGAAAGTAGTGGTTTTCAATAAAAGCGATTTTGCCTGGGCAGAGTCTTTTGTGAGTCAAGTGAATGAACATTGTCAGCTTTATCTTCAGCCAGAATGGGACAAGCAGGAGCTGGTATTACCGCTCATCATCGACTATGTGAAACAGCACCCGCAATGGCGAATTTCACTGCAAACACACAAGTACATGAATATCCCTTAAGATTGGCAAAATCTTCGCTATACTTGTGGCGATGCCAAGCTTTTTCAGACCACATAGCCTCTTTTTAGGCCTCTTTTTATTGTTTTCTGCCTGTGCGGTTTCGCAACCAAAACCGGATACAGGAACTAAGAACAAAAAGGCCAATGCGTATTTCTTTCAAGCCTTGGAAGTAGCGAATTTCGGTAAAGACGCAGAAGCCCTTGACTTACTGGATAAGGCACTCAAGAAAGACGAAAACTTTGCAGATGCCTGGATTTTCAAAGGCGATATTTTAAGCAAACAAGCCAAATACGCCGAGGCTGAACAATGTTATAAAACAGCCATTGAAAAGAATTCACAAGCCTACGATGCATTGCAGTCGTTAGGCGAAATGTACTTTCACCTGAACCGCTACGAAGAGTCGGCCAACTACATGAACCAGTTTCTAGCAACACCCAACTTGAGCGAAGCTAGAAAATACAGAGCAACACGGTTTAGAGACAATGCGGTCTTTGCACAAGAAGCCATTAAAAATCCGGTTCCTTTTACACCAAAAAATGCCGGTCCGAGCATCAACTCTGAAAGCAGAGAATATTTTCCGGGCATCACTGTAGACGGTGAATACTTCATCTTTACACGCGTGGTAGGGCAGAACCGCAACGAAGATTTCTACTATTGCAAAAAGGTAAACGATACGACTTGGGGACCGGCTATTAACCTTGGGCCTCCGGTAAATACAGAGGAGAATGAGGGAAGTGTATCGGTATCAGCCGACGGACAGTTTATCTTCTTTACATCCTGCAATCGCTCAAAAAAGAATACTTACCAAGGCCGACAAGGAGGAGCGCACCCGCGTGAAATATACCCAGGCTGCGATTTGTATTACAGCAGATTGGAAGGAACCAAATGGAGCATTCCGCGCCACATGGGACCGATTATCAACTCCAACCAATGGGAATCTACACCAAGTTTATCGTTCGACGGACTGAACCTTTACTTCGCTAGTAAACGTGAAGGCGGTTACGGTGGTAGCGATATCTGGATGAGCACCTTTGAAAATGGCCGTTTTGGCGAGCCGGTAAACCTCGGTCCTGAAGTTAATACCATCGGTAACGAAGAGACACCGTTCATACACCCGGATAACCAAACCATGTATTATTCTAGCGATGGCAAGCCGGGCATGGGAGGCTACGATTTTTACGTGAGCCGACGCAAAGACGATGGCAGCTGGGATACGCCGGTGAACCTTGGTTTCCCTATCAATACCGGTGGAGATGAAAAAGGCCTGATGGTAAACAGCAAAGGGGAGTTGGCCTATTATTCGTCTGATAATAGACCAGATTCTTACGGTACCATCGATATCTACCAATTTGCCTTACCTGCTCAGTTCAGACCACAAAAGCTAAACTATGCAAAAGCCATTGTACTGGATGATGAAACCGGAAAACCATTGGAAGCCGCAGCTGAATTATTCAAGCTTTCCGACGGTACCAAGGTTATTTCTACGGGTACCAATTCAGAAACCGGAAGCTTTTTGGTGGTGCTTCAAGCAAACCAAGACTACGCATTGAACATCGCTAAAGAAGGCTACCTCTTTCACTCAGAGAACTTCTCGTTAAGTCAAGGTAGCCAAGATAAACCTTATGAGTTGGTGGTTCGCTTAAAGAAGATAAAGGCCGGCACCAATGTGGTATTGAAAAACGTGTTTTACGATGTGAACTCCTTCGAACTTAGAAAAGAGTCGCAGGTGGAATTGGATAAGCTTACCGCTTTCTTGGAAGCCAACCCGAATATGAAAATTGAGATTGGCGGACATACCGATAATACCGGTAATGCTGCTGCCAACCAAAAGTTATCAGAGAATAGAGCGAAGTCGGTGATGAACTACCTGATTGGCAAAGGCATCGCTGCAAATCGCTTAAGCTACAAAGGTTACGGATCAACCAAAGCCATTGCGGATAACGCAACTGAAGAAGGCCGCCAGCTTAACCGACGTACCGAATACAAAATTATTTCAAACTAAAACCAAACTAGTAGCAAGTATTAAATAATTGTAAATTAGCCAGCGATATGAAAAAACTTATCATGCTATGCAGTTTAGCCTTGGCAGGGAGCAGTGTCCAAGCGCAAACTATCAACGTTGACCCGTCCGCTTTGGGCGATATGTTCAGAAAACCATTAGTTGTTGAATTCCCGGATACCAATGCTCGACCAAGAGCCGGTGTGACACAATATCCTCAGAAAGATTTGGCCGACTTGATTAAAGCGGCGGTAGACGATTTGTGGAAATTGAATGCCAAGGTGTCTTTTGAAGACCAAGACGAAGTAAAGAAGAACTTAGACAGAGGAGACTCTCGCAATAATTACCTCTTCTTAACCAAACACCCCGACTTTAAAAAAGACCAAGAAGTATGGGTGATCAACTACTCTCGCGGTAGCTCAGTGAAAGAAGGAAAAGTAGATTACCAAATTTACTTGCCTGAAACCAAAGGCCGCAGTAACAAAGACTTCACTAAAACCGATGTTCGCTTTATCCTAAGCTTTATGCAAGAACACATGAAAGCCATTCAGAAAAGCGGTAAGGTGAGCACTCCTGGCGAATACATGTACCAAGAAGCAGAGAAAAACTGCAAGCTTTTGAAAGAGCGCAATATCTTAGTAGACCGCGGTACCTTGAGTAAATCGGTAGATGAAAAAGCCTTAAAGAAAGCGTTCCGTAAAGTGAACTTTACCTTGGCAGACAGCAAAGGGATTGAGAAAATGTTAGATGAAAACAGCGATACCTGTGCCTATATTTTCAAATACCCGGGTAAGTTCCAGAGCTATACCAACAGTGCCTTTGGAGAGAAATACATCTTCTGGTTTAAATTGGTAGTGGAAACTCAGAATTACAGAGTGATGGGTGTTGTTGGCGATGGCAGAAAAGACAACGTCATGTTTGAAACTGAAACATCCGATCTCAAAGCACTTGTAGAGTGTGAGAAAAAGAAATAACCGAATTAGCATAAAAACGAAAGCCCTGGAAACAGGGCTTTTTTTATGGAATCCGGTCAAGACCAACAATTCTACGAACAGTTAACAATTTACAGTTAAACAACTCAGTCAAACAATCCAACAATCCCACGATCTTACATTCTTTCCTATCTTTGCCGCCGCATGACGCATTCTGTTGCATTTTATACCCTAGGCTGTAAGCTGAATTTTTCAGAGACTTCAACTATTTCAAGACAATTGGAAGAGAAGGGTTTCGAGAAGAAGGGATTTCAGGATGGCGCCGACATGTACGTAATCAATACCTGTTCGGTTACGGATAATGCCGATAAAAAATGCCGCAAGGTGGTGAAAGAAGCCTTGAAGCATAATCCGGAAGCCTATGTGGTGATTGTAGGCTGTTATGCGCAGCTTAAGCCACAGGAGATTTCAGAGATACCCGGTGTTGACATGGTTTTAGGGGCAGCTGAAAAGTTCAACCTTTTGGAGCACCTCGATGAGTTGCGTAAAACCGATAAGGCCGTTGTTTACAATGCCAATATCAAAGAGACACGCGATTTTGTTCCGGGATTCTCTTTTGGCGATCGAACCCGAACTTTCTTGAAAGTGCAAGACGGCTGCAATTACTTCTGTACCTTTTGTACCATTCCGCTAGCGCGAGGCTTTAGTCGTTCTGCAACGATTGAAGAAACCCTCAAACAAGCCGAAGAAGTGGCTCAAACGGAGGTGAAGGAAGTGGTATTGACGGGCGTAAATATTGGCGATTTCGGCAAACCAAACAGAGAGAAATTCATTGATTTGGTGAAAGCGTTGGATGGGGTAGAAGGCATTGATCGTTTTAGAATTTCCTCTATCGAACCCAACCTGCTCAACAACGAAATTATTGAGTACGTATCCAATTCGAGGAGTTTTGTACCGCATTTCCATATTCCGCTGCAATCCGGTAATAACAAGATATTAAAATTGATGCGTCGCCGTTACCAGCGTGAACTCTACGCTGAGCGTGTATCGTATATCAAAGACTTGATGCCAAATTGCTGTATCGGGGTGGATGTGATAGTAGGATTTCCCGGAGAGACCGATGAAGACTTCTTGGATACCTACCGCTTCTTAAACGATTTGGATATCTCTTACCTGCACGTCTTTCCCTACAGCGAAAGAGCGAATACCAAAGCCATCGACATGGAAGGCGAGGTGCCGCAAAAAACCAGGCAAGAGCGCGCGGACATGCTGCGTATCTTAAGCGAGAAGAAAAGAAGGCATTTCTACGAACAGCACCTGGGTAAAACCTTTACCGTTTTGTTTGAAGCTGAAGAACAAGGCGGAAAAATGAACGGGTTTACCGAAAATTATATTAAAATCACGAGCGATTACGATCCGCTTCTGGTCAATGAGCTGGTGCAGGTGAAACTGTTGCAGATCAATACCGATATGGAAGTGGAAGTTGAAATACTGAGCACTGAAAACTACGTCCACTAATGTACCCTAACCTTTACTACCTGTTTCAGGACCTCTTCGGACTGGAAATTCCCTTCTTGCAATTGTTTCAAAGCTTCGGCTTTATGGTGGCCATATCCTTTGTATTGGCCAATATCACCATGGTGATGGAGCTGAAACGCCACGAGAAGTCGGGATTGTTGCAATCCAAAAAAGTGAGAATTAGTCCGGAAACACAGAAGAAACAAAGGGAAGGCGATTTCTATTCGGCCATCGTGGTAGGTTTCTTACTCGGTTTTAAAATTATTGGCGTATTCTCTTTTCCGGATGCCTTTAGCGATGTTCAGAGCTATTTCTTGAGTGCTCAAGGCAATATCATTACAGGTGTGCTTGCAGCTGCTGCTTTAGGTGGCTACCGGTATTGGAAAAACAAACAATTACCGGCCATCGATGGCGATAAGGTTGAAGAAGTTCATCCTTACCAGCACATGGGCAATATAACCATTATGGCAGCCCTGTTTGGCTTATTGGGAGCCAAGCTATTCCATAACCTTGAGAACTGGAACGACTTCATAGCGGATCCAATTGGACAGCTGATTTCTTTCAGTGGTTTAACCTTTTACGGCGGACTCATCTTTGGGGCGGTTACCGTGCTTTACCTCGGTAGAAAACACAGCATCCCGTATAAAATGATGTTGGATGCTGGCGGTCCGGCCTTGATGCTGGCCTACGGTGTAGGTAGAATTGGATGTCATATTTCGGGCGACGGCGATTGGGGTATCAATAACCTCGCTGATAAGCCGGGTTGGTTGAGTTGGGCTCCCGATTGGATGTGGAGTTACAATTACCCACACAATGTCATCAACCAAGGCGTATTGATGGAAAATTGCCAAGGTAATTATTGCTATCAACTGGGTGTGCCGGTTTACCCAACACCGTTTTACGAGGCGATTATCTGTGTTACGTTGTTCTTTGTACTTTGGAGCCTACGCAAACGCATTAAAATTCCCGGCATTCTGTTTTCCATCTACTTGATGTTGAATGGGGCTGAGCGATTTTTGATTGAAAAGATTCGCGTGAACAATAAAATGGATTTCTTGGGCATGGAGTTAACACAAGCTGAAATCATCTCTTTTAGCCTAATACTTTTAGGTCTCGTTTCGCTGTTGTATTTTTATAAGGACAAACCGAAAGAAGCCTAATGGCATGTTTTTGGAATCCTTAAGGTAAAATCCGGCGCTTATGAAAAAGTTACTCTTTGTCTTAGCGGCCTTCCTCTTGGCCACCGCTGCAAAAGCCCAAACCGTTGTGCGATTTGAAATTGTTGATGGCGATACGGTTCCGGTTTATACTTTCGATGAGGTTATTCTAAAAGAACTCAAAGACAGCATTGCAGAGAAGAAATACCTGCGTTTGGTGCGCGATATCAAAAAGACCTTACCCTATGCTAAGTTGGCAGCCTTTCGCTTGCAGATGATGGAAGATCACCTCGCAACCTTAAGCACTGAAAAGGAACGCAAAGCCTACGTCAAGAAAACTGAAAAGACCATCAAAGCCCAGTTTATGGACGACCTCAAGAAACTGAGTCGCTCTCAAGGTGCTTTGCTAATCAAATTGATTCACCGAGAGACCGGTCGAAGTTCATTTGACCTCTTGAACAAGTATACCAACTCCTTTACTACCATCTTCTGGCAAGGCATGGCCAAACTGTACGGCACCGACTTAAAGACCACCTTCGACCCGGTAGAAGAATACCAAGTGGAGCACATAATCAAATCCCTGAAATTGGAGTAGGGTTGAGGTTGAGGTAGAGGTTAAGGCAGAGGTTGAGTGAAGCAATCTCTCTAATAGCCGTGTTATAATACATTAGCTCTCCATCGCTTCGATGGCGCGAATGAGACGCTTATTCAATTCTTCCAATACGAAATTTTCATCGCTTTCGCTGCTTTCATACAAGAGGGGCCACTCGTGCTTTAGCAAAAAAACGGCATTAAGGTAAAGACGGATAGGCGCATCGGCCGCTTGTTTATGCCAAGCTATAAATGCCGTCAACAATTCTTCGTTTGTTTTCAACTTTGTCCAGCCTTTGTATTGTTTAGGTGAGGCTGCATTTAGCGATGAAGCGTACTGCTGAAACCAAGCTAGTCCGTCGAGAATGGCTTTGTTTACATTGGTTAAGGATGTTTGCCATGCTTGGTAGAGTTGATGCAGTATCAAGTGATCTTGGAGGTTATGCCGCGCCACGGTTTTTCCGGCAACCAAAATCGAGTTAAGTTCTTCGCTTGAGAAGTCGAGTTGGAGCATCTGACAAAGTTTAGCGAAGGCTCTTAGCTGCTGTTCTTCGCGGTAGGTTTGCCATTCAGAGGCATAAACCAGTTTGCATTTACTGAAACGTTCCAGCTGATCCAGTACTTTGTTCATCAGTCGGTCATCACTAGAAGTCTCCATACTTGAACCACCCAATAGATGACGGAGCACTTCTTTGCGGGTGGTTTCATCTTCTTGTTCAAAAACTTTCTCCACTTGCTCACTGAGCCACAGTTGCAAGCATTGATGGAAATTGAGGTTTAAAGATTCTGCCAATTGAGCCAAATGGGCTCGGGTAGGCAAGCGTTCTCCTTTTTCATACCGTGTTACCAAGCTCGGATCCAGCCTAGCACGAATGGATATTTCCTTGGAACTCAATTCCAAATTCATTCGGCTTTGCTTAAGAAAGGCATGTAAACGCATATTGACAAAGAACGTCAATGCTCAAAAAGTAAACAAGCGGAACGAACATTGCTACAAGGAGCACGTTACTAAAGTATGAGCAGTTCACTTTTTGATATTCCATTGTATTCTATGTTGGGCGATTCTTTTTCAATAAAAGAACATAACCCACGGGCCATTTTAGTGGTCAATATTGCTTCTAAATGCGGATTTACTCCACAACTGAAAGAATTAGAAGCCCTTTACCAACGTTATAAAAAGAGAGGTTTATTGGTTATCGGTTTTCCGAGTAACGACTTTAACCAAGAGCCTTTAGAAGGTTCGGAAGTGATTGAGTTTTGCGACCGAAACTTTGGTGTTAGTTTTCCCATTATGCTGAAAGCTCCGGTGAAAGGGAGCAGGGCACAGGCGTTTTACAAAGCAATGAAGAAGGAGTATAACGGCCTTTGGATGCCTTTGCCACTTTGGAATTTTCAGAAATACCTGATCGACGATAAAGGCAGGGTAGTGGATTATTACCTCACGCCGGTTTCACCCCTCTCGAAACGAATTCAAAACGCCATCGAAAAGCTTTTATAACTTTGCTGCGCATGAAATACCTGTTGTCGCTTTTATTTGTTTTTACGCTCTGGAGCTGGAATAGCCGGGTTCAGGCGTTGGGCGATACCACAAGTACAAGCTATACCATGAGCAAGCAAGATTCATTGGTGACTTTCGCTATGAAGTTCATCGGAATCGATTATTGCAGAGGGGGCAAATCCAAAAGTTGCTTCGATTGCTCCGGATTTGTGTATACCATGTTTGCCAAGTTTGGCATTGATTTACCGCGTACTTCTGCATCGCAAGCCACGGTGGGCAAGGCTGTTAAAGACCGAAAAGACATTCGCCGAGGCGATATCATTTACTTCAAAGGCCGAAACCGGAAATCGAAAAAAGTAGGCCACGTAGGCATCGTGGTGCAAAACGACGGTTATTCCATCATGTTCATTCACGCATCTACCAACCATGGAATACGTTTGGAAGAATTGGAGACTTCGGCCTATTACAAAGCACGTTTCATGGGCGCCAGAAGGCTGATTCCTTAGTCTTTGCGTCGAATAAATCCTTCTTCACTAATCACCAGCGGACTCTTGGGAAAATCGGTAGTAGACAATTCACGCATTTTCTGAATAACACGTCCCCTTTGATCTACTTGTGGAATGCCTTCTCCAAGCTGTTCCACCGGTATGATTTGCCCTTCTACAAAGCGTCCGGAGCTATCCGTATCCACTAATAAAATTGGACAAATGCCATTTGGGCCTAGCAGGTTGAAGCGGGCGTAAGTAGCAAAATTTCCTAAACTGTATGCGATGAGGCGGTCGTTGTATAACTCGATTCCGCGGGTAACGTGCGGACCGTGTCCAAAAATCAAATCCGCTCCTGCATCTACCAAGGCATGTGTGAACTCGCGCAGGTTTCCTCTGTTTTCGCCTAAAAAGACCTCTCTGCCGGCCGGAACATGTTGGTGTTTCGAACCTTCAGCACCACCGTGAAAGGAGATAACGATGATATCGCTAATGCTATCCAGGTGTTTAACAATGCCCAGCGCCGTCTCCATATCGTTCAACTGCATGCATCCCGAGTTGGGCGCAAAGGCCGCAAAGCCATACCGAATGCTGTCCTTTTCCAGAACTGCCCATGGGCAATCGAGGAGGCCGGCATAAGTCAAGCCAAGGCTATCTGATAATTCCATGGTGCGCTTACGTGCTTCCGGACCGAAATCGCCACTGTGGTTATTGGCTAGGCTGACCAAATCGAAGCCAGCCTCTTGAACGTAGTTGAGGTAATGTTCCGGTGAGCGAAAAGCATAACATTTTTTAGGGTCTTTGCAGCGTTTGGTGGTATTGCCCGGCACATCGTAATAAGTACCTTCTAAGTTGCCAAAAGCAATATCAGCTGAATCAATAAAGCCCTTTACCGAATCCAAAAGGTATTTACCGTCGTGAGGAGGCAGGTAGCCCGCATCCGGAAAATTGGTACCCAACATGATATCGCCAACAGCCGCAAAACGAATGGTTTTAGGCAGGCTATCGCTTTGAGCGAAAAGCGCAGAAATGGTGAATAAACCAATTGTAAAAAACAGGATTCTTAATCTTGAGCTCATGGAAGCAAAAATAGGAAAATGAAGTTTAGTCTTCTTGTTTGATGCGTTTCCTCAAGATGGATTCAAAATACTTCACCTTTTCAGGTTTGTCCCAGGCATGGTAAATACTAATCAGCGTTTCCAGTTCTTCCTCAGAAAGTTGTGATTCGCCATTCTTTAGAATCTCCGATACGGTTTTGTTCTCCTCTTTTTCTTGTCGAATAGCGCGTCGGCAGTCAAGGCAATTATTCGGTTCGGCATGGATGGGTAATTTGTAGGATTCATACCAAGCCTGTTTTTCTTCTTTTTTGAATTGGAAATCTGACTGGCATGTAGAACAAGATAATGCTGTATCAAAGTAGGCTAAATGAGGATCAGAGGCTGTTTCTTGAGCACCCGGATTGGCTAAGATGGCGCGTTTGCTGTTCAGGCAATCGTCGCAAGCCCATTCAAAAGAGGCATTCAGAAAAGCCTCATAACCATCGGTTTTCAGCTCTTTGTGTTTTCCAAATTCACGTGTATGACGAGCTTCCAATGGTTCCAAACACTTTCGCATCTCTGTGCGGTGTTTCTGAATTCCACAAGAAGGACAAACAGCTTGGATTTTTTTAGACATGGTTGCTGGCAGGGGGTCGTGGGTGGAAGGTACTTGGTAGTTGGTAGTTAGAAATGACTCAATCCTCAACCTTAACCTCAATCAATTCCTTCCTTCAGCTCCACCAAGAAGCTCTTCAGGTTTTTCAGGGTATCGATTACGTCGATGCGCTTTTTCTCCAGCTTGAGTTCGCTTTTGATTTTTTCATTGGCGCCTTGGAGGGTATAGCCTTGGTCTTTCACCAGGTGGTGGATCATCTTGAGCATCTGAATATCGTCGGCCGTAAACTGGCGATTGCCCTTTTTGTTCTTCTTCGGCTTCAGTAGATCAAATTCCTTTTCCCAGAAACGTATCTGCGACTGGCTAGTGCCCAGCATTTCAGCTACCTCAGAAATGGAATAGTACAAACGCTCCGGATTAAGTTCCATGCCTGCAAGATAAGGAGAAATGTGATTTTTGATTTCTGATCTTTTATTTAACCAAATAGAAGGTCCAGTTCCCCTTGTTCCACGCTCTCAGCCCTTTGCTCTCCACTCCCGGCTCTTTGCTCTCAGCCCCCGGCCCTTTGCTCTTCGCTCTCCGCTCCCGGCCCCTTGCTCTCAGCTCTCAGCCCTTTGCTCTCCGCTCCCGGCCCTCAGCCTTCCGCTCTTTTCTCTTCCTCCTTCAAAGTACGCAGCATATAGGCATAGGCTTTTCCGATTAGCACTGAATTGGTTTTACCTCGGAATTGCTCCACATCGCCATGAACTTTGTCGGTTAAGCGAAGAATTAACATTTCCTCCTCGTCTAGGTCGAGTTGGATACTGTAGCGCTGCAGTAGAATTTTGAGTTTAATGCTGCTTCTCATCGTCCTCCTTTTTACAATAGGCCATCCTCAACCAAATAGTGTACAAATGGATTTGCATAGCTTGTCTAAGAGCAAGGTTAGCCAATGGAGGGCCAAAACGAAATACCATGGCCAAACCCGTATCTACCTCAAAGACATATTCCACCTCAGTATTTGGACATAGCCGATCGTATGCCTTTACCTCCCAAGCGTGTAAGTCGTAGTTTAGATTGTAAACGCCCGAACTATCGCATGGATATACCTCTTGTTTAAAGGTATCAAGAACCTGAATGAGTTGAAGTAACTCAGTATAGATGGAGTCGATGCTATTCTGTTCTATAGGTTTGGCCAGCTTGAGGCTATCTACGCTCTTTTGAACCTCGCTAAGCAGTCTTTTTTTGATACTTTCTTGTGAGGTGAGAAGCTCGCTAAACGGACGCATTACGGAGTCTTTTGCCGATTGAGCTTTACCAGATGTATAACTCAAAAACATAAAAAAGACGATGAGTCCTTTAATATAATTAGCTGGAAAGAGAATGGATTGAAGCTTAGTCAAACGACTGGTTGGCTTGGTTAGCGATTTCCCTTACGCGATCGTATTCTTCTGCGCTCAAGTCGTTGAAGTAGAAGTTAATCGGGTTGATCTTCTTGTTATTCTTGATTACCTCGTAATGCAAGTGAGGGGCAGTAGAAGTTCCGGTATTGCCGATGAGTCCAATTACTTCACCGCGGTTCACCGTTTGGCCTTTTTTCACCTTCATTTTGCTCATGTGACCGTACAAGGTTTGGTAACCGAAGCCGTGGTCGATAACCACATGGTAGCCATATCCGCGGTCGTATTCAGCCGAAACAACTTTACCGTTGCCCGTGGCGTAAATCTCAGTACCTGTTGGTGCAGAGAAGTCCATGCCGGTATGCAGCTTACGCGTCTTGTACACCGGGTGAATGCGGTATCCAAATCCGGAAGCCATGCGGTTAAGGTCGCGGTTGGATACCGGCTGAATGGCCGGAATGCTAGCCAACATATCGTTTTTGCGTGAAGCAAGTTTGCTGAGTTCGTCGTAGCTCTTAGACTGAACATACATCTGGTTGCTCAGCTTGTCCATCTTCTGGGTTAAAGCTTTTAAGAGCTCTGTATTGTCGTAACCTTCTAATTCTTTGTAACGATTCACACCTCCAAAGCCGGCGTTGCGAACCTCATCAGGAAGCGGATCGGCTTCAAAAATAGCACGGTAGATATTATCGTCGCGCGTACTTAACTCATCCAATAGCACAGCAAGGTTGTCTACCTTCTGGTCCATCAGTTTCATTTGAAGCTTATATTGAGCGATTTCGCGTTTGAGCTGCTTTTCTTTGGGAGAATCGATATAGGTATAGGCGAGGAAAAGAACCAGGGCGGCTGCGACCATGGTGGCCGACATAAAACCGAAAATTCGCAGCAATCGCGAACCCAGACTCACGGTAACTTTCTCAAATTCGAGGTTATGCGGATTGAAGAAGTACTTGTTTTTTTTCATCGAACGTAAACCAAAGGCAAACTTCTATCTTTGCCCGTCCCAAATAACGCTACAAAGATAGCCTTATTGGGATACAGAAAAATTTTAAGCCTCGATAATTAGTTTGAAGAAATGACTTCCAGTGAAATTCGCCAGCAGTTTCTCGATTTTTTCGCCTCCAAAGGACACCAGATTGTTCCGTCTGCACCCATCGTGGTGAAGAACGACCCAACGCTGATGTTTACCAATGCCGGGATGAACCAGTTTAAAGATTTGTTCTTGGGCAATGAGGAAGCCAAATACAGCCGTGTGGCGGATACCCAGAAATGCCTTCGCGTAAGCGGAAAACACAACGACTTGGAAGAGGTGGGTGTAGATACTTACCACCATACCATGTTTGAGATGTTGGGCAATTGGAGCTTTGGCGACTACTTTAAAAAGGAAGCCATTGAATGGGCTTGGGAACTGCTTACCGAAGTATATAAACTTCCAAAAGACCGACTCTACGTTACCGTTTTTGAAGGCGATGCAGGTGAAAACTTGGCCTTCGATGAAGAAGCCAAAGGCGAGTGGAAGAAATGGATTGCGGAAGACCGCATACTGAACGGCAATAAAAAAGACAATTTCTGGGAGATGGGAGAGACCGGGCCGTGCGGACCTTGTTCTGAAATCCACATCGACCTTCGCAGCGAGGCTGAACGCAATCAAGTAGACGGCGCCAGCTTGGTGAACAACGACCACCCGCAGGTGATTGAAATCTGGAACCTCGTGTTCATGGAATTCAACCGCAAAGCCGATAGCAGCCTGGAACCATTGCCGGCCAAACACGTAGATACCGGGATGGGATTTGAACGTCTGTGCCGCGCCATTGAAGCGAAAAGCTCCAACTACGATACCGACGTATTCCAGCCGCTTATTCAGTTTGTGGTGAAGGAAACGGGGAAGGCCTACGGACAAGATGAAAAGACCGATATCGCCTTGCGCGTATTGGCTGATCACGTGAGAACCATCTCTTTTGCGATTCTCGACGGACAGCTGCCTTCCAACAATGGAGCAGGCTACGTAATTCGCAGAATCTTACGTCGAGCTGTGCGCTATTACTTCAGCTTCTTGGATAGAAAAGAGCCGTTATTGCACTTGATGATTCCAACTTTGGCCGAAGGTTTTGTAGAAATCTTCCCTGAGCTGAAAGCCAAACAAGACTTTGTGCGTCAGGTGGTGAAGGAAGAAGAGACTTCGTTTTTAAGGACTTTAGAAGCGGGACTAAACCTGATAAATCAGGAAATCACAGAGTATGGAATAAATTTGACGACTAATTTATTTGAAATAAAGAATTCTACTAGTGATGCAATTTCACCAATAGGTGATCTAAATTCAATTTCAGCTGGTTTACATCAAATAGAAGATATTATTATAAAAAACCCTGGATTATTATCTGCAGAATTTGCATTCAAACTTTATGACACTTGTGGATTTCCGATTGACTTGACTGAGCTTGTACTTTCAGAATATAATATAGAAGTAGATACGGCAGGCTTCCAAGCTTTATTGCAAGAACAAAAAGACCGCTCCAGAAAGGCCACGGCCATGGAGACCGGCGATTGGACCGAGCTCTTCAAAGCGGAGGCCACCCAGTTTATTGGTTATGATGAGTTGGAATCTGAGGTACGCATTGCCCGAATGCGTAAGGTGAAACAGAAGAACAAGGAGCAGTTCCAATTGGTATTCGACCGTACTCCGTTTTATGCGGAGAGCGGCGGACAGGTAGGTGATACGGGTGTGATTGAATCGGCTAACGAGCGAATCAAAATCATCGATACCCAAAAAGAAAATAACCTGATTGTGCATATCGCAGAACGCTTCCCGGAGAATCCGGAGGCGAGCTTTAATGCGCGTGTTGATCAGAACAAACGCAAAGAGACCGCCGCTAACCACAGCGCGACGCACTTATTGCATGCTGCCTTGCGTGAAGTCTTAGGCGATCACGTTGAACAAAAGGGTTCCTTGGTGAACGAAAACTACCTGCGTTTCGACTTTTCACATTTCAAAGGCATGGAAGCCAATGAGATCAAAGCGGTTGAGCGCAGAGTAAACGAAAAAATCCGTGAGAACATCGCTTTGGATGAGCGAAGAAGTGTTCCGATAGAAGAAGCCAAACAAATGGGAGCCATGGCGCTCTTTGGCGAGAAATACGGCGATGAAGTACGTGTCATCACCTTCGACCCGAACTATTCACGAGAACTTTGCGGCGGCACGCACGTTTCGGCCACCGGCGTTATTGGTTTGTTTAAGATAACATCGGAGAGCTCTGTTGCTGCTGGTGTGCGCCGTATTGAGGCCATCACGGCTACTGCAGCTGAGAACCTGATGGAAGAATACGAAGGCACCATCCAATCGCTCAAAGACCTTTTAAAAGCGAAAGACCTACAGAAGAGTGTTGAGAAGTTGATGGAAGAGAAGGCTGAGCTGGAAAAGAAACTACAGTCTTTTGAAGCGGAAAAAACGGCTGCTATCAAAACATCGCTCAAAAACCAAGTGGAACAACGCGATGGCTACAGTTTGTTGTTAGGCAAGGTAGAAGTGCCCAACGCTGAACAACTGAAAAACCTCAGCTTCCAGTTGAAGAATGAAATCCCGAATCTGGTAGCGGTATTTGGTGCCATCTTAAACGACAAACCGATGTTATCTGTGATTTTGGATGAGTCGCTAGTGGAAGCCAAAGGATTCCATGCAGGCAATACTGTAAAGGAACTCGCTAAAGAGATCAAAGGCGGTGGAGGCGGGCAGCCTTTCTACGCTACGGCTGGTGGAAATGATGCTTCAGGCTTGGATGCCGCTCTAGCCAAGGCTAAAACCTTGTTTTCATGATCTTATACAACCCCAAAGACTGGTTCTCGCTGATCTTTCGCTTCCATAAAAGCGATACGTTTCGGCGCATGGCTTGGGTGATGATCGTAGTGGGCCTCTACACGGCCATGCTGGCGTTTTTAGAACTGGAGTATTTTGGCTTGTTCAAAACTGGCTTAGGCCTGTTGTACCAACTTCTGGGCTTCGTGATTTCACTTTTGTTGGTGTTCAGAACCAATACCGCTTATGACCGCTGGTGGGAGGGAAGAAAGCAATGGGGGGCCTTGGTCAATGCTACCCGCAATCTAGCTTTGAAAAGCCTGTCTTCACTAAAGGAAAGCGAGGAGAGGTCCGAGTTTATTCGCCTTATTCAAGCGTATCCGGATGTGTTGCGGTTTCACTTGAGGAACGCCAAGCACCCAAACTGGTCAGAGGCGAATCATCAACCCAATGCCGTGGCAGCCAAGTTGAATACCTTGCTGCAGCACTTCTATTCCAGTCAACAAATCAGCGGAGAGCAACTCATCCTCTTAGACCGCGAGCTGGCGGAGTTTACGGATATCACGGGTGCTTGCGAACGGATTAAGAATTCGCCTATTCCATTTTCGTATAACATCTTTATCAAGAAATTCATCTTTGTGTATGTGATGACCATGCCTTTGGCTTTTATTCCCGATTACGGCTATGCTACCATTCCTGTGGTGGTTTTTGTGCTGTATGTGCTGGGAAGCCTAGAGCTCATTGCCGAAGAGATTGAAGACCCGTTTGGAGAAGATTCCAACGATTTGCCGCTCGATTCATTGAGCGATACCATTAGCAAAAACCTCGACGAGCTCCAATCTTTCTAATCTTCATATTTCATAAATACCTGATTCACAGAAAGTGAATTATCGATACAAAACTTGTATAGCTAAAAAATTAGTTTAAGTTTGTAACTAAAGAATTAGCTATGAAAGAACTCACGCGATTGGAAGAGCAACTGATGCAACTGGTTTGGCAAATGGAAGAGGCCTTTGTACGGGATATCATCGATGCCATGCCTGAGCCTAAACCGGCCAATAGTACGGTAAGCACCATGTTGCGAATACTGGTAAGTAAAGGGTTCTTGGAAACGGAGACCCGGGGTAAATCGCATTTATACCGCCCTCTAATTCAGAAAGACGAGTACATGCGTTTTGCAGCAAAAGGTCTTTTGAAATCCTATTTCAACGGCTCCGTTGCCGGTTTGGTTTCCTTCTTTGCCAAGCAAGAAAACCTGAAGGAATCAGAGTTGGAAGAAATCGCACGAATCATTCAAAACAAAGGAAAATAGACCTATGGAAACCTTAGAATTTATACTGCTTCAAGCCTTAGGAATCGCTGTCTTTTTAGGCTTTTACCGTCGGTCGGGAGAACATATGTTGAACCGCCTCATCTTGTTGGGATTAGTTCTTTTGCCCCTCTGGCCTTACCTCGAATGGAATTGGCCAGCACCGGCGACGCTATCTTCTTGGACATTGAGCGATGTGGCGTTGAGCAAAGTCACAACCAGCATACTGGAAGAAAGCGGTTTTAATTGGAACTGGTTATGGATACTTTATGCGGTGCCTGTAGTGCTACTGTTGATCTCGCGGATTGGGCAAATGTTAGTTCTAAGTAAGCAATTAAAACAAGGCCGAACAAGTTGGGTGAATGGTTTTCGTATCGTGCATTCTCCGGCCTTTACCGAACCGTTTACCTTAGGTCGCACGGTATGTCTGCCTCCGGATTTGGGTGAAAATGAAGCCGGCATACTCGCGCATGAATTAGTGCATGTTCGGCAATCGCATTTTGTAGATCTGTGGCTTACGGAATTGTTGTGTATTGTGTTTTGGTTTAACCCGCTGATGTGGTTGATCCGAAAACAGATTCACCTAAACCTGGAATACCTCAGCGATGCAGCTTGTGCTCGACAGTTTGAGGTGGATACCTATGCGCAAACCTTGTATGCTTATGTACAAAGCAAGCATACAGCCTTGTGGGTGAATTCCTATTCCAGATTCGATCAACTTAAAATGAGAATAAGCATGTTATACAGCACATCTAAAATTAAAAAGAAAGCTTATCTGGTCTGGGTGCCTGTGTTCGCTTTTACATTAGGCATTGGCTCTTGCCAAGAGCAGGATGCCATCAGCCAAGGAGAAACAATTGAAAATACAGAAGCAGTAGTTCAGCCAAGCTATCCCGGTGGGATGGAAGCACTGATTCAGTTTATTTCAGAGCATGTAAAATACCCTGAATCGCTGAAAGCGAAAAACCGCGAAGGCAGAGTGATGGTTGGCTTTACTATAGACGCTGAGGGAATGGTGAAAAATGTGAACGTGAAAAATCCGGATCAAGTAGACGCGGAATTTCAAGCCGAAGCCATTCGGGTGGTAAATGCCATGCCTAAATGGTCAGCCGCTCAAAACAGCGATGGCAAGGCAGTGGCGGCCGAAATGGTTCTGCCTATCGTATTCAAACTATAATAGACTAGTAAGCAAACACCGCTTTGATGCAGGTTCTGTCTTCGGTAGGCGACCTGAATCAGGCGGTGTTTCTTTTCATAGTTGAACGTGGTGTATGTCTTTCACGAGTGCAATTCCCTGCACACCTACATAGATCCTTGATCAACGTATCTTCTAGTTAATTAGAATGAATCTAAGTTATTGTTGTTGGTACATTGATTGAAAAAAATGCTCTAAATTGCCCTTGGTTTAGGTAAGTCACATACACATGTGACCAATTTTTTTTTAAGGTTACACAATAAGGTTCAAATCCCATTCGTTAACGGGGGGAGCAGGTCGATTTAGTCGATCCGAACCAAACGGCGTACAACAATGAAGGAACTTACACGGGCAGAAGCGCAGGTTATGCGTGCACTCTGGAAGTTGAATGGCGCTTTTGTAAAGGATTTGCAATCCCAAATGAAGGGAAACAAATTAGCTTACAATACCATCTCAACCCAAATTAGGACTCTTGTCGTTAAAGGGTATGTGCAATTTGAAAAACACGGCAAATCGCACAAATACATCCCAATAGTATCGAAAGAAGAGTACTTGAAATTCTTTATTAGCAATACCATCACAAATTATTTTGATGATTCGGCTTATAATCTCCTTGAGTTTATTGTCAAGGGTAAAAAAACCGACTTAAACGAATTGGATGATATGATCAAACTTCTACGCTGGAAGAAAAAGAATTAGTAGAATTGCGGCATGCCTGAGCCGCTTAAAAATATGTACAGTCGGTCTTTTGTAGAAAGACTGGCCAACGATGTACAAAGGGTAGTGGGAACACGTGCTTCCACTTTTACCAATGCCGTATTGGATTCCAATTGGGAATCGCGCGAATTGAAAGACCGGGGGAAACATATCGCTCAGTGTTTTCACGATTTGATACCCGGAACTTTCGCTCAGAAGCTCAATTCGCTAGAACAAGTTGGTGAAGCCTATTCTGGCTTTACGGCTATTGTATTTGCCGATTTTGTAGAACTGTATGGACAAGACGAACTAGACGTTTCGTTGCCCTACCTTGAAAAGTTCACCACCCTCTGCACCAGTGAATTTGCAGTTCGCCCTTTCTTACAACGTTATTATCCTGAAATGAAAATCGCCTTTGCCCAATGGGCGAAAAGCGATAACCACCACGTTAGGCGACTCGCTAGCGAAGGCATTCGCACCCGACTACCTTGGGGCATGAAGGTACCTGCCTTATTTGACGATACCCTTTGGATTCTAAACCACTTGCAGCAATTGGTTAACGACGATTCAGAGTACGTGCGCAGATCGGTGGCGAATAACTTAAATGATATCAGTAAAGACCAGCCCGATTTGGTTCTGGCCTTTGCCGCAAAACAAGACCTCTCCAACCCTAATACCTCTAAGCTGATCAAACATGCCTTACGCGGCTTGCTCAAGCAGGGTAGTCCGGAAGCTCTGGCCTTGTTCGGGTTTCAGAATAGTTTAGCGATAAAGTGCCTAGCCATGCAGTCGAAGGTAGAACACATTGCCATTGGAGAACGTTTGCCTTGGCACTATGCCCTTGCGGTAAAAGGAGAAGGCGCCCTTCGCTTGGAGTATAAGGTACATTACCTCAAGAAGAACGGTAGCTATTCAGGCAAGGTCTTTAAACTGAGTGAAACGCAGGTAGCTGGAGAAAAACACATCGCTCAAGACAAGGAACAAGCTTTCCACGATTTAACCACCCGAGTGCATTATCCGGGAACACATAAACTGGAATTGATTGCCAACGGTGCGAGCGTTGGGGAGTTTAGCTTTGAACTGACTCAGTAACGCGATTCGATGGTAACCTTACGTTCTCTGTAGGCCATCAAGCCAATCATCATCAATGCTGAAGTGGCCAAAATGGTGAAGAAGAGAATGCCTTCGTCAAAATTCGGAATCTTGTATTTCTCCGGAATGCTGTAGAAGAGGGTGATGGTAATCAAACCTCGCGGCGCAATTAATACTTCCGGGAATAACCTGGAACGCAGAAAGATACTTAGGTTGATCAGGCGCACCAGAATAAAAATCAGCACGATGATGATGCCTGCAATGATGATACGTTCATCGTTTAACAATTGCAGGTTCATGGAGAATCCGAAGACCATGAAGAAGAGGGTTCTTACCACGAAAGAGAATTCGAGTGTGATCACTTTAAACTCACGCAGCACACCGGCCGTATTCTCGTAGCTGTATTTGAGCCACTGTCCAAACTTATTGTCGAATACCAACTTCGAATTGTTCAAGACGAGTCCGAAGAAGAAAATGAGCAATAGCGAGGAGATGTGCATCAGCTTACCGATGGAGTAGAACATGGTAATCATCGCTAAAAGGAAGAGGAACTTCACTTTCAGTTTGATGCGGTCCATGAATACAAATAAGACCACGGCGCCAATCACAGAAACCACTACGGTAAGAACCACTTCAATCACCGGACTATACCACTCGTAGTTATCGCCACCGCTGCTGAAGGCGGCCAAGTTGAAAATCATGATGCCGATGATATCCGAAAACACCGATTCGTAAATCATAAATTCCTTCTTGTCTAAAGGCAATGTCTCCACGCTCGGTATCACAATAGCTGAGCTGATAACCGATAAAGACAGCGCATAGAGGAAAGCGTTTTTAAACGGGCTATCCGTGAAGTACTGAATCAAGTAAGTGATGCTAAAGGCCGATAGGAGTAAGAGTACCAGCGAGACGACCAGTGCTTGAATGATCATCTTCTGCTTGTTCTTTTCCAAGTGCAAATCGAAGGTGCCTTCCAGCACAATCAAGATTAGGCCGATGGTACCCATGATCTGCAAGAGACTCATCGGAACATCCCAAGCTACGTTGAAATAGGAAAAGACATGCTTCAAAGCGATGCCCGTTCCAATCAAAAGCAAAACAGAAGGTATCTTCAGTTTACCCGAAACCAGGTTGAACACATAGGAGAGGATGATGAGTCCACAAACAATTATGATACTGAGGTGATCGGATTGCATGAATTCTTGATTTCCCCCAAAAATATTCAAAAGCCCGAATCTACCTCGTGTCTATCGTCCTTTTTTCTCAAAATGACTGTTAATGTTAAGATTTGAGCCTATAGAGCAATTATCTTCGCGGCATGTTAGGACTAAAGCTGGCTACTGACCCTCGTTGGGCAAATATTGCAGAGAAATCGCTTGAAGAGATTTTGACCGATCATGCCTTTTGCGAACAGAAGGCAGCCACCAGCGGCATTTCGCTTATTGTGCACCATTCCGACAAACAAGATATTATTGATGAGGTTACGCCTTTGGTAGCCGAGGAGTGGGGGCATTTTAGAAAGGTTCTGAAGGAATTGAAAAAACGTGGATTGAAACTGGGCCATCAGCGCAAAGACGACTACGTAAACGAGTTGCTTAAGCTGAAAAGAAAGGTGAGCAGCAGAGAAGAAAAGCTCTTGGAAGACTTGCTCATTTTCGCCATGATTGAAGCCAGAAGCTGCGAGCGATTCAGGCTATTGAGCCTCCATGTAGAAGACCCTGATCTCAGAGCCTTTTACCACGAGTTTATGGTTTCGGAAGCCGGACATTACCGCCTCTTTATCGATTTAGCGAAAAAGTACCACCCTGCAGAGAAGGTGAAAGCACGCTGGGAGGAAATTCTCACCGGTGAAGCAGAGATTATGCGCAACATGGAATTGCGTGGCGACCGAGTTCACTAATCCGGAAAAGCATCGCTTACGCGGGCCATGTCTACAATGGGTCCGCGAGTAATACCCCACATTACTCTTCTATCCTTGTCTTCGCTCAAATGCGTGAAGCCTGCAATTTCTGGATACCTTTTTTGGTATACGGCGGCCCCGCTGCGTGTTACCTCGAGGTAAAAACCTGATTGCACCATCATGTCTCCGTAGCTCACCGTCCCGATGTTTCCATTCTTCAAAAAGAGCATGCGGTCAATCCCTTCGTGATCACCGAAATCGTAGGCCTTTTCCCAAACCACTTGCAGCTGAGGCGTTACCTTCAAGAGGTAAGCATCGTGCATGTTATTGGTATTGTTATTAAAGCTGGTACTGTGTCCGCCTAACCAGAAATGACCTTCCTCGTATAGCATACACGCAGGTTGGTCGTAGCCGGCACCACCAAATACAGCACTTTGCAGGGTGTCCAAGTTCTCATCGATTTCCATCATCCAGAAATCGCGGTCGCCTAAGTTCTTACCGTACGAATAGGCAAGTAGCATGAGCTTATCACCGCTGCTTGCCAGGGCAATGCCTCCGTCGTTTTGTGAGGTGCCCAGTGTGCGGTCTTCAACAAAGTTGCCATTCAGATCCAATTTGGTGATGAGGATTTCATTCATGCTATCCGGGTCTTGAACTTGTCCGCAGAGGTAGAAAAAGTTACCGTGTTGGATAGCATCAAAGTAATAGCCTTGCGTGTTGCGTGGAAGTTTGGTCTGCATGTTCATGCTAGCGCTATCGTGTACCCAGAATGCCGGACGGTCTTGGTCCGAACCGGCACTTATCATTGTGCCATTCTGGCCTAGTACGCAGGCGCCAAAGCGGCAATTGCCAGGGTGTTCAGCGGCATCGTATTGAGCCAGGGCCTTGCCGTTTTCGCCAAATCGCAACAAGGCATACTTGTAAGTATTGGCATCTTGCACCGCCACCGGAATCAAGGTTTGTTCACCTGTATTGATGCCTTCGCTAAAACGCGCTGCACCGCCTAAGGTATAGACCTGGAGGAAAATATCCAGTCCGGGAGGATCTTCTTGTTTGCACGATTGCACAAGGGGAAGTAGCAATACAATTCCAAGGAGTACACGTTTCATAAACATCTAACGAAAGTAGCTTTTGTTTTATTCCCGTAAACGCATCTGAATTGATAAGATGACTACCGCGGGCCACGGTGGCTGTGTTTTAGTTTATTGTGTTTCAATGCCGAGGCGTTCACTGGACTAGAAGTCCAGTGCTGCTGATTTTGTACGGTTGAAAATTGAAATGACTTCACCTTATCTTCCCTTCATCTCGCCATCATGGAGGGCCAAGCGCCTATCTGGAGAGCATCAAAACTAATATAACAACCACGGTGTAGTACAGAGCCTCCATTTTCCATAGAAGTAATTTGAATTGCAAAAGATGTCTTTTAATGTAGGTCAATCACAACAGTTTACATTCTACAATTAACAAATCCGGTATTACAATCCTACGATCCTACAGTCCTACAACCATGGTCCATGGTCAATCGTCTATAAACCAGATGGAATTTTCAATCAAGTTGGCAGGTTTACCGATGCACATGTTTAGTTTTGAGGCATGCAAGAGCAAAGCACTGCCGTAGTTGAACGGATGAAAGCCGCCATTCGGAATATTCCCGATTTCCCAAAGCCGGGAATTCAGTTCAAAGACATCACACCTATTTTCTTAGATCCTCAGTTGTGCACCGATATCATTGAGTCGCTGAACGAGGAGTTTCACTTGCAAGATTTCGACGCCATTGTAGGGATAGAGAGTCGTGGATTTTTGTTTGGTCTAGCGATGGCCACCCGCATGCGCAAGCCCTTTGTCTTGATTCGCAAGGCAGGAAAATTACCGGCTGCCACGGTGAGCTATAAGTACCAATTGGAATACGGCGAAGCCACCATTGAAGTACACGAAGACGCCATCCAGCCCGGCTGGAAGGTGTTGGTACACGATGATCTATTGGCCACCGGCGGAACGGCCCAAGCGGCAGGTAAACTGGTAGAGAAGCTGGGAGCTGAAGTAGCGGCCTATTCGTTTTTAGTCGACCTTAGCTTTCTGAATGGGAAGGCTGTTTTACAGCAAGAATTCCCGAAAGCCCTCATTCACGGCTTGAGTTCTTACTAGCCAATTACCAGCTTATTGTCTTTGAGTTGCTGCTCAAAATCTCCTTTGCGTTCGCGGGAGATGAGGATGGTTTTGCCGTTGTCTAGGCTGATGAGATTTTCGGTTTTGGAGTATTTGGTGATGTAATCAATATTGACAATGAAGGAGCGGTGGGAGCGGAAGAAACGCGGATTGTCTTGCAGCACTTCTTCAAAGAACTTCAACTTTTTACTCACCAGAATACGGTTGTCGTTGGGCAGCCAAACATGGGTATAGGCACCATCGGCTTCGAGGTAAATTATTTTCGCTGTTTCAATAAACTGCAGTCCATCGGCCATGGGCAAAGCAATCTTAGCGAAACGTTTGGTCTGGACCGCCTCATTCAGTACGTCCAAGCGCTGCTGCATATCGCTAGAAGAAAGCCTTTGTTTGGCTTTGTCTACCGCGTGTTTCAGCTTATCAATGTCAACAGGCTTCAGAAGGTAATCGATGGCTGAGACTTCAAAGGCACGTAAGGCGTAATCGTTATAGGCCGTCACAAAGATGATTTCAAAGTCCACATCGCGAAAGAAGTTCAGCAATTCAAAACCATTGTATTCGGGCATTTCAATATCGAGAAACACCAATTGCGGACGAAGTCGGTTGATGGCCAAGATGCCTTCCGGTACGCTATTGCAGGTAGCTACCACGGAGATATCCGGACAGTATTGTTCCAGCAAAACAGAAAGTGAATTGATGGCTCTGTCTTCATCGTCGATTAGTATGGCGTGTATGGGCGGCATGTATTTGAAAGGGGAAAGATAAAAAGCCTTCTCGTAAAACAAGAAGGCTTTTAGGGGGCAAAAAGGGATTATTGAATGATCAGTTTTACTGTTTTGTAGTGGGCTTCCCCGGCTAGGGTTTGCACAAAGTAGATTCCAGGTTTCAGTTGGTCTAGTTCAATTCGGTTCATGCCGGCATTCAACGTAGCACTGTAAACTTGTTCGCCTAATGCGGTATAGAAACTTACCGTGGCTGCTTCGTTTAGGCTAATGTTTACGCTAGCTTGAGCCGGGTTAGGGTAAACCTTGATTTCGGCATTCACCTTGGCCACCGAAGTTCCTGATCCGCTGCCGGAGCAATCTTCGCTAAAAGAGGTGCTTGCATCGTAGAGGTAAGGATCTTCGTTGTTTACATTGCCGTTGGTCCAGTTGGCGGTGCTATAGCTTTCATCGTCTACTTTTATGCATTCCAATGCGCTGTTGTTGTAGGTCCACAAGAGAACCAGGTTGGTATTGTTGCCGTTGGCAATATCCAAGCTACTCAATTGGTTAGTATTGCAATCCAGCTCCGTCAATCCGCTTTGAGCGCTCAGGTCTAGGCTGCTGAGTTGGTTATTAGAACAATACAATTGTTTCAGGTTAGTGAGGTTAGCTAGCGATAAGGCAGTGAGCGAATTTGCTTCGCATTCCAATTGGGTAATGGCTGCATTGCTGCTCAGGTTTAGGCTGCCAATTGAATTGCTGCCTACGGTGAGTTTTACCAAAGCGGTTAAAGCCGAAGTGTTTAATGCGCTGAGTTGGTTATTGCCGGCATGCACCTCTGTAAGCACCGTATTGGTGTTTAGGTCTAGGCTGCTTAACTGGTTAGCGCTGCAGTTGAGGTAGGTGAGTTTGGTGTTTTTAGAAAGGTCTAGGCTGCTCAGTTGATTGTCGCGGCAGTTGAGGGAGCTGATTTCGGTAAAGGCTTCAATGCCTTTTAAATCGCTAATCGATAGGGATGCACATTCAATGGATCCGGTAAAGGCCGCTGCCTCGCTGCATTCAATTTCTCCGTCGTTGGTGGTATTGATGGATGCATTGCCTAACAGGTAAGATTTAAAGTTTGCATCAGGTATGTTCACGAAACAAGCGGTATGCAGTCGGCTTAAATGTTTTGACGTTTGCTCGTTATAGGTTGTTTGCATGCCACCTACCAGTATTTTTCCATCTGCTTGAATGGCTACTGAAACTAATCCTGCATCGGCACCAGCTTCTCCCGGATTGAAATCGGTTTGTGGGGCACCGTTGGCATTGATGCGGGTTACACCAAAGGCAATGGGGGAGCCTTTATAGGTTGAAAATCCTCCAACAGCTGCAATATGGCCGTTATCCGGATTAACCGCTACTTGTTCAACGGTTTGTCCGAATCCGGTTCCGGCATTGGTATGAAAACTTCCTTCAACGGTTCCGTCGAGGTTCAGGCGAACGATGCGACCTACCGGAAGTCCGCTTACGGTAGTGAATTCACCCGCCACAATGATTTTTTCAAAAACACCACTTCCTTGCATGGCTAAGCTGCGTACGTAAGCATCGCAGGTAACCAAACGGCTATTGTAGCTTCCATCGGTATTGATTCGAACCAAGCCGCTTACCGAAGTTCCATTGTACTGCAAGAATCCACCGCCGGCAATGATTTTCCCGTCAGATTGAATGGTCAGGCAGGTTACAGTTGCGTTGCAAGCTGTTCCGGTATTGAAGGTATTGTCGAGTGTTCCATTGGCATTCAATCGAGCGATGCGGTTGATGTTCATTGTACCACCGTAGCTCGTGAACACGCCGCCAATCAGAATTTTCCCATCGGCTTGAACTGCTACTGCATTAATCACATTGGTGGCCAATGAGGTAAAGCTATTATCTCTTGAGCCATCGCTGTTTAAGCGGAGCATCATATTGGTGAGTATACCATTGAAATTGGTGATATAACCGGCTACCAGAATTTTTCCATCGGCCTGCAGCGCGATGCTTTTAACCGAACCGTTGGGGTTAACACCGGTGCCAATGGTAAAGCCGGTATCCAAGGTCCCGTCGCTATTCAAACGAGCTAGCTTGCTTCGAGATACACCATTGTAGGTAGTGAAATCGCCACCTATGAGAATTTTCCCATCGTTTTGGGTCACGATTGTGCGCACCACATCGTTCGGACCGACACCGTTTGCATTGAAACTAAGGTCCAGACTTCCGGGTTGGGCTTTAAGGCTTGTTATACCTAGCGAGAGAAGGCAAATCAAGACAAAGTAGAATCTTTTCATCTTTATTTCATTTGATTGAGTGGTAAAGATGAAGTGCTCAATGGCCTAGTTCAAGGCTGCGTTCATGAGCCGTTATTTTCAGTTCATAAAGCGATTCAGTCTAGTTTGGACTCACTCTGAGAAACCCGAATCTGAACCCGCGTGCCGCGGTCGTGTTCTGCCGGATACAGGTCTGCTACCTCCACGCTGATGTGAAATTGTTTGCCTTTGTTAAGCAGGTCGATACGCTTTTGAACGGCCTGAGTGGAGAAGGATTTATGATTCAGGCTGCTGCGTTGATTGATTTCTTGCGATCGTGTTCTTCCAACGCCATTGTCTTCAATGCGGATGCTTAAGATTCCGTCCAGCTGCTCAAATTGGACCACCAGGTTCTTCGCGCCTTTTTTGTGAAGGAGTCCGTGTTTGATGGCGTTCTCTACAAAGGGTTGCACAATCAAACTGGGGATAAAAATTCGCTCTGCATCCAGCTGCGGAGCCGCCTCAAGGGCAAAGCTAAACTGGGTTCCGAAACGCAGTTTTTCCAGTTCGAGGTAATTGCCAAGCATCTCCATTTCTTCGCTCAACAAAATCTTCTCTTCTTCTGAGAAGGCTAAAATCTGCCGCATCAAAGCGCTGAACTTGCTCAGGTAGTAATTGGTGTTTTTGATGTCGTTTTGCAGAATCAAATCCTGAATGGAGTTGAGGGTATTGTACATGAAATGCGGATTCATCTGCGCCCGAATGGCCTTAAGCTGCGAATTGAGCAATTCGGTTTTTTCCCTTTCTCTTTTTCTGATTTGAGCGATATACCAACGGATGAGCAAAAATCCCATGAAACCCACTAAAACCGCGCTCAAAGCAATAAACCAGGCTGTTTTCCAGAAAGGAGGGTTTACAATTCCGGCAATGGACAAGGTATTTTCCGAGTCGCGCCCCAGGTGATCAATCAACTTAAGCTCTACAGCTAAGTCGCCGGTAGGCAGGTTTTGCAATTCAAGCTTTTCAATTCCCGATGGCAGCAAAACCCATTCGCCACCATTGATGCGGTAGGCGTAATCGTATTTTCCGTTGCTCGCATAGGCATTGGCCTCGGGCAGTAGAATCAGTTCGTCACCATGGAAAAGGGTCACCTGTGCCGGATCTTGAACAGCATGATGGTCCTGTTCGCCTCTACTCCAAAGGGCTTTCAAGTAGATTCGAGCAAGTGGCAATGTTTGAGCATTCAGCAAGGGTATAGCTTGCAAGCCTTTGCCTGTGGCCAGCCAGAGCTGCTTATCCAATACCACCAAATCCTGCACATTCTCTGATGCCAAGCCGCTCAGTGTATTGAGTTGAGTCCAGTTTTGGGTGTTCAGGTCCAAAATCCATACACCTTTGTTGCTGGCGATATACGCCCGGTTTCCTTGAATTCTAATCTTGTTGGCTTGAACTTGTTCCGGAATTTGAGCAATCGACTGTGGCTTACCTTGCAGCGTGTATTGGTGTATCTGACCGTCGAAACTTAAGGCAAACAAAGACTGTTTTTCAGCTTGGTAGGCTAGGGATAGAATCTGTGTGCGAGGTAAGAAATGGGCCTTGGGTTTCCAAGTGCGATTACCGCTGTAGAATAAGCTAATGCCGTCGTTGGAAGCAATCCAGAGCATTTGGTTCACCGTATCGTGAAACAGCTCCCGCGACCAGCTTTCGCTTATCTTATAGCTGGTATCGCCTTCCACATGTACTCCATAGGAACTGAGCATCAGGTAGTCTGTACCGATTTTTTGATAGGACTTGATGGTGCTGACTGAATTGGGTTTTTCACCGAGTTTATCGTTTTGGATAAAGCAGAGTCTGCCGTTGATGTTAAAGTACAAACGCTTATCTGCAGAACTATAATCCAAACTCTGTGGATCAGCGCTTTGTCCGGTTTTGAAACTCTTCAACTCACCTGTTTGGCTATTCAGTTTACCCACCATACCGTTCACGGTAGTGAAATAGAGGTGGAGTCCGTCGCTACTCAGCTTGGTAATTTTCTCGTTCTCCAGCTCCGGATTCTCTCGGTTCCAGACGGTATAGGATAAGTTAGCGATGCGCAGTAATCCGGCCTGCAGCGTGCTAAACCAGTAGTTTCCTTCGCGGTCGAGCAATACATCGGTAAAGGAAATTTCAGGGTAGAAGAGTTCTGTTTTTTGACTTGGAAGAATATAGCGAATGAGGCCTTTGTAGGTACAGATCCAAAGGGTGGAATCAGGCAGGTAAACGGCATTGGTCACCTTTCTGTTCAGCAGTATTTGTTCTAGTTCTTTGTTCTGACTTAGCCTGTTGCCGTCCCATTCAATAACCTGATTGCGGTAGGTATTCAAGACGAAATAGCGGTTTTGCGCTTTGCGAAGAATGAAGTTCCCTACCGGCTGAAATTCGGACTTCACCACAGGTTCTATTTTGTTGTTGGCGATGGTGCTCAAGCCCTTGGGTTCAATAAAGAGAACGGAAGTATCTAGGGCATTCACCACCGAACTGAATAAGTTTATTCTCGATTCCGATTGCCCAAAATGCTGCCAAGTGCGCTTTGTTTCATTGTAGCGCGAGATGCCATTGTTGTGGGTGATGTAGACGTTTCCCGAGTTGTCGCAAGCGAGCTGGTTTACTTTAAATAAGTTGCTTTCGAGTTCGCGTAGGCTATCGCCTTGGAGGTAGAATATTTGCGACTGAAAATTGAAGCAGTAAAGTGTTCCTGAGCTGGAAAAGTGCAGGTTGCTAATCGACTTGCTGTGCTGTGTGGCGCATTTGTAGGGGATATAATGCAGTCCGTCAAACTTGTACAGTCCGGCATCGCAGCCTATCCACAAAAAGCCCTTTTCATCCAAGGCCATGCTGTAGACCTCGTTGCTGGGTAGCCCGCTTTCGTTATCGTAAACAAAATAGGGTGGGTACTGTGCTTTAGCGATGTTGAGCAGCAGCAGAAGACAAAAAGTAAGGGAATGGCGAATTGGGGTCAAGTTTGTTGCGGTATTCGGGTAAAGTTAGGTGAAAAGCCGGAGTTTGTTGTGGGTCAAAGGGCATAGGCAAGTTAATGCGGCATGCCTCTGCTTAAAATCAATGCTTCAGAGTTGGGTTAATGGAATAGTCATTAGTTCAAATTCTTCGTGGTAGTGATCCGGATAGGTTAGTCGATAATTTAGACCATAGACCATAGACCATAGACCATAGCCAAGGCGTGTACACTCTGCTAGTCATTCTCCGAACTGCTTAACCACAGAGTCCGCAGAGTTTTGCGCTGAGGAACACAGAGGGATATGAGAACGTATTAACTACTCCGTTTTCAAAGTATAAACCTTAATCAGGCAAGGGCATCTTCCAAATCAAAAATCCTCACTTTCTCTTCCACGGGTTAATGCCCTGTTCAAAGCTCTCAATCAGTTCCTTCAATCGTTTCTGTTGGGTTGCTTCTTGTTTGGCCGACATGATGCGGAAAATGGTGTTTTTCTTATAGGAGGGAGCGAGCGATTCAAAGAATTCCCAGGCCTTTTTATGTTGCTTGAATTGTGCTTCAATTTCGGGCGAATAGAACTTCACTTCATTCTCATACGAATAAACTTGTGAGCGGTCTTCCTTGCGCTGATTGTAGATGGCCATTCCGGCTTCTTCCATCAAACCTTTCTTAATCAACTCATCCACCTTCTTTAAATTGACAGCACTCCAGATGCTATCCGGTTTTCTGGGGGTAAAGCGAATTTGGTAACGGTCGGCATCTACGGTATTGCGCACGCCGTCAATCCAACCAAAGCACAAAGCCTGATCTACCGATTCAGGCCAAGTCATGCTGGGAATACCACTTTTCACTTTGTGGTAACCCACGATTAATTCGGTTTTGCTGCGGTGGTTCTTCGCTAACCATTCCCTGAATTCTTCCTGATTGCTGAAATAGCGGGGTTCTGCCATGCTTAGTCTCTGCTGCTCAATTTGGCAAGTAATCGTAATAATTCAATGTACAACCAAATCAAAGTGACCATGAGTCCGAAGGCAGCATACCATTCCATGTATTTGGGTGCTTTTTGTTCTGCTCCTGATTCGATAAAGTCGAAATCGAGTACCAAGTTCATGGCTGCGATAACCACTACGAAAAGGGTGAATATGATTCCAAAAGTGGAATTATCGTGAATTAAAGGCAGATGGAAACCAAAGAGTCCGCCGATAAAGGATATCATATAATAGAAAGCGATACCTGCTGTGGCAGAGGCTACCATTAGCTTAAAATTCTCCGTCGCTTTGATCCAACCCATTCGGTAGATCAGCAAGAGGCTGAATAAAATACCCAAGGTGAGTGTTATGGCTTGCAGCACAATGCCGGGCATTCTCGATTCCATGATGGCCGATAAGCCGCCCAGAGCCAGTCCTTCAAAAATGCAGTACAAAGGAGCCAAGAAGCGCGACCAAGGTTTATTGAATGCCGTGATAATTCCGGTGATTAAAGCCAAAACGCTACCGCCAATCAAATACGGAAACATGGCAGCATAGTCTTGCGTAGACATAAACTGGTTCCAGGTGAGCATGGCCGATAGTAAAACAAGCAAGGCCAAAAAGGCAGTTTTGTCTACGGTACCGCGAATGGTCATGCTTTGGGCCTCGTCGTGAGGGTTGATACTTTTGCTAAACACATCTGTGTTCAGCGCAGGGTTTTTGGTTTTGTAAAATGACATAGGTTCTGTATTGGATTCTTAATCGCTAATGTAAATAATCCGACTAAGATTGGTGTAAAATCAGGCCACCTTTGCGCGCAATATCTTCCACAAGAGGAAAGCTTGAAGTCCTGTAACAAGGGCGAAGAACTTTTCAAAATTCGTAATGGCCACCAAGTTTCCAACGGTATTGAGCAAGAAGAGCACAAAAAAGGCCCAGAGAATGCCATTGGTGATTTACGGATTGAGGTTCCATTTTATACGTCCGCTTTTCTGGAGCAGGGTGATTAGCAAGAATACAATAACCCCGATGGAAAATGCTTCGAAGACGTACATCTCCTGGTCGGATTGGAGTCGGCCGCCCCAAGCGATATCATACGGGATGAGTTTAAAAATGAAAGAGAGGTGAAGCAGGATGGTAGCCACCTGCAGGTAAAGCATGATTTGAAGTGGGGATTTCATGTTTCAAAAAAAGGGAAATGAGTTGAGAACTCGCATTCTTCCTTATTTATTTAACATTTTAGGATACTGAAGTCTTAAACGTTTTTTGAGAAGGAACAATTGGGAAAGGAGGCACATCCTAAAAATTGGCCATGTTTTCCATTTTTTAAAACAAGTCTGTTTTTACATCGAGGACACCGATTCTGTTCTATTGCCAATCTTGAGTTTTGATCCTTTTTCCTAATGGATTTAACATGCTCCCGCTTGTTAAAAGTTGAAGATATATTGTTTGTTTTAATACGTTCTAGGATTTCTCTTTTCTCTTCTGGGTTTATAGTAACATAGCGATGTCTTTTTATTTGTTGTCTAAGCAGATGTTGAAATGTTACAATAGTGGAGCAATTGAGGTATAGGGAGGCCTTAGAAGAGAATACGATGATAGAAATATAATAAAGGTGAGGCATGTCACGGAGTAGGTTTTTTACTGCGTTGATATGAGCCTTGTTTTGTAAAATTGGATTATAGAGTTCGTTTTTATATTTAAATAGAACTTGCTTCCAGTATTGGCCGTGTTCGCTTCCGTAAATTCGTCCTTTGTAGTTCTTTGTTTCAATTACAAATATTCCATAGTCTGAGATCACCAAGTGATCAATTTGAGTTGTTCCATATTTGTTTTTAAGCACAAGATTATTCAGAACAGTATATTTAGATTTTGGCAGTAAAGAAAGATACAAGGCCGTCTTCTTCTCTCCTAAGTAGCCCTTAATCCTATTCTTTTTAAACCAAAGAATCAGACTAATACTAAGAATCAATACTATGACTATCTTTTCCTGAACCATAATGGATAAGGTGAGAAAAACGAAATTATCATCCCTATTAAGTTTAAAGGTATTTATATTCTAATGATTCTCCGGAATGCTAATCCACCAAAAGAACACATAATCAGAACAATCCTGTTTGCCCTCGGAATTATAGAATATTGATGTTGCGCCATACCCTTCATCCCGAACTGTTCTAATCTGCGCAAAGGGTTGACAATCTATCTTTTTATGTAAGGCATCAACCAATTGAAAATGGCTATCTAAATACGTGGTGATGCTTGAATGTTGGTTTACCGAGCTGGTATCGAATACCACCTGAATAATGGAAACGCCATGTTCATTTGGTGTATAGGCTCCCGTACTATCTACCAAGTAGGTGGTATAGCTGCTATCGGTGTAGCGGATGAGTTGCCTATATTCTACCTGAAGACTTTGATTTAGGGTATAGGACTCAATCAATCGTTTCAAGCTATCCTTTATTTGAATTTCCTTTCTTCTGAACTCGTAGTGTTGTCCATAATAGCTTCGAACGGTGGTATCACTTCGGTATTCCACTTCCATCACCGGATCAAAATCGTAGAAATAGTAGGAGCCGTCGTCAATCCTATATCCTGTAATGAGAATAGCCCTTTGCAAGGAATCGTATTTTCGGTGCATAATGGCTTGTCCGCAGTAGCCGGCAAGCTTACCGGTAGAATCAAAATAGACATCGTAAAAATCCTGCTCGTTGATTCGTTCATAGCGTTGAAAAGAATCCATCAGGTAATTGATTTTTTTAGTCTTTCGAAATTCTCCAGAATGCTCCAGCACCTGCAGGATAGAATCTAGCTTGGCTTGAGCGAAGGACTGATTCGCTAAACTAAAGAAGAAACAAAGCAGGAGGAGGGTTCGCATTCTCATAAGGTAAACTAAGAACGTATGTAAAGGTAATCTAGTTTAGGGATGTGTTAAAGCGTCACATATCCGCCTTAATCAAGTTCTGTACTTTTCTATTGTTACATTATGATGGGTGACTACATACTTGTCGCCAATTTTAAAAATTCAAATATTTTTGCGCCAAATTCCAATGATTAGATTCGAACAAGCATCCTTTTAAGATTTGGAAATGGATTCTTAGACTTTAATACCAATGTCTGGTGTATAAACAACTATTCATGTACTGTTAATCTGAGTCGGAAAGTTGAATTGGCGACTGTTCTTTTACAAATTGAAGGTATGCTATTCGTTTGAAGTCAAACCATTGTTCACGGTAGTCGGATTGGTCAACCAGTAGTTTAAATCCTTGAAATGGCCTCCTGTTTGCTAGAGCTTTGTAAAGTTTAGAAGCAAAGGGTGCATCGCTTAAGGATTCGGCAAAATGTTCCATTACTCGAAATGCTTCAGTGGAGTTCATCGGTTCAAAACGGTGGTAGTTCTTCGCATCATTTTTAACTTTTTTAATCTCATCCTTCCACATTTCCGCATCAACGTATTCGTTATCCGGATCAGGGAAGCATACTAACTCGCCTGTAACGCGATGGTAGTGACAAATCATCCCTAGGTCTAATTCGCTGGCAATCTTTTCAATTTCTGCCTCACTTAATTTCATATTCACTTAGGTTTAGCTATCAATAGGTTAAAAGCGTGGTATTTCAAATGGTCCTAACATTATACTTTTGACAATTCTTCTAGGAGAGCTGTGCGCATCTTATACTGCGTTTTAAACTCGGCAATGAGCGCTTCCGCTAATTCATGTTCGCCTAATTTTTTTATTCTGCGTAGGTAACGCGCTGCATTTTTATAATAGCTTCTTCCGGTATACTGAAGCAATTCTCGAATACCGTCTTCGTAGAGCAAGGCCAATTCTTTGGCAAATTTTGTACTGAGATAAGGCTCATACCGCTCCAACCCATAAAGCGTAAGTTGATCGTTTTGAGCCAAATCTTGGATAAATTTCAATAATTCATCCCAGGATTCCTCTTGAATATAAATGTCGGCAGGCAGGTGATTAATTTGCCAAGCGGATTTTTGAAGGATGTCGTGAAGGAGTGCTTGCCTATAATTAGGCCAGTTCTTTGTTTCAATTTCTGACTTTAATAGGTTATAGCAGGAAAGGTTACCCTTGTTAGCATTTAGACAAAGCCACTTGGCATATTCTACTATTTTTTCTTTATCGTTTTGCTGCTGAGCAATATTCAGAAGGCACCTATACCAGTCTTGAACCAAACCGGGTTTGTCTTTTTTGTCTAGTTCAATCCCTTCTTGAGCTAATGCGATTGCCAAGGTATATTTTTTTTTGAGTAGAGCTCTAGAAATGGCGGCTTCTCTGATTTCATTGAACTTAAGATTAGACTCAATGAACTCATCTATTTCTGCTTCCGGTTTTATTTTGAATAGGATGATCAGTTTAAGCCGCGCAGCCTCCTCAACATGGTATTCGTAGTCATCTTCATTAGCAACTTTATCCATTCGCTCTATCAAGCTTTTCGCCTCTTCTTCATTTTGAAAAAGTTCTGCGGCTATACTGAGCATGCCCATATGCCAATCCCATCCATCAAATCGCTTCGTGTCGAATGCAGACAGGCTATACGTATACAATTGGCTTTTGATGGATTGAGGAACTTCGGGGGCGATGAACTTTTGCATCAACTCCAAGCTCATCCGGATGGGTGTTCCTAAATCGCCTCGGCTATCATCTGAGTATTCGATGGCCTTCGTTAACTCATCCAAAATGGCACAAGCGATAAACAGTGCACTTTGGTAGTTGCCGGACGAAAAATGGGTTTCTGCCTTTTGCATCAAGTCAAAGGCAAATTTGCCAACCTTTCCAACCTGATACCAATCGATAAAACCTTTCCGTTTGCCGGCCGAATTCAATACTGCTTTAATCTGTTTAGCGTATAAGGCTACCGATTCATTTGCGTTTTGAGCCGCAAATGACGTCATAAACTCACGCCTGAACGTGCTGTTTCGCATGCTGTAGGCATGTACATAGTTCGTCAAATCTTGGTGTGGAATGGATTTCAATAATTCCGCTAACTCCTCACTTACTGTCTTTTTTTTCGTGGTTTTTGTTTTAGGCGTTTTGCTTTTTTTCGGATTGGGTTGACTTTCCAGATGGAGTAGGTCTTGCAACAAATAGAAGATCAATGCTACTTCATGTTTACACAAAATGCCTAAATCATAGGGACAAGAGCAGTTGTGTTCCAGCAGTATATCATTTTTAATTTTGAAGCGAACATCATAGGTTTCTGTTCCAGCAATTTTTGCTTCAAATACGCCCGAACTCAACTCTTCCAATTCTTCAACTTTGCCTTTGGTGAAGTAGGCTAGTCCGCGAGAAAGAATGTTCTCGTCAACGTATTCTTCAAACTGTTTAATCGGGATCTGCATTTGGTGCTAATATCACTATTTCTCCAAAGACTCGAACCTAAAATCTGTAGCGATAGAGGCAATAAAACAGAAGGTAATGCCAGGCAAAACACTACCTGGTTTTACCATTGCCCTCGTCCAGAGCAGTGGCTGTTCTAATTTAGAGCAGCGGCTGCCCTAACCTAGAGCAAGTTCTGTTCTCGTTCAGAGCAGAGCCTGTCCTGCACCAGGGCAGAAGTGAAATAGTAGGCTATAAGGACGAGAAGAGCACGGGTAAACTTGTCTAAGCTTAACTTAGTTGCTGAGCGATTTCAGTTGATCAACAAGCTTTGGTAATTCAGACTCTATGATTTCCCAAATAATTAGATAATCAACTCCAAAGTATTCATGGATGAGTCGATTTCGATATCCTCGCAATTGTTTCCAAGGAATTTGAGTTTTCGTCGCTTGAAATTCTGCAGTTATTCGAGTGGATGCTTCTCCTATAATTTCAAAATTACGGACAACTGCGTCAAGCGTTTTTTGATCGCTACTAAACCGTTCAAAATCGAAGCCTTTGGTATAAGCCTGAATTCGTTCGGCTGCTTCGAGCATATCTACGACTAAAAGTTCATTGTTTCTTTTAGACATAAATTAATTCAGATTCAATCGACTTTAAGTAGCGAGGCTTAATTCCGTTTTTAGAAACCAGATCTACTTTTTGTCCCAATGATAACTCTAATTCTTCCGCTAAATCAATGAATCTAGTGCCTACTTGACCATCTAATTCAACCAAAATATCAATATCACTTTGGGCCGTTTGTTCAGACCTTGCATAGGAGCCAAAAAGAGCGAGTGAAACAATTGGATAGCTTGAAAATAAACCATCCTTCAAGACTCTCAATTTGCTAAGAATATCTTCTTTAGAGCTCATAGAACAAATATAAACAAAGGAACTGGAACGAATAAGTTGAGCAAAGAATAGTGGAATTACAATGGCCGAAGCTTATCAAGTGAACAAAATTGGAATAACATACTGAAATCCGGGTTTGGGGTCGGGTGGGCATTGCAGCCAAGCCGGCATCTTTTCGAACATCGCTTTGAGTTCAGCCTCCACTTGGCTGTTAATCGTGGCCTTCTTTCCTTCTTGATCAAACCATTCCGTTTTCACCACTTTCACTTGCCTGCCTTGTTCCAGTTGAATGGTAACCTTGGCCTTTCCTTCCAGATTAGGAAATTTAGTTAGAATTCGCCTGCCTTGTTCTAGGATATAATGGAAGAAGACAATTTCTCCTCCCGGAAAACGGCAGAAACTATCGGAGGGTGAGGTTCGTTTGCGATTCGAGACGTACTTGTATTCAATCTCCTTCATAGTATCCCAGTCGAAGACAGAATAAAGACGATTCCAATTGTTGTTTTCGTAGTAATGCCAGATACCGGAAGGGTAATCCTTCGTATACCTGCCTTCTTTCAGCTTTTTGCCTTTGCTATTGTATTCGATATAAGGGCCATTTTTAACCGAATCAAGTGAGATATAGTAAACCTCCCGAAGTTGTTTGCTGTTTTTATAAAAGCGCTCCACCTTCAGCGAATCAGATTGAGCATATAACCCAAATGGAATAAGGAATACTAAAACTAAAAGTAAAACTGATTTCATCTTTCGCTAAGGTGATTTTGATTTGTTAACGTAAAAAGTTCTTTAGCGAGATTCTCCTTCAAAACAGGTTTAGCCAGTTTGATGTACCTAAGCCAAAGTACTTTACCCATTTCAAGCTTAAAAATTAGGGCTAAATTCCTGTAGCTATATACTAATGCGTGCTCTTGAAAGAAGGAAGCGCTCCCTAATCTCTGAATAATTTGGCTGGAATCGAGTCCGATAAAAGCCAGTTCTGGTAAGTCGAAATCGTTGTGTTTCGCCGTCAACTCAATTAATTCTTCAGTGGGATTCAAGAACTTATCGACATACTTATTATTCACTTGAAAGGTCTTAATAACAAGGCCATCTTCTTTGAGCGAAATGTTCTTTTTATTGGTCCCGATATACCCGGCTGCTGAATGGCGCATTGCCCTACCATCTGAAACATAGTTAACTTCTTTGGGTTCAAACATGAAAAAGCGATATGCCTTTCCTTCAATGGCTGGTTTATAATGGTAGGACTTAAATTGAACGCTACCGCTTAAGGATCCGTTCTTTTTCGATTTGAATGCATATAAATTGAATGGTTTGATGAGAAAACTATCGATTCCAGATAGTGGTTTCAATTGTGGAGGCTGATTCTCTAATATCAAAGTATCAGCAGGTTTCGCTTCACTTGAATCTGGATGAGGTTGAAGGCTATCTAGGGACTTTGTCTCCAGATTTCTATTCTCTGAATTCGAATGGCAAGCGGCAAAGAAGCATGTTATCACTACAGAAAGGAAGAAGTATTTGAACATGATTACTTAGCCTTCTCCGTCTTTAACGTATTTAGTTCTGTAATAGTTTAGAATACGCTTTAAGACTACTTTATAGATTCTGTTATGCTCAATTCCGTGTTCTAAGTCCAAGTTGTTCTCCCGATTGTAAACTAAACGGTAGACGAGATACCAATGGTATAGGGCAAGGCCTACAACGAGTCCCATTACTCCAAATACTACAGTTTTAACGGCCATACTGAGTTTAAAATAGCTGAAGAGGGCGACCAATAAGTACTCTGGTAGATAAAGTGCCAGTGTAGATAGAGCTCCTATTAATACGGTGGTGGGAAGGAAGAGTATTGCAGTGAAAAGAATGGTCCTTCCTTTTATGCGCGTGGCGGGCTTAAAAAGGAATAAGGAGGATGCCAAGAATCCAATAATCAGTACGACAAAGTAACTGGATAAGGCTAAATCAGAAAGGGAACTTAGATTCATTGGTAACCCCGAATTTAGTTTATTTCAGACTTAGTATAAATCACCCTTTCATTTCGCTCAAAGGCAGGCAAGGTGACATTCACAATCCAATCGGATTCAAGTTCCGGAAGCTGAGTGCTCATTTCTTCTACAAAGCTCATCCAGTTTTCCATTTCTTCCGAGACAAAGACTATCGCATCTTTTATTGCTATGCTAAGTTGAACCTCATCTACAGTGAACCTGTCGACCTTATATGCCGTGATTTTTTCAATCTCAGACCAGTTGAGCGTAGTCTGCTCATCTCCCAATACAATGGAGAATCCATCGGGGAGGATTTGAAGGGAAGGTTGAGTGATTTTTTTCTTGAACATCATACTGGGCTTATTGAAGTTATGGGTTCCTATAGTGATTAATTCACTCCCCCCAAACGTGGTAAAGCGTCATACTCTTTTGGTCCTTGCCAAGCAAGATATAGCCATTTTCAAAAGTCGATTCATCGGTGCCTGGATTTAGCAGCATCCAGCTGGTTTTAAATTGGTAAACGGTCAGTTCTGAATCGATGAATTGTTCAAATTCTGTAATCAGAGTCTTGTCTTTTTTTGCGCCTCGAATTCCTTCCAAGTAAACGGGAAATTCGGACTTGGATTCGTGAATGACAGCTGAATCCATCAATGTCCAGCCTTTTAATGTGGCGTATTCGAGAATGGAGCTCGGGGTAAATGCTGACGTAGTCTGGTTTTTCCAATGAATGATGAGATGTCCGCCATAAGGCCCTTGTTCACTTTCTTGTACTACAATTGAATTCGATTCGTAGTCGGTCCAGCATTCGCCGGGCGCTAGGTTATTGCAGGCAGTTTGAAACAGGATAAGGCAAATAAAGATGGTGTAATTCCTATTTTCCAAGCTTTGGACGAGTAGGTTCAAACCACCAAAAAATTCTTTCAAATGCGTATCTAGGTTCATTCGGCTCAATTAATTTCAGGCTGTCACAGGCGATATAACGGATAACAAACTACACTTGTCACATTTGAAATCATAGTAGCCAAGCCATTGTTCTTTGAGCAACCATGGCCCATTGCAAGAAGGGCAAGGCCGTGCTATGTCTTTGCGATGCGGTATATGTCGGTAGTTGTGCAGGTAGTAGAAGGTTTGAACACCGGTCAGCTCTCTTATTCGATTACAAATTTTTATGCCGTATTGTGATAGTTGAGATCGGTAATCACTCATCTGTTTTGTGCCCCACCTTTCACCTACCACGCAACCCAGTTGAAGACCATCACACGACTTGTAGTCAGCTTCCCAAGAAATAATATCGGACCTGTCTTGTGGGCTCAATTGTTTCAATCTGTATAAAGGAACAACCTTGCCGCATGTTCCACAATCTAGTTGTCCGGAATCGTTCAGAGCTGTTGTAAACAGTATATACGATTCTGGTTGAGCGCATTTACAAATACTGCTTCTTGGAGTTTGTCCGATGACCTCATATTGTATTTTGGCACCGCACCAATTCTCAATTTTTTCTATTCGTTCCTTTGTGTAGTGATTAAAATAAGCGGCTGAAAGCGAATCCTCTTCTAACGAAGTCTGAAATGAGATTAGCTCATTCCCTGAAATGAAAGAGGTTTCAGAACCGCCAATTAGTTGTCCCTCTTTAACCAAATTTGACATGAGAATTTCAAACTCATCGTAGACTTGAGTTCTGTCTATAGCAGTATTGATAACAATGGATATCTTTTGTTTGAACACGGTGGACGCAATTGGGGGAGTCCAAATTACGTAAATGACCCCAAAAAGAAATAGCGATTTGAAACGAGTCAAACCGCTATTCTCTCTGGCTAAAAAATCCAGTTTAGTGGAAAAAGGGGGATTTACTTTTTCACAAACCGTTTGGTTACAGTGCCGTTCGGGGTGTTGATGCGCAGGATGTAGATGCCGTGAGCCAAGGCTGAAACATCCACCGTATTCAGGCTTATGTTCGCTTGGTGGGACTTACCGAATACATCCATAATCTCAATGGAATGCACATTTTCTTGAGTGCTCAGGTGCAAATCAGCTTCTACCGGATTAGGGTAAATGGCAAACTTCTCAGCCAATTCAGCGTCAACCACACTCGTACCCGGATTTGGGTCGCAATCCAAACTGAAACTGGCAATCGGATCGATATTGGTCCAATTAGCGATGGCATCAGTGGTATCATCCACCTCAATGCAAGTCAGGTTAGGGTTTTCTGTGGCATAAAGGCTCGTAGCTGTGGTGAGGTTCTTCAGATTCAACTCGCTAAGTAAATTCTGACTGCAAGCGATGAAGCTCATGGTCGGATTTGTGCTGAAATCCAAGGCGGTGAGTTCATTGTTGGTCACATTAACATTATTCAGGGCTGTATTGGAAGAAAGATCCAAACTAGTCAGGTGGTTATGTGGAATATTCAGTTGGGTAATATTCGGGCATTGACTGATATCCAATGAGGTTAATCCGGTGTTTTCACAATTGAAGAAAGTGAGATTTGAATTTTGACCTAGGATTATCGTGCTCAAGCTGCCTTGCACAACGAAATTCCCATTGATAGACTCAATCGACGTATTGTTGCTCAAATCCAGTGTTGTGAGGTTCGGATTATCACCACAGAATAAAATTTCCAAGTCCGTATTGGCACTCAGGTCTAGGTTGCTGAATAAGTTGCCATTAATCGCTAAGAAAGTCAATGCAGTATTCTGGCTAAGGTCTAGTGTGCTCAGGCTATTGTAATTGCAATGCAACTCAACTAAGTTGGTACAAGCACTTAGGTCTATGGTTGAAATAGCATTGCCTTGGAAATTTAAGATGTTGAGGGCAGTACACTGACTAACATCCAAGGTAGTAAGGTCATTAGATACAAGATGGACTTGCGTCAAGGCGGTATTCTGAGTGAGGTTTAGGCTAGTGAGGTCATTATAGCTGCAAATGAGTATGTTCAAGCTGACAAAGGCCTCAATACCGGTTAAATCGGCTATGCTTTGATTCGGACAGCTAATGGTTCCGTTGTAGGCACTGGCTTCGCTCACCTGAATCTCCGTATCCATATTGGTATTGATCACAGGATTACCAACTAAATAGGCTTTAAAATTGGCATCCGGGATATTCACATTCTGTGCAGAAGCACTCCAGCCTAGTAGCGAAAAGGCTAGGGTAGATAGTAAGGTTTTTTTCATGATGTGTTGAATAATTGGTTAAATCTCTAACTGGAACTAAGGCTAAACCTGAAGCGATTGAGTACCTCAATTAGCCTTCATACGAATGTATCCGGCATCAGAAAATCACCCAAATTTGGAGGGGGTGACAAAAGGGGTTACAGCGGTGTAATTAACAGAAAAACAGCTAAATAGATTAGCGAGGTCTAGGCCATGTAATTAATGAGGTAGGCGTCTAAGTTTATATCCTGATCCACATTGAGCTTCTTGCGAATGCGGTTTCTCGACTTCTTCACACTGGCCGGTTCGATGTTCAGAATCCGGGCAATTTCCTTCTGAGAATGGCCTGTCTTAATCAGGATAAGCAGTCGGATTTCTGATTTAGACAAATCGGCATGTTTGTCTAAAAGCGTGTCGATGAAATTGGGATTTAAGGACTGAAACTTCGTTTTGAAATCAGTCCAATCGGCTTCATTGGAGAAAGAGTTTTCAATAAGGTTGAGTACACCGGTGAGTCGGGTAGTGGAAGCCAGAATGCTATCTCGTTCTTTCAGCTTGGTGCGGTTTTCATCCAATTCCTTTTCCAGGTGTTCAGTCTTGTATAGCTTCTTCCTTACTGACAAGCTCATGATATAGGTAAAGCCAAATAGTTCCACTAATGCGCCGAGTTTCACATAGGAGAAGGAATTGCCGGGCAAGACTTGAAAATGAACGTTGAAAAGTCCGATGATGGTGAGCAGAATAAATCCACTCAAGGGAATGAGGTAATACTTTAATTCAGCGCGTTTGGCTCTGGCCGATAGGATAATCATGCCAATAATAAGCAGCAGCCACAGGGGTGTCAGCACATTTTCAAAATAATGTAAGTACTGAATGGAGCTGTGGTAGAAGCTAAATTGGTAAATCAGCGTAGCGCCTAATACAAGGGCTAAAACCAGTTTTGTGAACCTGAAGTAGGTAGGCGATTGGGTATTGATTTTTAAAAAGGTAGAGGTGAAGATGATGAGCGAAAAGGCCCAAAGCTTCAGGGTGAAGAAGATGAAATGATCCAGGATATCTTGTCTGATAGGGAGGGTATAGAAATAGCCTTCAATCCCCAAAAACACCAATATGCTGCTGACGATATAGAGCACGTAGAAGAAATAGATTTGCTGCTTGTAGACTATCCATTGAAAAACATTGAAGGCCAGCAAACAAACTACGAGCGCGTAGTAAATGATATTCCAGACCATGTATTCGTTGATGTAGCTGAAATAGCTTTCTATGGACAGGAGCTTAGGTGTTATGTCTTTCGTTCGGCCATCGCTGGTAGACGCAATCAGGTAGGTGGCTTTTTCAAGCGGTTCCAAATCGATTTTGAGATTCGGGTTGGGATTATTGAAGGTTCGCTGGTCTTGGAGTAAATCGGCTGCTTTAGCATTAACCGGTTCCAGCTCCCCATCGCTAGCGTTCAGCTTATAGAAATTGTAGTTTCTATTGAATTGATCATGGCTCACAAACACGAAGGATTGATCTTGGTCTTCCGCATTCTGCAGCTCCAATTTGATCCATACACTGCCCCGGAAGAAGCCCAGATTCAATTCATCCAGCGGTTCAAATTTGACCGAGTCAAAGTTTTCAATGGCATGTTCCTCCTGAATCGATACCGCAAACTCATGCTTCACCTTATCCGATTCCAGTTCAGAACAGGAGGCCAGCAGGAACAGCAGTATTCCCGACAACCATATACGCGTGATATGTTTAGTGAAGTTCAATTCGAAACGACATATTCCCCGGCTACTATTCAGGCTCAAATCAACTGTTCATCGCATATATGAAGACAGTAAAATCAAGCATGCTTCAGCCTAGCGGCTAAATTAGTTATTCGCTTAGAGTTTAATGATACATGCTCAGTTATAATCTTTGAACTAGCACCTATTTCTCCACGCGCTTGCCTTCTTGGTCAAGTAGGTAGAAACCCGACTGATCTCGCACATTGAAGGTTCCGTTGCGGTTGGCGTGAATGGAGATATACTTCAATTCTGTAATGAACTTACCTTCTTGGTTGATCAATCCCATCTTTCCGTCTTTGGCTACAATGGTCAGTTTGCTTCCGCGCTGAAACCGTTCGGCTTTGTCGTAGATGCACGGGATGACTTCTTCACCGAAGTAATTCACAAACCCGTATTTCGCTGAGTCACCTACTTGCTTTTTCACTTTGGCCATTCCCATAGAATAATGATCGATGCCGATGTATTCACAGGGAATAACCAGCTTGCCGTGCAGGTTAACCTTACCGTATTTTCCATTCAGCATCACACTCGCAAACAGCGAATCATCGGAATAGCCTCTACTGAAATTGCCGGCTTGCTCATAGATAATGGGGGTGATAATGGCCCCGGTGGTATCAATATGTCCCCATTTATCGTCTTTCCAAACCCAAACACGACCATGCTCAAAGTCACCGGTTTTCTTGTAGATCATCGGAATCACCACCTTTCCGAGTGTGTCAATGAATCCCCATTTACCGTCTTTTTGAGCCCAAGCCAAACCGTTTTTAAAATGGCCAAACGACTCGTAATCGGTGCTGAGTTGGCGTTGACCTTGCCTATCGATAAGGAACATTTTGCCGTCCTTCTTCACCTTGGCCGATCCGTTTCTGAAGTTAGCGGCCCACTCGTATTCTAAGGGGATGAGCACCTTCCCGGTGGTGTCAATCCAGCCGTATTTACCTTCATTCTTCACCAGTGCCATGTGCAGCATGAAGTCTTCGGCTTTTTCGTATTGCGTAGCGATGACTTCCTTGCCCTGTTTGTTAATAAAGCCGACTTTTCCATTTTGGTAAACGCGTGCCCGGCCTTCACGGAAATTCCAGATGCTCTGGTATTGCAAAGGACACAGTTGCTTTCCTGCATAATCAAACAGTCCGTATTGGCCATTGAGTCCCACCACCAGCACATCGGCTAGTCGCATGGAGCGATCATACCATTGGTCGGCATCGGTATAGATGGGCGGGAGTATTTCCTTTCCGGTAGTATCAATAAAACCGTAGGTAAGTTCCCAAGGTTCTGCTTTTTGGGTTACCCGAGCGAGGCCGTTTCCGAAATGTTCAATCTCGTAATAGCGCGGTTTCATTACCACCAAGCCCGTGGTATAGATGAGTCCCATGAGAGAAGTTGCGCCATCGGAATAGGGCGCCACATGCATTCCATAGAAGGGAAGGCCATGTCCGTTTTTCAGGCGAAATAGCTTTTTATCTGATTCGTAAGTCCCGTCGAGGCGTTCTTGACCGTAGCAAAGAGAGGTAAGAAAAACGAGGAGGAGGCTGGCGAGTTTCATGTTCAACTGAATGTTTCTAAGAATAACGGAGGGGAATTTAGGGAAAGGAGGGGAGAGATGGGGCAATCATTCGACGTCTGGCGGTAGCCAACCTGAATTGATCTTAACAGCTAAGTCAGTTAATTGCTGTTGGTGCGAGTTTTCCGTAAGGTCTAAACAGACTACTTTATTCACCGGCAGGTATTCGTCGTTTAGGGTAGGATAGGCCGAGGTGGCGGCAAACCAAAATCCCTCATCCAAGTTGTGATGCCAGGTGGTCATGGGTTCTCCGTCAAAATCGTCTGACGAGGAAAGGGGAAGATTTTGTTTAATTCGATTCGCTAACACGGTTTCATCAAAGTAATCATCCACCCAACTGCATTCTGTTCCAAGGGCACAAACGTAAAGCACCTTATGCTCTAAACAGGCTTGAGCAACCTGCTCCATTAATTTTGCATCGCGCTTATCGCAAATAGGCACCACTATCCAGTCTTTGTCGGGCAATTGCACAGCCCAGTTTGAATCAGATTTTACGGAAAGGTAGTAGATGCTTCTATCGTCTATTTGTCCTATGTAGTGCATTTGAATTTTAATCTAGTTCTAAGTATACTACTCAGATGAGCGAGGCTCTCACTCCTTATTAATTTTCGCGGTAAAATAGTCTTTCAATTCTTGATAAGCGGCCAATCCTTCTTTACTCAAACTCTCATAGTCTTGATAGGTCTTAAATTCGGATAAGCAGCCCATACACCATTCAAAAGTGGCGATAATAGGCATTGAATTAATCGACTTTCTTAGCGATGTATCAAGGTTATTTTTGTTTAGGTCCCAGGCTATGTTTAAAACCAGAATAGTCAACATTTGCGTTGTGGCGTTTTTGCTATCCGTTTGAACCAGACTTAAAAGTAGATCAAATTTTCCTTGGCCGGCCAATTCGCCTACCAAGTGCACGTTTTCGGTTACGCTTGGTTCCTCACCACAAGAGACTCCAACGGTTAGGGTAGTGAGTGCACGAAGCCGGGTATAATTGGAGTCGGCATTTGGATTGGCCAAGTTGACAATCTCTTCATCAAACTTACCAGCTTTAGTTTCATCTGATTGTCTTACACAACCGAGAAGTACAAAAATGAAACTGAATGGTATAATTCGATGCATAGGTTAAGGATGATAAACCCAAGATACATAAAAGTCCGACTTGTAAACTCAAGACAGCAAAGCCTTCCTGTTTATCTTTTCAATCATGCCTTTCCGTATCCACTGGGTGACAGCAAATGAAAGGATCAAGGACAGCCAAAGCCAGTATTCGTATTTAAATGCCCAATAGAAGAATGGTGGAACAATGATGAGCCACTCCAAGCAGAGAATCAAGTTGATTTGTTTAGCGATCAAATTAAAGCCAAGGCTGTCCAGGGTAATCATGGCGACACAGAAACCGGCGAGAAAGGGGAGTCCGTAGGTGAAGAAAAATATTGGAATCATATGCAGGCCGTCGAATAAAATCCAGCTCCATTCTTGGTTTGCAAACTCATGCAGCCCAATAAGTTTAAAAAGAATAAAACTCAAATAGGTGGCAAAATAGAACCCCAACAGGTGCACCCAATTGGTGGACAGGATGCGGAGGGTGTGTTTTAGTCTGGTCAAGGTTGTTTTGGTATGGGGTGCTGGTTACGAACTAATGGCAGCAACGATTAATTCATTGTCGAAATATCTCCAAAGAAATGAAAGTCTTCAGTTTTTTCAATCGAGCGGGAAACAGCAAAGGGTTCTGAAATCCAGTTGTTAGTGATGAGATGCTGCTTGATGGCCTCATCTAATGCTTTCACAGGCTGAAACCGGGGTTTAATTATATCATTTAGCCTTTCAATAAAGAAGCGCCATTTGAATTTGAAAGCAGATTCATTCATAACCCAAACGTGTTTCTGAGTTTGACTATATCGAATATCCGATCTAAGGTTGATTTTAATATTCCAAAAAAGGGGATTGTTTTCCTTATAGCAAACTAACATACCAATCGGGGTCTCCAAAGTTCCGCCATACTCGTTCTGCAGATAATGCCTAATCTCCGCTACAATGACCTTTTCATTCCTTTCTTTCCAAAGAAGTTTATATCGGTTCAAGAGGATGATGTCATTCATGATTCTAGTTGGGTATGCTGTTTTAGTTTCAAGTTAACAAAAGGAGCTTTATGGATGATTAGTTTGGTTTACAAACTCAGGTCAACAGGATCTATATTCCAGTCAGTAAATACCATAAGCCCTTGTGTCGTGGTGCAGGTTCCCATTCAACTTCATTCCATTTGGAGACTTGATTGAGATCGAACGGCTCACTTTCCATTTTTAAACGTTCTTGGTCGTTTAATGACCCAAAAGAAAGCCTCTTAATTAGGTTAGTACGAGTATCGAAAATAACATCCCATAAGTCGTTTATAGCTCCCCATTTTCGTTCTCTAAAATATACATGTTCTTCGTTTAGAGAGAGATTGTAGTATACAGGCTTAGAATCATCCCCACTCTTAAAAATCCGGTCAGCGTTGTATTTTTTTCTTCGGTACAGAAGTGAGTCATCTTCGGAATAAATAGCAATAGGTGCCACGAACAGGCCCCAATACTGGTCTTTAGCTTTTCCGATTTGAATGGTTAATCCGGTGCTCATTTAGATTGGGTGTAACGGCCTCGGCTATGCGTTCGGGCGGGTTTCGGAGCACAAAACTGTCAATACACCACAAAAGTTGATGCGAGGTAGAATGTTCAATTAACCACTTCCCCCGCCATTGCGCCAAACGCCTGTGTGTGTCCTGACGAAGATAGAGAAATGATGGGAGAAGGCCTCCCGCTAAAGTTGGTCGGACAATTTTAGCAAACCGCCCGAAGGTGCTGAG
>SBGR01000082.1 GCA_006226545.1 Bacteroidota bacterium | reverse complement strand
GAAGTTAATTCACTAAAATCTCTACTTCAACAGATACTTAAGTTTCTTATGAATTAATCACCATAATTACCTCTACAAGTCTATAGGTTTACTGTCGCTCTGGGCTCATCCCTTCCATTCACCATATTTACCCCTCTCAAAGATTTGCAAGGCGACACATATGTTGCTCCTTCCTTACAGCACACAGCTTACAGTCAACAAAACCGATTAAACGGTCCTACAGTCCCACAATCCCACTACCTTCGCGCTGCCATGAAAAAGTACCTCAACCTCTTCGATACAAGCCAGAAAGTCGATTATAAAACCGAGATCCTCTCCGGACTCACCGTGGCCATGGCCTTGGTGCCGGAAGCGGTGGCCTTTGCGCTTATCGCCGGACTCTCTCCTCTCACCGGACTCTATGCTGCCTTTATGATGGGATTGGTGACCAGCGTGCTCGGCGGACGTCCCGGTATGATCTCCGGGGCTACCGGTGCTGTTGCCGTGGTATTGGTGAGCTTGGTGAAATCGCATGGGGTGGAATACATCTTTGCTACCGTTATCCTTGCCGGCTTGATGCAAATGGCGGTGGGCTTTTTACGTTTGGGTAAACTGATTCGCCTGGTTCCGCATCCGGTCATCTTTGGCTTTGTGAACGGCCTAGCGATCATCATATTTATGTCGCAACTGGATCAATTCAAAGATGCTAATGGAAACTGGCTCACCGGTTCTACCCTCTTCATCTTCTTAGGTTTGGTTCTTCTAGCGATGGCCATCATCTACTTCTTACCGAAACTAACTAAGGTGGTACCTGCCTCGCTGGCTGCCATTCTGATTGTGTTTGGATTGGTGGCTGTCCTAGGCATCGATACGAAAACCGTTGGCGACCTCGCCTCCATCCAAGGAGGATTCCCTCCATTTCATATTCCCGCTATTCCTTTTGAAATGGCCACGCTTCAGCTCATCTTTCCCTATGCTGCTATTGTAGCCGGGGTTGGTTTGATTGAAAGTTTACTCACTTTAAATATTGTAGACGAACTGACCGAAACCCGCGGCCGTGGTAACAAAGAAGCCATCGCTCAAGGAACCGCTAATATCCTTTCCGGATTCTTCTCCGGCATGGGTGGATGCGCCATGATTGGCCAGAGTTTGATCAACGTTTCCAACGGTGCCCGCGCCCGACTCTCCGGTATCATCGCCTCCGTGATGTTGCTCTTCTTCGTCATGTTTGGCTCATCGCTAATTGAGATGGTACCCATGGCGGCCCTCACCGGACTAATGATCATGGTATCGGTAGGAACCTTTGAATGGGCCAGCTTTAAGGTATTCCGACGCATGCCGAAATCAGATGTGTTTGTGATGCTGATGGTAACCTTGGTGACCGCTGTTTTGCACAACTTGGCGGTAGCTGTAATTGTAGGTGTGATCATCGCTGCATTGGTATTCGCGTGGGACAATGCCAAACGCATTCGTGCACGCAAGTTTGTGGATGAAAATGGCGTGAAGCATTATGAGATTTACGGTCCGCTATTCTTTGGTTCAGTAACGGCTTTCAATGAAAAGTTTGATACACTAAACGACCCGAAACATATCATCATCGACTTCCAAGAATCGCGCGTGGTGGATATGTCCGCTATAGAGGCATTAAACCGCATCACTGAACGCTACCAAAAGCAAGGTAAAACGGTTCAACTCAAACACCTGAGCGAAGACTGCAGACAGCTGCTTAAAAATGCCGAAGGCATGATAGAGGTGAATGTGCTGGAAGACCCAACCTATAAAATTGTCACGGACAAGCTCTGAGTCAAAGGGCGAAGAGCATAGAGCCAAGAGGTTTCGGGGAGAATAATTATGAGTTTTGAATTGTGAATTATGAATGCCTCATTTAGGATTTTTGATTTCTGATTGTTGATTTTAAAAGTTGATTGCGAAACGCTCTGTGTCCTCCGTGAAAAACTCCCCGAACTCTGTGGTTATTCACTCCGAAGCTATGCTAGCAGAGCGGCAATGCCCCGGCTATGGTCTAGTTTATAGTGATTCAATGCCGAGGCGTTCACTGGAATGAATTCCAGTGCTGCTGATTTTGTACAATTGAAAATTGAATTCACTTCACCTCCTCATCTCTTCATCTCTTCATCATAGAGGGCCTAACACCTATCTGGAGAACTTCAAAATATTCATAACAACCACGGCGTATAACAGAGCCTCTATGGTCTATGGTCAATGGACTATGGTCTAATGTCCCTATCTTCCCGTATGAACCGATGCCTTTTCGCTATTCTGGCTTGTTTGATTTTCAGTCGAGGCTATTCCCAAGACACCAAAACCTGGATTTTTTCACTCTATACAGGCTCAGCATCCAGCGTGAACGGCTATTGTCCTTCTAGCGATATCGTATTGAAAAGCGAGGGTTATTCCGCTATCTTACCCGGTTCATCACTCAAGGCTTATAATTCAAATGGCGGATACCTCAACGGGCCTGAATGGTGGTTTGATCCCTCCAATATTCCCATTGGTTTTGAGGCTGAACACAAAGAAAAAGGACTCCTATTGGGACTTTTCTCTTTGCATCTCAAGATGGAAACGCGCCCGGATGTGAGTGGCTATAAATACCGTTTGGCTTGGGGACGAAGCGAAGAGGTATTTTACGTCGGTTGGAAAAAAGCCATGAACAAAACCTTCTCCTATGCATTCTTAGGTGGACCTAGCGTGATCTTCACCAAACCCATTATCGAAATAGAAGGCTTAAATACAAGCACCGGGAAAGAACAAAACTTCTTTGGGTCTAGCGATAAAGTGAAATACGGCGGCTACGGTTTGGTGGGTATGGCTCGGATTGAAGCAGCCAATAAATGGCTGGGCTTCGGCTTGCATGCCGGCTTCAGCGGTGCCCGTGTCGCTACCTACGCCTCAATCAGCAACGGCGGCCCTTCCATCGGCCGATTTGTACACTATACCTTCACTCCCTA
>SBGR01000001.1 GCA_006226545.1 Bacteroidota bacterium | reverse complement strand
CCGAGCCGGTGAAAGAAGTGCCAAAGAGAAAAGCACAGAGCAGGGCTTTGAAATAATAGGTCTTTCCCATTGTTAGGTATAAGGTTCTCGACGAAGATAATTTAATTGTAGACTTGGCTATGATACTTAAAGTGCGATGTTTAATCGAATACCGACATTAATAATATTCATAGTTGTCAGCCGGAAATTTTGTGAGGCCACTGCGGCCTCCATGATTAAATCGGATTTAGTTCCATTCAGCTGAGGATTGGTGTTTGAAATTAAAAATCCCGCTTTGGCATAAACATCTAATAGGAGCTGCTTATTCAAGGGAAATACTTTGCCATAGCGCACAAATATTTCCGGCATATGAGAATAAGAACTTTTTCCTGCCAATGAATAGGTTTCGGTAAGGTACAAGTTATTGGCATTTGTTGCAGTGGCAAATACTTTGACACGGTCAAGGTTAAACCGGTTATAATGGTAATTTGCGCCTATTCCAAAGTACAATCCAAAAGGACTTAAGGAGCCATACCGAGCCAGGAAATAGTTATATTCAATTCCGGCAGAAAAGATTTTTATTTCAGGTCTTCCGTTTGAATAGTTAGCTAAGTATGTATTTCCATTTTCCTGCCATGACACATCGTTGGATAGTATTTCTATGCCGTGAGAAGAGGAAGTGCTAGCGTAAGCAACGCGCAAGGCGAGAGATTTCTTATTGCTTATAACCCTCTTTATACCAAGAACCAAATTGATATTCATCGGTATGTAAGCTTTGGATGGGTCAGCAACTTTGGGATGTTCGGATGTAGAACCTTCAATGCCTCCAAAAAGTAAATTCTTATGACCAAAATAGCCTGAAACACGCTTGACGTTTTGGGCAGTTATTGTGGAAGTAAAGAAGAGAACAAGTATTGTCAGTATAACTTTTGATCTCATGGCTTAATTTGGTTTAGTGAATTATAGATATGGGCATTAATTCTCAGTTTGCCATACTTATTCCGCATATTATTCAAGTATTCATATTCTAAGTTTCCGGTTCGAATATTATGTGTTGAGTTATAAAGTAAATAGGCTTTATATGGAGTCAATTGCCAGTGAGTGTAGAATGGTGCATAGGGAGGGATCAATATCGCTAATACAAAGAGGTTAGGATTAAATCGACGTTTGTATTTGAGTTGAATGTTCAGATTAAAGTTAAAATAATCGGTGCCATAATAGTTGGCAATTTCCTTCATGTTTGCTTGAGTCAAGGGATATCCTAAGCTATCTGAAGCTTGGAAATAATACCAATCAATTAAAGCAGCAAAATGATTGTACTTAGCCACTGCATTGGTGTCTTCTGGAGAGAAATGCAAGCTCTCTGCTTGAATGCCTAAATCGGAAGCAGATGTCATAATCATTTCTTCAATCTCTCCCTGCATTTTATAGGCATCGTGAATTTGTCTAATGGGATTTTTGGTGAAATCCAGATTGATAATTCTTGGACTAATTACCAGCATTTTGTGGACAACAGGCCTAGCTTGGATAGCGGAAGATTCAGGTTCCGAAACCACTGCGGATTTTTGCTGAAGGCGATGCTTAAGATTGTCGAATTGACTAGCGGCAAAGTAAATCTTCAAGGCTTCTTTTGCGCCTGAAGGCGTGACATCAGCTTTCAAAAGGGAGTCATCTCTTATTATCTGATCCTCAAAATAGTTGCGCGTATGTTCAATTAGCCCATCGGAGATAAGTGCTTTTAGAGCATCGCTTGTATCTTTTTGAAAAAGTTTCCAGGTCTCTCGGCAAATTAAACTCTGTAACACGTTAGAATTCAGACGTCGAATTGCAATCTCATACTTGCCGGTTATTGAAAAATCGGGCATTTCTCCCTCTGCTAACTCAAACTGCTTTTTTCCTGCTAAACCAATCTTATAGAGGGCGTATATCTTGCAGTATTCGTATTCTTTACCGACACCCATCAATGAGTCGATTTGTAGTAAATCGCTTAAAGACCAAGCATCGAAGTATTCGCCGTCCATAATGTAATTGTACAAAGCATCCCGACGTGCAATTAGTCGAACAAGTAGAAAGTCTCTAGATGGTAATTCTAAGGCTGACGCGTTTTGATTTTTTATTGGGAAGGCTTTATTAAAGTTTTCCTTCCGAAGGTCAATTTCAGGATGAGTACTATAGTTGGCCGTATCTATTGTTTCGTTTTCCGACTTGGATTGATTGATGGTTTCTACTCGAAAATCGCGTTTGAATTCCAACTTATGCCCCAAATCGGAAACAACTTTGCCTTTTGATTCTTTAGGACGGAACTTAAAATTGCTGTCTTCTATCTCATCATAAGGAAAGGCTGGATCATCAATGGGAATTGAGGCTTTCTTTAGAATATCGAAAAGAGGAGCAATTTGGTTGGGATTATACTTGGCTTGCTTAACCTGTGCAATGGCAAATTCATCCGCTTCCCATTCATCTTCTCTGCTTCTTTTTAATCGTGCAAGCAGCCGGTCTTCCATACTTAATCCACGTTTTTTTAAAAGAGAATCAATAGCATATTCAAAGCTCTCCAAGCTGTGTTTTTTTAAGTAATGCGCAGCTTCGTGGGCCAATACAAAGGCAAGTTGAGCTTCATTTTCTAGTCGAGCTATGAGTCCGGTGCTAATTACAATTACGCCTTGATGAGTGGAAAAGGCGTTCACATCATTACTTCGCAAGGTATAAACACGAATCTTTGATGAAATACTGTCCTGATCTCGAAGTACCAGCTTAAGTATGCTGTCGCAGTAATTCGTCAATGGGTCGCCGAAACAAAGTTTCCCACTGCCGATATACAATTCTACAGCATAGGTTGCTAGGGATACAAAGGCCTCTTTGTCTCTTTTTCCGTAATCGTTTGAAAATGATGTTTCATTCAGGTTTTGATCGTATCGGTCTTTAAACCGCTGCCGAAAATCCAGGGGCATCTCCCCCTCGCTTTTTAAACTTAAGGAGTGAATTTGAGCCGAGCCGGTGAAAGAAGTGCCAAAGAGAAAAGCACAGAGCAGGGCTTTGAAATAATAGGTCTTTCCCATTGTTAGGTATAAGGTTCTCGACGAA
>SBGR01000038.1 GCA_006226545.1 Bacteroidota bacterium | reverse complement strand
AGAACTTATTTCACTTTTAACCTCGTTCAGAACCTTAACCCCTCTTTTCCTCTCTACCTCATTTCCGAACGGGGATGCAAAAGTAGACAAAAAATCCATATGCGCCAGTACTTGCTCAAACTTTTCCTGACTAAATCACTAAACGACTGAAAACCAACCTGAATATTTAAGCTGCGTTTCAGGTATATTTGTTGTCTATTCTTAACGATGCGCTATACAACCTTACTAATCGGATTCGGCATTGCCCTCTTTTCTTTCGTAAAACCGGCAAATGCACAAGTAAAAGAAGTACAATTGACCGTTGGCGACAGCCTTACTTTAGGTCCATGTACCGGAGAAAACTTCGAATATGCCCATGTCGACATCCTAATTAAGACCCGATTTCCGGATAGCACCGCTACCTATAATAAAGAAACAGGCGAAGGCTTTTACAAATGGTACTTCACAGGCGATATAGATTCGAGACGTTTGCCCTGCAGTTTTCAGCGCATGAAATTCAGAATTGCAGCCATCCACAACTACCCACAACCCGATGGCACAACGCGAACCGTTGTTTTTGGACAGTTTATAGATGATGCGACAGTCCTTTGGATCGAAATAAATGAGGCGGTAAAAAGCGGAGAAGTTACGGCGGGTTGAAGTACAGGCTTTAAGTTTTAGGTTTTAAGTGTGAAGTTAGGGGGTTCCAAAAGCAAAGAACCAAAAGCCAAGTTCCAAGAACCAAAAACCAAGAAACAAGTTCCAAGAACCAAGTTCCAAAAGCCAAGTTCCAAGAAACAAGAACCAAGTTCCAAGAACCAAGTTCCAAAAGCCAAGTTCCAAGATCCAAGTTCCAAAAGCCAAGTTCCAAGATCCAAGTTCCAAAAGCCAAGAACCAAGTTCCAAAAGCCAAGAACCAAGTTCCAAGAGCCAAAAACCAAGAAACAAGTTCCAAACATATCCTTCCTTAGAAAAGTAAATCCATCGCTAAACCTGCCTGATACCTTAAATACAATACCTGGTTGAAGACCAAATTCACGCTGCATGGCTTCGCTACTCTGCATACCTAATCTGGAAAATCGCATCCTACCTATTATATATACCTGGCGAAAAGCGACTCTCGTTTCAGAATCGCTTATTTTCGCGAGCGATGGCACAGCGCATTTTAATTATTCGGTTTAGCTCCATAGGCGATATCATCTTAACCACACCGGTTATTCGTGCTATCCGAGAGCAGTATCCCGATGCCCATATCGGCTTTGCCACCAAAAAACAGTTTGGCTCACTTCTGCAAGCCAACCCGTACGTCAATTCCATTCACGGATTGGATCAAGACTTTAAAAGCTTTCAAACCGAAATCAAAGAAGCTGGCTATACCTATTATATAGACTTGCACCATAACCTGAGAAGTAAGCGACTCACTTCTTCCCTTCAAATCCCGGGTAAGGCTTTCAACAAACTCAACCTAGAGAAATGGCTCTTAGTGAACCTGAAGTGGAATAGGCTGCCCGACACACATATTGTAAATCGATATATGGAAACAGGAGCGGATTTAAACCTGCAATACGATGGTAAAGGGCTTGACTACTTCTTCCCTACAGAACACGCCAAACCGGATTTGCCTTTCGAACAATATATAAGTATAGCCATCGGCGGACAACATGCTACCAAAAAGCTCCCTACGCTTAAACTGAAAGAATTGATTGAAGGAATTCAGGCTCCTGTTGTTTTACTTGGCGGACCAGAAGATGTGCCTGTTAGTGATGAACTTTTAAATAGTATTTCCAAACCCGACCTGCTATCCTATTGCGGAAAAGCATCGCTAGCTGATTCTGCTTATATCGCTCAACAAAGCTTAGGACTGATTACCCACGATACAGGCATGATGCACATTGGAGCGGCCTTGGATGTTCCGATTATCAGCGTTTGGGGCAATACCGTTCCTGAATTTGGTATGTACCCTTTCTATCCAAGTCATTCAGCACAAAAAGGGAAGTCGGCGTTTTTTGAAGTAAAGAACCTGAAATGCAGACCTTGCAGTAAAATAGGTTATGCCGAATGCCCGAAAGGACATTTCAAATGCATGCAAGATCAAGACATCAAGGCTATGCTTGCACAGATTCAGACTTGGCTTTAGGGAAAAGCAGCGAGGCAACTATGCTCGTCAACAAGATACCGAGGATGGTATAAAGCGAATGACGGGTCTCAAACCCAAGCTCCAACATCATTTCATGGAACATCATCTTCACCCCAATGAAGAGCATCAACACGCCCAAGCCGTATTTCAGGTAATGGAACAAGTGCATGATATTGGTCAACAAGAAGAACAGCGAACGCAGCCCCATGATGGCAAAGATGTTCGAGAAGAATACGATATACGGATCTTTGGTTACCGAGAAGATGGCCGGAACTGAGTCGAAGGCAAAAATCACGTCGGTAAACTCCACCACCATCAAAGCAATAAACAATGGCGTTACATAAACGTATCGGTTTCGCTTGATGAAGAAATTACCGCCAACGAAACGAGGATAAACCCTTAAAAAGCTAGAGAAAAAGCGAACCACAGGATGTTTGCTCGGATCAATTTCCTCTTCTTCATCTTTAGCGATGAGCATTTTAAAACCGGTGAATAACAGTATTCCGCCGAAAACGTACATCACCCAATGGAACCTAGCCAATAAACTAGCACCTAAGAAGATAAACAGGAAGCGCATGATCAACGCGCCCAAAACACCCCAAAACAGAATGCGTTTATAGTATTTCTCACGCACACCAAAGGCGGAGAATATCACGATCATCACGAAGATATTATCGATGCTTAAGGCGTATTCTATCAGGTAGCCCGTAATGTACTCAAGAGAAAGATTATTGCGGTACAGCTCTAGGTCGTGCTGAAAATCACCAGTTAAAGCGATGGGATGTTTGTATTGAGCCACCTTGGCATGCAATTGCTCAACGGTTTCAATTCCGTGAACCATTTCTGCCTTATTATCCAACAGCACATAAAAACCCAGTGCAAAGGATATCCATACGGCTGTCCAAGCTAGAGCCTCACCAAACTTAATGGAGTGATTCTTTTTGGAGAACACGCCCAAGTCTAAGATTAGAATAAACAGGATTAGCGCGATGAAGGCGCCAAAAAAGAATGATTCTGAAATCATGAATCCACCTCTTCTTTCCTTTTAAACGGACGAATAATCAAACGAATGGCTCGCTCATAAGAGAAATAGTTCCAAGCCCAATTCACAAATACCATCAATCTATTTCTAAAACCCACTAACATGATCAGGTGCACAAACATCCAAACGTACCAAGCAAACCATCCTTTAAACCTAAACCAAGGCAAATCAACCACGGCCTTGTTCCTCCCAATGGTTGCCATAGAGCCTTTGTCTGTATACCTAAAAGACTTTAAACCTTGTCCTTTTTGCAAGCGAACAAAGTTATCACCTAAAAGTTGAGCTTGTTGCATTGCTACCGGAGCTACCATTGGATGACCGTTCGGGAATTGTTCTGTCGACATAGATGCCACGTCTCCAATCGCGAATATGGATTCTTCCCCCTTTACCTTATTGTATTCATCCACCTGAATTCGGTTTCCACGCACACGCGTTGCTTCATCAAGTCCGTCTAAATAATTTCCTTTCACTCCCGCCGACCAAATCACGGTATCGGTTTTCATCTTCTCACCGTTCTCCAACTCTAACTCAACTCCATCATAAGATTTTACCGCAGTATTCAAACGAACATCCACACCCATATTCCGTAAAAAGCCTAAGGCTGCTTCGGATGATTTGGGTGTCATGGCGGCCAACAAACGCGGCCCCGCCTCGATTAAGTGAATATTCATCAACTCCTTGTCGAGTTCACGGTAATCACTGCTGATTACGTTTCGCTTAATCTCTGCCATGGCCCCTGCCAGTTCTACTCCAGTTGGACCACCGCCAACAATCACAAATTTGAGGTTGCGCTGTTTTTCAGTTACACTCTGTTCGACCAAGGCTTTTTCAAACTCTTGCAGAATATACGAGCGAATGTCCAAGGCTTCCGGAATACTCTTCAGCGGCATGCTCAATTGTTCCAACCTTTGGTTGCCAAAGAAATTTGTATTGGAGCCTGTAGCAATCACCAAGTAATCATAAGGGAAATGTCCTACATCTGTGATCACCTCTTTCTTTGCTTTATCGATGCGTTCTACTTGCGCCATGCGAAAAACAATATTCGGCATTGGGCCAATCACCTTTCTCAGTGGATAGGCAATGGCATCTGAACCGAGTCCGCCCGTGGCTACTTGGTACAATAAAGGCTGGAAAGTATGGTAATTGTGCTTGTCGAGTAGGTATACACGAAATCTTTTGTGGCTGAGCTTTTTGGCGAGCTCCAGTCCAGCAAAACCTCCTCCTATGATGACTACCAGCGGTGCGGTAGGGTCCTTGAACTTATCTGACATGGGAATCCGGGGGCAAAGTTCTGTATTTTTTACCAGCCCCCAAGGCCTCCACGCTAATTATTCGAGAATAATGATGTTGTTTTCTCTATCTACATCGGCCAGACGAGAATCCGGATCGAGTACAATAGCTTTAACAGACTTATTATCAGGCATTTTCATACTGAGACGGTAGTTCTGTTCTACCCACTTCCAATCGGGTAATTGTCCGGAAGTAGATTTGTCTCTCATCACATCCAATGCAATGCGAATACGCGATGAAGTTCCATCGGTAAAGTAAACCTCAACTTCGAGTGGCATGGGAATATCGCCAATGCGTTTCAGGTGAAGTCTCAGTTCACCGTTTCGTTCTACCACACTGCTTATTCCGTAATCAATGGTATGGGTGGTATTGATCCATTGTTCAAAATACCAATCTAGTTCTAAGCCGCTGTTCTTTTCGAAGATGAGTTTTAGATCACGTGCTGTTGGGTGTTTGTGTTTCCAAGTATTGAAGAACTCCAGCATCGAAGCTTTAAATAGGCTATCTCCTACCAGGTACTTCAGTTGAGAAAGAAAAACACTTCCCTTATTGTAAGCTGCAATACCATAGGCTTTATTGGTTTTAAACCAGTCGGCATGCGTACTCAAAGGTTGTTCATTGCTTGAACCTGCAATGCTAAGGTATCCTTTGTAGGCGCCAACAAAAGCGTCTTTCTTGCTGCTTTCAAACAATTCACCCATTACTACATCACCGCTGTATTCGGTAAATCCTTCGTCCATCCAGTAATAATGACTTTCATCAAAACCCAACATACCTTGAAACCAAGAGTGGTTCATCTCGTGAACGCTCACCCCTACAAGACTGCCTAGCTTACGTTTGCCAGTTATTAATGTGAGCATAGGGTATTCCATTCCTCCGTCGCCACCTTGAATAAAGCTGTAATCGCTGTAAGCGTAAACACCAAAATTCTCGTTCATCACTTGCATGGCCTTTACCATGTAATCGCCTAATTGAGGCCAATAGATATCGGTTAATGAATCGGGCTGGTAGATGAAGTGAAGGGTAGCTCCATTGGGAACTTGTTTGGTATAGTGTACATAATCAGGGTCTGCCGCCCAGGCAAAATCGTGCACATTCGACGCTTTAAAATTCCAACTCAACGTAGAACCGGACTTACGTTTTAACTTTTTACCCTCTGGTAAATATCCTTTTCCAATTTCCTCAGGGTTCTGCAAATGTCCGGTAGCACCAATGGTATAAGCCGAATCCATGTGAATGGTTACGTCAAAATCGCCCCAAACCCCATGAAATTCTCTTCCTATATAAGGATCAGTATGCCATCCATCTGCATCGTATTCTACCATTTTAGGGTACCATTGGGTCATGGAAAAACGTACGCCTTCGGCATTGTCTCTTCCACTTCTTCTCACCTGTAGCGGCACTTGAGCCTCAAATTCCATCTCAAACCGGACAGACTTTCCTGGTTTAATTGGCTCAGCCAGCTCCACTTCCAAGATGGTTCCTTGCACGGCATAGTTCAAGGCTTTACCATTTTGTTTCAGGCTAAGTACTCTTTGATAACCTTGCTCCTCCGGTTTCAAATGTTGGATGCGATCTCCAACCCTCCTATCCGGATCCGGTAAACTTCTGGAACGGATGTCCATTTCTGAATTCGGTTGAAACGCATTGAAGTACAAGTGAAAATAAACCTTGTTCAGCGTTTGAGGTGAGTTATTCTGGTATTTCACCTCTTGCTTTCCCGTGAACTGATTCTTTTCAGCCTGCATTTTAATTTCCATTTTATAGGCAATAGACTGCTGCCAATATTCCGCGTTCGCACTAAATCCCCATACCGCAAGCAGGGCTGTCAACAAGGTTTTTTTCATGGTCGCCAAATTGCCCATTTTTTAAGGAATATCCAAAAAGCTACGACAGGGAAACTTCTGTAATCGACACATTATCCTTACCTTTGTAAGTCGTATTTAAACCTTAAAGACTGTTTTTAATATCTTATTTAAGCTATGAGTAGTGCTGTAAAACCTTTCTTGATGATTCCCGATGTTGAACGTGCCCGTTTTGAAATGAGCTGGTTGCAAAGCGCTTATGTGTTTTCACATTCGAGCTATTATAACCCAACCAGAATGGGATTCGGTACCTTAAGGGTATTGAACGAGGAAGTAGTCAGCGGCAATGCCGGATTTACTGAACATGAACACAAGAACATGGAGGTTCTTACCTTGGTATTAACCGGCGAAATGCGTGTAGAATCGGAAGGAAAAAAGCCAATCATCGTAGGCGAAAATGAAATCTTCTATTTGAGCTCAGGTTCAGGTGTGGTACATGCTGAGCGAAACAACAGCAAAACAGAAGAGATGTCGTTTATTCAGTTTTACCTTTCTCCTCGCGAAAAAGAAAGCAAACCTAAACACGGCGTTAAGCACTTTAAACCTGCCGGTTCCTTAAATGCCTTGCAATGTATCGCTTCTCCAAATGGGGTTGACAGTTCTTTTGCCATCAAACAAGAAGCCTACGTTTACCAATCTAATTTAGAATCGGGCAAAACCATTTCCTTCTTGAGCGATGACCCAGAAAATTTCCAATTTGTGTTTGTGATGGAAGGAAGTATGCAGGTTGGAGAAAATCACCTTGAAGCGAAAGATTCCATCTGTTTAAAGAAAGCAGAAAAACTTCTCCTCGAAGCCAATACCGACTGTAAATTCTTATTGATGGACTTGCCTGCTAAGGCTGTTCGTTAAGCGAATTCAACTTTTCCTTTACTTCATTTTTCCAATCGTCTAAGCCCGTTTTCACTTTGGCTCCTAGACTATGCAATAGACTGTAGAGTCCGAAATAGGTGCGGTTGATATAAAGCATGTGTTTGGATCCTCGGCCGTCTCGGGTATCTCTGATTTCCGGAATCTGGCTAATCTCCTCTCCCATGGAGTAGATTTGTTCAATATAGGCCTTGTCGCTAAAGTCAAAATAATCCGTAGCAAAAGGCCTGGAAAGCAATTCAGTCATTCTACCAAAAGCTTGGATAAAGACACCTCTTTTTTCATCACTATCATAGGAATAAAGCATTTCAATGCGTTCCATTAAGCCTTCCAATAAGTATGTTTTCGATTGCACCTCAGGAAGAATTAGTCCGAAATAATCGAAGTAGAAATCTCTAGGGATCTCTTTGATGCATCCAAAATCAATGATTCCCAGGGTTCCATCTTCTTGAAACAAGAAATTCCCCGGATGTGGATCAGCATGAACTGTCTTCAATTGATGCACTTGGAATTGGTAGAAATCCCAAAGTCTTTGACCTAAGGTATTCCTCAACTCTTGCGAAGGGTTCTTCGCTAAAAATTCATTCAGGTGCTCACCTTCCATCCAGTCCATGGTCAGAATTCGCTGCCCTGACAATGCAGGATAGTATTCCGGAAATCGTAATCCTTCTATTCCACTGCAAGCGCGCGCAATGTCTTGTCCGCGCTTCAATTCTAATTTATAGTCTGTCTCCTCCAATAGCTTTCCCTCCACCTCTTCCATGTACTTATCCAAATCTTTGTCAGATAAGTTAAACATGCGCAAAGCCACAGGCCTCACCAACCGTAAATCTGATTGAATACTATCCGCTACCCCAGGATATTGAATCTTGATGGCCAAGGTTTTATCACCCAATTTTGCTTGATGAACTTGTCCGATCGATGCTGCATTTTTTGCATTGGACGCAAAGGCATCAAACAGTTCTTGTGGTGATTTTCCAATTTCCTTCTTGAATATCCTAACCACCAATGGAGCTGATAAGGGCGGAGCCATGTATTGACTCAGCGCAAATTTATCGGCATAAGCTGCGGGTAAAATGCCTCTGTCCATGCTCAACATTTGCGCAACCTTCAGGGCGCTCCCTTTTAACTCACTCAGGCTTGAATAGATGTCGCCGGCATTGGCTTCATGTAATTCAGCCGAGTCCAAAGCCGGATTCAAGGCTTTTTTAGCATAATGTTTCAGGTAATTGCCCCCAATCTTGGCACCGGTACCTAAAAACTTGAGTGTTCTGCCTGTTTTAGAGGTGGTGATCTTCTCTTGGTATTTCATCCTTTGACTTGCTGAAATAGAAACTTACCAAGGTCCATAGCCGAATCAAGTACCCCTTCTCCCATTAAGTCAAAAGCCAAACGCACTGATTTTTCAATGGCCGCATCTGTCTTTTCAAAAGCAGGACTGGTGTCTTTAAGCCAAAATTGATGTACCCATACAAATTGAAGGAAGAGAGCCTCCGGATATTTTTCGCTAAGGAAGGGCCTTCGAATGGTTTCCCTGTTATCCATTGCTTCAGACAAAACGCCTTCCGTCCAATTCTCAAAGCTTGTCTTAAGAGCTTTCATATAGGAGCCTTTTGCGAATGGATTGTTTTCTTGATTCTGCCAAAGCAGGAAAAGACTTCTATGCAGAAGCGAGTGTTCTACCCAAGCATATAAAAAGGCCGTATACTTTTCTCTGGCTGAATAAGCCTGATAGGCCTCATCCTTTTCCAAAAGCTCAATTACTTCTGTGAAATGATGAATAATGATATCTTGATCGATGGCCTGAAAAGAACTGTAGAGCGAATAGAATTCTGCCTCTTCCAATTCCAAATCCCGACAAAAACGGTAAACAGAGGCCGGAGCCTGGCCATTTTCCAATACAAATTGGGTATAGGCTTTTCTGATTGATGCTTTTTCTGCTTTCATATCCTGCTAGCTAAACAACACTTAGCCACAGGAATTGGTTTGAGAAATCAGAAAATAAAAAGCGAATTAGTAGAGTTTTCTGAAGCCAATAATCTCTTTGACTTCCTGGATGGTTTTTGAAGCACTAGCGCGGGCCTTTTCTTCACCAATCTTCACTGCTTTAGCGATAAAATCTTTATCGGCATCCACTTCTTTGATACGCTCACGAATTGGCGTGATGAAGGTATTCATGTCTTCCGCCAATTGTTTTTTCATATCACCGTAGCGAATACTGCAGTTGTTCCAAGTTTCTTCAAAATGAGCTATGGTATCCGATGCAGAAACCAAGGACATCAAGTCGAATAGGTTTTGAATGGAATCGGGTTTAGGTGAGTTGGCTTGTTCCGGCGTCATATCGGTAACGGCCTTTTTAATTTTCTTAAGAATCACTTCCGGCTCATCCGATAAGAAGATGGCGGTATTTTCACCAGCCGACTTGCTCATCTTGCCTTTGCCATCCAAACCGGGAACCTTGATCAATTCTTTACCGAAGTTGAATGCATAAGGTTCAGGGAAGTATTCCACGTCGTACATGCGGTTAAAGCGATTACCGAAGTTACGCGCCATCTCCAAATGCTGTTCTTGGTCTTTACCCACCGGTACTTTACTCGCTTTGTGAATGATAATATCGGCGGTCATGAGTACAGGGTACGTCAATAAACCGGCATTCACGTTATTGGGTTGAGACCTTACTTTCTCCTTGAATGAAGCCACGCGTTCCAATTCGCCGAGGTAAGCATTCATGTTAAGGAATAGGTAAAGTTCAGATATCTCAGGAATATCACTTTGAATGTACAGCGTGCATTTCTCCGGATCCAATCCGGCTGCGAGGTATTCTACCAAAACCGTACGAACACTTTTATGTAAATCGCCCGGTGTAGGGTGTGTGGTTAGCGAGTGTAAATCAGCGATGAAGAAATAGCAATTGTGTTCATTCTGCATTTGAATGAAATTCTTCAATGCACCGAAATAATTGCCAAGGTGTAAATTACCTGTTGATCGAATACCGCTGACTACCGTTTCCATTGGGGCGAAAATAGGAAAAAGAATGAAGAAAGCGCTGGAGTCTAGTGCCCCAGAATCATATTCTAGAAGGATATTCTAGGCCGAAATCAAATTCGCAATTCTAAAGCATTACGCGTAAGGTGTCTTTTGGAAGGCCGTAGGTGTTGACTCAATAATCAGCCAACCTGTCCGGCCAGTAAGTAAAGTACAGCCATCCGCACCGCTACTCCATTTTCTACCTGTTGCAGGATTATGGAATGTTCTGAGTCGGCCACATCACTGCTAATCTCCACGCCGCGGTTGATTGGGCCCGGGTGCATGATGGTGATTTGTTTATCTAAGCGATTCAGACGCTCCATGTCTAGGCCGTATTGCACGCTGTATTCTCTGAGCGAAGGGAAGTATTTAATGTCTTGACGTTCTAACTGGATGCGCAGCATATTCGCTACATCACACCAAGCCAACGCTTTATCCAGGTTATGTTCTACTTTCACACCGAGTTGATCAATGTATTTTGGGATTAACGTAGTTGGGCCACAAACCATCACTTCTGCTCCAAGTCTTTGCAAGCAGAGGATATTAGACAATGCTACTCGACTGTGTAAGATATCTCCCACAATCACAATTTTCTTTCCGGCCACATCACCCAGTTTTTCCCTGATGGAAAATGCATCCAATAGCGCTTGTGTAGGATGTTCATGGGTTCCGTCTCCGGCATTGATGATTTGAGCATCGATGTGTTTGCTCAAGAAGATATGTGCGCCAGGTTTCGGGTGACGCATCACCACCATATCCACTTTCATGGATAGAATATTCTTTACCGTATCGATTAAGGTCTCTCCTTTTGAAACGGAAGAAGAAGAACTTGAGAAGTTCACCACATCGGCACTCAATCGCTTTTCAGCCAGTTCAAAGGAAACTCTTGTTCTGGTAGAGTTTTCAAAGAAGAGGTTAGCGATGGTGATATCCCTAAGTGAAGGAACTTTTTTAATGGGACGGTTAATAACCGCTTTGAAATTATCGGCGGTTTCAAAGATTCGCTGAATATCAGCTTCATTAATTTGTTTAATTCCTAGGAGGTGACGGGTACTCAGTGAACTCATTTTTTTACATCAACCGTTAAAAGCCATACACAATCTTCGTTGTCTTTTTCAGACCATTGCACCTTCACTTTATCGTGTGCTCTCGTATCTACCGCTTCACCGGTATAATCCGGTTCGATGGGAAGTTCACGAGCATATCTTCTATCAATCAATACGGCCAATTCCACTTTTGCCGGACGACCGTAAGCTGTAAGGGCATCCAAGGCCGCACGAATAGAGCGCCCGGTATAGAGCACATCGTCGACCAAAATGACCTTCTTGTTTTCAATTAAAAACTCAATGCTATTGGTATTGGGAGTCAAAGGCTCCTCACTTCTTCTGAAGTCGTCTCGGTAAAATGTTACATCGAGTTCTCCAAATGGAATGGAAGTATTGCCTGCAATCTCTTGAATGAGGGTATGTAATCTTTTCGCTAAGACGGTACCTCTCGGTTGAAGTCCAATAACCACCACATCATTGAAGTTATCGTAGTTCTCCACCAATTGGTAAGCAAGCCTTTGTATCATGACCGCCATTCGGTCAGCATCAATCATTTTTCTTGGTTCCACGCTATTTTGAAGCTAATTCCAAAATCTTATCAAACTCTTCAACTTTGAGATCCATTACCGACAAGCGGCCTTGGCGCACAAGTCCAATGTTCTGCAAAGATTCGTCGTTTTTTATGGTTTCCAAACTTACGGGATTTTTAAAGGTTTCCACAGGAGCAATATCCACCACTACCCAACGATCATCGTCTGTAGTTGGATCTTGATAAAACTCCTTTACCACTTTGGCCAAACCCACTACCTCTTTGCCTTCATTGCTGTGGTAGAACAGAACCTGGTCTCCCACTTTCATTTCTTTGAGGTTATTTCGTGCTTGGTAGTTTCGAACACCATCCCAAAAGGTTCTTCCATCTTCCAAGAACTTAGTCCACGAATACTTAAAGGGTTCAGACTTCACTAGCCAATACTTCATATCATTCTCTTAGGGGCAAAAAAAAATCCCATCAAAGATGGGATTTTCTATAATTCAAGAAGCTATTATTCTTCAGTTTTTGTTTCCTCAGCTGAATCTTCTGCTTTGGTTTCTTCTGCTTTCTTAGGAGCAGCTTTCTTAGGAGCAGCTTTCTTCTTAGCAGTAGTTTTCTGTTCAGCAGATTCCATTTGCGCTTTCAAAGCTGTCAGAGCGTCCAAGTCACCTAGGGTGTCTTTTTCAACGTTCTGGTTCATCTTCTTAACCGCTTTAGAAGCAGAAGCTTTTGCGTCTTTCTTGGCTTCTTTAGCAGAAACGCGCTCGTCTTCTTTCCAAACTGCTGTATGAGAAACAGTGATTCTTCTGTTTTCTTTGCTGAATTCGATTACACGGAAAGCAAGTACTTCGTCTTCTTTCGCGTTGCTTCCGTCTTCTTTCTTCAACTGACGAGTTGGGGCATAACCTTCAACACCGTAAGGAAGCGCAACAGTAGCTCCTTTATCAGCAATTTTCAATACAGTTCCTTCATGCTCAGAGTCAACCGGGAAGAGGTCTTCGAAAGTATCCCAAGGGTTTTCTTCCAATTGTTTGTGGCCTAAGCTCAAACGACGGTTTTCTTTGTCTACTTCAAGAACCAATACTTCCAATTCTTGGTCTTTCTTCACGAATTCAGAAGGGTGTTTGATTTTTTTGCTCCAGCTCAAGTCAGAAACGTGAACCAAACCATCAACTCCTTCTTCCAATTCTACGAATAGACCGTAGTTGGTAAGGTTACGAACAACACCTGTATGGCGAGTTCCAACACCGTATTTCTCTTCGATGCTAACCCATGGATCTGGATAAAGTTGTTTAATGCCCAAAGACATTTTACGCTCATCAGCATCCAAAGTCAAGATAACTGCTTCGATTTCGTCTCCTACTTTCATGAAATCTTGAGGGTTTCTCAAGTGCTGTGACCAGCTCATTTCAGAAACGTGGATCAAACCTTCAACACCTGGAGCGATTTCCAAGAAGGCACCGTAATCAGCAACAGTAACGATTTTACCTTTTACTTTAGCACCTACTTCGATACCGGCTGGCAAGCTATCCCAAGGATGAGATTGAAGCTGTTTCAAGCCGAGAGAGATACGTTTTTTGTCATCGTCGAAGTCAAGCACAACAACGTTGATCTTTTGATCAAGCTGCAATACTTCTTCTGGATGGTTGATACGTCCCCAAGAGATATCGGTAATGTGAAGCAAACCGTCGAGTCCACCAAGGTCGATAAACACACCGAAAGAAGTCATGTTTTTCACAACACCTTCCAATACTTGACCTTTCTCCAATTTGGAGAGGATGTCTGATTTCTGAGCTTCGATATCGTCTTCGATAAGCGCTTTGTGTGAAATCACCACGTTTTTGAAAACTTGGTTGATTTTAACCACTTTAAATTGCATGGTTTGTCCAACGTAAACGTCGTAATCACGAATTGGCTTAATGTCAATTTGTGAACCAGGCAAGAAGGCATCCATACCCATAACGTCTACTACGAGACCGCCTTTGGTTCTGGACTTCACGTAACCTTCCACGATAGTGTCGTTTTCGTTAGCCTCCACAATGTTTTCCCAAGCTCTTTCAGAGATCGCTTTTTTGCGTGAAAGAACTAACTGACCGTTTTTGTCTTCTTTAGACTCGATCATAACCTCAACCTCGCTACCGATTTTCATTTCCGGCATGTCGCGGAATTCAGTGCGTGGGATAAGGCCGTCGGATTTAAATCCGATGTTAAGAACTACGTCTTTGTCTGTGATAGATACTACAGTACCTTTAACAAGTTCGTTCTCTGTGATCTCGCTGAGGGTACCCTCGTAGAGTTTAGCGAGTTCAGTTTTTTCGTTTTCGGTGTAGTTACCGAAACCTTGGTCGTCCATAGACCAATCGAACGCAGGAGGTTCGATTTGTGAAGAAGCAGAAGAAGATTTTTTCTTCTTAGTTTCTTTTGCTCCCTCTACAACTGCAGCCGTTGTGTTTTCAACTTCTGGTTGTTCTGTTAGGTTGTTGTTTTGTTCTGTCAAATGATAGTCCTCCTTTACGAAGGCTGCAAAGGTAATTTGAAAAATTATATTATCAAGCGTTTAACCGAATGAATTGAATGAATTTCAAGCAGATGCTAAAATTCCATTTCATCGCTAAAAAAGAAAGCCATCCGGTTTCCCGAATGGCCTCATGCTTATCTTATGAAAAGACTTAGTTAAAGCTAATGTTTCCTAAGTCGAAGTTCAGGTTGTTCATAAAGCCATACGACTTCTTAACACCCTCGTAGTATTCAATGGCAATCTTCTCTGAAATCTCAGAGAACTTCTCTGCTTGCTTATCGTCTTCTTTCACCTCTCCTAAACCTACAATCACCTTCATACGATCGGTAAGTTCTTGACCTTCTCCAGGCAACAAGATCAATGCACCGTATTCGTATTTCTTAGAAGAGTTTTTATAAATCTTAAAGTAGTGAACTAAACCTGTGGTATTGCGCAACTCGATACTGTCATAAGTCAAACTCACAACAGAGTCTTTGTCGTAGCTATACAAACCGTAGTCCTGGTCTTTGATAATGGATTTGATCATGGAATCATTAGACAAGTAGGCTTTAGGGAATAAATCCTGCTTTCCTACTTTGTACATCCACTCGTAAACCGAGTAACGGGTATCTTCTTTCTCAGCCATCTTATTTACCAATGAAGTATCAACTGATGAGTCAACGGCAAATTGAAGTTTCAAAAGTTCAATGCGCATTCCGCCTGCTTCTGATTCTCTCGCTTTAGCATAGAAGTCTTTCACTTCAGAATTGGTATTGCGGAAAGGATACATGGCATGCAAGAGTTTTCTGAGGTCGTAAGAGATCTTAGAGTCTTTGCTGCTGCCGCTGGAGTAACCTCCGTAATAGCTACCTGAGCCTGATTTACCCGAGCTATTGGCTTTCTTCAATTCGTTTTTCGCATCGCGGATCAAGCGATCCATTGGGTATTCGTTTTTACCCGGTTTAGCGAAACCGCTATCGGCAAAGTCGGCAAGAAGCTCGTATACTTTCGACTTGTACTCATCAATATCGGTCAAGTCTAAAAGATCAGGAAGCAAACGTTGCGTCAACTCCATACTATCATCCAAGGTATAGAAGATATCATTTAGTTTATAAGAGCTTTGAGGAACCGGCGTATGCTTCAATAAAAGGCGCTTACCTGTATCCAAGGCCGCTCTGTTCTCTTGTTCAAAGATGTATTCCAAACTTTGCAACTGCATGCTGGTGGTGTCACCCGCAGCATAGAACTTCTGCGTATAGAAATTCAATACACCCTTATGTTCTAAGTCTGCGATGTTCTTTCTCAACTTAACGCGGTAGTTCTTGTTTGAAACACAGGTGTCCAACATCGCTAACAAACGTGGAGCATCCTCGTCTTTAAACTTGATGCTGTTGATGGCATCCATGGCTTTGTCCATGATGGTGGTATCTTGAGTGGCCATGTCTTCGAAGAATGCCAAACGACCTTCTTTGTGTTTGTTATTGTACAATACTGTATCCCAAGGCTGGAAGCTTTCAAGGAAGGTATTGAAGAAGGTGAAATCTGTAGCGCTTGAATCAATAACAGTAGTGATTCTGTACATACCAGTTGGCGTCCAGTAGAGGCGTTTAAAGCTCCAGAAAACAGAACCGGTATCGCTTATCATCAAATCTTTCACTCTGTATTTGCCCGTTCTTGTAACCGGCGAACGGAAGGTGATTCTGTCAAGTGTATCTACACCATAGAAATCAGATTCTTCGTCGTAGAAGTAGGTGCTATCGAATGGATTACCGTAACGGGATGGGTGCGACAAACGAACGCTGATATCGCTTGCACCAAAATGGCCATCAATGGTATTGTTTCTAGAACCGCCTTCTAACCAATCGTTACCTAACAGGTAATTCAAATACCCCACGCGTATACTTGAAGTATCGATGGTTTTGTAGTTAGCACACAATACGGTATCTGAAACCATACGGTATTCTTTGCTTGACTCAGGCGAAGCGCCTACACTGTTCCAGAATGCCGTTACTTCTTCGCCATCTGCTCTTACAATCACAGCTTGAATCACGATGCTTCTGCCTCTCCAGAAGGCTCTGGCTTTAACCGTTTCTTCGTCTTTGGTTTTGCATTCCCACGTCAAGGCCTTGCGACCGAGTACATTGTCGTATGAAGCACTTACAAATTTGAACTCGTTGGTATAACGGAAGCTGGTTAATGCGAAACGTAATTGTGTGGTATCCGGAGTATAATCATCGATGTCGATGATTTCACGCGCCATCAGTATATAAGAATTCGACTTTACATCTTTGTTGTAGAGGTATGTGTTTTCACCGTAGCCTCCACCAATCACGGTGCTGGTCCACGGAGCTGCAGGAAACTTTGCTTCCAACTGAGCTGCTTCCAATCTTACTTTACCTTCTTTTTGAGTACGGTCTGCAAAGCTTAGGCTCTTGAAGAAGGCCTTACCGTCTTTTCCTTTAACGTATTTCTTGGTTCCTCCTAACTTCACAATGATGATCTCATTAGGGAAAACAATCAATTGGTTTCTTTCATAGGTACCGGAACGAGTCTGGTTGTAGATTTCATAACCAGGGTGTCCGTTCACTTTAATCTTTTCTTTGCCTTCAACCTCACCCGGAATGGCCGTATAGATAAAGCTATCCAAACGCTCCATTACATAGTCGGCGCTGTTGCCAAACAAGTTTGCATGGTAAGGGTGACGGTAAATTTCGATGTGAGCTCCGTTCACCAAATCCGGACAAGATATCATGCCCACATTCTGAGCAGAAAACTCGAGGTATGCACCAGGGAAGTTCGCGCTGATAAAGCCATCGTTACTAGTAAATGGCACCAATTCCGGTTTCGATTGTTGTTTCTGCAATTTACGCATCGACTTATCATCCATGCCTTTTTGCATTACCGGACGAAGCGTAAAGCCTTTTGCACGGAACATTTCAATCATCCCTTCTTTACCCGGCAAGTGCGCAGCACCTACAGCGATAAACAAGGTTTGAGATTTCATGATTCCCTCTGCTTTTTGAACCATCAAACGGTTGCGCTCGGTCAACATGTATTTGATGTTATGCGGTGTGCTGGTAGCAATTTCGATTGAATCAATTGCGTCCAAATCACCGTTACGGTAAGCTTTTTCTAAGGCGTCAAAGTCACCTTCTTCTTCGTAGTAGTAATTGTCTTTCTTAGGTGGCTCCGGCTCAAATACATCTGATAATTCCTCTTTCTCATCCGGACCGTAGTAAGACTTCGTTACCAACTCGTCTGACTGATCATAGTCTTCCAAAGAAACCACGTTCTTTTTCATCTTCATACCGGATTGGTAAATGAACATGTCTAGGTACGTGCGTTCTTCAAATTCTTGTGAGTTTGCACCATTGGAACGGTACAAGAAGTAATTTACCAAATTACTGTTGTCGCCCAGGTACATGAGAATCTTCTCCAAATCACCTTCTTCCAAGGTAAACAGGCTATTATCCAAAGGTCCACGGCCGTAACGGCTTAAGAGTTTGGTATAATACGTTCTGTTGTTTCTGAGGTTTGCAGCGATTTTAGGAAGCCATTCATCCGGACGAGATTCCAATCCCACGGCATCCACTTTTTTCAATGCCATAAAAAAGGAATCGCTCAGGTAAAAAGCGACCTTAGAGCTCACGTGCATGGTACCGAATAGATAAGAAGGCTTATCCATTCCCGGTCCGGTGATTTCCCAGAGTAAGCTGGGATACTTCTTAGCTGAGCTATCTTCTTGAGCAACTGCGCTTGTTGCTGTTAAAACGGTAAGGCAAATGATTGCCAGCGCATGTTTAACGAGGTTCATTGCCTGCAAAATATAGAATCTAAAATGAATTCTATACACCTAGCTAAAAATTGTTCCGCCCTAACGCCCGCCTTAGACTGCTATGGATTAATTCATCGGAAGGATTATTTTGCGGCGTGCAAATACGGTGGAAGATCGCTCAAAACGCAGAGTTACTATGGTGGAAACGTTATCTGAAGGATAAAAACCACGACTCTTACCTCACTTGGAAAAAAGAGTATTGGACCCAGTTCTTGGAGCGATGTAAAATCAGGCCTGAGCCCCATCAGCAAATACTGGATATTGGCTGTGGACCGGCAGGCATTTTCTTGAACATGCCTAAGGATGCTTGCACCGCGGTAGACCCTTTGATGGACCAATACATGGAAGAATTTCCTTGGCTTGTTAACTACCCCGATGCTACGCTGCAAAAAGGTCGACTCGAAGGATTCGAAACTTCCGACAAATTTGATTTAATCTTTTGCTTAAATGCCGTAAACCATGTGGCCGATTGGGATTCAGCCATGATGGCTTTATGGCACGCACTTAAGCCCGGCGGCACACTTATTCTTTCTAGCGATGTGCATCGCTTTCCATTGCTTAAGTATCCTTTTCGGTTGATTCAAGGGGATATTCTTCACCCTCAGCAACACGACCTGAAAGACTACCTGAAGTTTTTCACCAATCACTATGGAAAGGATGCACTTCAGCAAAGCACCCTGTACAAAGTGGACGGTCTGTTTCTTTATTATGTCTTTCAGTTAAAAAAATCCTGATTATGTAAGAACTTTGGGTTTGAACACGTTAGATGAATCGAATCCCAAAATCAGAACTTACATGAGAAAACTTTTTCTTATCCTCGGATGCTTGCTCGGCATCCAACTTCACGCACAAACCAACTCAACGCCCGAACCGAAACCGACAAAATACCAAGGCCTCCTTTGGGAAATTAGCGGTAACGGACTTCAAAAACCCTCCTACCTCTATGGCACCATGCACGTGAGCAGGAAACTGGCTTTTCACCTTGGTGATTCCTTCTTCTTGGCCTTACAGAATTCAGAGGTAGTCGGTTTAGAAACTACACCTGATACGTGGTTAGACGACATGATTCGCTACGACCAATTTTACAGTGTATTGAGTTTAGCGAAGGACGATTACTATTCAGGCTATGGCCGATACAATAGCTTTACGCCAGACAAAACCTATTCGGTGGAGTTAAGCGATATCAAGGAAGTGAACGATATGTTACGCCGAGATCCTCGGTTGATCAACAGCTTCATGTTTCGTAAATCCAGCTCTTCAGACAATTTCGAAGAGGAAACCTACCTCGACCTTTACATCTTTAGAGTGGGTAAAAAGCTCGGTAAAAAAGTAATTCCGGTAGAAGACTTTGCCGAGTCTGAAGCCTTGGTTGAGATTGCACAAGATCGCGAATACGGCGACAAAGACGATGTAATTGAAGGCTACGAAGACATTGAAATCGAAAGCCGGTATAAGTTCTTTGAAATGTTTGAAGATGCCTACCGCAGAGGCGATTTAGACATGCTCGACTCACTCAATAAAATGTCGAATCCGAGCAAGAAATACAATAAGTACATGCTCTGGATCAGAAATGCCAATATGGTTCGCACCATGGATACCATCATGCCGAATCAAAGCATGTTTGTTGGCGTTGGGGCAGCCCACCTTCCAGGCAAGGAAGGCGTTATCGAGCTCTTGCGAAAAAAAGGCTATACCGTAAGACCGGTAAGCTATACCGGCAGATCTGAAAAGCTGAAAGACAAAATTGACAAGATTGAAATAGATATTCCATTCAGCTCCTTCACCAGCAGCGATGGCATGATTAGCTTGGAAGTGCCGGGTAAGATGACTGAATTCCCTTACCAGAATGGCGACAAACAAAGCATTGCTACCGATATGGTAAATGGTCATTACTATATCGTTTCACGCATGGAGCATCATGCATCTTGGTTTGGCATGTCTGACGACTTCGTATTGAAGCGTGTAGACAGTTTGCTTTTTGAGAATATCCCGGGGAAAATCCTGAAGAAAAAAGAAATCAGCCTAGATGGTTATAAAGGCCTCGACATAGAAAACAAAACCAAACGTGGCGATTACCAACGCTATCAAATCTTTGTAACACCAAATGAGGTAGTGGTTGTGAAACTGGCCGGTTCGGGTGAATACGCCAAAAGCAAAAAAGCCGATCGCTTCTTTAAATCGATTCGCTTGAAGAAAAAAGAAGAAGGCTGGAAAAGCTTTACGCCTGTCGACCATAAATTCAGCGTAGACATGCCTGCCAACGTGTGGACCAATGAAAACAAAACCCACATCAAAACATCTTATTACTGGCGCCGCGACTATTTCGCTAAAGACCCAAGCACTCAAAACTCTTATTTTGTTTTGGTTAAGCCTTGGTACGCTACTTACCTACTGGAAGAAGACAGCTTTCAACTGAGAACGGCCTTGCGCAGCTTTCAGAAAGAAGACAACTATACCTTGGTTTCTCATAGCTTCGGTACTTACGAAGGAAGACTCTGCATCAATGCCGGTTATTTGGATGCCGACAGCCAAGAAGTGAAGGCAAGAGCATTTTTAAATGGCCAGTTCATCTACTTGATGGCTTGTAAACTCACTGCTCAGAAGGCTGATGGCGATCGCTTCTTAAACTCATTTAAGTTTCAGCAACCGAATTATAGACCTTCAAAAAAGATTACTGATTCGCTCTATTTCTTTACAGTAACGGCTCAGCTGAACGTGAACAGTCCAATCTACCGCATGGAGAAACAGTTAAACAAGGAACCCGAAGACGACGAGGACTTTTTTGACGATGAATCAGCACGTATGTTTATTCAGAGCCCGAGTACCGATGAAGTGGTTTTTGTGGACTATGAGAAATACCATCGCTATAAAACCTATAAAGACAGTGCAGAATTCTGGAACCGAGAAACGCATTTCTTGAACAAAGACAGCAGTAAAATTGAGCACGAAGCCAAGTACACCCACCACGGTTATTATACCACGATGGAGACCTATTATACCGATAGCGCTACCACCCGAGCAGTTTACCTGAAAAGCTATCTGGTTAACGGACGCTGCTTCAGCTTGTTCACCGTATACGATACCACCAAAGGCTTATTACCTTTTTCAAAAGAAGTCTTTGAAAGCTTTGTACCAATGGATACCATCATAGGTACCTCTCCATTCATCAATAAACCACAACTCTTCTTTCAAGATTTAAGCAGCAGCGATTCAGCCTACCGCAGGCAAGCCCTTATCGAAGCCGGAAGGGTAAAATTTTTGGATGAAGATGCACCTGCTTTGATTCAAACCTTTGACACCTGTGAAATGTGCAAAGACTTTGAAGAGCGGTTTATTACCGAAGTGGGTTTGCTCCAGCACCCGTCTGTCTTGCCCTTTATGATGAAGTATTTAGCGAAGGCAGGCGATACGGCTAACCTTCAGCTCACCTACCTAGACCACATGGTAGATCAGCAAACGGTGGCCAGCACCGATTCAGTGAAGCAGTTTATCATGGATGAAACACCGCTTCCAACCAGTTCTTATAAGATACCTAGTCTATTTAATGATATTCAAGACTCCTTGGATTTAGCGAAACGTTATTTCCCTGACTTTATGAATATCCTCTTCCTGGAAGAATACCGATCTGAAGTATATGAACTGCTCGCCCAACTCGTGGATAGTGGAAAAGTGAATACCGCCGTTTACGATGCATACAGGAAACAAATTGCCATTGAAGCAAAGAACAATATCAAACGATTAGCAACTACTGAAAAAGCCAGCTACTCCAATTCGAATAAAGTGAATGAGCTGATTTCTCAACTTCACTTATTGGCACCCTATTACAAGACCGATGCGAAGGTGCGCGAGCTCTTCGACAAAGCCTTCGCTATTCAAATAAGCACACTACGCATCGACCTTGCGGCCCTTTTGCTAAGTCGCGATAAAACATTGCCTGAATCGATTAGCCTTCAACTCGCTAAAGAACCGGATACGCGTGCCTATTTCTATGCTTTGTTGAAACGGCATAAAAAGGAAAGTCTTTTCCCTAAGGCTTACCGTAACCAAGATAGCTTGTGCCTTTCCATAGCCTATACCATGGCGAAAAGCGGGTACGGCTCTTTGCAAGATTCCATTGTGTTTATTGGTAAATACGAAGCACGTCAAATGCATACGGATGGATACGTGTACGTGTACCGTGTGAAGCGCAGCTATGGCGATGATTGGCGATTTGTAACCGTTGGACTTCAGCCGAAGGATCAATCTGATGTTAACCTCTTTGGTGGACTCAATGAAATATGGAGTCTGGAATGGAAAAAGAAAAAAGACATCAACCTGCAGGTTTCAGACTTATTGGATGAAGTACTGATTCGCAGAAGGAGGTTCCAAACTGACTACAGCACATTCGGAAACGATATGATCAAGTATTTTTTAAGTCCGGAGGATAGACCGGTTAGTCGGCGCTATTACTATTAAGTGAAATGCGCTGGTGAGCGTAGTTTAAGGCTAGGTTAAACTGCTCTTCCGGACTAAGGTGGGTGTTGTCGATAACCACGGCATCATCCGCCTTTTTTAATGGGCTATCGGCTCGGGTAGAATCGATACGGTCTCTTTCTTGAAGGTTATGCAAGACTTCCTCTAGCGTAGAATTCATTCCCTTGCCTTGCAATTCTGCCAAACGGCGTTCCGCACGGATAACCGGGTCGGCTGTCATGAAGAGTTTTAACTCCGCTTGCGGGAAAACCACCGTTCCAATATCGCGGCCGTCCATCACTATGCCTTTACCCTCTCCTTTCTTCTGTTGTTGCTTCACTAAAAAGCGACGCACTTCTGAGATTGTACTAACCTTACTCACGTGATTGGCCACAAACATCTGGCGAATTTCCTCTTCCACGTTTTCATCATTCAAGAAAGTCTCTTGTTGTCCGATTGCTTCATTGAAGCGAAACTCAATGTGAATTTGACTTAGGGCTTGTTCGATGGCTTGGAGGTCTCGTTCCTCCACTTGGAAAGGCACATCATTACGCAGAAAATACAAGGCTACGGCACGGTACATAGCACCTGAATCGATGTACAGGTATCCCAGCTTTTTGGCAAGGGCTCTGGCAATGGTGCTTTTTCCGCAGGATGAATAGCCGTCTACAGCAATGATAATTTTCTGATCCATGATGCCACAAAGATAGCTCAGGACTTCTTGAAGAGCAGCTGATTTAACAATTCAACTTCATTCTTTTTCGTCAACACATTAATTTTTTCAAACTCTGCTTTGATCTCTTCGGTGCTTAGCTTAGCGAGACGTTCTTCAAAACTTGCACGTGTTTCATTCAAAACGGTATGAGCGACTTTGAGTTCATAGCGTTTTAAAAGATTGTCAACTCGAACCGTGTACTGCAGCATATCATCGTAAATGGTGCGTTGTGCTGCTTTGTAGGGTCCACCTTGTTTCTTGAGAAATTGTTTCTCTCCGTTGATTTTTGAGCGAAGCAGATTTCCGGCTTCTTCTATTTGTGTAACCAAGCGCTGCTGCTCCGGTGTCCCTCTGAAGGCCAATGTATCATGCAAGACCTTCTTGGCTGAATCGAGCTTAACTGATTCTGAATTCATGTTCTCGATTTGCATTTCCAATGACTCCTTGATGCTCTGTTGATCCGGGTTATTGGAAGTTGCATTGCGGGTAGCTTCTTTTCCACTGTGACAAGCGAATAAAGTAAACAGGGAAACGAGGGTAAGCAGCTGAAATTTCATGCCTGTAAACTAGGGAAAATCGGATATACGGACAAGTGAAGGTGGGACTGTGAGTCCCGATATTCATCGGGAGTAGAATTGTATAATCGGTATTGTTTAATGTTGATTGTCCTTAACCTCAACTCCAACCTCACTAATCACAAAAAAAGGCAGTTCCTTTCGGAGACTGCCCTTTAACCCAATCTATTGTTTTTCTAGCTATCCATGCGGTGAAGCAGGTTAACTTGGTATTTATCGAAGAATGCCTTGCTGAGCAATTCGGCGTAGTATGACACACAGTTCAGTGCTTCTACTACATCCTCTTTTTTCAGGTTAGGAACGATATCGCGGTATTTAACACAAACCACGCCACCTTCTTCACGCATCACCAAATTTGCTTTCATCATTCCGATATTGATGTCTAACATCTCTTCCAAGAATGCTTGGTAATTCTCCTTTGGTGCTTGGCAAAACGGTGAAATCACTTGCAAAATCGGTTGCTCTTCAGCTTCAAAATAATAAAGCCCCTGACGCTCCGCTCCTGCGCTCCACAAGTCGATGTAAATTTCCAATTCTTCGCTGTAAATGGTCCACTGACCTTCTTCATCGTTACGGCTTTGTTCAGGGGTGATGCCCAATGTTATCAGACCTTCCTCAACGATACCGTAGAATTGCTTTATATCTGCCATAATCTATTAGTAAAATGCTTTCTTCTTTTTGAAGGGTTTGCCTTCTGATTTACCGCCATCGCGACGTTTGCCATATCCTTTGTTGTCTTTTTTACCTTCAAAAGATCTGCGTCCGTCGCCGCGTTTTCCGCCTTTACGGTCAGAAGAACCACCGCCGTAGCTTCCGCCGCCGCCACCTTGACGTGGACCTGCAGGTTCTGCTTTCAATTGGCGACCATCCAATACATAGGCATTTACCTTCTCTTGGAATTCTTCAGACATAGAGGTTTCAATTTCTACAAAGCTGAAAGAACGTTTGATTTCGATACGTCCAACTTCAATACGGCCTAACTTCAAGCTGTTGATGAAGCGAAGCATGTTTTGTTTATCGAAGTCGTCTAGCTCGCCTAAGCTCACAAAGAAGCGATCAAACTTACCTGAGCGGTCTCCGCCTCTGGTATCGCGTTCACCTTCTCTTAAGTTCAAATCGGTAGCTCCTTCGTAGTAGCTCAAGAAACGGTTGAATTCAAGTGAAACGAATTTCTGAATCAACTCTTCTTTGCTTAAATCGTTCAACTCATTGTAAACAGCCGGAAGGTATTGTTCAATCTCTGCTTGGTTTACTTCCACATCATGAACTTTCTTCACTAAGCTGAACAATTGCTTTTCGCAAACTTCTTCACCTGTAGGAATCTCCATTTTATGGAAAACCGCTTTACTGATTTTCTCCAACTGTCTCACCTTACCGCTGTCTTTGGAATGGATGATAGAGATGGATGTTCCGGTTTTACCTGCACGCGCAGTTCTACCTGAACGGTGGGTATACACTTCCAACTCATCCGGAATTCCGAAGTTGATTACGTGAGTGATGTTGTCTACGTCGATACCACGTGCCGCTACGTCGGTAGCCACTAAAATCTGGATACTACGGTCGCGGAAACGGGCCATTACTTTATCACGTTGCACTTGCGATAAATCGCCGTGCAAAGCATCTGCATTGTATCCGTCGCGCATCAATTTCTCAGCTACATCTTGCGCTTCAATTTTGGTGCGGGTAAATACCATACCGAAGATTTCAGGATAGAAATCGATGATGCGCTTTAAGGCAGCATAACGGTCTCTTGCTCTAACTGAATAAACTTCGTGGCGGATATTCGCGTTGGTTGCGTTTTTCGTTCCAACGGTAGCTTCCAACGGATTGAACATGTAGTTGCTAGCGATGCGGCGAACTTCAGCCGGCATGGTAGCAGAGAACAACCAGATGCGACGCTCTTCTTGAATAGAAGAAAGAATCTCATCGATGTCTTCTTGGAATCCCATGTTCAACATCTCATCCGCTTCATCCAAAACCACATAGTCTACTCCATGAATCTGAGCAGCACCGCGGTGGATCAAGTCGATAAGACGACCTGGAGTGGCCACAATAACTTGAGCACCTCTGCGTAGCTCTTTGATCTGCATGGTGATGTTGGCACCACCGTAAACAGCAACTACATCAATTTGAGGTAATTCGCTAGAAAACGCTTTTAAGTCGTTGGCAATTTGCAAACAAAGTTCGCGTGTAGGAGCAATGATAAGCCCCTGAGTGTTACGGTTAGCCGGATTGATGCTTTGCAACATCGGCAAACCGAAGGCTGCTGTTTTACCGGTCCCGGTAGATGCTAAACCAACAAAGTCGCGCTCAGCATTTAACAGCGTAGGAATCGCTTTTTCCTGGATGGGCGTGGGATGTACAAATCCCAGTTTCTCAATAGCAGCGATTAGCTCCTGAGAAAGACCCAAGTCTTGAAATGTCGTCATTCAAAAAAATATGTTCTGCTAAGCCAGCCAACAGTACTTCTTTCGGACATTGATGGACCGGCTTCCCAAAAAACCGGCGCAAAGGTAGGTCTATTCAGATTGTAAACAAGACACTTTACCTAAAATTAATCTTATCAAGTGCAAATAAGTTCTTCAAAAACAAAAATTTATGGCATTAAAAACTAAATACTTAGTTGCGTATATTTGTTTACCCTTAAGCCCCTCCCTTGAAACAATTCACCTTCGTACTCTTAACCTTGTTATCGCTTAATAGCACCGCTCAAAATGTTCGCGACTATGCGGTAGAGCTGCATAAAATCGGCGATCAATATCCGTATGGCATCAGCTGGGAAGGCAATGCAAAAGCAAGCTCTAGGGTGATTTATTCCAAGAGTCCGGAGTCCTTAACTTGGGTTTTTCTTGACAGCCTTTCGGGAACCCTAAATCAGTACATAGACTCCAGTCTTTTACCCGGCCAACGAAAAGACTATTTCGTCAAAGAATACCGTGGCACAGCAACGGCTGTTGGCTATATTAGCCTTGGGCATGCCTACGACGCCATTAACCAACCCAAACGGATTCTCCTACTTATCGATAGCAACTACCTGCTTCCTTTGGCTAATGAGTTAAAGGAGCTGAAACACGAACTTCTTGCTGAAAACTGGAGAGTTAATGTACTATACGCCGGGAGAAATGAGTCTGTCTCTGCCGTTAAAGCACGCATTCAATCTGCTTGGCTCCAAGACACAAACAGCAGAACCATGCTGTATTTACTGGGACATATTCCGGTTCCTTACGCAGGAGTATTTATGCCAGATGCTCATTGGGATCATTTTGGCGCATGGCCTGCCGATGTTTACTACGGGAGCTTCGATACCGTTTGGACGGACAGCTTATTCAACTATAGCATTTCATCCAGTCCGCGAAACTTCAATGTACCATTCGATGGCAAATTCGATAATTGGGAAACCTCCGCTCAAGGCGCGCGCATAGGCATCGGTCGCGTAGATTTTTACAATATGCCACTGTTTGGCGACGATACAACTTTAACGCGTCGATACCTTTCCAAAGCACATCGCTTCAGGACCAACGAAGTTCAGTTTAGCGAGAGAGCGGTTATTGATGATAATTTTGGTGTTTTTGGTGGAGAAGCATTTGCCTCCGGGGCGTGGCGGAATTTCAGCACATTTATTCCAAGCGATAGTATTTCAAATGGCGATTACAGAACATCGCTAAACAACCAAGACTACCTCTTTTCTTATGGATGCGGCGGTGGCTCATACCAAGGCGCCAGTGGTATTGGCAACAGCGCCCAGCTTGCCTCCGATTCACTTTTAAACCCTTTTACACTTTTATTCGGTAGCTATTTTGGCGACTGGGACAATCCCAATAATTTTCTGCGTGCTCCGCTCGCCTCCAAAGGCTGGGGACTCACCAATTTTTGGTCGGGACGACCACATGCTGTCATGCATCATGCTGCCCTAGGAGACCCCATCGGAATTTTATCGCTAGAAGCTCAAAAAGCCGATTCAATAACCTATTTGGTAGGTTTCGGCGATGCTTTCACCCACGCAGCCTTAATGGGAGATCCAAGTCTACCCGTATTCCCTTTGAAGCCGGCTGATACCATTCAGCTTTCTGCCAATTGCACCAATCAAGGGATTCAAGTAAGTTGGAATAAATCCGTTGTCTGGGACAGCCTAGACATAGTTGTCTTAGACAGCATGGGAAACTGGCAATTGTTGGTTCGCATACCAGGACAAGACAGCAGCTGGACCGGTAATTTTTCTGCGGGAACACATTATATAGGTATTCGAGGAAGAAATCTCCGATTCACACAATCAGGCTCCTTCTATCAATACAGTCAGGTAGTGGCTGATTCTATTTTACTGAACCCACTTTACATCGCTCAAATTGCATCCCAACCCGATAGCCTTTGTTACGATCAAAGTATTCAGCTCAAAGACATGAATGGCCAGTCTAGTGGAATCCAGCGCAGTTGGCTGATAAACGAGAATTTCATAAGCTCGGCATTAGACACACAGTATACCTTAGGTTCAGCGGGACTGCATACCATCAAATTGGAGATTCTGAGTGATTCTGGCTGCTATTCTGCAGACTCCATCCAAGTGCAACAAATGGAAAAACTCCATTCTAATTGGAAGTTTCAGTCGAAGGAATTATGCTATGGTGCGGATTTAAATTTACAATCGCAACACAGCCACGGTCGAGTTGATTGGTTCTTGAACAAAAAACATGTCGGTTCAGACAGTGCTTGGTCTACGCAATTCCCAGATACCGGTTGGCAGCTTTTTGAAATGGAATTGAGCGATGAACTGGGATGCCGTAAGACTTGGTTCGACTCCATTTACCAAAGGCCAAAGCTCGAGCTAAGCCACGGCTTTTCTCCGGTGAACCATAGCATCTGCATTGGAACTCCACAAAATCGCGGTGTGTTTCAACTATTCAGTTATGGTGCGGTGCAGCTTCAACTTCAACTGGACCATGAAAAAGTAGATACGGTTAACATCGCTAACTTTTACCTAAACGAATACAGTTTACGGGATACAGGATTACATCAGTTCAAATGGACCTTAAGCGATTCACTTTGTGCTTGGACCGACTCACTCGAGTTTAGAGCCTACCCCAAAGGCAAAACTCCAATGACAAAAAACAGCTGGATGCATACGGAAAGAAATGCTTCACTCATTATTGGCGATTACCAAGCTAAGGCACATTATTACTGGGGAGGCACTTGGAATCATGCCGCTGCAGACTCTGCTCACAAACAGTATTATAGCCCCGCATTTAACCAAGACGGCAACTACAAGCAATGGGTGGTTTTGGAAGATTCGAATGAGTGTTCTAGCGATACGGTCTACTTTGAAATTGATTTACAAACCGGAATTAGCCAAACTGCAGCTATCCAGACCTTGCAGGTTTACCCTAATCCCAACAACGGCGTATTTAATTATTCTGCAGCCGAGACTGTTACCAAGTTGCAAGTCATTTCCAGCGAAGGAAAAATTGTTGGAGAAGAAATTAATCCGGCACAGCACATCAAACTAGACTTGTCTCCCGGCATGTATACTTTGCGTTTTATACTAGCGAATGGCCAATTGGCTTATGCACGTATTTGCATTCAAGCTACCGGGTAGGCTTCCAATAAGTTTTTGGTGTATTCGTCTTGTGGATTTCGGAACAAATCCGCCGTAGCTTGCAAATCAGCTATACCTCCTTTATTCAATACCAGCACACGGTCGGCAATGTGTTTTACCACTTGTAAATCGTGGGTGATAAAGAGGTAGGTTAGCCCAAACTCCGCCTTCAGTTCCATGAGTAAATTCAATACCTGCGCCTGAACGGAAACGTCTAAAGCGGCAACCGACTCATCGCAAACAATAAATTCAGGTTTGCATAAAAGTGCTCTAGCGATGGAAATACGCTGACGTTGTCCCCCCGAAAATTCATGTGGGTACTTGGCCAAATCCGATTCGCTAAGTCCTACTCTTTCCAACATCGCTATACAAGCTGCTTTTCGTTTTTTGCTATCACCTTCGCCGTGCACCAACATCACCTCGTCTAAGGCATCGCCAACACGCAGAACCGGATTTAGTGAAGCATAGGGATCTTGGTAAATCAGTTGAATTTTTGCCGACAATTTTCTGCGGCTCAAGCTGTCTTTGCCGTTCAGGTTTTTGCCTTCCAGCCAAACCTTTCCTGAATACCGAATCAACTGCATAATGGCCCGGCCCAATGTTGACTTTCCACTTCCACTTTCGCCCAATAAACCCAAGGTTTCGCCTTTGAAAATTTCAAAGTCGAGCCCATGAATCACCTCTTTCTTCTGTTTGGAGGCCCAGGCTCCTGATTCCAGGTAGCTCACTTTCAAGTCTTCAATTTTCAAATAGGGGTTTTGCTCAGGACGGGTGTGTAGCGCTTCATAACCAGGAGCAAGCGTTTTTGGAATAAACTCCCCTTCTTCTGTTAAATCGAAGAAATCACGCATCACAGGCAGCCGCGTGCCCGGTGTTCTTGCTCCAGGTCGGCAAGCCAATAAAGCTTTGGTATATACGTGTTGAGGCGACCTAAATAAGTCATCCGCATTTTGTTCTTCCAATTTCACCCCTCGGAACATCACAAGGCAGCGATCGGCAATTTGTTTCACCACACCGAGGTCGTGCGAAATAAAGATAAGTGCCATTCCGCGTTCTTCTTTGAGTCGCTTAAGCAATTCTAAAATGGAAGCTTGCACCGAAACATCCAGCGCCGTAGTTGGTTCATCGGCAATCAGCACTTGCGGATCTCCGGCTAGGGCCATCGCAATCATCACACGCTGTCTTTGTCCACCGGAAACCTCGTGTGGATACGATTTATAAATTCGTTCAGTTTCTGAAACCCTGACTTCTTCGAGCAAAGCCAAAACTCGGTTCTTGGCTTCTTTACCCTTTAGTTTAGTGTGCAGCAGAACCGCTTCTAAGATTTGTTCGCCGCAGCGCATAACGGGATTAAGGGCCGTCATGGGTTCTTGAAAAATCATTGCTAAACCTTTACCTCGGTAGGGGCGTAACTCCTTCTGACTCAACTTTAGCAAGTCTACCGTTTTGTTGTCCCGAGTAAATAAGGCCTCCCCTTCGATACGCGCTATGGCTCGCTGCGGAAGCAAGCCCATCATGGCCTTTAGGCTAACGCTTTTTCCAGATCCGGATTCGCCAACAATCGCTAAAGACTCGCCTGCATTCAGACTGAAATTTAATCCTTGAACCGCAGCAAACTCCTGCTTTTCAGCTTTGAAATACACAGCAAGGTTTCGGAGTTCAAGTAGCGGCATGCAACAAACTTAGCAAGCCAAGTGAAGAGCTACAAGAAAAATTATACGGTAACGTGATCTACCTGCTCAACGTAGGCACGAAGGAATTCCAAATCGGGCACCACCTGCACATTATTCGGGACCTTCAGGTTTTGGGCATTGACAATTTGGTAGCCGGTAAGCATCACACTCGCATCAGGCCAAGTATTGGAAACCGTATCTACAAAATGCTGAATATCACCATCCGTTACTCCGCTTGTTACCGCGCTTAAGACGTATTCCGGATTGTAAAATTCAAATACAACTTTCAAATCTTCAAAAGGCAGATTCTGACCCAGGTAAACCACTTCATGTCCGCGAGCACGGATCATGTAATTTGCGAAGAGTAAACCTATTTCATGCGGCTCGCCTTCAGGTAGAAACAATAAAAACCGCCGAGATTTACCGCTGCTTGCACCTGTTTGCGCATCAATGGCAACAAAGAGCTTTTGTCGGATAAGGTTGGTAATGAAATGTTCGTGCGCCGGATGAATACTGCCTGTAAGCCAAAGTACCCCAATCTGATGTAAAAATGGGAAAACCACACGTATCATGGTTTCTTCCAAGCCAATGCGCAAAATATTGGTAGACAGCATGCGGTTAAAAGCTCCTTCATCCAGCGAAAACATGGCTGATATCAGTGCTTTGATCTGGCTTTCGAAAGGCGAGTCTTTCTCCGAAATGCTGAGTACCATTTCTTGGATTTTACTCAACGGCATCTTAGCAATCTCGGAAATCTTGATTCCGTAATTGTTCAGGATGGATACGTTCAGAATAAACTTCAGGTCGTTATCATCGTAATACCTGATATTGGTATCCGTTCTCTTCGGCTCAATCAGGTTATACCGCTGTTCCCAAATACGCAGCGTATGCGCTTTGATACCGGTAATCGTCTCTATGTCTTTGATAGAAAAACGTGACAAGGCTATGTGGTTTTTATTTGACAAACACTTAAAGTTTAGCTTTGTTTACACCTTATTAAAAATCATAGCCGATGAGTTCTATTTTAATTGCCGGAGGCAGCGGTTTAGTTGGAACCGCATTAGCATCACACCTGAAAAAAGAAGGTCATGACGTTGCGGTACTTTCCCGTTCAGTTTCACCAAAGGCAAATATAAAAACTTTCTCTTGGGACCCCTCCTCTCAATTGATGGATGAGGCAGCTTGTTTGGAAACGGAGGTTATCATCAACTTGGCCGGCGCCAGCGTTTCCGGTAAGCTTTGGACTAAAAAATACAAACAAGAGCTCATCGATTCACGGCTTCAAAGCACCTCCACTTTGTTGAAATACATGCCGAAAATGCCGAAACTAAAAAAATTCATTTCTGCTTCGGCCATTGGCTATTACCCGAATGGAGGGAATACCATGGATGAAAGTTCTGCACAGGGTCAAGGTTTTTTAGCTAAACTCTGCTCCGACTGGGAAGCAGAAGCGCTGAAAGCTCCGGTTGATACAGCTATTGTGCGTATAGGTATTGTGCTGAGCGATAAAGGCGGATTTCTGGAAGCCATGTCTAAACCCATCAAACTGGGTGCAGGCGCTGTTTTAGGTAGCGGAAAACAAATGATAAGCTGGATAGACATTCGCGATCTTACTCAATTATTTGATCGCCTATGCCAAAACGGAACCGGTATTTTCAATGGCGTAAGCGGACAGTTTACCACCAATAAAACCATGACCAAGACCATCGCTAAACAACTGAAGCGACCGGTTTGGCTTCCACCTGTTCCTGCTTTTGCGTTAAAATTAATTTTTGGCGATTTCAGCGATGAACTTTTAGCCGACCACAAGGTTATATCGGTAAGAGGAGCTGAGATTGGATGGCAAGCAAACCATACCGATCTGAGTGTTGTCCTCTCCGATTTACTATGAAAACAGCCCTTTTTTGGTTTAGAAGAGACTTACGACTACACGATAACGCCGGCTTATACCGCGCATTGAAAGCGTATGATTCGGTGATTCCGGTCTTTATCTTCGATCGAAACATCTTAGATAAACTAGAAAATAAGCAGGATGCCCGCGTTCAATTTATTCATGACACCCTGAAAAGCCTGAAGAGCGAACTAAAGGACCTCGGTAGCGATCTTGTTGTTAAATATGCTTCTGCAGAGGCAGCCTGGCAATCGCTTTTAAAGGAGTTTGAATTTGAGGCCGTATTTACCAATGAAGACTACGAGCCTTACGCCAAACAACGCGATGCAGAAGTGCAGCAACTCCTAAAATCGAAAGGGATTTCTTTTCACAGCTTCAAAGACCAAGTCATTTTTGACGGCAGCGAAATTCTAAAAGACAATGGCGATCCTTACGTGGTTTATACGCCCTATTCGAAAGCTTGGAAAGCCAAATTAAATGCATTCTACCTCAAGGCTTACCCAACGGAAAAATACTTTAATCACTTCAAATCGTTTTCGGCAAAGCCGATGCCCGGTTTGACCGACATGGGGTTCCAAGAGAGCACTATTTCCATTCCCTCGAAAGAAATTGTGCAGTCGAAAATTAAGGTTTACGATAAAACCCGCGATTTTCCGGCACAAGATGGCACTTCTAAGTTGAGCGTGCATTTTCGTTTTGGCACCATCAGCATTCGCGACAAGGTACGTAAAGCCATGACCTTGAATGAGAAGTACTTCAATGAATTAATCTGGCGCGATTTCTACCAGTCGATACTCTGGCATTTTCCACGTGTGGTGAACCAGGCATTCAGACCTGAATACGACCTTATTGAATGGCGCAATAACGAGCAAGAATTTGAGCGATGGAAAAACGGCACCACAGGCTACTCTATGGTTGATGCCGGCATGCGTGAATTAAATGCTACGGGCTATATGCACAACCGAGTGCGCATGGTAGTGGCCAGCTTCTTAACCAAACACCTTTTAATCGATTGGCGCTGGGGCGAAGCCTATTTCGCAGAGAAACTCTTGGATTTTGACCTCGCCTCCAATAACGGCGGCTGGCAATGGGCTGCAGGCTGCGGTGTAGATGCAGCTCCCTATTTCAGGGTTTTTAATCCTTACCTACAACAAGTAAAATTCGACCCGGAAGAACAGTATATCAAACAGTGGATTCCGGAATACGGCACGAGCAAATACCCTAAACCCATGGTTGATCATGCTTTTGCAAGAGAACGTTGTTTGGAGACATATAAAGTGGCTTTATCTCGCGAATAATTTATTTTTACAGCATGGCCAACCTACTCCAGCAGTTTAGAGATTTCATGAACTACGAGATTCTGAGTACCAAGAACCTCGATTTGCACGTCTATAGCTTCGTTGGGATATTGGTCATCTTTGTGGCTGTCAAATTTGTGCTGTACATGCTGCGTATGTTCTTTGAGCGACGCATCAAGGCAGGCGACATCGATTCGAGAAAGGCCTATGCTATCCGCCAGATTGTAAGCTACCTCGTTTATACCATCGGTATCGTATTAATGCTCGATAGCCTCGGGGTTCAGATTACCGTATTGATTGCCGGTTCTACGGCCTTATTTGTTGGATTAGGACTTGGTTTACAAGACACCTTCAAAGACCTGGTAGCCGGCGTTGTTATTCTCATAGAACGCACCGTTTCGAGTGGCGACATTGTAGAAATCAACCAAGTGGTGGGCAAAGTACTCGATGTTGGACTCCGAACCACGCGGGTAATTACGAGAGATGACATTATCATTCTCGTTCCAAATCAAAAGCTTATTGCTGATCATGTAATCAACTGGACTCAAAATGAAACGCCGACTCGTTTTCACGTTGATGTATCGGTGGCTTATGGTAGCGATACGCGGTATGTGGAGAAACTCCTTTTGCAATGTGCCAAATCACATCCGGAAACCATAAAAAAAGACAAAACCTTGGTTCAATTCACCGACTTTGGCGACAACGGATTGCAATTCCGTCTGTTTTTTCACTGTGGTGAAATGTTCCGTATCGAACGCATTAAAAGTGAAATTCGATTTGAAATTGACAAGAGCTTTAGGGAGCACAACATCACTATTCCATTCCCTCAAAGGGTTATTCACATGGCCAAAGGTTCCGATTAAAACCTAAATCCGATACCGGCATTCAACGCCCGGTATTTGCTGTCTAAACCATTTACAAATACATCGCTAACCCCAAGGTCATAAGAGGCGTTAAACACCAAACGCCAAATTTCCATACCGGCTGTAATGCGCATAGACCAAAGGCTTTTAGCGAAATCAAGCTGAGTTGTGCTCTGAACCGTCCCATTGATGTGCTGATAGGCTACCGCTCCTCCGGCCAATCTAAACTTAAACAGCTTGGTATTGATCAGGTGAAAACCAATTTGAATAGGGAAACAGAGGTAATTTGAATTCAGCGGTTGGAAATTGCTACTGTCGGGTGTTTGCGTATTGAACTGCGCATTTAAGCGATAACCTTGGTAATAGATTCCGGTAGCCAAATGAACATTTCTACCGAAACGTAAACCTGCGCCAAAATAGAAACCACCATTTGCCTCAGACTCCACGCTCGACATGGTATTGGCGCTTAAGCCCATTTCAGGAATGAGCCAAACCTTATCCTTCCATAGCTTGGCTTGAGGCCCATTGGCCAGAACACCTTGAACTGCAAAAAGGGTGATAAGGATGAAGACCAAGCGTTTCATATCATGTGGATTTTTGTTACACAAAAGAAGCAAAATAATACCGACAAACCTCTAGCAAAGGAGTTAAAAAAAGAACTTCATCGCTTAAGCAGAGCGGATTATACCTTGTTTCTAACCTAAATCTCGCCTTTTTTTAATAGGTTCGAAAAAAATAGAAAAACTATGCTAGAGAGTTTAGAACCACAATCGGTATGGAAGAATTTCTCAGGCCTAAATGCCATTCCGCGCGCTTCTAAAAAAGAAGAACAAATAGCGGCTTGGGTAAGGCAATTTGGACAATCGCTTGGATTAGAAGTTTTGAGCGATGAAACCGGAAACGTGGTCATAAAAAAACCGGGTCAAGGTAAAGGAGTGAATGCACCGGTGGTGATCATGCAAGCCCACTTAGACATGGTGCACCAGAAAAATGCGGATACTGATTTTGATTTCGATACCCAAGGAATTGAAATGTACATTGACGGCGAATGGGTGAAAGCCAAAGGCACCACCTTAGGAGCCGATAACGGTATGGGCGCAGCATACATTTTAACGGTATTGGAAGATAAAACCCTCGACCACCCTCCTATTGAAGCGCTTTTCACGTTAGACGAAGAGGCAGGCATGACCGGGGCAAAAACCCTTGGACCGGGTATGTTAGATGGTAAAATATTACTCAACCTCGATACTGAAGACGAAAGAGAAATCACCATTGGATGTGCAGGTGGCATTGATACCAATGTAACCATGGACCTCAAAATGGAAGACTGCCCTAACAACACAAAAGCCTACTACCTAACCGTAAAAGGACTCCAAGGCGGGCATTCAGGCATGGACATTCATTTGGGCAGAGGCAATGCCAATAAAATTCTGTTCAGATTACTCTACCAAGGATATTCTAAATTTCAAATGCGCATCGCCGGAATTGACGGTGGCGGTTTAAGAAACGCAATTCCACGCGAAGCCTTTGCAAGCGTTGTTGTTGACATCACCAAAGCCGGTGAATTTGAGCAACATATTCTCCACCTGGGTAATGAAATCAAAAAGGAATTGAGAACGACAGACCCTCATTTGGATATCCATTTGGAAACAGCGGCAATTCCGACAGAAGTCTTGGATGTAACCACCCAAGTGAAAATCACCCGCGCCATCTACTCATTACCGAATGGTGTGTTTAGAATGAGTGCCGACATTCCGGGATTGGTAGAAACAAGCTCTAACCTAGCTCGTGTATTAATTAAAAATGGACAACTCCTTTCTCAAAGCCTTCAACGCAGCTCGGTTGAATCAGCTAAAATGGACATTGCCAATGCCGTTAGAGCCGCTTTCGAACAAATCGGTGCTGCAGTAGAAAATGCCGGTGATTACCCGGGATGGAAACCTGAACCGGAATCCGGACTACTCAAACACGCTATAGAAGTTTACCATACTGTTTTCAATCGTGAACCGGATGTAAACGCCTGCCACGCCGGACTAGAATGTGGTATCATCAACGGTCGCTACCCTGGCTTAGACATGATATCCATTGGCCCGGATATTAGAGGAGCACACTCTCCGGATGAGCGCGTGAGAATCGCTTCCGTTGAGAATTTCTGGAACTACTTGAAAGCTCTTTTAAGTTCCCTATCTTAGATATTTTTCCCATATTCGGAATAATATTCAATATGGCACATATATTAATTAGTTGATTTTCAATCCTCTAATTTCATGGTCGCTAAATTGCCCTTATTGGCACGGAGCATACTTAAGGGGGATTTAAGTACGATCATGAGCAGATCACTCCGATTGAGCCGTCGCAAGACGGCTCTTTCTTTTTTAGCACCCTAAAAGAAAAGCGTAAATTGCGCGCCAATGAGCGCATTTGAATTTTCTGCAGAGTGGGCACGTCAAGCTGATCAGGATGACAAGCTGGCCTCTTTTCGTCAAGAGTTCTATTTCCCACAACACCAAGGACAAGATTGTGTTTACCTTACCGGTAACTCGCTAGGCCTGCAGCCTAAGCAAGCCCGTGAATACACAGAACAAGAATTCAACGATTGGGCTCGCCACGGTGTAGAAGGCCATACCGATGCCGAAAACCCTTGGCTCTATTACCATCATTTCCTCACCCCAATGGCTGCCAAAATCGTGGGCGCTAAAGAACATGAAGTGGTGGTGATGAATAACCTGACAGCCAACCTCCATTTGATGTTGGTTTCCTTTTACCGCCCTACCAAAGAGCGTTTCAAAATGATCATTGAAGGTGGCGCTTTCCCTTCCGATCAATATGCTGCCGATTCTCAAGCGCGTTTCCACGGATTCAATCCAAGCGAGGCCATCGTTGAATTGAAACCGAGAGCAGGCGAACAAACCCTTCGCACCGAAGACATTTTAGCGACTATTGAAGCTGAAAAAGACCAATTGGCTCTGGTGATGCTGGGCGGTGTTAACTACTATACCGGACAGGCTTACGACATGCAGTCCATCGCTAAAAAGGCACACGAATGCGGTTCTTTCTGTGGCTTCGACTTAGCACATGCTGCCGGTAACCTCGTGCTTCAATTGCACGATTGGGACATTGACTTCGCCGTATGGTGTTCTTATAAATACCTCAATAGCGGACCGGGTGGCACATCTGGCGTATACGTACACGAACGCTTCAGCGGCCTTAGCGATATTCCTCGTTTTGAAGGCTGGTGGGGACATAACGAAAAGGAGCGCTTTTTAATGAAACGCCATTTTATCCCAATGGAAGGCGCACAAGCATGGCAGCTGAGCAATGCTCAGATATTCCCTATGGCCATTCACAGAGCAAGCTTGGATATTTTTGAGCGAGCCGGCGGCATGGCCCCTTTGAGAGAAAAATCGCTAAAACTTACCGCCTATCTGGAGTTTGTTTTAGAACAAATAGCGGCAACAGGGCAATTCGAATTTGAACTTATTACGCCAAAAGACCCAAGTCAGCGTGGTTGTCAAATCTCTGTACTGGTAGGACAAAACGGCAAGAAGCTCTATGAATTCCTCAAAGCAAACGGAGTAATAAGCGATTGGCGCGAGCCCAATGTAATACGCATGGCACCGGTACCATTGTACAACAGCTTCGAGGATATCTACCGACTGGGAGAAATCATCAAACAATTTAACTAATGCCTTTTCTCGTTCCATTTCAAGAAGAACACAAACAAGGTTTCATTCGATGGAATAGGAATGCAGAAGAAGTACATCGCTTTGCCGCTACCGGATTTACTTACCCTATCACTTTAGACCAAATTGGCAATTTCCCGGAGAAAATTGGCGCCATAGCTTTCGCCTTGCTTAGCGATGAAGGCCAGCACCTTGCTAACGGCGATTTTGTGGTAGACGATGCCTTGGCTGAAGTTCGTTTATGTCGGCTTATTGTAGACCCGGAAGAACGCGGGAAAGGTTATGGACAGCACTTGGTTAAACTTTTAATCTCGGAAGCTAAAAAGCAAAAACCCGATTACCGAGTTTCCCTGAATGTCTTAGCCGATAATCCAACAGCTATTGCCATTTACGAAAAATGTGGGTTTCAAATGACGGACCTCGCCTTTAGTTTTGAGGCAGGCGGAAAGACTTATTCCGGATTTAAAATGTACTTCCATGAAGGCTAAAAACCTGCTCCATTTATTTGAACAAGTGAATGCCTTTTGGGATCCACATGTAGTGGCGGATTTAAATGGCCAAGAAATGAAAGTGGCCAAGTTCAAAGGCATTTTCCCTCGTCACCTGCACGAAGAAGAAGACGAGTGTTTCTTGGTGGTGAAAGGGCATTTCACTATGCGGTTCGACGATTATGTGGAAGAAGTTTCCGAAGGCTCGTTCATCGTAGTTCCAAAAGGAGTTTACCACCAACCCGAAGCGGAAGAAGAAGCTTGGGTGCTATTGTTTGAACCCGCTAGTACATTGAATACCGGAAATACTGAAAACGCTTTCACCAAGCGCAACCTAAAGCAGCTTTAGCGAAGTACGCTCACGTTACCCCATTTCACTTTCACTTCAAGTGCGCCGGTGCACCAGTTGAATTCGCGGTACTGGAGGTAATAGCCAAATACATCAATATTACCGTTGTTGTTTTTGTACAATCCATCCCACTCTTGTGTTGGGTCTACAGACCTGAAAACAACCTCACCCCAGCGATTGAAGATGACTAGGTTATAATCCATAAAATCACATTCAATCCCGAATATCTCGTGGTAACGACCACCGAAAGGATAGGTATCATTTATTCCATCGCCATTCGGTGTAAAGGCATTTGGAAAATCTAATTTACAGTACTGCGGAACATAATGTGCTACCTGAATCGTGTCTTTCAACACTTGGCATTTAGTGGTAACTGTCACCACATAATAACCTTCTTCACTTAGCGAATCATAGATGATATCAGTTCCCCAACCTGTCCAGCGAACAATGGCATCCGGAATCGGAATTTCCGGCAAGAAACGCTCCCCTTGGCAAATCACGTATTCTCGCGGTAAGTCTAAGGTCCACTGCGGGTACATTGGAACCGTGATGGTATCATTTTCCGTACAACCTACCGGCGTCACCACCCTTACCTCATACAAGGTGGTTTGAGTTGGCTTCACCCAGGTATTCTGAGAAAAAGGTGAACTTAATTCTGCTTTAGGAAACCATTCGTATTGGTAGCTCGGACTACCTGTTGCTAAGAGCATGATCGAATCACCTAAACAAATATCTTCATCCCCAGTGCGGGAAACGCTAAAGTCAGGCAGCTCATTCACACGGATTACGAAACTGTCTTTTAGGGTACAAGTGGCGTAAACTTTAGTCAAAGTATAAGACACTGAGGTATCCGGTGTAACTGTCGGATACAAAAGTGCACCATCATTCATAAAGCGTGTAGAGCTCCAAGAAAACGACATGATGCTCGTATCATTTAAAGGTCCTATTCGAATGGCATCTTTGTCGCAAATGGCCGTATCAATAACAGCAGTAAACTGATCAGGGAAGAGAATACGAATAGGTTTAATTAAGCTGTCTTTGCAATGGGCATTGAATACATCCAAACGCACGTAAACAATCCCGGTATCCTTGTAAACCCAAACCGATGAATCTTGTGTGCTTGTATCTCGAGCACTCGTCCAATCGCCAAAATCCCAAACCTGTCTTGTCTGGTGTTGTGAGCGATTAAAGAACTTCACCTTCAATCCATCGCAAGGTGGTAAATACTCGTGAATAAAATCGGCGTTGATGGGATCTATACTCAACTCTACCTCGCCTTCTACAAAACACGAAATGGAACTGCGCTTAACTGTATACTTTTGATTTTGGGTAACGGTTGCTATTGGATTTGACGCATTCGGATTATCCAATCCCGCCGAAGGTGTCCACAAATAGTTTATACTGAAGTCTGGGTCTGCCGCACCTAACTGGATTTGGGTACCATAGCAAACCGTAGAATCAGGCAACAGACCCGGTATCAAATCGGGTAAAATATGCACCCAGCTGGAATATTCTCTAGAACAGCCATTGCTATTATAAGCTGTTAAGGAAATACGGTATTTCCCCGGACCAGGAAAGGTATACGATGGATCCTTTGAATTGGAAGAATCTAAAAACGTGGTATCGTCGTAGAACTTCCACGTATAAGCAACAGCTCCACCCGTAGTAGTATTGGTAAAGTTAATGGTATTGGAACACTTCGCTACCGGCATCGTGAAGCGAGGTGTAATCGTAAACACACAGTTCACCACATTAAACTGGAAATCGCGCAATACGGTATTGATCAAAACATTGTTGCGGTATTCTTTCACGCAAACCCCCACCACAAACTGACCAATCACCGAAGGCGTAACCGTTAACTCTCCCGTTGTGCTGTTGATAGACAATGCCGGCAAGCCCGCCATTTGATTCGTAACATTATAAGGCCATTTCCAGCTAACGTTGGTATAAGGCGGATTGTTTACCGGAATAGGAAGCGGGTCTGAGGTAGATGCTCCGTGAAGCGGATTACATAATTCATAAACCAATCTATCGCCATCCGGGTCGGTAGCCGAATGATCAAACACCAAAGGCTCATTGGTACATAAAAAGTTAGGAGGTAATCCTTTGAATACCGCACTCGAATTGAATCCATACTGCATCACATCCGGAATATAGGTTCTGTAAGTTGACCCCGTACTTTGTGGAGCATTGATGTTTTCTATGGTATTGTTTCTACAGCAGCGCTGAAAAACCAATTGGTAACCACCCGTGCTCGGTAACAAGGTGGTGGTGGTTTTGAACACGTACAAATCGACGCAAGCTGTTGTTGGCGGGATAACGCAACTGTAGTTTTTCCCGTCTATTCGCGTGGGGCCTGTTCTTGCCAACTGTAGCGATTGCACCATTGTATTGGAGGCGTTAAATACCCCAATCTCGGCAAACTTATCTTGATCGATGGCGGATGGTGCCCCATTGATGCAATCAACATACAGGTACAATTCAATTTGGTAATTGTTACTTCCAAGGTATTTGTATGTAAGGTCTCCCCCTACAATATGGGTTGCCCTAGAACTTACTGCAGTAGCAAGTAGCAGCACAAGTGCAAAAGAATAGCGAAGTAATTTACGCATGCAATGAATAGACGGGATTAGGCCATTTTGGTTGTATGAATACGAATTTAAGCAACCAAGGGTTGAGATGGTAGCATAATTTCGTCGAATGTAGTTTTTGCTTGAGCAGGCAGAAGCTTGAATTGATATTTCCTGCTCTGCTTTCCTACTCCTATCTTTGCAGCCGCATTATGGAAAGAAGAGTTCGCGTACGTTTTGCTCCGAGCCCTACAGGGCCCTTGCACATTGGTGGAGTGAGAACAGCTTTGTACAATTATTTATTCGCTAAAAAACACGGTGGCGATTTCTTGCTTCGCATTGAAGACACAGATCAAACCCGCTTTGTTCCCGGCGCAGAAAATTACATCATCGAGGCATTGAAATGGCTGAGTATTCCAGCCGATGAAGGTGTTGGTTTCGCTCAAGGCAAACACGCCCCTTACCGCCAAAGTGAGCGCAAAGCGATGTACAAACAATACGCAGATCAACTCGTGGCCAACGATTATGCTTACTATGCATTCGATACAGCCGAAGAGCTCGATACCATGCGTGACACCTTGAAGGCCAATGGCATGTCGCCTATGTACGACGCCGTATCGCGCATGAGCATGAAAAACTCCTTGACGCTGCCTAGCGATGAGGTAGAAAAACGTTTGGCCTCAGGTGAACCTTACGTTATCCGCATCAAGTTGCCTCGTAAAGAAGAAGTACGTTTCCACGATATCATCCGCGGATGGGTTGTGGTGCATACCAATACCATGGACGATAAAGTCCTGTTTAAAAGCGATGGAATGCCAACCTACCACTTAGCCAACGTGGTAGACGACTACCTGATGGAAATCACCCACGTTATCCGTGGTGAAGAATGGCTTCCTTCAGCTCCATTGCACGTGATGTTGTATCGATACCTAGGCTGGGAAGACAAGATGCCGGAATTTGCACATTTACCTCTTTTACTTAAGCCGGAAGGCAATGGTAAACTGAGCAAACGCGATGGCGACCGCCTCGGATTCCCGGTATTCCCATTAAACTGGACCGACCCAAAAACAGGAGAACAATCCAGCGGTTATCGCGAATCAGGTTATTTCCCTGAAGCAGTAATCAATATCCTCGCCTTCTTGGGCTGGCACCCTTCAGACCACCGTGAATTATTCAACTTGGAAGAACTCGTAAACGAATTCTCCTTGGAGCGTGTGAGCAAGTCTGGGGCTAAATTTGACGTGCAAAAAGCACATTGGTTCAACCAACAATACCTGCGCGGTAAAAGCGATGCTGAATTGGCCGTGACCTTAAAAGCCATCTTGGACCAAAAAGGCATCACAGCCAACTTGGACTATATCACCGGTGTTTGTGGCTTGATGAAAGAAAAAGTGAGCTTCTCCAATGAACTCTTTAGCGAAGGAGCCTATTTCTTTATTGAACCGGGCAAAGCCGATGAAGCACTCATCGCTAAAAAATTCAAAGAAGACACTGCCTCCAAACTGAAAGCTTTCGCAGCTAAGCTGAGCGAGGTAAACGACTGGACCGGCGCCAAATTGGAAGAATCGTTTCACCAATTCTGCGAAGCGGAAGGCAAAAAGCCGGGTGAGGTGATGCTCCCATTCCGCTTAAGCATTAGCGGTGTGGCTGGCGGACCTCCCATCTTCGACATGGCCGCCCTGCTGGGTAAAGAAACCGTTTTAAACCGTATGGAGCAGTTCTTGGCATCTTTGCCAACTAGCCTTCAGGCATGAGCGCTTCCAATACATACGATCTAATTGTAGCCGGTGGTGGTGCCGCCGGCTTTTTTTCTGCTATTCGCACGGCAGAGAAACACCCCAATTGGAAAATTCTCATCCTTGAGAAAAGTGCCAAACTGCTAAGCAAAGTATTGATCAGCGGTGGCGGACGTTGCAACGTAACACACCATTGTTTTGATGTTGAAGAGCTGTGCTTACGTTATCCAAGAGGAGGCGACTACCTGAAACCCCATTTTTGGGCATTCGGTCCGGAGCAAACCCAAGACTGGTTTGAAAGCAAAAACGTACCGCTTAAAACCGAGTCGGATGGACGCATGTTCCCAACAAGCGATTCAAGCGGAAGCATCGCTAACTGCCTATTAAAAAGTGCTGAGCGAGCCAATATCAAAGTTCAAACCCGCGAGGGCCTAGAACGTATTGAGCAGGGAAATGGCACTTATACCATCACCACCGATAAAGAAACCTATGCTTGTCGTAACTTGGTTTTGGCATTTGGCGGCTTGCCTAAACTCATCCAATACGACCTATTAGGAAACCTGAACCTAGACATTGTTGATCCGGTTCCTTCCCTTTTCACCTTCAATATTGAAATGCACCCCCTGCGCGACTTAAGTGGCGTAAGTGTGCCTGATGCAGAAGTGCAGGTAGTGGGATTAAAGCGAAAAGATCGAGGGCCTTTGCTTATCACCCATTGGGGATTAAGCGGTCCGGCCGTGCTGCGCAGCAGTGCTTGGTTAGCAAGGGAACTGCACGATAAAGATTACCGTTTTCAAGTGGCAGTGAACTGGACCGGACAAGACAAAAACGCCGTAATTCAGAGCCTAAAGCACTTTGCAGAACAACATCCCAAAAAGCAGATTGTAAGTCATAGTCCACTGGAACATATCTCCACCCGACTCTGGCAAAGTTTAGCCGGAACGGTTATCAAAGAAAGCTATCGAAACTGGGCCGAAAGCGGCAAGAAGACTTATGCCGCATTGGCCGATAAGCTATGCTCAGATGTTTATCAGGCCGACGGAAAAACCACTTTCAAAGAAGAATTTGTAACTGCCGGTGGCATCAGCTTAGATAACCTGGACGAGAATTTCCAGTTGAAAGAATGGCCCGGCATATACGTGGCCGGAGAACTGGCAGATATCGACGGCATTACCGGAGGCTTTAATTTCCAGGCAGCTTGGACTGCCGGAGATGCCATAGCGAGGGTGATTCGCTAGAAGTTTATTTTAAAAAGCGACGAAGTAGAACTTCCTCCGGAAGCGTTTTCCCATTAAGCAGATGTTCACCTAACCATTGCGCCATCAAAGGAGCCAACATCACTCCCCTAGACCCGAGCCCGTTTAAAACATAAAGTCCGCGGTAATTTGGCACCTCACCTACCAGCGGCCTGCGGTCTTTCACCGCCGGGCGGTAGCCTGCCGAATGATCGACAAGTTCCAATCCTTCGGTATCTACAATTTCACTCAACTTCTCTATAAGCTCTGCTTTACCTTCTTCTGTAGGCAAAGTATCGGCTGCATCGCGGTTATAAGTGGCCCCAACTTTAAACTCGGCATTGGCTTGAGGTAAGATAAAGATGCTTTTGTTCAGCGTTATATCACTCTTCAAAGCCGGCAATTTCACCCTAAGAATTTCACCCTTCATCTTCACCAAGGGCATATCGCTTAAAAATGGATTCGCTAAGGCGCCAATGCCTTCGCAAAAAATGACTTTATCGAAGTGATCTTGGCGGTAGGTCCATTTTCCATCAACTTGCTTCAATTGGTCATAGTCAAACTCGGCTTTGCTTAAGACGCCTTCCTTTTCCCAGTTTTCAGCGAGGCTATCCAGATAGAGCGGCACATCCAAATACCCCGACTCTCTGATTCGCAACGCGGAAGGAAAATCATGCACGCCTGCCGGTAATTCTGTTACCAAATCCGCATCACAAAACTCTCCTAAATGGCGTTTGTCCCATTGCTGACGCATTTGTTCTATCTCCGCCTCATTTGATAACAGTTTATGGAGTGGATGTGTATGAAAAAACCTTTTACCCAATCGATCTTCTTCTTGGGCATAAAAGTCGCGAGAAACGGTTAAAGCTTCCGATGCATACCAAGCCGGAACAAAACGTTTCACCACCACCGGATTCCATACGCCGGCAGCAATTCTCGATGCCGAAGCTTTTTCAGGTGAAGCCACGATATGGACGCCTATTCCATTCTGCTGGAGGTAACGTGCAATGGCCGACCCGGCCAAACCTTGTCCTACGATTAAAACCTTATTCAGCACCTAATTCAATTAAAGCGTCATTTAAATAAACTCCATCGGCAGCTTGGCCATTCGCCAAGGTGAACAGCGCTTTTGCTACGGCTCTTCCCTCCACGGCTTTATATGCAGCCAGCGGACCAACAAACAGCGGATTAATCAATCGGAAGATGGCTTGAGCGATGGCCTCCGCACTTCGCTTTTCTTTTCTGTTTCCGAGTAATAAGGCAGGACGGGCAAAGTACACCGGGTGGAACTGCACCGCCATCACATCTTGCTCCATCTCCCCTTTTATGCGGTTATAGAAATTACCGGATTTCGGATTGGCGCCCAAGGCCGAAACGATGCCCAGGCTTTGCGCTTGGACTTCAGCAGCTAGCTTTGCCATCGCTAAGGGAATGCCGTGGTCTATTGATTTGTATTCGGTTAAATCAGGGGTTTTAGCTCGGGTGGTACCTACACAACAGAACAGCCTGAAGCTGGAATCTAGCTGGATTTTGAGCGAATCCCAATCGCTAAAATCAAAGGGAAGAAAGGTGGTTTTTCCTTCTTGTTTCGCTTCTTTTCGCGACAGTACGATGATTGCTTCGCAGCTGGAATCGCCTTGAAGCAGCTGGAGTAATTCGCCACCGATTAAGCCCCCGGCTCCGGCTATGCATGCTTTGTATGCCATGCAGCAAAAATCGCGATTGTGTTTGCCACTTCAAAACAGAATAAATTTGCAGCATGAATCCGGAAATCATAGACACAGGCGATGGCTCTCATTCGCTCTTTTTACCAGAGTTAAATGAAACGTACCACAGTCGGAAAGGCGCGCTAACTGAGTCTATTTACGTTTACATCACACAAGGGCTCGCTAAACAACAAAAGCCCAATTTGGCTGTATTGGAATTTGGCTTTGGCACCGGATTAAACGCCTTACTCACTTGGCAATACGCCATAGAGCATCAAGTTAAAGTGCGCTATTATACCACCGAGTTATTTCCGCTAGAATTGGATTTAGCCTTGGCCCTGAACTACGGACAAGAAGATCAAAAGCGTTACGATGCTTTGCATGAAGCGAGCTGGAATGAATGGGTTGACTTGGATTCTAATTTCTCCATTTACAAACACCATGGTCGTTTTCTCGATCATTCCGCTGAGGAAGTTGATGTTATTTATTACGACGCCTTCGCTCCTTCTAAACAAGCCGAAGTTTGGGAGTTGGATTATTTACAAAAAGCTTGGGAAGCGCTGAAGCCGGGCGGAATGCTTGTTACCTATTGTGCACAAGGCCAGTTTAAGCGAAACCTAAAAAGCCTTGGATTTGAGGTTGAAACCTTGGCCGGACCTCCAGGTAAACAGGAAATGGTGAGGGCCACCAAACCTTAGTATATCGAAAGCGAATCTGTGATTCGCTAGAATTTCATAGTTTTGATAAAACCCTGGCTATGAAAATTTTAAAAACCTTAGGAATTATCTTGGCAATTCTAGTTGCCATTGTACTCATCACTCCGGCATTTTTAGCCTCTGAAAAAGTGATTGAAAGAACGGTTACCGTTAATGCTCCTGTTAAGTCGTGTTTTGTGCTAGTCAACGATTTGAAGTCGTGGACCAAATGGTCGCCTTGGTACAAGATGGATACTACATCAAGATTAGAATATTCTGAAGTAGCATCAGGCGTTGATGCTTGGTATACTTGGGCAAGCAATAATAGCAGCGTAGGTGAAGGCAAGCTCACAATTACACACAGCTCTTTGGATTCTGTTGTGATTAAACTAGAGTTCAAAGCATGGGGAGAAAGCAGTGCCACTTATTTCTTTGAGCAATTGGGCGACAATGAAACCAAGGTAGGAACACGCATGGTAATGGAATCAGGCAATTACCTAGGACGTTGGTTTAATCTCCTAATGGCAGGCAGCCTATCTTCTACTTTTGATAAGGGACTGGCTGATCTGAAGAAAGTGGCAGAAGAAACTCCACAAGTGGTTGTTGTAGACCGCGTTGAGGAGGTAGAAGTACTTATGCTTCGTAACCTCATTTACCTGTATCAAACCGATACGGTTGCCAGCACAGCCATTGGCCCTGCTTTAGGCTTGGCATACGGAAATATCATGGGAGCGGTTCAAGCCAATAACCTGCAAATGAGTGGTGCTCCTTTCGCAATTTACCACAGCTATGATCCGGAAGGAGAAACCATTATGTCTCCGGCTATTCCTGTGAATGAATTGAAATCAATTGATGGACTTTCTTCCGCTAAAATCGACTCCCAAATGGTGTTGCAGGTGAACTACTACGGCACCTTTGAGGGCAGCATGATGGCGCATGAAAAGATTCAAGTTTACGCTGATCAAAACGGATATGAATATACAGGCGGACCTTTTGAATTCTACATCACCGACCCTATGGAAGAAAAAGATCCGGCTAAGGTATTGACCCAGATTGCTTATCCGGTAAGAAAAAAATAACGCAATACTATTGAGGTAGGGGTAAGGAGCCGAAAGGCTCCTTTTTTATTTCAGCTTTTGCTTACCGCTGTTCTTTTTCTTTATATTGACCATCGCTGCAGCGTAGGTTCTTAAGTCGTTACTCAACTTTTCTAAATCCTTGTCTTTCTGATCAGGGAAACAAGACTTAAGCACCTTTTGTGCTTCGGCAATGGCTTTTTCAGCTTCATCGTTTTTACCCGCAGCATACGCCTCAGCCATAAGTTTTAGTGATCTATTCACCTCAGCAATAGCATACATTTTTCTTCGCTCGAAATCCAATACAACAAAGTCGGAAACAGGCTTAGTCTTGAACTCCGGTTTCGCATCGGCCTTCACTTCTTTCACCTGACCTGTAACTGCATCTTTGTAGCGAAGCGTAACGAAAACCGGTTTTTGCTCAATTTCAGGCATCACTTTATCCAACTCAAAACGTGCCATCAATAGGTTCTGTTGACCGGCATACAAATCGGCCAAAGGAATGATTACCTTATTGGAACCGGCATTTTTCACTTCTCCTCCATGCAATCTGGTGAACTCCATCGGTTGGCTATAGACCAATTCCAATTCTACATTCGTCCCGATTGGACTAAAAAGATTCTCAACCGCACGAAGGAATGCATCGTTAAATTTACCATCATCGCTAACATGGTAGTGTTTCCCTTTGCCTGTATCTGCTAAAAGTTGCAACAACGGATAATTATAGCTCTCGCCTACTCCAATGGTTTGGCAGTAAATTCCTTTTTTACCGGCTACTACTACTTTGCTCAGCTCTTGAACAGTGTTTTCATCGTAACCATCTGAGAGTACTATCACCTGGTTCGTACCTCCCGGAATCATGTTGGCTGCTGCCAATTGATAAGCCTGGCTTAAGGCTTTGAGCATGTCCGTTCCTCCACCGGCTTCCAATGAATCGATGGCTTGAATAAGCTGGCGTTTGGACGAGCCTAAATGGTCTGTGGTGAGAATGAGACGGTGACTGCTTTCAAAAACCAGCAATGAAACCTTGTCGTCATCCAACATTCCGCTCAACAATTTCTTAAGCGATTCTTTCAAGGCCGGCAAACGACCATGTCCATCCATGGAACCGCTGATATCCAGAACAAATGCCACGTTCACCGGTTTCCGTCCCGCGCTTTGCCACCCTGCATACCCAATTTCTAAAACAGCTTCTCGTGTACCTGCGCTAAAGCTATTTCCCCAATTGAGGTGCAATGACGCATCCGGATTGGATGCGGGCTTGGGAAACTGTTTACCGAGGTAGGTATTGAATGAAATTAAGAAGAGCTCATCGGGTTTCGGAATAAAACTCTCCGGGTACTGTAAATTCGGTCTTGGGCGATACATCACCGTAGTCTTTCCTTGGACAAATCCCCTGCTTTTGGTGAGGTTGATAACATCTACATCCGGCTCAAAGAGGAAATGAATCATGTATTTTCTTCCGGTAGGCAATGAAAATTGGGCATTCCCATTTTGGTCTGTATACGCCACGTATACATCGGTGCCGTTCAAGTCTGCTACATAAACAATCTCATCTTTATACGCTTGGCCATCCGTATTCAATACCTCAACGGTATAGGCGGCTCTGCCACTGGCAGGTTCAAATCGTTGGATCTGCTGTAATACAGTATCGCCAACCCGTTTTTCATTGATGCGTGGTGCTTCATAAAACACCTTGGCGGTAACAATCATTCCCGGAGTCTTTCTCACGTCGATCAGCGAAACGTTCAAAGCTTCCTCCACGTCGATATCGTAATGAGCGCCGGGCTCCACCATAAATGCTGCTATACCTGTATAATCCGTAACTGCGGTAAAGGCCTCTTTCTTGGCGTGATTTACTACCACCACTTTTTTCCTGCCTTGTGCAACGCCGCTACGGCTCACCACCTTCACCTTGAGTACGGTTTTTCCGGGATCGGGCTGGGTTGCGGATGAATAGGTTTGCGCGATAAAATTCAGACCGGTTCGATCTACGGTCTGCGCCTCCATCTTTTTATTCATCTCCGGATTGTAGGTAAAAGTAATTTGTTGTTTCAGGTTAGAAGAAGCCGGGATCTTCACCTCGTATTGTGTTTCTGTTCCTTCGCAATACAGCTTCCAGCTTATACCTCCTTGGAGCATAAAAAGGGCTTCACCGTTGGAGCTGGTTCGCTTTTCTATCTTTTGACTACTGCTGGTTTCAATAAATGCGAGGAGTGCATTTGACAAAGGTTGATTTTTATTCTTTTTCACTACTACTTTAACCTCGGCACTTTGGGCTAAGGCAAGGAAGGGCATAAACAAGAACAGCAAAATGGAATAGAATCTCATACGTTTGGGGTTTCAGGGATAACGCAATTTAGACCCTGAATTGCATATCCCTTTGGTAAAACCGTATTTTGTTAGCGATGCAAAACAGCCTCATTGCATACTACCGTCCACAAAAACTATCGGCTTCCAGGTTAGATCAATACCTGGCCGGAGCCTGGTTCAGAAGCAGTAATAACTTGTTCAAAGTGAAAATGCTGATTCTGGATGGAGAGCTGTGCACTGTTTTGAATATTCGCCTTGACTTACGCAAACATGCATGGAGTCAAAGCATGCGGAAAATCAAACGCAAGAACAAAGCATTCAGGGTTGAAACGGGCCCTCTGAAGCTATGTGCGCAAATGGAGCGCCTGTACCACCTTACTACGCACCGATTTAAAGGTTTTGTTTTTCCGGACCTCTTTTCCTTTTTATACGATTACCAGAACAAAAACATCTTTCACAGTTGGCATATCAAAGTTTGGGATGGCGATCGCTTAGTGGCTGCCTCAGTCTTCGATATGGGCAATGAATCGATGATGAGTGTGCTTGGACTCTACGATCCAGAGTACATGAAATACAGTCCGGGCATGTATACCATGATGCAAGAGGTAGAGTTGGCGAAACAAAAAGGACTAAAATGGTACTACCCCGGTTATGTACTGGCAGAATCTAAGTTGTTCGACTATAAACTGAATCTTGGTACTTACCATTATTACCGCTATGATGGCAAGTGGATCAAAGACCCTAGCAGCCTAATTAGCGAAAGTCCGGTTCACGAGATCCAAGGTGTTAGTGCCCAGCTAGAGCTTGCCTTAAAGAAATCGGGCATTCCCCATCAGCGGCTTTTGTATAAACTTTACTCTTTGGGCTTTGCTTATGAGCCTGGGACATTTGTGAAGCACCCTTTGATTTTTATGCTACCGGAGCTCACCACCAACCCTTTCAAACTGAGCATAGCCGCCTATAATTTTGAATTGAAATGTTTTGAGCTTTGCCACCCCATGATGGTGCAAGACAGTTTTATTCAAGAAAACCAGCGGGAGGAATACGAGCACATCGATGTCTATTACGATCATATCCTGCAAGACAGCCCGGAGGATATCGAATATTTTGACAAGGTTGAAGATTTACTGAAACGAATCAAAGAAATGCTAATTCAGAAAGAAGGCAGATTTGGGTTTGAAGCGATGCACTTTTTAAAATAAGTCAGTTTTACGCCGAATTTTGACGATTTCTTTCCATGAGCTCTCTAGGACACAGATTTAACAATCAATACTATCTTATTGATTTACATTACTTTAAGCTATTTCTTACCTAGTAGCACGTTGTCGTTTTTCAGGAAATGTGTAACGAGCTTCGAATAGCCACCCTAAATAAATCGTATCGCACTATAAATAAATCAGCATATTCCACCATAGTTAAAGCTTTTTACCTTTTCGCAAAAGGAACATAGTTAAAACTATTGCATCAACTTAGGTGTGAAAATACCTTTGTCATATGAAAAAGATGCTCGTATTGGGATTTCTGATGACACTGGCCGAAGTGGCCATGGCTCAACCATTGCCACCCCCAAATCCAACTCCAATTGATGGAGGTTTGAGTTTACTTTTAGCAGCAGGTGGTGCTTTAGGCTACCGTACTTACAAGAAACATACACAGCAGAAGGAAGAATCTGCCGATTAAGAATTTGTGTTCTTTATACCCCCAAAAATGGCCCTCGTCAATCGATGGCCATTTTTTTTTGCCTAATCAAACGATAATAAACCATTCCATGCAGCTATTCGTATTCAATTGCTGTATACTTGAGTATGCCTGAAGCCAATGCTCAACTTTCAGAATGGGTAGATTTGTACAGCGATGAACTTTATACCTGGGCCTCGTATAAACTCAACAACCCTGAAAATGCAAAAGACCTTGTGCAGGACACTTTTATCGCAGCCTCCCAAGCCTTCGCTAAATTTGAAGGAAGAAGCAGTGTGAGAACGTGGCTATTCTCTATCTTGAACAATAAAATCAGAGATTACTTCAGAAAAAACAAAGGCCGTAACATTTACATGAGCGACCTGCAGTTTGAGGATAGTGGCGACGAACGCTTCAATGAACATGGTGAATGGAAACCGGAATTTCGTCCGCAAGCATGGACTGAAGCTGATTTCAATTTATTGGACGACTTAGACTTCCGAAAAGTATTTGACGCCTGTATTAACAGATTATCTGACCGGTTCAGAAACGCCATTGTCTGGAAGTTTTTGGAAAAAAAAGAAAGCGATGTAATTTGTCAGGAACTTAATGTTTCACCGTCCAACTTCTGGCAGATTATGCACCGCGCGAAATTGCAACTTCGAGCTTGTCTCGAAAACAACTGGTTTAAAAAAGCAGAATGAAATTCATCACACACTTTTTTGCACTCTCTTGCCGCAAAGCCAGCGCTTTGATGGAAAAGGAACAGAATTTCAAATTGAACTTCATTGAAAAGCAACAGCTGAAATGGCATAGAAGCATTTGCAATCCCTGCACGCAATACGAGATTCAGACTGAATACATAGACCGCATTATGGAGAAGCATATCACAGACCCGCTAAACCAAGATGTGTTGAAGCTTAGCGATGCAGAAAAAGCACATATCAAGGAGCTTTGCAAGCACTAAAACATGCCGCATAGTACATGAAAAAAGCGCAACCCTCCCGAATTGCACTTCTCCATTATAAAACTTTTTATCAGCGATCCATCTTGATGATGAGCATGCCGTCTTTGGCATCTTGTGAATACACACCACCCGTGGTATAACGTGTTCCATCGTATTCAAAGGACAAGGCGTAACTTATTACGTCCCCATCGTAAATGGTGCGTGAACCTTTAACAATCATGGCATCGTATGTCTTTCCAGCTTCAATAATTTCACCTGAATAAAACTCAGCCTTCTCCAACTCGTCTTTATCGTTCATGAAAGTTGCTGCAATGGTTAGCACTTTCAAACTGTGACGGCCTGCATTTTTAATTTTAAATTTCTCTTCGTGGAAGATGCGTTCCAATAATTCAGCGCGCTCAAGCTTCTCTGCTTGTTTTTGCTGTTCCGCTTCCATCTTTTCCTTCACTGCGTCTTGCTCTGCTTGTCCTTGGAAATAAAGCAAGCCAAAAAGCACAGAAACACCGATGCCCACCAAGGCAATCAAACCACCGTAAAGCACGCCCTTTTTTGAACCTGCATGGGTATTAGCCGGAGCCGACTTACTGGCCATACTCGTTTTGGCAGCGGTGGTATGTTGCTGCGTCTGAACAGGAGGTGGTGGCGCTACTGTCTTCTTCACCTCCAACTGAGGCTTGGAGCTCGGTAGGTCGCTAGACGTGTTTACCCCACCACTAAGTAAGTTATAAGCTTCCTCCAATTCTTGCAGATTCTTTTGGTAGAGTTTCTTCAGATTGGGTGTGGGTGCATTGGACAAGCGAATTTGGTAATCGCTATACACTTCTTGAAACTTGGCTTCCATTTCCTCAGGAGATGCTCCTTCGTTTAAGCCTAAAATAATGTGTGCGTCTGAGCTGTTCATATTTGCCGAGCGAAGATAATTGAATTTAGGTATTTGCTACAAAATGAGTAAAATCAAGACTCTTCCAACAATAATTCAGCAATTTTTAACGTATCTTTCCTACGAAAACCACAAAAAACCTAATTACAATGGCAGATCAATCTACATTCAGCGCCGAGATGGAATCAATGCTTTCCAACGCTCAAACGCTCTACGATGAAATGATGGCAATGAAGAGTTCAATGGAAAACTCCAACTCTGAAATGAGCGCAATTTTGGATGAAATGCAACAAAGCATGACCCAAACAGAAAGCGTGGCACAAGAAACCGAATCCACCACTACAGACACCGCAGCACTTGCGGAAGAAATGGAAGCCATGAAAATAGAAATCAGTGGCATTCGCGATGAAATGGAAGGAATAAAATCGGAAGTAAACGACACCCTAGCTCAGATACTAGCCGAAAAAGATGCCCTGACTGAACTTTTAGCTGAAGCGAAAGAATACTCAACTCAGTTGAATGAAATAAAAGAAGAAGCGCACGATTCACTGCAAGCCATCCGCGAAATGGAAGAGTCAGCAGACAGAAACCGCGATCAAATCAGAGAAATGGAAGATTCTGCTTCCAACTACCTCGATCAAATCAAACAGGCAGAAGACAGCGCCACCGAAATTGAAGGTAAAATTCAGCAAATCAACGCTGAGGTTGAAGACCGCCAACAGAGTGTTAACGAGATGTCAGACACTATCGCTGACCTACTCAATACCAGCAAGGAAAATGAAAATGCAATCCAAGAGGCCCTGCAAAATGCCGAATCGGACCGGGATGCAATTCAAGGCTTGCTCGATAATACCACTGAAATGAACAACGAGGTGAAAGAACTCCTCGACTCTATCACCAAAGACGAACAAGAGGGAGAAAAACTCCTGAATACCATCATCGAACACGAAAGCAAATCAGCTGAACTAAAAGAAGAAATCACCACCTTCCACAAAGACAGTGGTGAGCTGAAAGATGCCATCGACGAACTTAAAGATGAATCGTCTGAGCTGAAGAAAGAAATTGAAGACTTCAGACAAGAATCTGAAAAACTACAAGATGAGATTGAAGGCTTCCGCTCCGAATCCAATGAGCTTTTGGAAGAAATTAAAAAGATGGACCAAGAAGCCGAATCGGAATTGGATCACATCAAGCAACACGATAATGAGGCAGAAAACTTGGTGAGTGAAATCAGACGTCACGACGGTGAGGCAGAATCGCTCGTAAACCATATTCGCCAGCACGACAGTGAAGCTGAAAGTATCTTAAGCCATATCCGAAGCCACGAGCAAGAAGCAGAATCGTGCATCGGACATATCCACGAATTCCAAAGCACCGCAGAACAAACTGTGGTTGTGATTCAAGAAAACAACCAACAAGCTTCTCAGGTATTGGTTGCCGTTCAAGAAGTGGAAGTGAATGTTAATACCTGCCACGACCATTGCCATACCATCGAAACAGATTGTCAATCGTATATCGATACCATCCGCAGCTGCGAATCGGATGCACAGTCTGAACTGAGTACCATTGTGAGTCAGCGAGAAGAAAGTATCACCATCGTTCAAGAAATCTCCACCAAAAGTGAAGAAGCCACTACCGTACTTAGCAATATCAGAACGGTATTCGAGCAATGTGAGCAGACCAACCAAGACACCATGAGCTTGCGCGATGAAGTTACTGCCTTGCGCGATGAATCTGCAGGTTTACGCGACAACTGCGGAACCTTAGAACAAGAAATTGCAGGCATACGCGACAATAGCATTGGTTTACAATCTGAAATTACCGACCTCCGCGATAACTCTACAGAACTGAGAGACGAAAACATCAGCCTGAGAGATGAAAGTCAAGGATTGCGCGATGAGAATGAAGGCTTACGTGATGAATGTACCACCTTGCGCGACGAGTGTACCGACCTGCGAGATGAGTGCACCGACTTGAAAGACGAGTCGAGCTCCCTGCGTGATGAATGCGAATCTTTACGCGACGATTCTTCCAGTCTGCGCGACGAATGTGAAGAGCTTAAAGACAACTGCGATGAACTCAAAGGAGAATGTGAGGAGCTGAAATCGGACATTGAAGGAATCAAAAGCGAATGCGAAGACCTGAAATCCGATTGTGAATCGTCTGCCAAAGAATGTGAGCAATTGGTTTCTCAGTGTGAAAGTTCAGCATCTAAAGCCGATAGCGCTGCTGACAGAGCGGAAGATGCTGCAGACCGAGCTGCTTCTGCCGCTGCATCTGCCGGAGCATAATTGTATATTCGCATCAGCCCATGAGTACAAAAGCCCTGAATAACCTCGGAACAGCCACTGAAAATTTGCTGCAAAACATCAAAGAAGTGGGCATTCCGAATGCTACAAGACAAATTGAAACACAGCTGGAAAGCATTCTGAGCTCTTATGCTCGAAACCAAGTCAATATCGACCTGATTTGCTACGGAGAGTCTTTCCATGAATCAGAGAATACTTCGCTAAAAACCTTATTTCCTGAACGGGATGCCCCCGGTAAGGAGCATACTGAAAAACAGGATTTCAGCTTTAGCCTAGACGGTATTGAACTGATATGGCATGTCTACGACTGGACCATGCCGGTGAATAAATCGTCGGGATTGCAAAACAGCGCACTATTGGTTGCCTATATTCCTGCCGATGCGCCACCGGAACAAACCGAAGAATGGCATTCACATTTCAATACGATGTATCCGGATTATTCCGGCGTTTTGATTTGGTCTGAAGAAAATACCGGCAAAAAATGGGCATTGAGCGAAGAAGAAAAGCGCAATATGATCGACTCACAATGGGTAGATCTTAACCAAGAAGCCGGCTTCAAAGGGTTTTTAGAAGAAAACTATAGTGCAGCCCGACTTCAGGTGTTTTCGCTCGCTCAAAGCGTATTGGCCTTGGAAGCAAACAATACCATTTTCGGACTTATCCTAGATCAGGAAGAACGAAACAACAAAGGCAAAAAAGCCTTGAACATGGTTACCGAAAATGCTTCGCTAAGCAAAGAAGGCGGCAATACAAAAGCCAGCAAGTTGATCAGTCAGCTTAAAAGCGAATTCAACTCCGTTCAAACCAGCTTTATTAAAGGTTTAGAGAAGAAATATGCCGATTTCTTTCAACCGGCTTCGGGTCCGTTTAAACAACTCACTGATGCCTTGTTAAACGAATTAAGTGGTTTAGAAGAGACCCAAGGAACCAAACAAAATACACTTCGCATTCCAGATAAATTTCAGCAGTATTTTAAGTCGCAATTGAAAAGCGATTTAAGTCAGCAGATGTTGAACGATATCAAAAGTGCAAACGACCTGCTTCACGAAAGCGCAGCAGAGCTGATGCAAAAGTTGGAGCGCAACTCCAATGCACATTTGGGACAACACGTGGGTTTCATGACTACAGATGCCATGAATTCGCTTTTGGAAGGACTAGGTCATTCTGACCGAAACTACGAAGGAAGCGTAACTAAAAAAGGCGCCTACGAATACTTCATGGCCATGCGTAAATACCAAATGTTGGTTTTTATGATGGCGTCGTCGCTCGGCCTTACCTTCTTTAAAAACATGCGCTTGTACATGATTCCATTAACCATTGTATTGATTGGTTATGGTGCTTACAGCGTGAGTGCAAACGTGCGTAAAGAACGCGAAGAAGGTACGGACAAAGAATTGGGCAAGGCCAAAGACCATTTATTGAACCTCGCCAAAAACATGGCTTCTGAAGTGAATCGCTACTGGATCAAACAGATGCAAGAACACCTCAAAGCCGAGTTTAGCGCCATGATTGTTGCCGCTGAATCTGCTTTAAAATCGGAAGAAGAGAAACAAGGTCAGCTGGAGGAACAAGCCAAATTGAACAGCCAAAGAACCAGTGCCGGATTTGAGATGATGGACAAGAAAATTGAGACGGCACGCAAGAATAGAAACGGCTGGGAACGTACTTTAAGTCGATTAAAAACCGATCTTCGCCTCGCGTACAACCAAGTGATGCGCGATGAACGTGCACGTGAACGTGAATTGAGAAGAAAAGTATGAAAGTTGGCATAGACCTCGGAACAACCTATTCCTTAATCTCCCGCCTCGGACCGGATGGCAAGCCCATCCTTATCCCGGATCATTCAGATAAAGACATTTTTGCTACACCGAGCGCCGCGTATATCACGCAAGGAAACGCCATCATTGGCAGCTTGGTAGATACCTTACTCGAACAAAACCCTGAGCTTCCTGTACTTCGCTTCTTTAAGCGAAAATTTGGTACAGGTGAACCTGTTTACTTTGATAAATCGCAGAACGCCTGGCATGCAGAATCGCTCGGTGCCTTGGTTTTAAAGAAGCTGCAATTTGACGCCGAAAGCTATACCGGATCACGCATTGAAAGCGCTGTTATTACCGTTCCTGCTCACTTCAACGACTTGCAGCGTAAAGGTGTAATTCATGCCGCGGCTATGGCAGATATGCCAATTTTAGGCTTGGTGGAAGAACCCGTTGCTGCAGCACTTCATTACGGCATTACGCACAGTACACACGGACAAGTTTTATTGGTTTATGACCTGGGCGGAGGAACCTTTGATGCTACCGTTCTGAGTTTAGATGACAAAGGCGTATATGTTTTAGCGAAAGACGGGCTAACCGAGTTAGGTGGGAAAGAATTTGATGAGTGCGTGGCCGCTTTTGTGTTGGAACAGTTTGAGCGCACGTTGGGACATACCCCTGAATTGAATGCGTTTACCCTCTTGCAACTCAGACGCATTAGCGAAGAAATTAAGATTGAACTTTCCTTACCGAATGTAACCTTCTTGCGTAAGACGGTGCTCCTGGGATACCAAGCGATTGACATCACTTTAAACCGCAAAGAGTTTGAAAAAGCGATTCACGAATCGATAGAACAGACCATTGCGATTACGCTGCGCTGCTTAGATGCGGCCGGCTTGAAAGAAAAAGACATTGATGCGTTGCTGCTTGTGGGTGGTTCATCCATGATTCCTTATATCCGTGAACGCTTACGCAAACTGTTCCCGGACCAAAAACAGAAGATATTCTTCCACGAGCCTATGAAGGCGGTAGCCTACGGAGCATCTTTGCATGCTAGTCAGCTTTCAGGCGATGCCGCTCAATTCAATATACCGCCTGAGTTCAAAGGCATTACCGGTTATAATGTGGGCATTAAAACCTTAAATCCACGTACGGGAAGAACAGAGATTGACACCCTGATTAAGAAGAACATGCCTTTGCCCGCCAAAGGTTCCAGAACCTACTATACCCATTCTGATACGCAACGGAAAATCTCTTTGGAGGTAGTGCAGTATTTGGAAAACAGCAACGACTTTATTGATATCGGAACCGTCACCATTGGACCAATTCCGAACCCCAGAATGAATTACGCGGTAGAGGTTACCTTATCGTATACTGAGGATGGAGTTATCCGCATCGCTGCTTTTGATCCAAATACCGGGGTTGAGTTAGAGCAAGAATTCGGTTCATCTGCCGGTGATGACAATATGCTCTTACAGCAACGGAAGATGGTGAAAGGGATAAACATCAATAACCTGTAGATTAGTCCATAGACCATAGACCATGGACCATAGACAATAGCCGAGGCATTGGTACGCTCCTAGGGGTACTTCGGGCCAGCGTGGGTTGTCAATGGACAACGGATAACATCAACCGCATCGACGTTGGATCTTTCTTAATAGTACCGTAGACTGTTTAACCATTCCCAATGGCCTTAGGGAGGACAGGAAATTTTTCGAAGAGGGTATGGAACAATTTGAATGCTACCCTCCAACCCTGTTTTCACTTTTTTAAATCACAAATCATCGATCATAAATCAAAAATCCCCAAACTCTCCGCCCTCTGCTCTCTGCCCTTTGCTATATTATCACTCTGCAAGTCGGAATCCATAGCTTTTGTGAGCCATGATTGGGAAAATAGAGTTTCGGTTAGCTACACGACATTCTGAGGCGGCGCTAAAAAAGCTACCACCACGAATAACGTATTCAGCTCCTGTTAACGGCCCTTTGGGGTTTGTCAGATTTTGAGTGCTATAGTAGGTTGGATCATACCAATCGGAGCAGTATTCCCAAACATTGCCAAGCATATCATAAAGTCCAAGTGCATTCGGCTTCAATTGTCCTACTTCGTGGGTTGTTTGTCCGCTATTGTTACTATACCACGCCACTTGACTGATGCTTGGTACCTCGCTTTCAGCTTTCTGTCCGCCACGAGCGGCGTATTCCCATTCTGCTTCGGTGGGCAATCTGTAGTTCTTTCCAGTCAGTTTATTGAGTTTGCTAATAAAGACCTGTACATCGCCGTAGCGTATGTTTTCTACCGGACATTTAGCGCAACCCGCATGCACAGAAACATTGGTATCCATTACCGCGTCCCAAAGCTCTTGGGTGACCTCAAACTTGCTTATTTTGAAGTCGGCTACTTGCGCTGATTTAACCGGGCGTTCATCTCCTTCACATTCGCGAATTTGATCAACAGTGCAACCCATTTTGAATGTTCCTCCGGTGATGCTTACCATGGAGAATTCGAAGTCAACAATAACTTCCGGATTTCTCACCTTCGCTTTTTTGAGTTCTACAAGACGCTGAGCCTTCCTTTTCAACTCCATTTCAGCGAGTTCTTTTCGCTTTTTTTCCAAGGCCGCCAGCTTCTTTGCCACCAATGCAAGGCTGTCATCTAATATTTTTTGTCTACGCTTAGCCTCAGCGATACTGTCTTTTCTTCTTTGTTCAGCTATTCGTTCTCTTTCAGCCTGAACCTTTGCCATGCTGTCTAAATATCGCTGTCGCTCCAATGCCTCTTGCCTTTTTTGTTCTTCTACCCTTTTCAGTGAGTCAAGTCGTTCTTTTTCCCTTCTCTCTAACTCTCGACGTCTCATTTCTTCCTTCACTTCCCGAACCACGCGAATATTTACAACCTTGTTTATGTTGGTTACTATGGTGACTTGTACCTTGGAAACACAAACAACCGAGGTATCCCATGTGTCCTTTTCAGTTTTAAGCTGGATAAGATGGGTGCCTGCCATAATTTTATAAGGCCAAGAAGCACCTTTATCAAACTCACCAATTCGAAGTCCATCCACATACAGGGTAGATGGGTAATCAACCATAATTAGTAATCCTGCATCGCCAGCTAATGGTAAGTTTTGTGTTGCCGGGGCGGGGCTGCTTCTTTTCCTAGGATTGGGCTTTGTTCTTTCCGGGTGTGGCTCCGCTACTTGCCCAACACAATTAATTGAAACAAAAATGAATACTAACCTAAATAATCCTCTCACAACCTGCATCAGAATGTATATCCTACTCCTATAGTGGCTAAACCTGCCGAGCCTATTCCAAGCTTTGAACCAATTAACCAATTATTGCCTAAAATAAACTCAATACCAATCAGCTCAATATCCGGAACTATGCCGTCAATTCCGTAATATAAATCAAAATCAGAAAGTATCTCCTGTTCTGTTGCAATGTCTGTTGAAAAAGGTGAAGGGTCAAACTGCAAATTAAGCATGTATGCGTCAGTTAATAAGTAGCCCAAGCCCAAGCCGGAAAACAACCTTAATTTCGGCTTATTTAACCAATGATACCTGTAGGTTAAAGTCAAGTTATAGGTATAATATTCTACATCATAATTCCAGCCTCTCCAGCTTTCATATCCGGCACCATAACCCATGCCTCCAGTTAGTTTCAAATACTTCCTAGGTGTAAGACCAAAGGAATAGGAAGGCAAAACATCCGCTATCAAACCGGAACCGGAAAACATATTCCCCATGGATGCGCCTATATCCAGTCGGAATGCATGCCGATTCCAATACGCATATTCATCATTTTGTTTCTTAACTTCCTCTTCTGGCACTCCATTTATCATGCGCACCTTAGGTTTATTTAAAGCTGTGTATTCGGTTTCAGCACCCGATTGCATGATAATTTTGTGAATCTGTGCATACTTTATTGTTCGTGCTGGTCCGCTTAAGTCTGCATACAATACATACGAAACTTCGTTCGATCCTTTCTCCATGATTTTGCACTCTATGGTGTCCGAATCTACTGTGATGATTTTGTCTTGGGCGCAAAGTGACAAACAAGACACTGTTAGCACAACGGCTAATATCCATTTTTTAATGACAAACATTTTCACCATGTTTATATAACTAAAATAGTAAGTGTTTAAAAACTATATCCAATCCCTAATGTTGCCATCCCAGAAGTTGAGTACCCTAATTTAGAGCCAATGAGCCAATGCTCTCTAAAAACGTACTCGAGGCCAATCAGTTCTATATCAGGAAGAATTCCACTGTAGCCATAAAACTCATTAAACTCTCTCACTACTTGTTCCTTTGAACCAAACTTGTAATCTAGTGGGCTAGGATTAAATACTAAATCTGACATCATGGCTTCTGTATCTAAATAACCGATACCCAGTCCAGAGAAAACACGAAGCTTCGGCCTATTAACCCATACGTACCTGTAGGTTATGGAACTTGAAAAAGTTCGATAGTCTCCCCAGTATTCCCAACCCAAGGATCTTTTTAAATCAGCTGAATGTCCCCAACCCAATGTAAATTTTAAATATTTTCTTGGGGTTAAACCAATTGAATAGGAAACGAATACATCTTTATTCCAATCGGTTCCGGAATAAACAAGTCCCATGGACATTCCATAACTCAGTCGGAATGCATGCCTATTCCAATACGCATATTCATCATTCTGTTTCTTGACCTCTTCTTCAGGTACTCCATTGATCGTACGCACCTTAGGTTTATTTAAAGCTGTGAATTCAGTTTCAGCGCCAGATTGCATGATGATTTTGTGAATCTGAGTATACTTGATTGTTTTGGCGGGTCCACTTAAATCAGAAAACAAAACATAGGAAACGGCATCTGAACCTCTCTCCATTACTTTGCATTCTATGGTGTCCGAATCTACTGTGATGATTTTGTCTTGCGCTTTGACTTGAACTGCTAATAGGAATATCAACAGAGTAAACAGTTGTTTCATTAGGGTTTATTTTGGGGTTGAAGCGAATTTAAGGCATGCAGGAAAATAAAAAAAGCCTCAGCATTTCTGCTAAGGCTTTTCGTTTTGTGATCCCTCTGGGGCTCGAACCCAGGACCCCATCCTTAAAAGGGATGTGCTCTACCAACTGAGCTAAGGAATCTTTCCTTTTGTGTAAGGGACTGCAAAGGTAAGCCTCGACTTCAATTATCCAAATCTTGACTATAAAATATTTTAACTTTTTCGCTTAAGTCCTGATTCTCAAAGAAAAAGTTCTGTGCCTTTTATACGGCCTTGCACCAATGCCTTCCAGCAAACGCAACATCCGAGGATTGAAATCGCCTACCCAACTTAATTCCAACTCGTCCAATCCTTTCATTTTTTGAGCAGCGCGGAAGTAATCGTAGATCATCACACTCTCCACTCCCCTGTTCTGGTGTTCAGGAACAACACCAAACAAGATGGCACGCATGCGGCGGTTCACCCCAAACTTCAACTTCATCGCTAAACGAAGCTTAAACCATAAGCCTTGCTTGCCCTTCATGCCACGCAGGTATTGGTTCAAATCGCGCAAGCTTACAAAGAAACCAATTGGCTCATCACCTTGATAGGCCATGCGAATTAGCTCCGGTACCATCAAAGGCTTCATCGCTTGCATCAACTCCAATACTTCAGCTTCTCCTAATTCTTGAAAATGCTCGTGCACCTGCCAAGCCAGGTTGTAAACTCGACAAAGATCCTTAGCCAACTTCGCCCTGTTCTTCCAGGTAAATCCAACAGAGCGGTAATGGTGCTTAGCGATGGCGTGGTCGGCAATAACCGAAAGGCGTTCTGCCTTAAACCATTCAGCCCGAATAAGCGCCGTCTCCTGGTCGTAATCTTTTCTGAACCCATAAGCCTCAAACAGGCTTTGGTAATACGGCGGATTGTAAACATCTTGAAAAGCCGGGCGACTAAATCCATCGATAAGCAATCCCCAATACGCCTCTCTTGATCCCGGCTGAACCGGTGCCTCAATTAAATCAAGTCCCTGTTCCTGTAGCCAAGTAACCGCAGTATCAAATAACAGGTTAGCGGCATCTTGGTTGTGGATGCATTCAAAAAATCCAATCCTTCCAAGCTTGTCTCTGCCCGAATAAAAAGCAGCAACCCTACCAATCAAACCCTTTTCAGCATCCTTCAATACCCAAAGTTTAACCGAGCCTTTTGCTAACCATTTATTTTGCTCTTGGTTTAACAAATGCAATACTTCACCTTCCAGAGGTGCGATCCAATTTGGATCTCCGCGGTATAAAATGTTCGCTACCGCTAAGAATTGCTTTTGCCCATTAAAATCTGTAATTTCTTGTGCTTCCATTTCTGAATCTCAAATCAGATATTCGCGAGCACAAAATAAGCAATCAATAGCCATGGAAATTGGAGAAAAATTTATCGAGTTCACCTTGAAAGGTGCCGACGGCAAGATGCACAACATCTATGAGTATGCCGATAAATACGCCCTTTGTATTGTTTTCACCAGCAATAGCTGCCCTTATTCCAAGGCCTATGGCCAGCGCCTGATCAAGCTTTTGGCTAAATACGAAGACGATAACTTCGGCATCATCGGTATCAACTCCAACGACGCATCAAAATCGCCACAAGATTCGTTTGAAGAAATGAAGCGCATTTCGGAGAAGCTTGGCTTGGAATCCATCAACTTCATGTACTTGCAAGACGAAGATCAATCCATCGCTAAGGCATATGGAGCGAAAGTGAATCCGGAAGTATTCCTTTTCAACTCAAAAAGAGAATTGGTTTACAAAGGGGCTATCGACGATAACTGGCAAAGTCCGGCTTTGGTTACACGCGTATTCTTGGAAGATGCCATTGAATACTGCTTAGACGGCATTGAAGTAGACTTCCCTGAAATTGAGGCAGAAGGCTGCCCGATTATCTGGAAATAAGCCATTTTAACTTTATACATTGAAAAGCCTGCCGATTGGAAGCAAATAGCGTTTCCTTTTCAGCAGGCTTTTCCGCATTTTTGCAGCGTTTATGACAAGCATTGAATCCATTCTTCAACAGCATATCCAAAAGGCTTTTACTGCGCTATTTCAAAAAGAGATAGAAGAACCGAAACTGGAAAAAACAAAACCTGAATTTGAAGGCGACTTCACCTTGGTGGTATTTCCATTCCTTCGCTTGACCGGTAAAGGACCTGAGCAAAGCGCCGAAACCATTGGGCAATACTTGAAAGAGAATTGCGAAGAAGTATCGGATTTCAATGTCATCAAAGGTTTCTTAAACTTGAGTATTGCTGATTCCTTCTGGACCAATTTTGCAGCCACAGCACTAAGCAGAACCGCAGACTTTGCCAAAGGTCAAATTGGTGAAGGTAAAAAAGTGATGGTTGAATATTCTTCTCCAAACACTAATAAACCCCTTCACTTAGGCCACGTTAGGAACAACCTTTTGGGCTATTCAGTGGCGCGTATTTTAGAATACAATGGCTATGAAGTAATCAAGGCAAACTTGATTAATGACCGAGGCATTCACATCTGCAAATCGATGTTGGCTTGGGAGAAGTTCGGGAATGGAGAGACTCCGGAAAGCAGCAGCATGAAAGGCGACCACCTGGTGGGTAAATACTATGTTGCCTTCGACCAAGCTTACCGTGAAGAGACCAAGCAGCTCATGTCAACCGGTCTGAGCGAAGAGGAGGCTAAAAAACAAGCGCCGCTCCTGCTTGAAGCACAAGAGCTTTTGCGTAAATGGGAGGCCGGCGACGAAGCGACCATCGCTACTTGGAAAAAAATGAACCAGTGGGTGTACGACGGTTTCGACGTTTCCTACAAGCGATTGGGCGTTGACTTCGATAAATTCTACTACGAGTCTGATACTTACCTATTGGGTAAAGACTTGGTTCAAGAAGGTTTAGACAAAGGCGTTTTCTACCAAAAAGAAGACGGCTCTGTGTGGATTGACTTGAGCGAATACAAACTTGATCAAAAACTGGTTTTGCGTTCGGATGGCACTTCGGTTTACATCACGCAAGACTTGGGCACAGCTGATCAAAAATTTGAAGAATTTGGCTTTGACCAATCCATCTACGTGGTGGGAAATGAGCAAGATTATCACTTCAAAGTACTTTTCAAAATTCTTGAGAAATTAGGTCGCCCTTATGCTGAAGGCATGTACCACCTCAGTTACGGCATGGTAGACCTTCCTTCCGGTAAAATGAAATCGAGAGAAGGAACGGTGGTGGATGCCGACGACTTGATGGACGAAATGTTTAAGACGGCCAAAGAAATCACACTGGAATTGGGCAAAACAGAAGGCTTAGATGAAGCTGATTTGAATTCCCTTTTCGAAAGCGTGGGCATGGGTGCTTTGAAGTATTTCTTATTGAAAGTAGATCCGGCCAAACGTATCCTATTTGATCCAAAAGAAACCATCGACTTCCAAGGAAATACCGGTCCGTTTTTGCAGTATACCTATGCGCGTATCACATCGCTATTGCAAAACGCACCAAGCGTCAGTGTAACAGCTTGGCCAACGAGTTTGGAAACACAAGAGCGCGATCTCATCAAAAACCTCTATGCAGCTCCTCAAGTTATTGAAGCCGCTGGCAAGCAATACAGCCCGGCCTTAATAGCCAACTACATTTACGATGTGGTGAAATCGTATAACCGCTTGTACCACGACTTAAGTATCTTGAAGGAAACCGATGACAATAAGAAAGCATTACGTTTGCGCTTAAGCGAAGCTACCCGCGAAACCATGAAGGCCTGTTTTACTATGTTGGGTATTCCTGTGGTTGAACGGATGTAGGCTTGTCATGGTTTTGTAAAGTAATCGTCATTCTAATTTACTTCTACGCAATTTAATGCATCACAATCCTATATTGTGTTGTCAAATGCATTATACCATGAACCTAAAACCTATTTTCCTTATCCTAGCCGTGCTATTGGCTTCCTGTTCTCAACAGCGCTATGGGCACCGAGCAAAAGTTAAAGTACGTGATTATGCCTCAGAAGCAGAATCCAATTCAAAAAAGCAAGAAGTTGCCCCGCTTGAAACTTTAAAATCCAATATACTATGGGAGCCCACTTCTTTAGCCACGCCTATTTTAGAACCGATTGAGTTAAAATCCATTCCAGATTCTACCATCTTGGTGGAAAGCGCTACTTCATCGCAAGAGACGCTGCCCCTAACTCAAGTTGCCGATAGTACAACACAATCTGAAACAGAAGAATCCTATCAAAAACCGGACAGGCTAGGCATCATTGACATGAGTTTAACCGATATCCTAGTGGCCGTTTGCATAACAGTTCTTGCAGTAATGCTAGGCCTACTCGCTGCGGTTTTTCCAGTACTAATTATTATTCTTGCTACATGGGAAATTAGCGCCTTAGCCTTTGCCACTCTCACTATTCTGGGCCTACTCTTTTCCCTTCTTTTCAATCATTGGTTCACTAAAGCCTATTTCAAAAAACGACTTAATCTTGTTTTTCTTTTATTACTCACCACAGTAGTATTTGCACTATTGCTTTTCGCCTTGCCATACCTGCCGGAATTCGCTATGTACATTGTAGGAGTAATCGGTTTTATTGGCTTTATCGCATTGATTTACGGTGTTTTTATTAAAAAATGATTGCTTAGTTTTACACTGAACCTCGACCCTATTCCATGAACCTGAAACCCACCTTCCAACTGCTAATTGTATTTATTCTTTTAAGCTCCTGTCAGCAACGCTATGCTCATATTCCTAAAGTGAAAGCGCAGCCAAAGCCAATTGCAAATGCAGTATTGGAAGTTGAACCTATTTCCCATTTAAGCTCTCCAATTGAGTTAACCGTAGAACCCTTAAAAGCTCAGGCAATTCAGCCTGAGCTTTATACTGTTCACGATACGTCGCTTGATCCGGCTAACGCACTTGATTCAAGCAAGAGTCAATCTTTAGAAATAGATGAGGATGAAGAACCTGAATCATTGCGGTACAGAGACCTGAATCGATCCGATCAGTTAGGTGTGCTTGGCATCAGTAGTCTCGGCTTACTTACCGTTTCATCTGCCTGGTTAGTAGCCTATACCTATTTTTTAGAATCCTTTTTCAACACCTTTGCCTTGGTCAGCGCCGCTAATACGCTCCTTCCTACCTTGCTGATTATTGGATTAATCGCATTGAGCATTCTCTTTATCACTCACTTATTTATCAAATGGTATTTGGGCGAGCGATTGAATATCGGCGATATTTCAATTCTACTTTTATTACTCGGTTTGGTTTTACTGGTCTCGCTCATCATCAGTTTTTGGGGACCTTACCTCGTACTTTCTGTATTCTCCATTCTCGGTTTAATCAGTATTCTCCATGGCAGTAAGCACAAGAAAAACAGCAAATTCTAAAACTAAAATGAACATCCGGAAATTAGGGTTTGGGCTGCTAAGTCTGGTGGTACTCTTCTCAGCTTGTCAGCAACGTTATGCTCATATTCCAAAAGTTAAAGTTCAGCCTGAAGCTAAACTAGAACGAAACAAAGAATTGCATCCCGTAACGGTCCCTTCCATCACCCCTTCCATCCACTATGAGGCAAATGCACCTGTGGAAGCAAGCCATTCGATTAATTCTGAGCTGTATCCAAGCGAAGAAACAAGGATAAACATCCCAGTTGATTCAACAACTGCAGACTCCTTACAGGCGGATCTAGCTGTAGGCCAACAGCCTATAAATGATGAACCAATTCGATTGACGGAACTTGAAAAATCAGATCGAGTAGCAATTACTAGCCTTATTACATTAGCCTTGCTACTCAGCTTTGTGACCATATTTTTAATTCTGTTAATACCCAAAGTAACAACAATCTACATTGGATCGATTTTCATTGGTTTTCCAGCTGGACTATTTCTAGCCTCATTGGCAATTCCGGCAGTCATTATATTGCTCACCCTACTGTACAGTCGCTTTATTGTCAAAGGATATTTAGGAACTAAACTTGAATTCGGCGACTTGTTTGTAAACGTCCTTGTAGTTTTGCTAGGCATTTTCCTTTTAACCATGATTCATCACCTCTTAGCGAGTGTTGTTATCGTACTATTGGCTGTTATGGGATTAAGTAAACTTATTCGAGGCAGTAAGTTAAAGTCCAAATCATAACAACCATCCAAAGCTCAGTTACGGAGTTACCACAGCAGGCAGACTATAGCCTCATTTGGTCTGTTGGATGTAAACTTTCCTTTTGACCCTGCGAGTAGGTTCAATTCCATCTTAGAGATTGTATCTTTACCATCAACCTGAACTAATCTCGCTATGAAGTCTTTGAAAATTTTATTTCCGATTCTGCTTTTGGGTTTTCTTTTTAGTGCATGCCAACAACGCTATTGGCATGTTAAAAAGGTGAAGGCTCATCCTGTTTATGAGGTTCGGGAAGAGCGAAAAGAATTGCAAAAAACGGCCAGCTTAAGCACAAAGCCAGATTCCACCGAGGTGAAGATTGCCTTTCAAGAACCTCACTTTCCCGCCGAAGCAATAGCTACCGGAAATAATGAGAACACCCCGAGTGAATCTGTTGCAGAAGAAGCAGAGCTTAAAACACAAATTGAAGAAGCTGAAAACCATGATGCCATAACACTCACAGACGATGATGAGGAAGACGAAAACCAGGTTGAAGCGCTAGAGTACATTGTTCTCTTTGCCTTTTTCTTTACGGCATTGCTTGTTGCCTTGATTGCCCTTTATTTTCCTGCGGTTTTCCTTGCCTTGCTATTTGGGAATTTATCCTTCACCACAACATTAGGTTACTACGTCGCCATATTCTTAGGAGCACTTTTCACAGCTGCATTCCTATTCTTAGCCTACCGAATCTACAGATTCTTTGTTCGTTATTCCTTTCCAAAAAAGATCGATCAAAGCTTAATCAACAAAACCTTTATATTCTTTATAGCTTTTCTCGTTTTAGCCATAGGCTACCCCATCCTCTATTTACTCGACTCCATCATCATTGGAATTGCTTTGGGAATTCTCAGTTTTGTGCTTCCATTGATTACGGTGATCTACTTCATTAAAGCCTGGTTGAAATAATGCCCAAAAAGAAACTGGTAGTCTTAACCGGAGCAGGTATCTCGGCAGAATCGGGATTAAAAACTTTCCGTGATGCCGGCGGACTCTGGGAAGGACATAATGTATACGAGGTAGCAAGTCCGGAAGGCTGGTACGCCAATCCTGAATTGGTACTTGAATTCTACAATCAACGTAGAAAACAACTGCTCGAAGTTGAACCCAATCCTGCCCACCATGCCTTGGTCGAATTGGAAGATTTCTTTGAGGTGGTAATCGTAACACAAAACGTAGACGACCTGCACGAGAGGGCCGGCTCCCAAAACATCATTCACCTACATGGCGAATTGAAAAAAGTACGGAGCACCGTTTACGAAAACCTCGTTTATGAATTACCGGGATGGGAGTTGAAACTAGGCGATAACTGTGAAAAAGGCCACCAACTCCGGCCTCATATTGTATGGTTTGGCGAATCTGTTCCATTGATTGAGGATGCCGCCTTGCATTGTAGCGATGCTGATTTGCTTGCTGTAATTGGCACTTCCATGCAAGTGTATCCGGCTGCGGGGCTCATTCATTACGCCTCCGTTCAAGCCCCCAAATTTTATATTGACCCACAAGCAGAACCGCTGCACTCGGTTCAAAATTTGCGCTGCATCAAACAAAATGCAAGTTCTGGAGTTCCGGAATTAGTGCAATACCTGAAGCGAGATTTTCTATAAACCATGATCAGCCTTGAGCAACTCCAATCCATGAGACAAAGCAGCGATAGAGCTGCCGATGACGTAATCAAAGTTTTATTCCAATCTGGCGCCCAAGATCAAATGGCCAAACTTATGGCGCTGGAGGGAAATGCAGATCCTTTACCTAACGACCTACATCCCGATTTACTCCAATTTATACAAGATTGTTCCAAACTGCCTGATTGGGCAGATCCACAGAAAATCACCGACTCCGAAGCCTTCTTTGATCAATACCAGGTTTACGTATATACAGCTTTGCTTTTTGCCGCCCTTCCCTACTGCTATGCCGCCGCGGATGGAGCGAGGGTTTTAAGTCATTCGAATAGAATGGAAGAACTTACCCAACGCAGGCTAAGTGAAACCGGACAGTTTATTCAAGATGTATCAGAGCCCGGAGCATTTGGCCCAAAGGGAAAGGCCTTTCGCAGCATCGCTAAAGTACGACTCATTCACGCAGCGGTGAGGTTTCATTTATTGAAAAAAGGCCATTGGAATTCAGAATGGGGATTGCCTACCAATATGGAAGACATGGCAGGCACCAACCTTGCGTTCTCCATCGTTACACTTCGCGCGGTTGAAAAACTGGGTGTTGAACTGAGTCCCCCGGTAAAAGATGCCTTCCTGCACAAATGGAATCTAATTTCCCATCTGTTGGGTTTAGACAAATCGCTTTTAGCCACAGACTACAAGGAAGCGCTTCGCTTAGAAAAACAAATTGTAAAAAGGCTCTTCCGGCCATCACCCGAAGGAAAAAAACTAACCAAATCATTGGTTGAGTTTATTCATCATATTGAAAAACCTCTGGCTCCCAATTACGGAAGTCACATGATGCGTTACCTACTCGGAAATCAGGTAGGCGATATTTTGGGCTTAGAAGAAATTCCACTGTTCAATTGGCCTTCTTTGATGAGTCATACCAACGCACTCGTGCATAAATTGGGATGGAGCCCAAAACTCAATCAAATGCATATTCCACTTCACCTTAGTTTGATCAAACGTGGTGAAATAGAAAACCAACGAATAGAATATCCACTTGATACTATCCTCAAAGGAAACTAGCATTGTACCATGAATCAGGAGCAGGCAAAAGCGCGAATCGAATCGCTCACCCAAGAGCTGAAAGAACACAACTACAAGTACTATGTTCTAGCCCAGCCTAGCATCAGCGACTATGAATTTGACCAATTGCTGGAAGAGCTTCAGTCGCTAGAAAAAGACTATCCTGCTTTTGCAGACCCTGACTCTCCAACTCAAAAAGTAGGTGGCGACATAACCAAAGAATTCACCACGGTTAAGCACCGCTACCGCATGTTTTCACTTGGCAATACATACAACGCCGAGGAATTGAGCGAATTTGATGAACGTGTGCGCAAAGGTCTGGGTAGCGATGCGTTTGACTACGTATGCGAATTGAAGTTTGACGGATTTGCCATTAGCCTCAATTACGTGAATGGTGAGCTAAGACAAGCATTGACACGTGGCGACGGTGAGCAAGGCGATGATGTAACCACCAATATCAAAACCATCAAGAATTTACCTACTCGCTTAAAGGGTGATTACCCGGCTGATTTTGACATTCGCGGCGAAGTATTCATGCACCGCGCGGCCTTTGAGCGAATGAATGCCGATCGAGAAGCGGAAGGACTTCCTGGTTTCGCTAATCCACGTAATTCTGCCGCCGGCACCATCAAAATGCAAGAAAGTGCTGAAGTAGCCAAAAGACCTCTCGACTTATTCTTGTATTACGTGATAGCCGATGGTGGTCAGTACCGTCAGCATTATGAAAATCTACAATTAGCGAAATCGTGGGGATTCCCGGTAAGCGAGCATACCCGCAAATGCAAAAACCTGCAAGAGGTGCTCGACTTCATTGACCATTGGGACAAAGCCCGCCACGACCTCAGCTTTGAGATTGATGGCGTTGTTATTAAAGTAAACAACTACGACCAGCAAGAAGAACTTGGCTTTACCGCGAAGTCGCCACGCTGGGCCATAGCCTATAAATTTAAAGCCGAAGCAGCGGCTACAATCTTAGAATCGGTTAGCTACCAAGTAGGCCGAACCGGTGCCATCACCCCAGTGGCCAACCTCAAGCCCGTTTTTTTAGCAGGAACAACGGTAAAAAGAGCATCGCTCTACAACGAAGACCAAATCGCTAAACTGGATTTGCGTATTGGCGATACCGTTTTTGTTGAAAAAGGAGGAGAAATCATTCCGAAAGTAACGGGTGTTGACCTCGATAAACGTCCGGCCAATTCTACTCCATTGGAGTATGCCAATGTTTGTCCGGAATGCGGCACTCCCCTGGTAAGGCGCGCAGGAGAAGCCTTGCATTATTGTCCGAACGATGCCTCATGCGACCCTCAGGTTCGTGGAAAGGTGGTTCATTATATTGGCCGCAAAGCCATGGACATTGATTCGATGGGAGCTGAAACGGTTGAGCTTTTGTTCGATGCAGGCTTGATCCACAATTACGCAGACCTCTATACCCTCACCTTCGATCAAGTGATTCGGTTGGAACGTATGGCAGAGAAATCAGCTAGCAACCTGCTTTTGGGTATTCGAAAATCGGCTGAAGTGCCGTTTGAGCGCGTTCTCTTTGCACTGGGCATTCGTATGGTGGGCGAAACCGTAGCTAAGAAGTTAGCAAAGAAGTTTAAATCGATTGATGCACTTGCCGCAGCTAGTGTGGAGGAGTTAACTGCCGTAGATGAGATTGGAGGGAAAATAGCCGAGCAAGTAGTTGGCTTTTTCGCTCAAGAAGAAAACCAACGCATCATTCAGAAATTAAAAGATGCCGGACTTCATTTTGAGATGGCCGAGGAAGAGGGCCCTGTTTCCAATGCCTTGGAAGGTAAATCCTTTTTGGTTTCGGGTGTATTTGCTAAGTTCAGTAGAGACGAATTGAAAGCTGCCATTGAAGCAAATGGGGGAAGAAATGTGAGTGGGGTTTCGGCTAAACTGGATTACCTTATTGCAGGCGACAAGATGGGACCAGAAAAATTAAAGAAAGCCGAATCGCTCAATATTAAAATCATTAGCGAAGATGACTTCATCCAAATGATTGGTTCTAGCGAGTCCAATACAACGGAGGAAGTAAAAGAAGCTGAACCTAAGAAGAAAGAATTCCCTTCTCAGGGAAGTTTGTTCTAGCGTTTATAAAGCTTTTCGTACAGCTCAATCCACTGTTCAACCGTCATCTTTTGAACCAATTCGGCTATTAAATCAAACGGAATCTGATCCGGTTTTTTAAAGCGAATGCAGCTCTTGCCCATGTCCAGCTTGCCTTTTACGCGTTTAGCGTATTCATCGGTAAACCATTGGTATAATTCAGGGCTAGCATAAACACCCATGTGGTAAACAGCAACAAAGTTCTTTTGATTAGCGATGCTTAAAAACGGTAAAGGCAATTTCGGATCGCAATGGTAACCTGCAGGGTATAAGCTATGTGGCACAACATAGCCCAGCATTCCATAACTCATTTCTTCATTAAAGCCTTTGGGGAGATTCTCTAAAATCACTGAACGCAATTTTGAAAAGGCCTCTTGTCTTTCAGCAGGAATTTGTTGAAGGTATTCTTCCGGATTTTTCGCTTGAATCTGCATAAAACAAAAATAGTCTTCGTTATAGCAAACAAGCAATACGATTCAAGACTGAATCCCTACTTTTGCCTTATTGAAAAAGCTCATTGCTAAGAAGATTGTTTTAAATCAAGCGAAGGCTTCGAGTAAGCTTGAGCGAAAAGTAAGGGCCATTGGAGCCGGTTCTCGCGTGGGAATCGTATTCAATGCTGAAGAAGAAGCTACCCGCAAATTGATGTATCAATTCAAGGAAAAACTTCAGCCACTTGGGGTCGATTGTACCTTTTTAGGATTTTTTGATGCAAAAGATTTTCCGGCAGGATTAAGCTTTAAGCCGGGATTTGATTATTTTAACCGAAAGGACCTGCAATGGCATGGATTACCGACGAAGGAAAAAGTCAAAGGTTTTACTGACATTCAGGTGGATTTTTTCATCTTTGCATCATTGGAAGGCTCCCTGTGTCTTCTGCAACTTGCCGCGGCATCCAAGGCTTTTCGTATCGGACCCTTTATGGAAGGATATGAAAACTGCTTTGATTTTATGATTGATGTGCAAAAGCAGGCTGATTTGGGGAGTTACTTGAGTATTTGTGAACATTATTTAAAACAACTCAAATGAATTTGAATTTGTGGGGCACCGGCGTAGCAATGGTTACACCTTTTAATAAGGATGGTGCTGTAGACTTTCCAGCTCTTAAGAAGCTGACCAATCACCTGATTGACAATGACATTGATTACCTCGTGGTTATGGGCACCACCGGTGAATCAGCCACACTTTCAAAACAGGAAAAGGAGGAAATCCATGCTACGGTTAAAGCTGAAAACCAAGGTAAACTAACCTATGTAGCCGGACTTGGCGGAAACAATACCGCTGAACTTGTTCAAGAGTTTAAGAAATTCAATTACGATGGTGTAGACGCCATCCTTTCCGTTTCTCCTTATTACAATAAACCTTCTCAAGCTGGGATTATTCAGCACTATACTGCCTTAGCTGATGCTTCAAAAAAGCCTATCATTTTATACAATGTACCAGGCAGAACAGGCTCCAATATGACAGCTGAAACGACACTGAAATTAGCTGAGCACCCAAATATTGCAGGCATGAAAGAAGCTTCTGCCAATTTTGAGCAGATCATGGAAATCATGCGCAACAAACCGGAAGGTTTTAATGTAGTATCAGGAGACGATGCGCTTACCTTGCCACTTTTAGGTATTGGACTTGATGGCGTAATTTCAGTAATTGCGAATGCCTACCCTAAACGTTTTTCGGAATTGGTGAAAGAGGGATTGAGTGGAAACTTTATTGCATCACGCTTATGCCACTACGAGTTGCTACCAATCATGCAAGCCATATTTGACGATGGCAATCCGGGGGGTATTAAAGAAGTACTTGAGTACCTGGGTATTTGTGAAAAAACAGTACGACTACCATTGGCCAATGTAAATGAGCAAACCAAAACGAAATTGCTCAGTCTTGCGAAGAAAATAAAATAAGATAAGGGGCTGTCTCAAAAGTCGAGATAGCCCCTTTTCTATTCGGGTACCTGTCTGAGCGGAATATCGTTTAAGCGGTTCTCGACTACTACAATTTA
>SBGR01000056.1 GCA_006226545.1 Bacteroidota bacterium | reverse complement strand
CAAATAGCTATTTGATGAATCAAAAAAAGAACGGAGTTTGGAATTTTTATAAATGGAGTTTTGAGAGATTTGATTCCGAAGCCAGGCTGAAGTAAAATAAAGTGTAATGTTCTTTTCAACCGAGTTCTTGAAGTGGTATTCGCTCAAAGAGTGTCCAGCTTTGAACATGGACCAGGTTTTATCCTTTATGAGGATACCGTTCACCATCGATTTATTCACCAACTCCGTGGCTTTTAGATGAATATTGATAAAGTGGTATTCCAGGGGTAGGTTTTTGTCATAAAGATTCCGCATCATCACATTCTTTTTGAAATGCAGTTCAGAGACCATCAACCAGAGCCCTTCTTCCAGTTCGGTGTAGTACATATCCGTGCTGAGAAATAGGGAGTCGGAACTAAAACGCTTAGCCTCTTTATCGTGTCGGGTGAAAGGCATTTGGTCGAAACTTTCAATCATGGTTTCCGGCGACTGAAACAAATTCGCTAAGTGATAGGCCCCGTTTTTATAGGCCACCTTATAGCGCTGGAATTTCTTTAACCAGCGGGAGAGGATTTGGAGGTATTTCGCTTCCGACATGCAGTGTTAAGGTACATAATTGGGAGATTGTTTTGAGTGATTTTGTCTTATTGGAGCATGAATGTTTGCCAAACACTTCAGATTATTGTGCTTAATTTATAACTAGGATACGATGCTAAGAAATGTACTATTTACAATAGGCTTGATTTCAAGTAGTTTGAGTTTTGGGCAGCAAGTAGCTGGCGGGAATTCACATACTTTATTCTTATGTCCAGATGGCAAGGTGATGTCCACAGGGAGCAATATTTATGGACAACTCGGACACTCGAATAATGAAGAAAAAAGAATACCTGAATTTATTCCGGCGATTAGCGATATAGCAATGGTAGCTGCTGGTGCTTATCATTCATTATTTCTAAAAACAGATGGTACAGTTTGGGCATGCGGCTCAAATGATTTTGGAGAGCTTGGCAATGGAAATAGAACAAGTTACTATTCTCCCGTTCAAATACTAAACATTTCCAATGTTGTTGCAATAGCAGCGGGTAGTTATCATTCTTTGTTCTTGAAAAATGATGGTACAGTTTGGGCATGTGGAAGGAATTCAGAAGGACAATTAGGGCAAGGAAATACTACGGATAGTTGGATGCCAATTCAGATCCCTGGCTTAACTGGAATTACGGCAATTGATGGAGGATCTGAACATTCCTTATTTCTAAAAAGTGATAGTACTGTTTGGTCTTGTGGATTAAATAACTCGGGGCAAACTGGTCATGCATCCACATTGTTATCCGCTGAGATTCCGGGATTAAAAGGTGTAAAGTCAATTTCCGCTGGTGATTATCATTCTTTGTTTTTGTTAGGAGATGGAACCGTAAGAGCATGTGGAGATAATTTGTTCAATCAAATTGGACTATCAGGACATGAAAACGTTACTGTACAACAAAACCTTGGTTTGGCCCAAATCAAAGAAATTGCCGCAGGAGGTCGTCATTCAATATATCTTAAAACTGATGGGACGGCAATTGGTTGTGGATACAATTTTTTTGGAACTACTGGCAGCGGAAAAGTTAGCATATTGAGCGAGCTGGATCAAGTTAAGGGCGTAAGCAATGTATCAGCCATTGCTGCAACAGGCTTCCATTCATTTTTTGTTAAAGCCGACAAAACGATTTTGGGTTGTGGCTGGAATAATAGTGGAGCTCTGGGAAATGGAGGTTATATACATATTTCCGTACCGGTGCAAATTGCTACAATTTGTGCTCCCCCTCAACCCCCTACAGTAAACATGAGCGATTTCCCTACCAGCGTGTGTTTGGGGAGCAATCTCCAAGTGAGTCCAAGCATTAGTGGTTCCAATCCGGAATTTGCTTTATATGTTGACAATAGCATTCAGGTCACGAATCCGAAAGCCATTACCAAAAACAGCCATTCGGTTTTTGTCTTGAACGATAACGATGCGATTATACGTTTTGACTTTGATGGCAACGTAACCTCTAGCTATCCTAACTTAAACATATCCGGTATCCAAGCCTTTGCGGCAGACGATAGCAGTCATGTTTACCTTTTTAATGGGGATGGCAATTTTTACAAATGCGATAGCACAGGAACATTGCTGGAAACCATTTCTGTTTTATGGGCTGCCGGTTCGGCGAATCAGTTGGTATATTCAACACCAGTAGCTTCTTCATTGTATCCTAGTAACTTATTTTTGGTGGATGCGCAACAGAGTTTAGGTGTAACGATCTCTGGAGTGAACACCCACGACAGTGACCCTTTCAACAATTCAACACTGTATCAAGGAAATACTTTCCCTGAACCACTAGCTACCTCGATGAGCATCGATAATTTCTACGGAAATAAAAGAGCGCTTCTGGCCGATCCTACCAACAGCACCTTGCATTCCCGTATGTTGTATTTTCCTACTTCAGGCGCAAACCCAGATTTTAAGGAAGAGTTTTTGGTTGATTCAGCTTCTACCGCCGGAATGGCCTTGGATTTTATTAACGCCGATACAGTGTTCAATGCTTTTACTGTTAGTTCTAAAACCACAGGTATTTTAGGTTTTGGGGCTAGTTATAAGAATGCAGATGGAACTGTTACGAGTTTTATCGATACAAGTCTGACCTCACAAATCAATCCTACTCAGCCCGTTGGTATAATGTTAACTCCTTTGGGAAGTGCGTTTCAGATATGGGTAGCAGACCGCGGACAAAATAGAATTATAAGAGCCTATGGAACGAGCTATGAAATAAAGCCGAAACTTCCGCAAGGTTTGGTATACAATCCAAATACCGGAGAAGTATCAGGCACTCCGGTAAAGGCATCTGCGCCTCAAGCCTACCAAGTTAAATTGACCACTCCGTATGGAACCGATTCAAGTACCTTCACTTTTGGTGTAAGCACACCAAGTGGAGTGAAAAATGCCGCAGGAACGGGTTCTTCTGACGGCCAACAAAAGGACGGACTAACAATCAAATACTACGACGCTAACAATTGCGAGAAACTGATTGATATCGCGGATAGTTTAGGTGGAACTGCACCAGGTTATACCCGAGTTTCTCAAACGGTTTACCCGGTAGTAAGTGTGATAGCCAATGATCAGCTCATTCGTAGAGCTACCCAAATTGAGGCTGAAAACATCGATACGCTTCAGGTGAATGTAACCTTCTACTATACTTACGACGATATCCAATTGTACAAACAAAGCACCGGTTCATCCATCTCCAATGATACCGCATCAGGCACCATGCAGATGGCTGTGCTTCAAATGCATGAGCTTCCAAACGGTGGAAGAGAGCCTATCATCCACAGCCCAATTACGGCAGAGTGGGTGAGCGCAGACCAAAACTGGAAAGCCGTTGTACCGGTAACCAAGTTCAGCGAATTCTATGCGGGTGATATGTCTACCATCGAAAACTTTGAGTGTACCAACGATACCTCCATAAGCATGACGGTTAATGCAAGTTTCTATGTGTGGAATTACGATAGCTTGTTTGTATCGGATGTGTATACCGATACTCTAATCAATACAACAGGCTGCGATAGCGTGGTTACACTGGATCTCACATTGAAACCGAATGGTGTTCATGAGTCTGATTTGGCTTCAGGCATCTATATATACCCTAACCCAAGCAAAGGCGTGTTTAATGTCAAGTTTGCTCAGGAAGCTACAGAATTTAGGACCGTGCGCGTGACGAATCTGCAAGGACAAGAAGTGTATAGAGCAAACCTTAGCTCAGGTTCCACCATCGACTTAAGCAATCAAAGCAATGGTGTTTACTTCATCAATATAGAAAGCGAAGACCAGCGTCCATTTGTGATGCGTGTGGTCAAATGGTAAGTATAAAATGATTATAGTAAGGGGCTTAGACATGCGTGTTTAAGCCCTTTTTTTGTGTTTAGCGAAAAGAGGTGAACTCTCTTTTGCACTCCTTGCATTCCATTTTGTTTTTGTTGCCGATATGCATCGCTAAAAACAAGGAGAGAAACACATTGATGGCCCGCAGTAGTTTGGTTGGTCCTAAGCTCACCCTGATGTTATTGGAGCCGCAATGTGGGCAGGTAATTTGATCTTTTCCCAATAGGAGCTCTCTCGCTGCTTCCAAGTCGGTTTCTTCTATGTGAATTTGAACGCCGAGTCTAAAACCAGCCTTATTGTAGTATGGGCTATTTTCTTGACCTATCTTACTCACAATGCCATGGTTCGCTAAATGATCATGAAGCATTTGTGCTTCCAAAATGGTATTGCAGGTGGTGAGGAGGATTTGGGACATGGCTTTATGTGAAGACCTGATTCTTCTACTAATTTATTCCATCACTATTCTTTAAACAACCTAAGTTGCTTGATATTTATAGGGTGAAATGGGATGGAAGTATCCGGAGTTTCACTCGGTTCAGACAAAAGGTAATAGACTTTTTTCGGATCAAATTTCAAGGTATAGTATGTTCTAAAGACGAGTAATAAATCAACGCCGGCTGCTTTCTTGTAAAGCGAACGAGTAAGCACTTGAATTCCATTTGAATCCTTAGCGGGGTAAAGTCGGAATACACAGTGAAAATCGGTCCACGCGATGCTATCGGTACAATGGTATGCCGTTAGGCTGTCTGTTATTACCATGGAGTCGATTTGCCAGTTATAGTATTCAAAGCCATCCAGCTGAAGGATCAAATGTGGATGAATCTCCAAATTAAAGGGATGGTTGTTTCGCTCATAAACCACAAGACCTAAATCCGTATTGGAAAGCTTGAAATAGTAATCAGCACTGTCCAATGCGGCTTTTGAATACCCAAGCGAATCGTTTTGAATTGGCCTGATTAATTTTCTTAAACTGTCTGCATTGATGCTTTGCTGGGCATGGGTTGGCAGAAGGGACAATGCACAGTAGGCGCCAAATAAGGCTATCAATCTGAAATTCAGAGTTCGGAGTTTGGACAGAATGAATTGAACCAAACCGGCCATTACCTAGGTAATCTTTTCATGGTCCAAACCAACCTGATATAATCAGCATCGCTCTCAAAACCTTGGCTAAAGGTACCATAACTAGTCTCACTACCCGGAGAAGAAAGCACAATTGGGTTAAAGCCTATTTCAATATGCCTTTTCCAACAATTGCCTTCCTTCATAAAGAGATCATACTTCACATAATGCGTTAATTTATTGTAGACCAAAGCTTCGGTATGAAAGAACTTAAGACCTATGCTATCTCCAAAAATCAACATGTCTGATGCTTTGTTTAGGGTTAATGTGAAGGTTCTTTTTATGGGTATTACATTCTGGCCGAATTGGAAGGAGTCGATATCGAGGTGTATCTTAATTGGTCCCGACTTATCGTTTCCTTTACCCTTCTGCAAATTGTCAAGGCAATTGTAATCGCTGTAGCTAGATTCAAAAGATTCTTCCGTAACTGCTTTCGATTTGTCTGCGACAGAACAAGCTGCCAAAAACAACAGGCTTAATGTGTAGAGGATAGGTTTTTTCATAGGTTAACTGGGGATAATTGTCATTTTCTTTTCGGAGTTGAATCCGATATAGACTAAACTGAAATTAGGTGATTTATCGTATGGCTGATTTTGATTTTATACTGAGAAAGTTCAATGCTTGACTTGTCTTGATTAGGCTAATAAGGATTTCCATCCAAGTCAATCGTGTACGTAGTTTGTGAAAAATCAGTTAATAATATATGGTCACTTTCTATCTTAATTTCATTGATTCCGTTAGGTGAAACAAAAATATCCGATCCGCTGAATTGCCATTTGACACAACCGTTCTTGTCGATTCTGGAAATTTCTAATTCACCGTGTACGATAAAATCGTCTTGAAGTTTAAAGAGTTGAAAACAGGTGGCTATATCAGCATAGGTCCTCCATTGCAGAGTCAATTCCGGGAGTGAGATACAACAAACGGCGTTTCCACAACAAAGAATAAGGCGGTCGTTATCTAAAATGGCTGAAGTTGAATGAATTCCAGTTGTTCCGCCAGATCCGAGAACCAAACAACTGCCCATAGGTTGGTCATTCCTCACAAGTTTAATCCCATGCTTTGATGAGGTATAGTTTCTAGTGAATTTGTCTCCATAGATCTTTTCATAGCCTGCATTGGTAAGGGTTGAATCCAGGTTGATTCCAGGCTCATCAATTAATTGGATTATATAATCACGGTAGATGAACTCCATCATTTGCCAAGGCCTTTCCTTTTTTCCATAAGCAAGAAACCGCTCACGAGCAATGGAATGGAGATGCCGCCAACGAGCAGAGCTACTTTTAGCAGTCCATGAACCGCATAAATGCTAAACCCAATGTGAACATGCTTTGAATAGACTTTATCCAAGAAATGATTCATGGAATCAGATTGGTCCAATGCCCAATACACCAAGAGCAGCGCCATACTGAACACATACAGTCCAAGAATTTTAGTTTTTCTACTTCGTACTACCGCCATCTTTGCGGTTTCAATCTACGGTAAATTACGCTGGTATGAAATCCTTATTACCGTGATCTAGCACCCGAAGTCCAGTTCCAAGTTGAAAGAAAGAGTTCAATAAATGATAAAAAAGAATAGCCCCCGTGCCTCTGGCTTAGAACACGAAGGGCTGCTCAACATCCAAATTGAAGTCTTAGAATTTAAACCCGAAATCCAGTCCAGGTTGTATAAAGTAATTTGGCCATCTTTTCTCAACAGCCTTAAAGGTTTCCGGCACTCCGGTTCGCAATGGCCAATAGCTGCAACCAATGGCGGGTTCAAAGAAGAAGCGATCATTGAAAAACTGAAACTGGTACCCCACGTAAAAGTCGGTATAGAGCGTGAAGCCGTTTCCAATCTTCTTTTTATTCTCGTCCATGTATTTCTCAAAGGCGTTCAGCACATAAAGCGAAGTATAAAGCCCCTTCCACCAAAAACGCTGATAACCGATTTGCGGAGCCAGAATACGCACACTTCCGGGATAGTTCAGTCCGGGTCCGTCGAAGTCAGGCCCAAATGGAATACCTAAAGGCCAAGCATACTGCGACCGTTTGAACCTCACCTGTATCACGTCTTTGGGTGTAATACGGTAGCCTGCATTGACCTGAATATAACCGGGGTTATTGGTATTGTCGAGATTCCCCAAAAGCAATAAGGTGCTGCCTATAAACCACTTTCGCTCATTGCTGTCTTTTTTAACTTGTTGAGCCTTTGCACCTGTATTACCGATGATCAGCAAAGAGATCGCAACCCAGAATATCTTTTTATGCATGTCAATTGTGTTTTAAATTGAATGCAAAGCTAGAATGGGCTTAGGCTACAGCTCGTTCACTTAAGTTAAGAAAGCAAGGTCAGCTTTTGTCTTTTTCAAGGAGTCTGGCTCTGAGTCGGCTGAGCGATGGCGGCTGAATGCCTAAGAAGCTGGCCAACTGATGTTGCGGAACACGTTGAATCAGATCGGGACGGGTTTGCAGAAGGTTAAGGTAACGCTGTTCCGGGGAGGATGTTTTGAAGGTGTCAAAGTCGATACGCTCCTTCGCTAATAATTCTTCCGAGAGCATCTTACACATGATATCAAACTTGGGAAACTGACGATTAATTTCCGCTTCCATGTCTGAATGCGAAATGGATAGAATCGAATCTTCTACACAACTGATGGTATAGTCAGATGGTGTTTGGGTGATGACACAGGGAGGGGTTAGCGCATCCAGTTCGGTATAGAAAGCCGTGGTTTTTTCTTCCCCGTCTTGGATATAGAAAGTACGTATGCATCCTTTGAGTACAAAGAAGCTGTTTTTGGTTTTTTGTCCGGCTTCCAATAGTACAGTTCCCTTCTTAACAGAATGGAATAGACTCAACGAGGTGAGGGCATCTTTCTCCTCTTCGTTTAAGGTGATGTACTTGGCGATAAAATCGAATAGGATGTTTTGCATAGCGCAGTTGGGCGTTCAGTACTTGTTAAAATTGCTCTTTTTGAAGTTCTTAATCATTTTACCGAAGTCTTTGTCTTTCTGACGTTTTTCAGCCACGGTCGATTCAAAGTGTTCCTTTTCTTTTTCCATCTTCAAGAAGTTCTCATACGATGCTCTATCGATGCTTCCGTTTTCAACGGCTTCGATTACGGCACAACCCACTTCAGTTGTATGCGTGCAGTCTTTGAACTTGCAGTCTTTGGAAACATCCACGATACCGTTGAACGTAATTTCCAAGCCTTTGGTTGAATCGGCGATGCCCACTTCGCGCATACCCGGATTGTCAATGAGTATTCCGCCTTTTTCAAGAACAATCAATTCGCGGTGACTTGTGGTATGCCGGCCTTTGTTTGTGCTTAGGCTTATCGATTCGGCTTTCATTAGTTCCTTACGCGATAGGTTATTCAGCAGGCTGGATTTCCCCACCCCCGAAGAGCCCAGCAAACAATAGGTTTTACTTTTCTGAATGGTCTCTTGGAGTTCGAGCAGCCCTACTTGCGATTCATTGCTCACAGCGATAACAGGAACCTCATTCACACGTTCTTGCACCTGACGAATCATATCACTTAGCTCATCTTCTGTAACCAGATCAATTTTATTCAGAATTATGATGGGGCTTACCTTGGAAGTATAGCAAATGGTAAGGTAACGTTCAATTCGGTTCACGTTGAAGTCGCGGTCTACGGCTTGAACAATCAAGGCATAATCTATATTGGTAGCGATGATTTGTTTCTCTCCTTGTTTGCCAACAGCTTGCCGTTCAATAATGGATTTGCGCGGATACACGGCATGAATCAATACTTTCTACGTGTCGTATTCGGAAATGGCAACCCAATCACCTACAGCAGGGAAATCGGCCCTGTGTTGCGCACTAAAACGCAGATTCCCCACAATTTCACCTTCGTATTCGGCCAGATCGGTTTTGATCAGGTAGCGTTCCTTGTGTTCAGAAATAACTCTGCCAACAGCAAAATCCTCTAGATGCAGACTTTTCCGGAAGCCTTCCAGTTCTTCATTGTATCCTAAGTCGGCGAGTGTCATGGGTTTCTGCTTATAGTATTACCTTGGATTTAGTGTCCTTAAATCTCAAAATACTTCCTCCATTCTACGAATGGAATGAAAGCTTGTTACAGCGCACAAAATTAAAGCTTTTGGGTCAGCATAGAATAAACTCAGAATGGCAAATACCGTTTTTAATCTATTAAGTTTTGTCTGTATTAGTCTTCAGCCTCTAATTCAAATAACTCATTCACCGTCTTACCAAAAACCTTCGCAATTTTCAATGCCAGCACTGTAGAGGGGACATACCGGTTTTTTTCAATGGAATTGATGGTTTGCCTAGAAACACCAATTTCGGCAGCCAAGGCATCTTGGGTCATGTCTTTGATGGCACGTTCTATTTTGAGGGTATTCTTCACTAGGATCTGGCCTTGAGTAATTGAAAAACGATGAAGTAAAACAAGAGCATGGTAATCAGCAATTGGTTCACCTCCATATCCGACAAAAAGCTACCATCGAAAACAAGGTTGAGCAATGGGTTGATAATGGCCAAGGTAACGCCGTAAATGAATGAGGCGGTATAGGCCTTAAGCCTGATTTTCTGTAGGCGTTCATCTTCCGCTTTGTCTTTGGTTAAGGCAAGCAAAAGCAGGGAAAGCAATAGAGTAGAAATGGTGATTTGTTTGCTTATCTCTTTGTCTAGCGATAGCGTATGCGTGGTAGATAAGACTACAAACAAAACGGTCAGCAGTAATAGGCCAAAAGAAACCTTCCGAAAGCTTCGAGGTAAGCGTTTTAAATCGTGTTGTGCGTTTTTCATATTGGCCTTTGTTTAAGTAAAGTATTCTGTACTTAATGTCAAATATACTTTACATTTTACGGAAAGGCAAGTGATGCGCTTTTTAAGCGATGAAATGAGAATATTGGATAAATGGACTCGTTGGTATAGCGATTAGTCTGATGCTTTTAAATCGCGATTCATTCGCTGGATTAGCGCTCTGATTTGATCCCAATTTGTGTGGCTTATTTGATCGCTACCCAAGAAGTTAAATTGTTTCCAAAAGTCGACTTCTCTTTCTGAGTGTTCTTCACTAAGCCTGAACTTATCGATTTGAATGTCGTTCCAGTTCTTTTCTAAGGCTAATTGAACTTTCTCATTCATTTTATAGAAGAAGCGTCGGCCAAAATCTTGTATGCTAGCGATAAAGTTGGAATACGGAATTTCAATGCTTCCATTTTTGGACGTCCACAGTTCTATTCCATTCTCCAGTTGAAACTCTGTATTCCAAACTATTCGGATGCTGTCTTTATTTCTGAAAAAGGAAAAACCAGGGCCACCCTTAAGATGCCCTGAATCAAAAGTTCGGTTATAGGTCCAGGAAATTAGCGGGTCGAAGGCTTGGAAATAGAATGCATTGTCGTCGCTTTCATGCAGTTCTAGCCAGGCTTGGGCATCCTTTCGGAACTGGTTTAAGTTCGCTGTCAGTGCATAAACATCATCCGGAATCGGCTCACTGATTCGTTCAAAGAGTTCGGTAAAGTCTTCTATAAACCGAACAATGGGGTAATCATTAAACCGCGATTTACCATTTCCAAAATAGGCGATGGCCTCGGGTGAGTATTCGTATAACGTTTCGTTGCCCAGCTTAAGCCAAAGGTCGCCATAAGTAAGCCAAAACCAACTCATACTCAAATTGCCAGGGGTGCCTGCCGGCAAAGTCTCTTCGATGGGTTTTAATTGGAAGTTGATCATGAATTTGGAGCTAGCTAGTGTTTCTATGATGAAGTGCTATTTAAACAAAACGATAGACCGAACAAATTGATCGTGTAAGGCTTGCTTTTTGGGGTTCATGTTCACGCTGAGCAGGGAGATCCAGCCTAAGAACGCTTTGATAAGGAACCGAATAACGGCAACAAAGAAGTTGATATTAGACTCCTCGTTGTTGAGCTTTTTTACGCGAATTCCCATGAGTTTATGTCCGATGGTACCTCCGGTAAAGCAGGTGAAAAGTGGATCGTAGAAAACAAACACAAATAAGAATCCGGCTATTTTGAACCCATCCGGAACACGGTTAAAGCTAGAAATGATAGAATTGAGTAAAGCCAAAAATACGATGAGTAGGATGCCGTCTATACTGGCTGCCTTGGCTCTATAAGCTATTCCCGGGTAGTCAGTTTCATTGCTTGACTCTTCTGGTGATGTAGATTTCTGGCTTTCCATAGGTGCTTAAACAAGTATAGGTTTTAGGTTCAAGTTAGGTGATTTTTATGAGTTCGCTGTAGGCATGATGGTTTTTAACCTTGAGCTGGAATAGGCAGTAGTTCGAAACTCCTAGAAGTGAAGTATATCTTTAAAATTGGCCTGCTTAATCTGTTCGATAATTTCATCTCCTTCCGCTATTGAATTGCACTGTATGATGATTTTGTTTGGTGGGTTTTTAATATCATTTACCACAGCCCAATTTCCAGCCCTCATTTGTTTGACTTTCAATGTTCCTATCACTTTAGGTCTGACAAACTTCATGTATCCAGTGTTTTAGAGCTTATTCGTAATTCTGGTTTTTTAACTCCAAGTAAGATCCAATGCCATTAATTGGATAGGAATGGAGGTGGGACATATAATAACGTTCAAGACGAAAATAGATGTTTTGCTGGAGTTCTTTACTGATGCTGATAAGTTGAATTCCTAGCTACAGAAAGCTGAATTCATTATTAAGACTGACATAATTTAATAGCTTTCTTTCAATCTAAGACTGTAATACGCTCGATAGAAGTCCCTGTCTTTTCTTTTTTTCGGGATAAAGTTCAACGTGCTATCTGTGATTTCGCATTTTTGATTTTCCAAGTAATAATACTTTTCGCTTGAGCCTCTTTCTGGTGTGAAGCAAGTTTTTACAGTTGAATTGAGTTTGATGCGATGAGCATTAATTCTTTCCCATGTTCCAGTGTCTTTTCTATACCGAGCAGGATGCATCCATGATGATAGGTAATAGGTATTATCATCGTTTAAATCTATTGAGATTGAAGAATACATTGTGCGCCCACCTTGATAGCGTTTCCCATGATTTGAATTCGCATAGGTGAAACCAAGAATAATTAAAACAAAGGATAGTTTAGATAGGATCTTCATGTAATGCTGCATTGGGGTTTGGTGCGAGAGCAGAGTTGGGCTCCGGCTTATTCTATTCTTGTCGACCTTGATTTAATTATTCCAAGCTCAATCAGATTCATGAGTGTTATTGTTGTCAGACTAATCCAGTATAAGTCTTCACGGTTATCTCCAATCAAACTTAGTATCATTTCTTTGACTAATAAGAGTGTGATTATTGGAAAAACAAATGCTGCGATATACTTCCAATTGGCTTGAAATAACTTTAGTCCGGCCATTATTAGAAACAAGTTAATCAATCCTAAGATGAAGGCAATTGGAGCAAATACTATTGGATACATTCCGGCGGTATTTGCATCGCCAATTTCTTTGACGGTTCCAAAAATATAGTCTATTACTGTCATAAGTATTAGATATACCAACAGTACAATTAGTCGTTTTTGCAATGTCATTAAGGGCTTGTTGCTTTCGGTTTGCGTGTTTGCGATATGGCAGATTAAAAATCACAATACACATATTACATACTTTTAGTAGAAGAATAAACCTCAGAATTGGCGCTGAAGCCGGTATTTCTTGCATCCATTGTTAATAGCTGTTCTTGATTCTGTTATGGTTTAAACTTCTCAAATGTTTGGCCGTTATACTTATACGCTCCGTTTTCGTGTGAGCCAAGCCAAAGGTCTCCATTATTGTCTTTATGTATGCTGAATAATGGAATCTGTTTGGAATTTTCTTGAATTGGATAATGTGTAATTTTTGTTCCGTCGTATTTCCAAACGCCGTCAAGATAGGTGACAAACCATAGGTTTTGATCGTTATCTCTAACGGTGGAGAGGTACTCATTCAAATTGCTGTTCTGTTTCCCGTCTAAACCGCCAATGCTTTCGTGTCTAGTGTAGAATTTAGTGCTGTTGATTGTTGCACTATCGTAAACACTATACCGATTTTCCGTATTGAACCAGAAGTCACCATTTTTATCTTCTGTAATAGAACGCACGCCGTTGGCACCTTCGTTTCGAAATTCTGTCACATCTTCTTCTGTTATCCAGTCGAACGATTTTCCATTGTATCGGCAAACACCAACAGGGTTTGTACCAAACCAAATATTTCCTTTTATGTCTTTATAAATACTGTAGACTCCAAAAGGATTGGGCAAATTTGGTGGCTCAGGCAACTGCAATTTATGTAAAGTTGTGCCGTCATACCGATAAATGTAATTTTCTAAATCGTAGGTATGTTTAAACCATAAATCTGTGGATGTTAGTTGCCAATTATTGCTGGGAATGGGTGCTAATGTTGTAAATCTGTTTCCGTCAAACTTAATAATAGTCGGCTTTGGATAAAAGCTGGTGAAGTATATGTTGCCAAATTCATCTTCCTGTATCTCATCAATTCTGTTGTTAGGCAAGCCATGTTTAGTTGTATAATTTACCAATGTCTTTCCATCATATCTATACACACCTGTTTCCCAACTTCCGAACCAGTAAACATTTTTCTTGTCTTGATAGACTACCATTATGCTGCTTCCAAGTGCTTTTACGGTGTCCCCTAGAATAATTTGATCCCTGTTTTTGTTCTGATTAGAGTTTTGTCCAATGCACGATGTTAAAAGCGCGACAATACTCAGAAATACAATTATGGTTGATTTCATTACTTGCTGTTTGATGGTTGGGGCATCTTTGTTGACTAACTGTTAATGGTCCCAGAAAGGGACTTGTAAATTAAGTGTTTTCCTTGGGTTTGTTGAAGATCTTGTCAATACGAAGTATTCGCCGGGAAAAATGGGAGTGGAGCATTGGGCTTGTGCGGTGTTGACACAGGTTAATTTTTATGTTATTTGGTAAATCTGCACAGCTAGTTTGTATTCAGGACTATAGAATAGAAAGATCTTTTTATCACAGTAATCATTGCAAATCGAATCTGTTTCAAATTCTGTAATGAAAATCATTGGATTTCCGCTTGGGTCAATAGGGGTCTCATCCGCCTGCCACCAATCTGGTTCACCTCCAACTGTAATATTTACATATGGTTTTTTTAGATCACCTGAGTTGTGAAGTCTTTTAGACTCAAAGTATGATTCTCTAGTTTTTTCAAACCACTCAACCCAGTCTTCAGTTAGGTCAAAAAACCTTAAATCAGAATTGAAATTATACTTACCATCAACTAACTGAAATGAAATCATGTTATTCTTATTGTACTCATTGAAGTAAGCCACAGTTTCTTCGTTATAAGGATCTTCATTGAATTGAATTAGGTGAATTCTTTCATCACCTAAGTTTGGATTAACATCGCTTAAGAGAATTGAGCATACGGGAAAAAATATCTCTTTACATTTTTCAATTTCGCTATTGAATACATCCTCAACCTCAGGAAACCAATTAATGTTCTTGTTTCTAGATCTTTTAAAAACATCAAATATTCTCATACTTTGGGAATTTGTGCCAACGGTCCCCGTGCTGGTTTTTAATCCCGACAACAAGCAGAGCGAGTTCGTCGTGACGCATAGGGAAACGGACTTGTAAATTAGATTTTTTACCTGACTTAATATAGGGATAGCTCGCACTCTATTCTCTTCCTCAGAACTCGGCGAAGCCGTTCGGGGTTTGGCGCTAGCACGGTGTAAGGCAATGTTACTTTTTGAGAAGGCGCAAAAGCTTCTTAGGATTATCACGATTGTCCCAAATTGCAGAAATGTAAAGCGTATTGTCCTTAATTTTATAAAGAATACTGTAATGTCCTAGTACAGCATTTCTAGTATGTGCATGGTCAGTAAGTTTCGCAGACTCCGGAAACTCGCGAAGGAATTCTATTCTGTCCTAAATTGCTTCGGCCAACTTTTGTGGGTATGTTGGCGACTGATTCCTTTCAAACCAATATTCAAGAATCGATTGAAACTGAATTTCTGCAGAGTGTGACCAAATAACTTCTAACTGGACTTTCCGCTTAGCCATTCGGAGGTTTTTCTTTTTAGAGCTTCATGAGTAATGACGCGTCCATTCTCGATGTCTTGGTCACTCATTTCCAACATGATTTTTTGTTCGTTGGTCAGCTCAATGATGTCGTTTTCCGTGTTGCTGTTGCTAACAATTCCTTCTAATGCAATCAAGAATTCTTTGTTTTTAATTGAAAGCAGCTTGTCAATTAATGAATTACGTATGTGATCGATTGATGCCATTGCTTTTCTTTATTCAAATATCGGAAACTAATCGGTGACTGTCAATGTAATGTTGCCTAACGGTCCCCGTGCTGGTTTTTAATCCCGACAACGAGCAGAGCGAGTTCGTCGGGACGCGTAGGGAAACGGACTTGTAAATTAGGTATTTCTCTTGAGTTTGAAAACGGAATGAGAGCCTGGTCCTTATGTGGTGTTGGAGTCCGTAATTAAAGACTTGGCTTTAAATGAAAGTGCCCACCTACAGCTCTTAATACTTTTAGAATTGTATCAAATTGTGGTTTGGCATTTTCAGAAAGAGCTTTGTATAAACTTGGTCTACTCAGTCCGGTTTGTTCAGCAATTTTAGACATGCCAATTGCTTTTGCAACATGTCCGAGTGCTGCAACGATTTCATTGGCATTTCCTTCTTCTAGAACATGATTAAGATATTCTTGAACCATTTCCTCATTATCAAGGTATTCTGCTATATCAAATTTTGAAGCTTTCATGATGCTTTATATTTATCCCAAAGTTTTTTTGCCTTCTTTATGTCTTCTTCTTGAGAGCTTTTATCTCCTCCAATCAGCAATAGAATGAGCTGAGTTTGTTGTCTTTTAAAGTAGATCCTGTAACCAGGGCCAAAATGAATTCTCATTTCTTCGATGCCCTCGCCAACAGATGAAATGTCACCTAAATTTCCGCCTTCAACACGCTGAAGTCGCAATAATATTCTCGCTTTGGCTTTGAAGTCTTTGAGTTTTCGAAACCACTTATCAAACTCGTCTGTTTTTCAATTAGAAACACCTTCAAATGTAGTCACTTGGATACACTTTTGCAAATGGTATTATTCGGGATATTCATGCACCCCAACGGTTTGCATATGGCTTGTGGCGGTTTCGAAGCACTTTTCTGTCCGTCTAAACCAAAGCTGGTTACGGAGCGAAAACCTTGCAAGCAGCCGTTTTCCGCCATAAGCTATATGTGTTGTTGCCACACGTTTTATTATTTTATTAGTCCTGAAACAAAGTTCCATTCGGGGTCTTTATCTAAGTTGAAATTTACTCCACGTATGGAACTAATCTCGTCAAAAAAATTCTTTGTCTCGTCTTGGTCAAGTCGGGGTTGGTCAATATAGTAAATCAAGTCTCTAAAGTCCTTTCTTGTTACTCTCCCAATAAAATGGACTTTATGTTTGTCCTTTAAGAAGTTGTCGATTTTGTCTTCAAGTTCGTTCAATACTTCTGCTTCTTGGTCTGTTGGATGTCCATTTTCATTCTTGTCTTTAAATTCAAGAAGAAGTTGGGCGCACCAGGGAAAAAATCTTTTGTTGGGATAGTTGTCGTAAGCTTGATTTACGTTGACAAATCCACCTCCTTCTTCGGTTTCAATTCGTCCAACTGTGAAGTTCTCACCTGGATAAATTGGTTCAGTCGGTCTGTAGGTTTCTTTCTGTTTGTCCTTATTTCGCACGAATAGGTTCTTGAACATTTTTTCTCTTTTTAAATGTGTGCCAATGTTCTGCGGCTAGGCACAGTTGCCACTAGCGTGAGTGTTTAATTGTCATGCTATTTTAAAAAATTAAAGCGTATCACAATGTTGAATTAAGCGAGTTAACGGCAATTGGGCTTAGCCGCTGCTAGCTGCCATACTACTCTTTTTAGTTAAAACTGTCTACTTCTCCGACCTCTGTTTAGCCCCATGAATTTCCGAAACATTAAATTCTCTTCAATTCTCTTTTGTCCTTCGTATTGTTCCCGCATTTCTTTGTCAACTTGTATTATGTCACTGATGAATTGTCTCGTTCTCGTTGTCCATTCTCCGCTAATTACTTTGTTTACAAATGCGTTCACTGTTATTTCTGCAACAATTGCATTTCGATCAACACGAACGGGAAATAAGCAATAAAGCAAGTGTTGCTTACTGTGATTGATTAATTGTGAGTATGTATCATTAAAATCAAAAAGAACAGGAACAGAACTTTCCAGCCAAGATGAAGGAAAACATTCTTCGGGGTCGATAACGCTGTAAATTCCCTTTTTGATAGTCCTAAAAGACTCTTTGCCTTTCAAAAAACGGGGATAGTCACGTTTTAAACGAGTACCATCAACTACCCAAGATAAATCCCTGTAAAAGCTCTCGCGAGAAGATCGTTCCAGTAGGTTAATATGGGAGTGTTGAAATTCAATCACCAAGCCCTTGTCGGTGCGAATGTCGGCAATATGCATTTCTCCAGTTTTGTCGTCTACTAAAAAGCCCTCTTGCCATTCTATCGGAAATTTGCTTTTCCAATTTCGATGCCATTCTGTTTCTGATTCCCACCAGCTGTCGCACATTTTACCGCGGCTATGCGCCCAATGATGCACTCTTTGTTCTCCGCACTTCGGAATAACAGATTTAGAGCATCCTGGGCAGATTGCAATTAATCCAGATTTTGCCTCGACTCTATTATTATCAATTAATGCGAATTTCATTGTCAGGTTTTACGGTCGACCGATGTATGGCAGCCAACGGTCCCGTGCTGGTTTTTAATCCCAACAACGAGCAGAGCGAGTTCGTCGGGTCGCATAGGGAACGGACTTGTAAATTAGGTGTTTTACCTGACTTATTAAAGGGATAGCCCGCACTCTATTCTCTTTCTCAGAACTCGGCGAAGCCGTTCGGGGTTTGGCGCTAGCATTGATGTAAAAGCAGCAAGTTGGTTTAGTAATTTTATTCTGTGGTCGGACTATTAAGGTTCGCCACCCAAATTAGATGAATAT
>SBGR01000041.1 GCA_006226545.1 Bacteroidota bacterium | reverse complement strand
AGAGCATTTGCTGTAATAAAAAGAGGAACTCCTTTTGTTCAACTGTATAGCCAAAAAATTATTCAGAAAAACGTTGCGTAAGTCTTAGAATTCAATCAACATTTAACAAATCAATCCAACAATCTAACAGTCTTACAATCCCACATTAATTTAACCTTGCATCTTCTGCCTAATTCTCTAGTTTTGAGCTATAGATTAAGGGAAGTGGGAGTGAAGATTTTAGGCATATTGGTAATGGAGGAGAGTAAACACTGATGGAACAGAGTTTTGCAGAGGATGTCTTGCACGGACTGAGTTCAACCCAGAAACGGTTGCCTAGCAAGTACTTTTACGATAACCGAGGCAGCAAGATTTTTGTTGAAATCATGGGTATGCCGGAGTATTACCTTACCGGCTGTGAGCAAGAAATCTTTTCGCAACATGCCAAAGACATAGCTGAATTAAGCTGGAAACCCGGATTACAGATTGTGGAGTTGGGCGCTGGCGACGGTTTGAAGACCATGCAGCTGCTGAAGGCTTTTGCATCGCTAAAAAAAGAAGTAGAGTACGTTCCTATCGATATCAGTGAAGGGGCAGTTAATCTTCTTCTTAAACGAATGAAGAAAGAGTTGCCCAAGCAAAAGGTAAATCCGAAAGTAGGGGAGTATTTCCAGGCTTTAGAGGAAATGCTTCACGATTCTGACAAGCCTAAGTTGATTCTGTTTTTAGGTTCCAATATTGGTAATTACAGTCAACAAGATGCACAGGTTTTCCTAAAGCGATTGAATCGCAATTTGCTGGCAGGCGATCAAGTGCTGATTGGAGTGGATTTGAAAAAATCGCCAAGTCTTATTCTTCCGGCCTATTCCGATAACAAAGGCATTACAGCTCGTTTTAATTTGAATCTACTCAAACGCATTAACCGCGAGCTGGGTGCAAACTTCAACCTTAGACGTTTTCGTCATTACGCTTCCTACGATCCCGATACCGGAGAGGTAAGAAGTTACCTCATTTCCAAGGTGGAGCAAGAAGTGTATATCGAGAAACTGAACAAGAGCTTCCAGCTAGCTAAAATGGAAAGCATTCATACTGAAATCTCCAAGAAGTATGCTATCGATGAGTTTGATGAATTGGCAAGCCATTGCGGTTATTCAACAAAAGAACAGTTCTTCGATAGTCGGCATTTTTTTATGGATGCGCTTTGGGAAAAGTCGGGAGAACTTTAAGGTTGCCAGTTTGTTAAGTGCTGGTGAAACGTAGACTCAAGTCTGATTTGCCCGAAAAAGAATGCCCCATTTGCCACCGCCCATTTCGGTGGCGAAAGAAATGGGAAAAGGTATGGGATGAAGTGAAATATTGCAGTGATGCTTGCCGTAAAATCAAGCACACGAAATCGGCCTTTTGAGCTCTGTTTTTGAAGCTTTTAAACTCTTTTATTTTTCAATAAATCGCTTTACATTTGCAGCCCTGTTTGCGGTGGAGCCGCTTACAGTTTATTTAAAATTTTATGGCAGTAAAAATCAGATTACAGCGTTTCGGACGCAAAAAACGTGCTTACTATCACATTGTTGTGGCGGATTCGAGAGCTCCTAGAGATGGTAAGTTTATCGCCCGTTTGGGTAACTACAACCCAAATGTCAACCCTGCTACTATCGAACTAAACGTTGATAGCGCAGTTAAATGGCTCGAAAACGGTGCTCAGCCTACTGACACCGCTCGTGCGATTCTTTCTTACAAAGGTGTATTGTACAAACACCACCTTAACCGCGGCGTTAAAAAAGGTGCTTTGACTCAAGAGCAAGCAGATGCGAAATTCGCAGCTTGGTTGGAAGAAAAAGCAAACCGCATCAATTCTAAAATTGGTGGTTTGAGCGATGCTAAAGCAGCTGATACAAAAGCTCGTCTTGAAGCAGAAGCTAAAGTTAACGCTGAACGTGCTGCGCGTATCGCTGCTAAAAACAGCCCAGTTGCAGAAGAGGTAGCTGAAGAAGCTGCTGAAGAAGCTACTGAGGAAGTTGCAGAAGACGTAGTAGAAGCTCCAGTTGCAGAAGAAGCTGCTGCTGAAGAGACTCCTGCTGAAGCACCAGCTGAGGAAGAAGAAAAATCAGCTGAGTAATTCATGGTGCGGTTTGAAGATTGTCGGCATATTGGCCGAATCGGCAAACCTCATGGACATGAAGGAAAACTCAAGTTGGATTTACTTCCACAATTAGAGACAGACTTACAATTAGAGGAGCCGGTTTTTCTGTTAATCGACGGAAAGCCGGTTCCTTTTTTTATGCAAGAATGCAATGAAGCGGCCAACCCGCCCATCCTTCATTTTGAGGACATCACCGACCTGGAAACAGCTAAGTTGCTTACCGGACTGAAAGTATTTGCGCCTAAATCGGCCATTGAAGGATTGCCGGCTTGGTATGGCGATTTGGATACGTATACCGTAACAGATGTGAATCTTGGCGAAATTGGCCCAATCAAGGAAATCAGAGAATCCGGCTTGCAAGAGCTGATTTGCATTGACTACAAAGGCCAAGAAATTCTCATTCCTTACCAGGATGAGCTTGTAGTCGACGTAGACGAAAAAAGGAAAATCTTAAAGATGGACTTGCCGGAAGGCCTACTAGATCTTTACCTAGACGAAGCATGAGAATCGATATACTCACCGTAGTGCCAGAAGTGCTGGAAAGCCCCTTGAACACGTCAATACTTGGGCGCGCTCAACAAAAAGGCAAAGCTGAAATCCACGTGCACAACCTTCGCGAATATGCGGAAGGGAAATACCGCCAGGTAGACGATTACCCTTTTGGTGGTGGTGCAGGCATGGTGATGATGATTGAACCTGTGGTGAAATGCATTGAAAAGCTTCAAAGCGAACGTCAGTACGACGAGCTCATTTACATGTGTCCGGATGGTGAACGCTTCAATCAGAAAACGGCGAATTCCTTATCGCTAAAAGAAAACCTCATTATCCTTTGCGGACATTACAAGGGCATTGATGAGCGTATCAGAGAACATTTTATCACCAAAGAAATTAGCATTGGCGATTATGTTCTAACAGGAGGAGAATTGGCGGCAGCTGTGGTTAGCGATGCGATAATTCGGTTGATTCCGGGGGTTATCTCCGATGAAGAATCGGCCTTAAGCGATTCATTCCAAGACGATTTACTTGCCCCGCCGGAGTATACCCGTCCGGCTGAATTCAGAGGCTGGAAAGTGCCGGATATACTCTTAAGTGGCCATGCCAAAAACATTGAAGATTGGCGCCACGACCAAGCGGTTAAGCGCACGGAAGAACGCAGGCCAGACCTTTTGGATTCCGAATAGTGATTCGCAGAATATGAAACAGTGATCGTATTCACTTTCAAGAAGCACCTGTTTTTCCTTACCTTGCCGCTTCAATACCATGTTTATAGATATACGCAGACCTTTGGTCTTTTTCGACTTAGAAACAACCGGAATCAATACAACACACGACCGGATTGTGGAGATTTACCTGATTAAATTGATGCCTGATGGGGAAGAGATTCACCGCAGAGACTTACTGAATCCCGGAATTCCGATTCCGGAAGGAGCCAGTAAAATTCACGGCATCTACGATGAGGATGTGAAAGACCAGCCTACGTTCAAAGACATTGCTACCGACCTAGCCCGTTTCTTAGACAACTGCGATTTTGCCGGATTCAATTCCAACCGCTTCGATTTTCCTATGTTGGTGGAAGAGTTTCTGCGCTACCAAATTGAGTTCGATACTGAGAACCGCAAGTTCATAGACGTTCAGCGAATTTACCATGTGATGGAACCGCGCAACTTAGCTGCTGCTTTCCGGTATTACTGCAATAAAGAGCTGGTTGACGCACATTCTGCGAAAGCTGATACAGAAGCAACCTACGAGATATTAAAAGCCCAATTGGGTAAATACGAGCAGTTAGAATCAAACCTCGATTTCTTGCACCATTTCAGCGGACAGTCGAATTTGGTTGACTTGGCCGGCCGTATTGTGAAGAACGAAGCCGGAGAGGCTTGCTTCAATTTTGGTAAACACAAAGGCAAAACCGTTCAACAGGTATTTAGCCAAGATCCATCGTATTACGATTGGATGATGAAAGGTGATTTCGCTTTGCAAACCAAACAAGTACTCACTCGCTTAAGACTTAAACAGTTTAACCAACGATGAAAAACGGCCGTTTTGAAGACTGGATAATCCACGAAGATGACCATACATTGGTGATCAATAAACCGCCTTTTATTTCCAGTCTAGATGAACGCGACTTAAGCGAACCGAGTGTAATTCGTTTAGCGAAACACTATTTCCCTGATATTCAACTGTGTCACCGCATCGATAAAGAAACTTCCGGTGTGTTGTTGATGGCCAAACACCCGGATGCGTATCGGGAAATTGCCATGGCCTTTGAAAATCGTCAAGTAGAAAAGATCTACCATGCCATTGTCGACGGCTCTATTTCGTTTCAAGAACAGCAAGTCGACTTGAATATTTTTGTGAGTAAATCGGGCAAGGTGCGCATAGACCGTAACGGCAAAGAGGCCATGACCCTGTTTCAGTCGCTGGAAATATTCCGTCATTTTACGTTGATGGAATGTATGCCTATCACTGGACGAATGCACCAGATTAGAGTACACTTGGCATCGCAGAATTGCTCCATTGCCGGCGATACTTTATACGGCGGAAAAGTACCGTATTTGAGTCACCTGAAACGTAAATTCAATACCAACAGGCAAGGAGAGGAATCGCCTATGATTCAGCGCTTCGCACTACACGCTCGTTCGCTCTTCCTCCAAACAGAACACCTTCAATTGGATATTGCCGCCGACTATCCCAAAGACTTCGATGTGTTTTTGAAGTTGATCCGGAAATACGATAATTGAGGAATGAGACCTTATTTGGGGAATTCGCTGAGGCTGCATACTTTTTAGTATCTTCTCGTTTGAACCTCTATTGATTCAATCGTGTTAAAAAGAGCCTTTTACATTTCTCTCTATTTCCTTTTTATAGGCTTATCAGGCCGGGTCTTGGCGCAACAATCATCTTATACTGAGCTTATCAAGCTCGCCTCGCTGAAGTACGAAAGTAAATCGTATTTGGAGTCGGGAATGCTCTATGCAGAGGCTTTTCAAAACTTTCCCCAAGAGATTAAAACCAATGACCGTTACAATGCAGCCTGTTCATGGGCCTTGGCCAAGCAGAATGACTCGGCCTTCGTTCAATTGAAACATTTGGAGGAAATGGGGTATTCAGATTTGAATCAACTGAATAAAGATCCTGATTTGGCCACTTTGCGGGCAGCTGTGCAATGGGAGAATATCAGAATAGGAATTGCCGGTAACCGGGAAAAGGAAAGGAGCAAATACAATCAAGAACTTCTGGTACTATTGGATTCGATTTACCTCTCAGATCAAGTCTACCGCAAACAATTGGATTCTGTTGAAAAGACCTTTGGCCGAACGACAAAGGAATACAAACTGCATTGGGTTAAAATAAAAGAAGCGGATTCAGTGAATTTGATCAAAGTAGAAGCAATTCTGGCGAAACATGGATGGCTTGGGGCAGACTCGATAGGAAAGGAAGGAAACCGAACCTTGTTTTTAGTCATTCAACATGCAAGTATCGAAACACAAGAAAAGTATTTGCCCATGATGCAGGCAGCGGCTAGAAGAGGCGATGCCAACTTGAGCAGTGTGGCTTTATTGGAAGATCGAATCAATTTGTCTCGAGGCAGAAAACAGGTTTACGGGAGTCAGATTGCAAAACACCCGGAAACAGGACTATTCTATGTCCTTCCTCTTGAAGATCCGGATCATGTAGACAAACGCAGGGCAGAAGTGGGCTTGGGGCCATTGAGCGAGTATTTAGCGAGGTGGAAAATGACTTGGGATGTGGAAGAGTACAAAAGGAATCTTCCTTCGTACATGGCCATTTTGGATGCGAGGTTTGGGCGGTAGAAGAGGTTTTGTCACAATACTGTCAAATTAGCGCTAGGCAAGGGGTAAAGAGTAGGTTCAAAGCCTGATTCAGGTAATTTAGCGAGAACAAAATTCGCTTATGAATATTCCTGTCGCACTGATACTCTTCCGATTCTTACTCGCACCCCTAATTCTGGTATTGGCTTTTCAATTCGGAGAAGCATCCAAACCGTATATCTTGGTATGCATGTATCTGGGACTATTATCCGATGTGTTTGATGGCATCATCGCTCGAAAGCAAAACATTGCCAGTGCAAAATTGAGAAGAATGGACAGCCAAACCGATATGGTTTTTTGGCTATCCATTGGTATTTCAACTTGGAAACTTTACCCTGTTTTGATAGAAACACATTCCACTGCGATATGGGCAATCTTAGCCATGGAAGCCAGCGTCTATGTAATCAGTTTTATAAGGTTTGGGAAAGAAACTTGCACCCATGCCTTTCTGTCTAAGATGTGGGGACTTAGCTTGCTCATCGCTTTCACTTCGCTGATAGGATTCAATCATGCCGGTTTCCCCTTCGCTATGGCCATTATTCTGGGTCTGATTTCCCATGTAGACCGTATCCTCATCACGTTGATATTGAAATCGTGGACCCACGATGTACCCAGCGCCTACCACGCCTGGCTACTTAGACGAGGTAAACGCTTTAAAAAGAACATTCTGTTGAATTAGTGTACCTTCGGTTATTATGAACCGTACCAGGCAATTGGCCAGAAGCATCATCCTCGAAATCTGCATGATATTCTTATTGTTAGAATATTATGTCTTTCACGAGTTTCAATTGGAACCAAGGCACCTCATAGGCAATCTGGTATTGCTCACTTTAGCACAAATTCACCTTTGGCATCCATTCAATAAATCACTTAAATGGTTTGTGCATGGAGCGCTTATCCTACTGTTTATTTTCAATTTTTCCATTCAATCCAGCATGATTTTTGGCAACGCATTCATTGGAAAAGACTTACCGCTAATTTGGTATATCGCAGTAGTATTGAATTTGAGTATGCTTTGGATAGCGATAACGGAGTTGAGGAAAAAGAAACTAGATATTCAAACGGATGAAACAAATGAGGCTGTTTGAAGCGCACAAATGTGCTCAAAGATGAATAAACTGAGATTGAACCCAGGACAGCTTGTTTCCGTATTCTCTATGTTGATTGGTGGCCTTTGCCTTGTTTATTCCTTTTACTGTTTTGCTTTTTTAATCGATGTGGAATTAGTGAATTCGGTTCAGGTCTCTGAAGTCATGGATGACAATCGCACCATTCGGGTTTTTGAAATGCTTCTTTGGCTGAAATTAATGCCGTTGATAGGTTTGATTCTGTCTCTGATTCTAATCTACATTCGTCACCGTTCTATACCTCATATTAAATGGATAATATTCGGAATTGGAGCAATTTGTCTCTTAATGATAAGATGGAATTTCCCGGTATTTGGGATCATTCACCAAGCACTGATAAACCTGATTCCTGAATTATTGGTTTCTTATAATTTTTTAATTAGTGGGATGATTTTCTGCTGTTTAGGGCTTGGCTTAATTCTTATCAACTGGTCAAGATTCCTTTTTCGCTCAAAAACAGTCAACAATCAACAGTAAACAAAATCAGTCTAACAGTCTAACAATCCTACAGTCCTACAGTCCTACCTAATCAAAGTCACATTCCCCTTCACCGTTTGTCGCTGACCTTTAAGCGCAGTGAAGTTGATCACATACATAAATACATCATCGGCTAAGGCTTTGCCTTTGGAGGTGCCGTCCCATGCGCCATCGGTGCCAGAGTAGATTAATTCACCCCAGCGGTTGTATATGTAGAGATCGTAAGTTTTAACGCCTTCGATATGCGGTTTGAAAACCCGATTATGTTCGTCGTTATTCGGACTGAAGGCATTGGGAATGAAATACTGGAAAGGCGGGCTGATTTTCACAAATCGGTAGGCTGTATCCACACAACCATAGGTATTGTAAGCGATTTGGTAAATGGAATAGTATCCTGTATCAGTAAATAAAATACCGGTATCCTTTCCCATATAATAGTCCCAAACGCCTTTGGAGAAATCCCACATTAGAGAATCGGCATTATTGGCCTTATTGATTACCTGTACAGGAATAAGCAATTGTTCCCAATCGGTAGAAAGCTCAAAATCGGCATTCGGAACCGGGTATACCTTTAGGGTGTCTTCGAGTTTAAAAGTGTCTCTGCAGCTTTTACCGCTAGTAACCACTAGGCTGAGCTTATAGTTGCCCGCTAAGCGGAAGGTAAAATCTAAATCTCCGGAGTCTATCAAGTGCAGGTTATTGATTATCCACTGGTTTTTTCCGGCATCGTGACGGTACGATTTATCCAAGGCCTTCAGTTGCACAGGAGCACAACCGGGCTGAAAATCGGTTGTCAAAATTGCACCGGGAATAGGGAAGAAGGCCACTGTTGTGCTGTCGAAATGCGGAAGGGCACAGCCATCGTCTACCTTGGCGGTATAGAATCCGTTGATCCCATTCGCTAAACGAATCTTTAAACCTTGTCCGGCTTCCATTCCATTGGGCAGGTACCAAGTAACCTGGTAGTTTCCGCTGCCGTCTTTCGCCTCCAGTTCAAAATGAATGGTATCTCCCAAACACAAACTATCCGGACCTATAATCATGGTGCTCGGTCCATCTTTAATCCCAATATGGACAATTGCAGTATCCATCAGACCGTGCTGATTCAGGGCTGTGACTAAATAATCAGCAGTGGAGTCTACTTGTACCTCCATACTTTGACCGTATAAGGTCGGGCCACCCTCAAGGTTGCGCCAATTGTAGTATACGGTATGTTTGCCGCACTGGAAAACATCGGCATTTAAAAGAACTTTGGAACCACGGCATACCAAGGTATCGGGCCGTTGAGCCACTTCAAACCGAGAGTCTACGTAGACTGTGATTAAACCGGTTCTATAATGGCCGGTTAGGGTATCCTGTAAGTGAATTTGGTAAACTGTTTTAATGTCGGGTTTAACCTTGATAATTTTAGAAAACCCAACTATTTGTCCCGTATGGGCATTGGTCCACGTAAACCTCAGATGATCCTGTGCATGTTTGCAGCTGCTGCCATCTGAAACTAGAACGGCGGTATCACCATGGCAAATTGTAGTGTCGCCACTGTGATGCAGTTCAATGGCCGGCAGCACGGTTATGGTAATGTCTTTTTCAATAAAGGTATTTCCACTTGGATCGGAAGGGTCTGTAATACGCACGGTCCACGTAACGGTAGTTTTGGCGGTAAACCCATATTTCTTGCTGGTGCCTGATTCCTTAAGCTGCGGACCGTTTCCGGTGTTTTCGTACCAAGAAACAATATAGCTGGGATCCCACAGGGTTAGGTCTACATCCAAATCTACCTTCTCGCCTTCGCATACTACTTTCGAACTGCTTTTTAACATGGGTAATCCCATTCCCGGCGGAATTTCACTCAGCTCTATTTGGTCGATGTTCAAGTCATACGAAGGGTGAGTTGAAGTTGATTTTTCAGGGTAGATGAGAATTCGACTAAAATCATCTTGGGCTGTGAAGGCTAAATCAACCTCTGTCCAATTGCTGTCGTAGTAGTTTGTATTATCAAGCCGTTGTTTTGCGTTCGGAATAGGAGGTCTTCCGTCTGAGGCGGGAGGCGTGGTGGTAGAAAAGGGCCCGGTTGCCATAATTACGAGTCTTCCAACTTTTTGGGTAGTGGCATTCTTGTACCAGTACCGAAGCCTATAGTTCTTTCCTTTTTCAAATTTGAAACAGCTGTAAATTCCTCTACTCATACCGGCATATGCAGAAAGGTAGATGCTAGCACCTTGACTCCGAGGCGCATTTTGTTGCATAACATAAGGTTTGGAATGCGATGCCCACCAGTAAGGAATGGTAACATCCGACGCTGAATTGAGATTTCCTGTTCCCGTAGCCGGAAAATCGCCATTCTGCAGTACCGTTGGAGGGTTGCTGCAGTTTTGAGCATTGAGCCTAATAAAGGCCAATACAGTAAACAGAAACAAGAAGTTTCTTAGCGACATGGGATACGCATTGTTTGGTTTGGTTCGTTGATAAGACGACATTAGATTTGAATTAGTTGCCTATGAACAAAATTCTTTTCGTACGTAAATATTACGTTCTTGCTTTTGCCCTGTTTACCGGCTTTTTAGTATGTTCAACACAAAAGCTACAGGCTGAAAATGTGAAGGAATGCATCCGATTTTATTATGCTAGCGATGCCTTTGTTCCGAGCGATTTTACCTCGCTAGATTCTCTTTTTGAAGTACATAAGTCGGATAAACTACTTGCAGCTAACGTTAGGGCTTCCTGCGATGATGTGGGCGATGAACACTACAATAAACGATTGTCGGCTAAGCGGGCCAGAACCTTATGCGATTCGCTCCTGGCTCGCTATAAGCTAAGCGCCAAGTTCGAAGCCCTGGGTGAAATGGCCTTGGAAAGCGCGGATACATTAAACGAAAGAGCATCGCACAGAATGAGCGAAGTATGCCTTGTATTTGAACTAGCCGAACCCGAATCGGCACCCATGGTATTGAAGGTAGGAGAGAAGCTTACCTTGAGAAATTTGCTGTTTATTCCGGGACATAACGATTTGCGTCCGGGCTCCAAGCCAACCCTCGATAGTTTAGCCGCAGCACTCAAGCAAAACCCCAGTTTGAAGATTCACATTATAGGTCACGTTTGCTGCACACCAGCCGGCAAAGACGGGCTGGATCTGGAAACAGGCATTGAAAACCTTTCTGTAGCCAGAGCACAAAGAGTCTATGATCTATTAATTCTTTCCGGTATCGCTAAAGAACGTTTGAGTTATGAAGGAAAGGGAGGCAATGAACCTTTGGGACTGGATGATAACCTAGACCGAAGGGTTGAAGTAGAGGTGAGGGACTAGTTTAATGTTGGTTCTTACTGCGGCTTATAACCCAATAAAGGAGGGTGGCTAACGCAAAGAATCCGGCATGTTTGTAATCGGGTGTAAAACGACCTGTAGCCATGATATAAAGGATGTGTAGCGCCATGAGGCTAAGGCTGATCATGCGCAGTTTTCCCCATAGCAAACTCTTCTTAAATCCACTAATTAAGCACAATACAACCAATCCTAGCATTACTAAAGAAATCAACACAGAACCCCATTTACCGCTGTAGAAACCACCTACTATCCATGTCCAAATGGGGAATCGGAGTTTATTTGTGGTCGTTTCAAAAAGGAGGTAATTGAAACAGATGCTAATGAGCAATACCGGCGGTATTATCTTTTGTAAACGCAGATTCATTTCTGCAAACTAGCTTAGCGAAGCCAATAAAAAAAGGCCGGATATGCTCCGGCCTTTTCCTTTGAATTTTCTTATTGTTTATGCTTCCGGTCTCATTTGAGGGAAGAGCAATACCTCCTGAATCGAAGGGTTATTGGTCAACATCATCACCAAACGGTCTACACCGATGCCCATACCGGAGGTAGGCGGCATGCCGTATTCCAAGGCGCGAAGGAAGTCTTGGTCGATAAACATGGCTTCATCATCGCCACGGTCCATCAAACGCATCTGTTCTTCAAAGCGCTCTCTTTGGTCGATAGGGTCATTCAATTCAGAATAAGCGTTTGCTACTTCCTTACCGTTGATCATCAACTCAAAACGTTCGGTCAATTCCGGATTGTCGCGGTGCTTTTTGCACAATGGCGACATCTCGATAGGGTAGTCGGTGATGAAGGTAGGCTGGATGAAATTTTTCTCACACTTCTCGCCAAAAATCTCATCGATCAACTTGCCTTTACCCATGCTTTTATCGGCATGAATACCAAGGTCTTTGCAAACGTCACGCAGTTGTTCTTCGTCCATTCCGCTAATGTCTACACCGGTATACTGCTTGATGGCATCGTACATGGTGATACGCGGGAAAGGACGTTTGAAATCGATAACATTATCGCCCAATTTTACTTCGGTTTTACCGCCATTGGTTTTCGTTACCACGTGTTCCAACATCGCTTCGGTAAAGTCCATCATCCAGTTGTAATCTTTGTAGGCAACGTAGATTTCCATTACCGTAAACTCCGGGTTATGGGTACGGTCCATGCCTTCGTTACGGAAGTTTCTAGAGAACTCGTAAACACCATCAAATCCGCCTACAATCAGCCTTTTCAAGTAAAGCTCATTAGCGATACGGAGGTATAAAGGAATATCGAGTGCATTGTGGTGGGTGGTAAACGGACGAGCAGCAGCACCACCGGGGATGGCTTGCAAAACCGGGGTATCTACTTCCAGATAACCGTGTTTGTTAAAGAACTCACGCATCGCATTCACGATTTGTGTTCTTTTAACGAAGGTTTCCTTTACATGCTCGTTAACAATTAAGTCGACGTAGCGCTGGCGGTAACGTTGTTCAGGGTCAGCGAAGGCATCGTGTACATTGCCTTCTTCGTCGGTCTTCACCGCAGGAAGTGGCTTTAAGCTCTTCGCTAAAACCTTCAATTCAGTAACGTGGATAGAGATTTCACCTACCTGCGTAGTGAATACATATCCTTTGATACCGATGAAATCGCCACGGTCTAATAGCTTTTTCCAAACGTCGTTGTAAAGGGTTTTATCTTCATCCGGACAAATTTCATCGCGGTTTACGTAGATCTGAATTTTGCCTGTATGGTCTTTCAGTTCAGCAAAGGAAGCCTTACCCATGATACGAAAACTCATCACCCTTCCGGCAATGCTGACGTTCTTGTAATCAAGTTTGTTGTTCTCGTAGTTGGCCTTGATCTCAGCCGCATTCACATTCACATCGAATGCCTCTGCCGGATAAGGGTCAATTCCTAGAGCTCTCAACTTCTCCAGTTTCTCTCTGCGCTGTATTTCCTGTTCTGAAAGTTCGTGATGCATAGTTAAAATTTGCGCGAAGATAAGGATTAAGGATGGAGAAATGAGACTGAGAATTGAGCATAGTATTTTAACAGTCAATTCAACATTAGACATTCAGTCAAACAACTAAAAAGGTATTTCATCTATAAATTCAAACTGCGTACAACTAAATCGAGGTGAAGAGAGTCTTGTAATCAAAGGATATTGCGATTTAATCCTAAATTTGATAGGAATGCGGACACTGTTTACCCTAACCCTGTGTATTGGTCTGATGCTTTGTAGTACGTTGCTTTCAGCGCAACGGTACAGCATGGTATTCGATGAGAACAAGGGGCAGTGGGACGATAGAGCGCTTTTTAAGTCGGCATTTCCGGGTGGAGAAGTATTTCTTCAACAAGATGGTTTACGCTACCTATTCATCAACGAAGAAGCCATTTCAGACTACCTGCACCATCCTCCTAAGCCCAATTTAGCCTATCCTGTAACGGTTCAGTCGCATGTGATAGCCGTTGATTTCTTTGGCGCTAACCCGAAACCCGAAGTCAAGGGTTCATTGCAATACAGTTATTACAGCAACTACTTTCTGGGGAATGATCCTACACATTGGGCCAGCGATGTGAAATCCTACGGTATGGTTACGTACCAAGAGCTTTACCCAAAGATAGATTTGGAGTTCATCGGGAATGGCAATAGCCTGAAATACCAATACCGTCTGAATCCCGGCGCCAAGGCAGAGGATATCAAGTTGCACTTCCGCGGACAAGAAGCCATGTTGGTGAATGAAGGTGAGTTAGTGATTAAAACATCCTTTCACGAATTCCGCGAAGCCAAGCCTTATGCCTATCAGATGGTGGATGGCGAGCAAAAGGAAGTGGAAGCGCAGTTTGAGATTCAAGGTGATATCGTTAGTTATAAGCTGGGCGAATACCGCAAAGATTTACCGGTGGTAATTGACCCGGTTTTGATATTTTGTACTTATTCCGGAACCACAGCAGATAATTTCGGCTTCACAGCAGCCTACGATAGCTTAGGTAATTTCTACGCCGGTGGAAATGTGCGCAATGCCACAACCATTGCCGGTGGTAAGTACCCGGCCACACCCGGCGCTTTTCAAACCGCATTCCAAGGTGGGGGCTCACCGGGAGGCACACCTACCAATGTGGGATTTCCTTGCGACGTAGCCATAAGTAAATACGACTCAAGCGGGTCTAATCTGATTTGGGCGAGCTACCTCGGTGGTGAGTACAACGATTACCCGCATAGCCTCATTGTGAACAGTAAAGAAGAGCTGGTGGTGTTTGGAACAACCTTCTCGCAGCAATTTCCTACCAGCAGGGGAGCTTACGATTCCACCTTCAACGGAAAGATTGACATCTTCGTAACCAAGTTTGCGGCCGATGGAAAATCGCTTATTGGCTCTACCTATGTAGGTGGTTCAGACTACGACGGATTTATAGACCAAGGCAATACAGCGGGCGGTCTCCTTGTTGAAGGATTGGTTTTCAATTATGCCGATAACTACCGTGGCGACGTAAACCTGCATCCTAGCACAGACCACATCTTTGTTGCCTCAGCAAGTCAGAGCTCAGATTTTCCAACGGCAGGTAATCCATTTCAGCCCATTAAGTCGGATTCCATTGATGGAGTGATTCTCGAATTAAATGAGAATCTGAGTAGCTTGATTTGGTCAACTTATGTAGGTGGGCGACTTGACGATGCGCTGTACTCTATCAAGTTCAATGCAGCAGGCGATATCTACGTGGCCGGAGGAACTGCAAGTCCGAATTTAAATACTTCAACAGATGCCTACCGCAAAACTTACGGTGGTGGCAGAGCCGATGGTTTTTTTGCCAGGGTGGATTACCAAAACAGAAACCTGAAATACCTCAGTTATTTTGGTAGTACAGACTACGACCAAATCTATTTCTGCGATCTCGATTTAAAGGGACGCTTTTATATCTATGGCCAAACAGCAAGTGTATTAGCACGCTCTGCAGGTGCCTATGGCAGAGACAAAGGAGGCATGTTTGTAAGCATCTTCGATTCATCGCTCAAAACCATTGAATACCAGACTACTTTCGGTAACCAAGACAATAATCCGAATTTGTCGCCAACGGCCTTTGTGGTAGACCTATGCGATAAGGTATACATGGCCGGCTGGGGCAGCGATTTTAGTATTTACTCATACCATCCCGGTAGTTCAGCAAATATGCCGTTAACCCCTGATGCCATGCAAAGCAGCACGGATGGTGAAGACTTCTACCTTATTGTATTGGATAAAAATTTACAGTCGCTGGTGTATTCCACGTATTTCGGTGGAACGCAATCGGCAGACCACGTAGACGGTGGTACCTCGCGATTTAACAAAGACGGTATCGTTTACCATTCCATCTGCGGATCTTGTCCGCCGGGAGGCACAACCATTTCAGATATCACTACAACACCCGGCGCCGTCTTTCCAATCAATACCAGTCCGCGTTGCAGTAATACGTCGTTTAAGATTGATTTTCAGTTGAAAAGTGCGGTGCAGGCTCGGTTTTCACCAAACCCAACCGTTGCCTGTATTCCGGCTTCTATCGACATGATTAATACGAGTAAAAACGGGGAGCAGTTTATCTGGAATTTTGGCGATGGATCTGCGGAGGATACCACCTTTAGTCCTTCCCATACCTATACGTTGCCGGGAACTTATACCATCCGTTTGGTGGCCATCGATTCCAATACCTGCAATATTTACGATACGGCTTACCGCACCGTAATTTTATTTGATAAAGGCACAGCCGACTTTGATTTTTCCGTTAACCCGTGCACCAATTTGGTGACATTTGAAAATACGTCGACCAATGCTTTTAGTTACCATTGGGACTTCGGAAATGGAGATACTTCGGTATTCCCGGCTCCGGCACGTGTTTTCGGAACAGGTTCGTATAATGTACAACTTATCATCAACCCGGGTACTTTCTGCGCAGACACGCTAAATAAAAGCGTAGATGTAGCCGAGATTCTGCGTGATTCATTGCGTATTCCTAATGTGTTTACCCCGGGAACAGACGGCTTCAATGATTGCTATCGATTTGAAGGACTATTGGATTGCGATAAGATAGAAGTGGAAGTGTTTAGTCGGCATTCACTTACCGTTTACAAAACAGACGACAATAATTTCTGTTGGGACGGTACAGATAAGGATACCCATCTTCCTTTGCCGGCAGGTGTATACTATATCGTAGCGAGCATTCATCTAAATAACATGAAGCCGTTTACTTACAGGGGAACGATTACCATTATTCGGTAGACCATGGTCCATAGACGATAGACCATAGTGGCTCTTTTCTACGTTTATAGTGTTTCAATTCTTATTCTTTCACTGGAATGAATTCCATTGCTGCTGATTAGAAGAGTTCACGAGACAAACCCTCAGCCCTTAGCTCTCCGCCCTCAGCCCTTAGCTCTCCGCCCTCAGCCCTTAGCTCTCCGCCCTCAGCCCTTAGCTCTCCGCTCTCAGCCCCTTGCTCCCCTTAACCAGAAGGCAAAAAAAACACCCCGGTTGCCCGAGGTGTCCCACATTTAATTGATATTTTGATTAAGCTTTAGCTGAAAGCAAGGTTGCCATTGCAGCACCGATTTCAGCAGGAGATTCAACAACGTGAATTCCGCATTCAGCCATGATTTTCATTTTTGCAGCAGCGGTATCGTCTTTACCACCAACGATAGCACCGGCATGACCCATTCTACGTCCAGCAGGAGCAGTTTGTCCGGCGATAAAACCTACAACAGGTTTGGTACCGTTTTCTTTGATCCAACGTGCAGCCAAAGCTTCGTAGTTACCTCCAATTTCACCGATCATAACGATGGCGTCAGTCTCAGGGTCGTTCATCAATAATTCTACTGCTTCTTTGGTCGGCGTACCGATGATAGGATCACCACCAATACCGATTGCAGTAGAAACGCCTAAGCCAGCTTTTACAATTTGATCAGCTGCTTCGTAAGTCAAGGTACCTGATTTAGATACAATACCTACACGGCCTTTTTTGAATACGAAACCCGGCATAATGCCCACTTTCGCTTCTTCCGGAGTGATTACACCCGGACAGTTTGGACCGATCAAAGTACAAGCTCTCTTTTTGATGTAAGCTTTCACCTTCACCATATCTTTTACCGGAATACCTTCGGTAATACAAACAATCACTTTGATACCTGCATCAGCAGCTTCCATGATCGCGTCGCCAGCAAAAGCCGGTGGAACGAAGATGATGGAAACGTCAGCTCCGGTAGCGTTAACACCTTCTTGAACGGTATTGAATACCGGACGGTCTAAGTGGCTAGTGCCGCCTTTGCCCGGTGTTACACCACCCACAACTTGGGTACCGTATTCAATCATCTGAGAAGCGTGAAAAGTACCTTCACTGCCCGTAAATCCTTGAACGATTATCTTGGAATCTTTATTAACCAGTACACTCATTTGCTCAAATTTTGGCGCAAATTAGCTGTTCTGACAGACAATAAGAAATGTTTTTCCAATCACTTCGGACACATTACCCCTCATTTTGCATCTTTAGGAGGATAATGCTGTTGACTACAGCGATTTCTGGCGCATGGATTGCCTACTAAGCGGGCAATGCACTATTTTCGAATCCGCATGAAGCACCTGAGTTTTCTTTTACTTTTTCTTTGTTTTAGTAGCCTTGTACAAGCTCAATCAGAACCGCAAATGGCCTTGCAGGCCGAAACTTATATGCGCACTGGACAGTTTGACCAAGCTATTGGACTCTATAAACTCCTCATTCAAAAGAACCCAACCAACTATACCTACCACCTCAATTTAGGCTGGAGTGAGTTGAATCATTCGGGTTTTACGGCAGGTGATGCCGAGTTGAAAAAGGCGCTGGATCTCAATTCCGGTTGTGCACGTTGCTATATCGGACTTTCCATTTTTGAGCTTCAACGTAAGAAAGGGGAGGCCGCCTTGGAGTTGGCTGAAAAGGCCATTGCCTTAGACGATACAGCTTCCTTTAGCTATTTCATTCGCGGACAAGTTTACGAAACGGTTGGTAGCAATATCCTGGCGGAAGCAGATTACAATAAGGCAATTTCGCTGAATAAAACGGTTGCCGATTACTTTTATACCCGAGGGAGCTTTTTCTTTCGCTTGAATCAATTCAGCAAAGCGCTAAGCGATTTCAATGACGCTATAAAACTGGAAGGCTCATTGCCCGATTTCTATTTCCAGCGTGGCTATACGCACTATATGCTGAAAGACTTAAGCGGAGCAGAAAAGGACATCAGCAAGGCTTTGAGTATCGATAGTACTTCAGCAGATTATTGGCTGGGCCTAGGGGCCGTTTACGATGAACAATTGCAATTAGACAAGGCTTTAGCGGCATACGACAAGGCTTCATATTACAATCCTAAAAACACCATGGCTTTTTACAATAAAGCCAATATCCACTATAGCCGGGGTGAACTAGACCGCTCCTGTGTGGAATTTGTAAATGCTTATTTGGTGCTGCGTAAATCAGGACAAACCAAAGGCGGAATCTACGATGAGGTAGAAGGCATGGTTTCCAATCACTGCGATACCTCCATTGCCTCGTTTTACTACCAAAGGGCTTTACTTTACCAAGAAGTGGGAGAATTGGATATCGCCCTGCGGTTGCTTGATTTAGGTTTAGCGAAATGGCCCAATCACCCAATTTTAAATACCATCAAAGGCAACGTTTACCTGCAAGCACATGAGTTTAGCAAAGCCGAAGCATCGTACCGCTTAACCTTGGCAAATACTGATGAGATTCCAACAGACATCCGCGGTAGCTATATCTTGAAATTAAACGAGGGCGACCCTTCAACGTACATGCGCCAACATTATATGCGCACCTACGAGGGACTTTCTAAAGCCTTATTGGCGCAGAACAAAATGGACGATGCGCGTGCACAGATTCAGAAGGCTATCTTCCTAGGCGATCACCTGGAAGGCCAAAATACCGAATTACTCCAAGTGCAAGAAGCGCATATCCTGGCAGGAGCAGAAGCCTACGATGAGGCGATAGCGCTGTTGGAGAAGCTGATCATTAAGAATCCTCAATTGGCAGAAGCTTATGTGGTCAGAGCTAGAATTTCACTGATCAAGGCCATCAAGTCGAAGAATAGAAAAGCACGTATCACACATCAGGCAGCCCCTGAAAGTGGACTCTATTATTTCAAAGCGGAACGCATCAAACTAGGAAAGCTGGATAACCTGCTGTACCAAAGTGCCTTGCAAGATTGCCGCACTGCACTGGCAATGAACCAGAACCTTTCTGAAGCTTGGTTTATCCTAGCCCAGGCAGAATACTATTCAAATAAAGACTTCTGTACTGAACTATTGAAAGCACGCAGTGCCGGCATCTTAGACGCCTTAAGCATCATTGAAAACAGCTGTATAGAGCAAATCAAGGATTCGCAAGAGTAAACTCGGTATGGTAATGGTCGTCGTGACGCACCCAAGCCTTATTGTAAACAAAAGGAATCTTCTTGAGCGATTTGCCATGTTTGCTTTCATAAAGCATCGGTAAATAATCGGGCTCAAAGATGATGCGGCTTATAGCGATGCCTTTGCTTTTACCCATTTCTTGAAGCAAATAAAGGTGGGTAGCCATTGCTTCAAAATCGATTGAATATTCTTTGAATTGTGCTAAGCTATCGAATTCGCTAGCATAGGCATAGCGGTTGAAGAGGTGAGCAGGAAGCACCGCCGTGCTACTGTCTGAACGTTTTATGACCGGTACCATAAAATCGATAACCAAGCCGTTCTGATGTGTATAATGAGGCCAAAATTTACCGCCGTTTACCCATCCCGTTTCACCATAGAGGTAACGCCATTTCGGATTGATACGGTATAGCGAGTCGTAAACTTCAACGGTCAAGCTACGCAACTGATCGTTAACGCCATTGCGGCCTAGCGCAGTAAGCAGGTAGGAGACACAGTGGTAGTTTGCGCCGGAATTGGGCAGTCGTTTGCCGTTTTCCATGTTTCCATTCCAACTAACGCCACTTGATACAGAGGCTTTCTCATTCTCCATCTTAATCATGATGGGGTTAACCCAGCGACAGGAATAACTTAAAAGGGCTATTCCTATCGCTAGTCTACCTAGTCTTTTCATTCTTTTCTTTCGCTTGCTCAACGAATTGTGACTTTACCACTGCCATTATACGAATGGAACTCGCCATCGTACATGGCATCGGCGCTTACCGGTCCGAGGTTAAATGTTCCTTTGCTTACCGCCCTCACCATGTAATAAAAGGTTTGATGGTAACGGTTCAGATTGGTATAAATATTAATTCGATCGTCTCTGAAATCAGCATAGGTTGGCATGTACCCGTTTTGAATCCACGAGATCTGAGGCATGCTATTCAACCTCGGATTTTCAATTTCAAATCCGGCCGGCAACATATCCGTTATCGCTACATTGTCTACGTTACTGCCATATAGGGTATAAACTTCTAGCTTCACTACAATGAGTTCATTTTGCTTCACATTGGCTAAGTCAATCGCTTTACCCCAGCGGTCGTAGAACCATCTGCGTGCATACAGGTTATTGTCTTTTTCCTGAAACTGTCCGGTTTTACTAATACCACTGCTGATCACATTATAGTAGACGTTTCCTTTGCCTGTTTCGATGGTAAGCTCCGTGAAATCCGGATTGTCAAACTCCAGCACCAGGTCTTTGGAGCCGTCGTAGCGTCCTTTGATTTGTCCATTGATTTTGATGAGTGCATTTACATCTGTGGTGGTAGAAACAATGCGATTGTATTTGCCAACAGCCAATAGAGCGAAGGCCATTTCTTGGGTATTGTAGTAATGACTGCGCTTAACCTCTTTGCTCAATAGGCTCATCAGCTCGGCCACTTTCTGACTTTTTGGATCAACCTGCAATAAGGCGTTTAAGCTGATACCAATGTTTCGAATACTGGATCCGAAGCTGCCGTACAGTTGTCGTTTTTCTTGGTAATCGAGCATGCTTGGAAGCATACTCTCGTAACTTTTCATGTCGCCAATCAAAGCATAACTTGCCGCCAACATAATGCGACTATCCATGCCCAGCTTATCCTTCACAGCCTTATAATGGTTCATGGAAGAGCGATTTGGGTTACCTGAAAGAGCTAAGACGTATAAGGCGTAGATACCGCCTCTATTGATGCGCTCTTCTTTTACATAGGTACCGTTGCGGTATACGTAAACGTCTTCCACTTGATTCTGACGGAGGTAGTCTTTGAGGAAGTTTAAGGCCTTTTGTAAAACTTCGCCGTTCACTTCATAGCCTGCCTGTTTGCACTCGTATAAGAAGTGAGTAGCGTAGATACTCGACCATCCTGCATAATCACTTGCTCCAGGCCAATAGCCAAAACCACCATTGTAAAGTTGCATGGAGCTAATTTTCAAAATAGCCTCGTTCACGTAGTATTCCGGTTCGCGGTTATCGTAGTATGTATTGAAGTACTTTTTGTTCTTTTTAATGAAATCGCTCAGGTAAATCTGAGGGAAGGCCTTGGAGGTGGTCTGTTCCAAACAACCGTGAGGGTAGCCTACCAATCGGATGAGGTGGTCTGAGAATTCAACGGCCGGCGACTTACTTACCAATACTTTTACATGTTTGCTATTGTCGAGGTAGCCGTTTAATTCCTCCAGTTTCACTACTTCGCTTCCCTTGATTAATCCGGAGTGGTTTTCAAATAGGAGAGGCGAGGCCGGACGAATGGTAATGTCCAGTTCTTCAGAGAAGGTTTCACCTAGGGCTTCCACCACCACTTTGACCTTGGCTTCACCAATTTGTGGTAAGGCTTTGACTTTCATATTGGCCCTGCCTTCGGCATTCGGACTGAGCGGTACCAATTCTAAGCTGGAGCCTTCTACGGCGAGCGGCCCGCTGAGTTTTAGGCTTACTTTGGCTTGGCTGGATTTGGCCGTTGTATTGGCGAGGTTGATGCCTAAATTGAGCTCATCTCCCGGAGCTAAGAAACGTGGCAAAGAAGTGCTGATCACCAATGGGTCGGCGATGGTCATAGGCTTAGACGCGGCCCCAAACGACTTGTTTTTATAAGCCATGGCCATTACCCGTACTTCCCCACTAAAACCCGGAATATCCAATTCGTATTCTGCTATACCATCACTATTGGTATGCAATACACCGCTCCATTTAGCGAGAAGCTTCACGCGTTTATTGGCCAACGGATTTGCACGTTTTTCGCCACCCGCGGCAGCGGCCTCATCACCACCACTGCTTTTCTGGGAACCCAATTCCGGGAATAAGAAAGCGTAGATGTCGTAGCTGCTTACCTGCAAGGCTCTCTTCTGGTAGAAGAACGCGTGGGCATCGGGTGTTTTGAAGTTCTTTAGTTGCAGAATACCTTCATCCACAGCCGCAATGGTTACTTCAATATCCGATTCAGGTTTGGTTTTAACACGAATCTTTTGTTTGGTCTTAGAACGACTCTTCGCTACCATTTCAATCTCCACAGGCAGAACAGAACTTTGCTTTTCTACCTTTATCGGTACTATGCCGTGTGCCACGGTCAATGGTATGGCAGATCCTTTAAGCGGACGAATCAACGTGGCGCTCAAGTAGATATTCGGGAGATGCTCTTCTTTTACTTTGAATTTAAACTCGGCGCTGCGCTTGTCTGACTCAATGAAGTGATGTTCAAACACACCTTCACGCTCAAGGGTCACTAAGATTTTACCTGAGAAAGGCGATTTCAATAAGGCCGTTACCTCATCACCTACATCGTATTTTTCTTTATCCAGAGTTATGTCGATTTGCCCCTCTGTATTGACTTCAAAAGAGGTATTGTTGGTATTGCCCCATCCGTAAGCATAGAAGTGTGATGAAACGTATTTATCGGAATTGAGCGGGTATACCCTGATTTCATAAGAACCGGAATAGAGTGGGGTGAAGTTCACCGTGGTTTCACCGTTCTGGAAACTCATCACTTTACTGTAAACTTCCCGTTCACGTTTTCTGGATCTCCAACGGTGGTAGCCATTTACGTCTTCCAAAACACTGTGGTACTCGTAATTTACCACCACTACCTTGGCTTGGGCATTAACGCGTTTATCGCTTTTGTTAACAGCCGCCAGCTTGATTTGATAGGGTTTATTGGTACCTACATAGTAATCTTCCATGTTGATACCATAGAACACAGGCTGAGTGGCAACCACACCGTTGGTGGTAGCATGCACTGGTCTGCCGTTTTCATCGAAGACGGTGCTATACACGCGCACATCCAATAAGCCGGTAAAGTTTACATGTGCCGGAATGCTAAAGACTTCTTCCAGTTCGCCTTTTTCATCGGTTGTACCTTGGCGAAGGGTGGATTCCAAATCAAAGCGACCGTAATTATTAAAATCGTAGTTCGGAAAAACCTTAGAGTGGAAGTATTTCCGACTCATTTGGAAATTCACCTCATAATTACGGTTGGCAGCAGGCGGTCCGAAGAAGTTCTCTGCCTTGAGGTTGAAGACAATCTTTTCACCCGGTTTGTATTCTGTTTTAGATAAGGCCGGTTTCAAGCGAATGCGATCAGGCATAAACTCTTCAACGCTGATAGAATAAGACGCCAGTTCCACATCATTACCGTTGTAAACCACAAATCGGTAAGTACCGGTCAGTGCGCTGGCCGGAGGCTCAAAGGAACAGGCGATGGCGCCTTGCTTGCTGGTTTTACCACGTATGGTTTTAAATTCTCGTCCGTTAGGCATCACCAACTTGAGCTTCACCGGAATCTCTGCTGCATTGTCCCATGTTTGCGTGCGGATAATGGTGTTCAAATCGATTTTTTCTCCCGGACGGTACAAGTTTCTTGGAGCATAGATATAGGCATCTAAGCCGCTGCTATTGCTGTATTTGCCACCTACATCAAATCGGGAGGTTTCTACCCGCGTCTCCGAGAAAGGCACAAAGTTGAAATCGTCGCCTTGGCGCACCGTAATCATGGCCGGCGTAAAATCTTCAGCTACCTCATCCAGCTTATCAAACACCAAAACACCGTCGGCACCGGTTTTACCCTGAGTCATGATTTGGTTATTGGTACTGATGAGCGATACATCGATATTCGACATAGGCGTAGCATCCAAGATGGAATGAGCAAATACCATCACTTTGTTTTCCATCACCTTGCTCATAATGCCCACATCCGAAACAGAAACCAACTTGGTGGCATTCAGGTAAAGCTCATCTGCCGAAGAGACTTTTACGAAGTAGATTCCTCTGTATTCATTGCGTTTATCAGGCAACTGAATTTTGAGCAATTGTTGTCCGTTTTCTTTGGGGAGCGATGCCGTTTCCAAGGTTTGTTCGCTTACCATATCGCTGTAAATACCGTTGTAATCTTCACGGTAAGCTCTATTCGATCCTTCTTCGTAGTAGTCGTAATATTCCCAATCGTAATAAGAGTTCTGCCTGAGGTAGGCGAGGATATTGTTTTCGTAAATCTTGTAAATGCGAACCTTGATTTTCGGTACGTTGATAATTTGCAGACCTACCTGTCCGGAACCGGCCGAACTCAAGTACATCGCTTTGCTATTGGTAAAGCTCAAGCTTGGTTGAACATCTTTGAAAGAGATGTTTTTACTGTAATTCTCCTTCAGCTTTCCTCCCAAAGAACCCTGAATTTTAGTATTGATGCTAAGTGCATATACCGTATTGACATCAAAATTGCCTTTGAGCTCAAATCCGTTGCTGAGGCTTTTTACCTCCACGGTCACCGCCGGCTTCAAGGAGAAACAGGTGGTGAGGTCTTGCTCCAGCAATTCCTGACTGGTATACACGGTTATGGTTCCGCTGTTATTGAAGTAATTGCTTTGCACATCGGTAATTTCCATGCGCAGCCTAGAGGGCAATACAAAAGCAAGTTCTTGTTCTTCGGGTGTGGTATAATCAGAGCCCGACATGCCCAATCCTTTAGCGATATTGAGCTTGATCATCACATCCTCTTCACCAATTCCGCTGCCGTCTAGGCTGAAGTTGATTGCCTGGTAGGTGCCACTTTGCGTGATGCGTACTGCAATGTCTTTGTCGTCGGTTTTGGCCTTCAACAGCGGACTCAAGCTGGCGGCATCAATGGGGTAATTCATTCTCAAGATACCGCTGATTTCAACCGATCCATTTTGGTCGTTACGGCTCCAGAAGGCATTTAGACTTTCGGCTTTGAGGTAGGGGGTATGAAATTCAATCTTTTCGGTGCTCAATTCCGAGAGGTATAATTTATCGTTATCGGAAAGCTTCAAAACCGCCTTGTTCACTTTGGCCGTATAATCGGTAGAAGGCGCAAAGCCATTTTCAGGAGAAAAGGTCAACTCATCGGCTGCGGTCCATTTGAATTTACCCGCAACGGCCGGTTCAAAGGTGATGTATTCTGTGCTGTCCCAATCGCCAACCAAACTAACATCTACCAGCTCCTTATTGAAGGTAAAGCGGAGATTCTGTTCTTGTAGAATTTGGTCAGAAAAATTGCGACTGTGTAAAACCACTTCATTTTCAGGAAGTCGGGAACAGGCATTGAGGATAGCAATGCTTAAGAATAGGAGGAGGAATTTAGCTTTCATAGGTCTATGATGCCTGAAATTTAAGCTATTAGCGATGGAAATACTTGGCTGCTGTGTATTTTTTTATCCAGAGCAGCATCGGACATTTGTTTAAAATGGGGATATCTAAAGCCGCCCAATCGTTGAAAAAGAATAACTTTGCCCGCTCATACCCGTATGACAGAAAAAATCATCATTCTCGATTTTGGATCGCAATACACCCAGTTGATTGCCCGCCGCGTTCGTGAGTTAAACGTTTACTCCGAAATTCATCCGTATAACCACATTCCTGAGTTAGACGACTCGGTGAAAGGGATTATCCTTTCCGGCTCGCCTTATTCCGTGCGTGATCATCAAGCACCTCAGGTCGACTTGAGCTTGTTCCGTCAGAACTACCCGGTTTTGGGCGTTTGTTACGGAGCTCAATACTTGGCTCAGCAAAATGGGGGAGATGTACAGGCATCCAAACACAGAGAATACGGTAGAGCCGGCCTAAAAACCGGAAGCGGAAATGCTTTGTTGAAAGGCATGAAAGCAGAATCGGTAGTATGGATGTCGCACGGCGATACCATTACTTCATTGCCGGACAGCTTTGAGCTTATCGCATCAACAGACTCCATCGCTAATGCAGCATACCAAATCAAAGGGGAAGAAACCTACGGTATCCAATTCCACCCGGAGGTAACGCACAGCGAAGAAGGAAAAATCCTCATCTCCAATTTTGTGATGGGCATTTGCGGTTGCACAGGCGACTGGACTCCGGAGCATTTCATTGAAAGTACCATACAAGACATTCGCAATACCGTTGGCACAGATCGCGTCATCTTAGGCTTGAGCGGTGGAGTAGATTCTTCGGTAGCCGCAGTGCTGATTGAAGAAGCCATTGGCGATCAATTGCAATGTATCTTTATCGATAACGGACTTCTCCGTAAGGATGAGTTCGACGGTGTTTTGGCTTCGTATGCTAACATGGGCTTAAACGTAAAAGGAGTTCGCGCAGGCGATGCATTTTACGCCGCCCTAGCCGGTGTTTCTGAGCCGGAGCAAAAGAGAAAGGCCATCGGTAAAGTATTTATCGATGTGTTTGAAGAAGAATCAAACCGCATTGAAGATGCCCGGTGGTTGGCACAAGGAACCATTTATCCGGATGTAATTGAATCAGTTTCGGTAAAAGGCCCAAGCGCTACCATTAAGTCGCACCACAACGTGGGCGGCCTCCCTGAAAAAATGAATTTAAAGGTGCTAGAACCTTTGCGTTTGCTCTTCAAAGACGAAGTGCGCAAAGTGGGCTATGCCTTGAATATTGATCCAAAAATTTTAGAACGACATCCTTTCCCTGGCCCGGGACTTGCCATTCGTATTCTCGGAGAGATTACCGAAGAGAAGGTTCGGATTACCCAGGAAGCAGATGCCCTCTTTATCCAAGGGCTCAAAGACCATGGCCTCTACGACCGTGTTTGGCAAGCAGGAGCGATCTTCTTGCCGGTTAATTCAGTAGGCGTAATGGGTGATGAACGTACCTATGAAAACGTGATTTGTCTAAGAGCGGTAACCAGCGTTGATGGCATGACCGCAGACTGGGCACACCTTCCTCACGAATTCTTGGGAAAAATCTCCAACCAGATTATCAATCAGGTGAAAGGAATTAACCGAGTAGTTTATGATATCAGCTCCAAACCACCGGCAACTATTGAGTGGGAATAAATTTCGTCTTTTAGCTGTCCTGTTTCTTTCAGGATTGCTTTCTTGCTCTGCAGGGAAGAAACCAAGCTATTTGACCAACCAAGGCGGAAACAAAACTGAGGTTCAAAATGAAGAAAAACTCGGTTCTGAAGACAAGCTGAAGCAAGAGAAAGAAATCAAAGAGCAAATGGGAACCAATTTACCCGTGGTGGTAAACGATTTCCATGTAGCGCTTTTTCTGCCTTTTTCACTGCACAAAGATGCTGAGCGTGGTACCCGCGATTTCATTATCCGTGAAGGAGTTCTTGATTATTACCAAGGAATTCTGCTCGCATTGGATAGCCTGGAACGGGAAGGAATTAAATTAAAGCTGCACGTACTTGATACGCGCAAAGATTCGCTTACCACGGTTAAGCAACTCAATAAACCGGAAATGACAGAGATGGACCTGATTATTGGTCCCTTGGATTACCCTTCTTTTGAGGCGGTTTCCAACTTTGCCTTGAAACATGATATTCCGGTGGTATCGCCTTTTTCCATGCCTTCAAAATCCCGCTTACCAAACCCAATGGCATTCTACGCTTCGGGCAGTTTGAAGTCGTATGGTGGCACCTTAGCGAAATACCTTTTAGCGAAAACGGGCAAGTTTCAAGTCTTGTACATTGGCGACGGAAGCACTACCGATAAGGAAGTGGCCGCCGGTTTAGAAGAAGGGTTGAAAGGATCTGAGGTTAAGTTCATCAAACGGAAATACGTGAAAGACGCCAAATTCCGTCCGCTTTTACAAAAAGACAGCGTAATTAATGTTGTGATTGTAGCCAGTGATGATGAACAAACGGTGAAGTCTGCCACCTGGGCCTACCGCTCGCAAGACCCGGAAATCACAGATGAAGACTATACCGTTGAGTTGATCGGCTTAGATACCTGGTTGGGTTTCAGAGACCCGAACTTCAAACTATGGGAAAATGCATCGCTCAAGGTGCTTTCTAATTTTTATACGTTCGATACCGATTCAAATTATTTGAATTTTAAGAACCTGTATAGAGCCAAATTTGAAATTCCCGCTAGCAATCTATCCCTCAAGGGTTTTGATCAGATGCTCTTTTTCGGGCATGCTTTATTGGCTTTCGGAAAACAGTTTCCGGCCTACGTGCAAGACACCGAGTTTGCCGGCACCGGAATGGATTTTTACTGGCACTTTAACGGAACACAAGTGGTGAATCAGGCAGTTAGAATGCTGAAGTTCTACGACTACCGTTTTCATCCTCTTCGCTAATGCGTTTATTCAAAAGACAGTCCCAGGTTTGGGAAATCCTCGATAGCTATACAGCCAAAGGTCCGGTTAGCCTCCACCTTAAGGCTTGGGCCAAACAACACAAAGAAGCCGGTAGCAAAGACCGCCGCGAATTACAGGCCATGGTTTATGCTTGGTTTAGACTAGGGCACCTGGGTGCAGATAAACCCAAAGACCAACGCCTAGCTGCTGCTTTATTCCTCTTTCAAGATGGCCTAGAGCATTATACCGAAGACCTCTTCACCCTAGAGCTGTTACCTAAATCTTTGCATAGCCTAGCCACCGCTGAATGGTCGGCTCGTTTTGAGGCTTTGCTCGCTGCTTGGGATTTGAATACAGCAGATTATTTCCCTTACCTGGGTGAGTTGAGCGATGCGTTCTCTGCAGACTATTTTATACGTCAGATGAGTCAGGCGCCACATTTTTGGTTTAGATCAAGACGTAAACGCAGCGATGAGTTAGAACAGGTATTGAATTCGAAAAAGGTCGAATTCATCCGCAAAGAGCAGTTTTTTGCCTTTCACCGTGGCTTTAACCTCATTTCAGTTTTACCGAAGAAACAGGCGATTTACGGTGAAGTACAAGATTACGCTTCCGGCAGAACGGTTGAACTTCTGAAGCTGGAAGGCAAAGAAAAGGTATGGGATGTATGTGCTGCCTCAGGCGGCAAGTCTTTAGCGATATTAGACCGTTACCCAAATCTTCGCTTGATGTGCAGTGATGTGCGTCCTGCCATTTTACGTAACCTGGAAGCACGCATCAAAGAAACCGGACTTCCTGTGCCGGAACATAAAGCAACGGATATCGCCAATAAACCAACTTGGCCGTTTACCGAACACATTGCTCCGGTAGACGTTTTAGTTTGTGATGTGCCTTGTTCCGGATCAGGAACATGGAGCAGAAACCCGGAACGCATTAGCCTTTTTAGCGAGGCAGAGCTTGATGCCTTGGTTCCTTTGCAAGCCGCCATCGTGAAGAATGCTGCGCAGTTTCTACGCAAAGGCGGGCAATTCCTTTACATCACCTGTTCGGTATTTAAGAAGGAGAATGAAGACCAAGTGCAGGCCTTGTTGGAGCAAGGATTTGAATTGGTGGAATCGGGTTACCTCGGCGGACCGGATGAAGGTGCAGATACCCTATACCGCGCCTTGTTGAGAAAGAGCTAGAGCAGCTTGTCTTTTTCGGCCTTTTGCACCTGTTCAAATACGGTGTCAATGCCCAATTTTCCGGAATCAGCAGCCTCTGTTGCCAATTGATCGCAACGCTCATTGAGTGGGTGACCGGCATGTCCCTTTACCCAATGAAAACTTGGCTTGAAGGTCTTAAGCATCGGATGTAGCATCATCCAGAGGTCGGGATTTTTCTTGTCTTTAAAGCCTTTCTGAATCCAGTTATTTAGCCAGCCTTTGGTTACGGCATCGCAAACGTATCGGCTATCGGTATAGATTTCAACGGGATATTGGTTGGTTTTCAAGGCTTGCAATCCGCGTATCACAGCCAATAATTCCATGCGGTTATTGGTGGTCATGCGGTAGCCTTCGCTCAATTCTTTGCGGTGTTTTCCCGCCAGAAGCACCACGCCATATCCACCCGGTCCGGGATTTCCTCTTGCTGAGCCATCGGTGAATATGGTGATTTTATTCATGGGGGCAAATAACAGATTATTCGCGGCTTTTCAGGCGGAGTGCATCAAATCCTTTCCACAAGCGAAGCCAATAATGTCCATAAATTGAAGAAGCCGGTACTAAGCTAAAGGAATCTGAACGCTTACGGTAGTGCCTTCGCCTTCTTTGCTATCGATATCCAATTTGCCATTGCCTTTTTTAATGTAGCTGCGGCAGATGCTCAAACCGATGCCTGAACCTTTTTCGCCTGCTGTACCCCAATGACTTTCAATTGTTTCTTCTTGAAGTAGTTTCTTTAAAGTGAACTCACTCATGCCAATACCGTGGTCAATTACATGGAAGGAGTACTTGTTCCCCATAATTCGTCCAATGATCTCTACCTGTGAGCTTGGATTGGAGAATTTCACCGCATTGGTAATGAAGTTACGCACAAGCACCTTAAAGGCTCCTTCATCAAAATACAAGTCAGCCTTCTCCAAGTCTACCGCTAGGGTAATGTCCTTTTTCTCCATTATTGCATTGAGCGATTTGATCACTTGATTAACCGGTTCTTCAATTGGCATGGCAGAAGCCTTGAAAGTAGAATTGCCCATTTGCTCTTTACTCCACAACAATAGGTCGTCGAGCAGTTCCTGCATGTTGCCGGCATTTTCATGGATATGCTGAATCAAGTCGTAGAGATCTGACTTCTCTATGTTTTGATAGTCGGTTTTAATGATGTCAAGCATGGTGTAAATGCCTGAAAATGGTCCGCGTAAATCGTGCGCTAAAACGGAAAAGAGCCTGTTTTTTTGTTCGTTGGCTTCTTGTAGTTCAAGGTTCAGATCGGCTAGTTTTTCACGCGAATGTTCTTGTTCGGTAATGTCTTCGGTAAACATAAGTAAACCACCGATACTGCCATCCAATTCATACCATGGCCTAACTTCCCAGCGCAGCCATTGCATGGTTCCGTCTAGGCGTTTGAATGAGTCTCTATCGCTCTTCCTTACTTTGCCTTGGAGGCATTGCTGGTGAATATGTTTCCACTCACTTCCAATCTCCGGAAAGATGATATAGTGGTTTTTGCCAATGATGTTTTTGCCTTCCAAACCGTAATCCGATTGCCATTTAGCGCTGCACGCGATATAGTTCATGCGGTTGTCTAGCATGGCTATGGCGGTTGGTGCTTGAGCGATGAAAAGCTTTTGTTTGAGCAAATTGGATTGCGCTTCGAGGCTTTGTATTTTTTCGCGGGTAATGTCTCTGAAACGTACTACAAATCCATCGTTCAGCTTATATGCATTGATGTGTACCCAAAGATTTTGATGCGCAATTTGAACTTCCAATTCCTGCTCAAACGGCTGATTGGTTTCAATTAGTTTTTTGTATTTGTCAAAGAGGCCGTAACGGATGGAATATTCAGATACTTCCAGCATTCTATTTCCAATGACTTCTTCTGCGGTTCTTCCGGAGATGGCAAGCGCAGCTTCATTGGCTAATCGCCAACGGAAATCAATAATTTCATCTTCGTCATTGCGAATGGCATGGGCCACCATGAGTCCATCGCTAGAGCTAGACATAACCTCAGCCAGAAGATTTCGATCTTCTACTGTTTTTGTAATGTCGCGAATGCTAACCAGTATGGCTGTTTCATTCTCATTCATTTCAAAGCAAGTAACCGAGGCATCAAAGGCAAGCATCTTATTGTTGATGCTAAGCTCGTACTCAAAACTCCCGTGTAGAATTTCTCCGTTTAGAAGTTTGTTTACTATTTCAAATAATTGAGAAGTAATGTGTGGCGGCAATACTTCGCGCACATCTTTCCCAATAAAATAGCTTGGAGAAAAAAGGAGTTCACTTGTTGAGCGTGAATAATATTCGAGAAAGATGCCATTCGTATCAAGCACGAAAAGCAGATCATTCAGGTTATGAAGAATGTTCTTAGAATAGGAGTTAGGCAATGTTTGATTCTTTTGGTCGAAGCAAATTTAAACAAATGAACGCGGTTTAGAAATCGTCCATGCCACCGCCGCCGCCTCCGGTTCCCATGTTCTGTCCACGTCCTTTTTTATCCTTAAACTCAACACCAAAGCGATATGAAAAGGAGAGGTAGACTATGCGACTTTCTCTTTTCCAAAGGTTGTATTGATCGAAGCCAATGCCATTGGTTTGAATCTCAAATTGTCGGGTATTGAAAATATCGCTCACACGCATTCCCACGTTACCACGTCCTTTCATGATGTCGTAACGCAATCCGATATCGGCTGCTTGAAAAGCTTGTATGCTTCCTTGCAAAGCCCATCCCGGTTGGAAATAGCTATAGCTGAACTGACCGCTTAATTTCTTGCTGAAGGTGAAATTATTGGTGATGCGTGCATTTCCACCTATGGCGGTACTGGATAATCCGGTGGCCAAGTTATTGGCTTCCATGGTTTGTTGGTAAAGGTTCAGGTTAGCATTCAGTTTCCACCATGAACGAATGGAGGTATTGAAAACAATTTCAGCTCCCGTGCTATTGCTGTTATTCAGGTTAACAAAGCTGGTAATGGTCACGCCGTTTTCATCTACACGACGGTAGCGGGTTAACATGTTTAAAGTCTGGCGGTGGTATAATCCGACGCTTAAGGTGAATTTCTTGGCAATTTGCATGTAGTTCAATTCGTAGGAATTGATGAACTCCGGATTCAAGTAGGGGTTTCCTTCCCGCTGATTCAATGGGTCAGAGAAGCTTCGAAACGGGTTCAATTGCCACGAGCCCGGTCTATTGATGCGTCGGCTATAATTGGCTCTTAACGCTTTGCTTTTTGTAAGTTTATAAGAAAGGTAGAATGAGGGGAATAAGCTGGTATAGCTTCGGTTAACCGGGTTTACTTCTTTTTCCTGGTTGATGCTCAATTGGGTATGTTCTGCACGCAATCCTGCGCTATACCCAATGTTCTTGTAGGTTCCGGTATAGGTGCCGTAAGCAGCGTGAACCCATTCGCCGTATAAAAAGCGGTTATTCAAGCCTGTATCAGCCGTAAAAGTGAGCGGCTCGGTATAGGCACTTTCAGAGAAGAACTCATTGTCGAGGTTTCGCATGGTGCTTTTCCAGCCTGCTTCCCATTTGATGTCTTTGTTTACCGGGTGGGTATAGTCAAATTGAAGGGTGGCCAATTCGCTTCTACTGAGTCGTAAGTTGTTTTGTAGTCCGGGGAAATAATCGCTAGGACTATAATACAGCTGATCTGCCGCCAAGCTATTATCCCGGTCGTTCATGGAATAGCTAAGGTTAACGGTAAAGTTGCGGTCGAGTTTGCCGGTATTGCGTTTCCAAAAGAAATCGGCTGAACGGTTGGTGCTTCGGGTTTCTTCCAAAGACCTGCGGTATCCGCTGCTATCGTAGCTCGAATTCAGGTAGGCAAATTCGTAGTTGGTTAAATCGTTTTCAAATTCCGTATCGGTATTTAGTCCAACGCCAAAACTGAGTTCGTTTTTCAAATTAGGTTGGTATTCGGCAACCAATCGTCCGTTATGTCCGTAGTTGCGGTCAAACCCGAATCCGGTTTGATTCAGGATGTTCTGGTCGTAGGTATAAAGTTGTCTTTCGCTAATGCGTTTGCTCCAAACGTGGTTTTGATTAAACCCATAGGAGCCGGAGAAATTCCATTTGGCCGTGCGGTAATTCATGAGAACACTTCCTTGGTACTTATCGCCGTTGCCCATGTTTCCGCTTACGGTAGCGTTGTATCCTTTTTGTGAACCTCTTTTGGTAATGATGTTAATGATACCGCCTGAGCCTTCGGCATCGTAGCGAGCTGATGGATTGGAAATCACTTCAATTCGCTCAATCATATAGCCGGGAATCTGATCCAAGATGGCACTGCGGTCATCTCCGGTTAGGGTAGAGGGCTTTCCATCAATGTAGATGGTCACGTTGCTTGAACCTCTGAATTGGATATTGCGGTCGTTGTCTACCGTAACCGATGGAATATTTTGAAGTACATCGGTGGCTGTTCCTCCTGTGCTAACCAAGTCTTTGGAAGGATCGTATATTTTTTTATCAACCCCGTATTGTACCATGTTGCGCTCTTCTTTTACCACGGCTTCATCGAGTACTTTTCTATCGGCGGCCAAAGCAATTTGTCCGAAGTTGAAGTTACCGTCGGGCATGAGAATAGAATCGCGACGGTAGGTAGCGTAACCAAGGTAAGAGATTTCAATAGCGTAGTAGCCAATCTTCACAGCGGTGATGGTGAATTGTCCGCTAAGGTCAGATAAACTGCCTTTTTGGGGTGTGCTATCGCCTTGTTTGAAGAGGGCGATGGTGGCAAATTCAATGGGTTTTTTGGTATCCGCATCTACTACTTTTCCTTTCATGGTTTGAGCGAAAGTGGGGAGCGAAGAAAGGAGTAGAGCTAGGAGGGGAAGAAGTTTGTTCATGCTTGCGCGGCTAGGTGCAAATTCTAAGCCGAGCAAGGCTTTCGCTCGACGAAGTGATAAAAAGTATCGCTAAAAATTGGGGTAAAAAAAAAGCCCGACGAATCGGGCTTTTCGAATATCAGATAAAACTTAGTTTTTCTCTTTGCTTAAGTCGGCTGCCAAAGGAGCACCGATACAGATAGAAGAGTAAGAACCTACCAATACACCCACTAACATTGCGAAGGCAAATCCGCGGATGATTTCACCACCGAAGATGAAGAGGATAACCAATACACCTAAGGTTGTGAGTGAGGTAATCATGGTACGGCTCAAGGTGCTGTTCAAAGCTTCGTTGATAATGCCGGCCATGCCTTTTTTGTTCTTGCTGTCTGTGAGGTATTCACGCACACGGTCCATAACAACCACCGAGTCATTGATGGAGTAACCGATAACGGTCAACAAGGCTGCGATGAAGCTCTGGTCAATTTCCAAAGTAAATGGTACTACACCATCAAGGAGTGAGAAGAGACCCAATACAATCAATACGTCGTGCGCCAATTTAACAACAGTACCAGTTGCAAACTGCCATTTACGGAAACGTACCAAGATGTAAAGGAACATCAAAATCAAGGCAACGAGGATAGAGTATACCGCAGATTGTTTGATATCATCCGCAATCGTTGGACCTACTTTACTGGTGCTAGGAATATCAAATTTATTGTTCAATGTGGTCAAACCAGCTTTCAACTGTGCTTCCACCTTCTCACCTGCAGTCTCAGACTGATCGTTGATATTGAAGTCGGTGGTGATTTTAACCGAGTTGTTTGATCCAAAGATTTTCACTTCAGGAGCTCCTTCAAAAGGAACTTCCAATGCTTTACGAACATCAGCAGTAGTTACCGGTTGTTCGAAGGTTACTACATAAGACCAACCACCTTTGAAGTCAACGCCCTGATCCAAACCTTTGGTAAAGATGGAGGCAAGACCTGCGATGATTATTACTGAAGAGATACCGTAGAACATTTTACGCTTACCGATGAAGTCGATGTTTACGTTTTTCAACAAGTTCTCCGTAGCCGGGATAGAGAATTTAATTTCTTTATCGCCTTTCAATCTCCATTCGAAAATCAAACGGGTGAAGAGGATGGCAGTGAAGAGTGAAGAAAGGATACCGATAATCAAGGTAACGCTAAATCCGTAGATAGGGCCTTTACCGAAGATTAAGAGTACAATACCGGTTAAAAGGGTAGTGATGTTACCATCGAGAATCGCAGATAATGCGTTAGAGTAACCGTTAGCAATAGCAGAACGCAAGTTTTTGCCGTTGGCCAGTTCTTCTTTCACACGTTCGTAAATCAATACGTTCGCGTCAACCGCCATACCTAATGTCAAGATGATACCGGCAATACCCGGTAAGGTCAATGCAGCTTGCAATGAAGCAAGAACACCGATCATAAAGTATAAGTTCAACAATACAGCGAGGTTGGCTACTAAACCAGCACCACTGTAGATGATTAGCATAATAAGGACTACAGATACCAAACCACCGATGATGGACATCAAACCACTGTTGATGGCGTCTTTACCGAGTGATGGACCTACAATCGCTTCTTCCACGATACGTGCTGGAGCAGGCAATTTACCTGAGTTCAAGATGGTAGCGAGGAATTTAGTGTCTTCTTGAGTGAAGTTACCTGAGATGGAAGATACACCGTTTGGAATCTCACCGTTAACGGTAGGAGCAGAGTAAACAACACCGTCCAACACGATAGCGACACATCCTTGAGGTTGTTTTTTAGAAGCCTCAGCAGTGATTTTCTTCCAGGCATTACGTCCTTCGGTGTTCATGTACATGGTCACCTCAAAACCTTTGTTGCCAATTTGAGAACGGGCATCGGTAATCACATCACCTTCCAAAGAAGGTCCGCCATTGGTTCTTTCGGCTCTTAAAGCGTACAAACCAACAAAGCTTCCGGTTTCACCCGGCTTGTAATGGTAAGCCCAACGAACGTCGCCTGGAATTACGTTAGCCAATTCCGGATCGTTCAATAATTTATTCAATGCAACCGTATCGAATACGCTAACAAAACCTACTTCAGCAGAAGCGTTAGGCATGCCTTTGTCATCAAGGTTGAATCCGGCGATATAGCGAATCAATGGGTATTCTTTCTGAATTTCCTCTTGCGTCATTTGGCCAGGTGCTTTGGTGCTGTCGTTAGCACTGCTATCCTGTGTATTGAGCAAGTCGGTTAAGCTGTTGTTGGAGTCAGCATTAGCATCTGCGGCAGCAATCAAATCACTTTGAGTGGTGGTGTCTTCTGCAGCAACCTCTTCAGTAGAACCTAGAATAGGCTCTTCTGCAGCAGCATTAGCCGTAGTATCTAAAGTTGAACTTAAGTCGTTACGCGCTTTAAGCGCTTTGTTCATGTTGCTAATGAAGTTGATGGACTCACCCGGAAGGTAAGTTTTCCAGAACTCCAATTGAGCAGATGCTTGCAAGAGTTTACGTGCACGTTCAGGATCGCTGATGCCCGGTAACTCAACCATGATACGTCCGCTATTACCCAATTTCTGGATGATTGGCTGAGACACACCGAAACGGTCGATACGGGAACGCAATACTTCAAACGAGTTTTCAACGGCCATTTCGGCTTGTTGACGGATGAAGGATTCTACTTCTTCGTTAGAGGAGTTGAAGCTAACGAATTCTTTGTTGTCTTTGTGAGCAAAGTAGGTGCTCAAAGGAACTGATGGCGCAGTTTCTTTAATGGATTGAAAGAACAAACTAACATAGTCTTCTTGGCTATTGGTTGCCTTAGAAGAAGCCAATTCAATGGCTTTGTTGAAGTTTTTGTCTTCTGTTTTGTTCGCAAGCGCTCTAATAAACTCAGGAAGTGAAACCTCCAAAGTCACGTTCATTCCGCCTTGCAAATCCAGACCTAAGTTCAACTCATGCTCTTTTACCTGCGTGTAGTTGTATTTGGTCAGGATGATATTGTAAGCCGTTTGACCTGAGACAGAGTCGAGGTACTTTCTTTTGCTTTCCTGAATAAATTTGGCTTTCGCGTCATCGTCGCCATTAAAGTTCGCTGCCAATGATTCGGCATGTTCCTGAGCGTCCCCTTCAATTCCTCTGGCAACGAAGGTGAACGAAATGTGGAAGAGGCATACCAGCGCTAACAGAATGGTAAATACCTTAACAACTCCCTGATTTTTCATTGTATATGTATAATCCTTATGTACGATTTTTTAGAGCGGGCAAATATATAGATTCGGCCGCAAATTCTGCAATATGAGCGATTTCTTTGGTCGGAATACGCTAATACACATGTATTCTAGCGATTTACCTCAATAAATCTTTCGATATCTACTTCCTGTCCGAGAAGAATCAGCGTATCGTTTTCGTAAATGACGGTATCTGATTTCGGAACACCTAAAATGTGTTTTTCGCGGGTAATTTCCCCGTTTTTTTCCATTTCATATTCTCGCTTGAGGGTAATGAGGTTGAGGTTATAGATTTCACGCAACTGTATATCGCCTACGGTTTTGTTCCAAACGCCTTTAGGTGGAACAATTTCGGCAATCTCATATCCATCAGGCAACTGAAGGAAGGTCATCACACTTGGGTGAAGCAAACGTTCAGCTACTAAAATTCCTACTTCATCTTCTGGCGAGAGTATTTCAGTAACCCCCATCTTTTCCAAAATCATTCGCTGCTGTGGTGTTGCTGCACGGGCAATAACGCGTTTCACTTTCATGTCGAGCAAATGCGCTGTGGTAAGCAAAAGGGCTTCAAAGTTTTCTCCGATCGCCACAACTACAGCATCCATGTCTTGGATTCGTTGCGATTGTAGCGCTTTGATATCGGTTGAATCCATGGTAACGGCGTAGGCTACGTCGTCTCTCAGGTTATCAGTTTTACTGTCTTCAAAGTCGATGGCCAACACTTCTGCGCCACGTTGGGAAAGGGTTCGGGCGATTTTGGTTCCAAATCGGCCTAGTCCGATTACAGCGAATCGATAGTTCATTTATGCAGTATCTTTTGAAAGTGGTTCTTGATTACTTCTAGCGAAGTAAGGAAATGTTCGTTATTATTAATCACTATGTCGGCAGCTTCTTTATACGGCAACAAGTATTTCTGGTAAGAAGGTACCACGTGTTGCTGCCATTGGTAGAGCACGATTTCTTTGCTCACGCCACGTTCATCTACATCACGTCGGATGCGTCTATCCAACTTTATATCGTCGTTGGCATCAATGAATATTTTTAAATCTAATTGTTTGAATATCTGTTCGTAGTGAAAGATAAACAATCCTTCAACCACGATGATTGGAGCTGCTTCCATGCAAATGAGTTGGGGTGTTTTTTCTTCGTTTTGAAAGAGGTATTCCTTGATTTCAATGGAGTGTCCCGACTTCAAATTTTCCAAATCAGTTAAAAAGTTTTCCACATTAATGGAAGTAGGTAGGTCAAAATTGATTTGCCCTTGATCGTCTCTTTGCTGAACCTCCCGTGGACGGTAATAATTGTCTTGTGAAACAAGGCACAAATCCTTGCTGCCAAAGGCTTCCTTTAATGATTGGATGAAGCTTGTTTTGCCTGATGCACTTCCTCCGGTAATACCTACTAAATAGGGTTTATCCAACATGGCGGCAAATTACAGAACCTCTAGAACATATTCTGAAAATGTTCATTCGCCGAAACTAGACACTCTACCGACTTGTAAATGCTTGTTTTTTATTGTTTTTACGTTAATTTTACGCTTAGTAAACCAAATCAAAAGGCTTGTTAAAACATCTACTCTTTGGATTAACACTTCTGTCCACCTTCTCAGTTACTGCTCAAAAACGAGCGGCTAACTGGCAATTTGGTGATAGAGCAGCTATGCGCTTCGAGCGTAATGGCAATATCCAGAATGGACAGAGTAATATCAATGCCACTGAAGGGAGTGCCAGTATCTCAGACTTGGCCGGCAACCTTCTATTTTACACCGACGGTAATACAGTTTATACAGCAGATCATGGATTGATGACTAACGGCTCTAATATTTCCGGAGCAGTTCAGTTTAGTGATCCAACCCAGTCGGCCATTATTATTCCCAATCCCAAATACAAACACCTGTTCTATATCTTCACTTCCGATGTAAACAATGGAAGCGGAGGTTTTCGTTTTTCCGAGGTTGACATGACCAAGGGCAACGGGATGGGAGAGGTTACTTCGAATAAATCGATACTGTTGCTCAGCAATGCGGCTGAAAAGATTACCGCCATCAGAACAACAGATGGCACAGGTGTCTGGGTAATTACCCACGGCATGAACAATACCTTCTATTCTTTCCTTGTGAATGAATATGGTGTGGTAAGAACGCCTGTGACTTCCTCTGCTGGTACTTCCATTAGTACCATGGACATTGGACAAATGAAAGGAAGTCCGGATGGTAATTACATTGCCATGGCTGCTGCCATTTCCGGCAAGTTTGTAGAAGTCTTTGATTTCAACGCAAGCAACGGTGAGGTGGGGGCTAATACCGTTATCAAAGTAAATTATGGAAGTCATCTACCTTATGGCGTAGAGTTCTCTTCCGATGCCAAGAAATTGTATATCAGCGGTCGGAATACGGCCGGACAAAACGCTTCCATTTTCCAATACGACATGGACATGGTGGTGAATGAAGTCTTGTTCAGAGACAGTGAAGTCACCATAGCAAGCAATGTTAAAACACGAAGCCTTCAATTGGGGCAGGATGGAAAAATTTACGGTGCTCGAAATGTTACTACCTCTATCGCTATTCCTAGTTTGGATGTGATACATTCCCCTAAACTCACCGGAAGCAATTGCAATTTCCAGGAGGGTGGTTATATCTTATTAAATGGAACAGGTAGCAAACTGGGATTGCCTAATTTCATGGTAAACTACTTTATTGAACGGAAAATCGAGGTGCAAGATTCCTGCATTGGCGATTCAACTGCGTTTGTTTACCTGTTGGAGATTCCAGATTCAGTACATTGGGATTTTGATGATCCAAATTCCGGCACGGAGAACAACAGTAATTTGCTGAGACCTAAACATCAATTTACCTCAGCCGGTCAATACAATGTGGTGCTTTTCGTTTACAACGGAAACGAGGTCGACACCTTTACGAAAACCTTAAACATTCACAATTTACCTTCCTTCACATTGGGGGCAGATACTGCCGTTTGTATAGGCCAAACACTTTGGCTTCGCCCGGGTGTATTCCAAGCCAATTACCGTTGGCAAGATGGAAGAACATTACCTGCTTTTCCGGCCATTACAAGTGGATTGTATCACGTGAGCGTAGAGAAATTCGGCTGTATAGCCTACGATTCAATCAATGTTACCGTTAGTGATCCTCGCGCCGAGATAAAATTAGATCGTCTGGATCCATGTGAAAATGAAAACAGACTGGAAATGCAGGTGAAAACCAATGGACCGGTGCAATCACTGCTTTGGAAAACAGGCGACAACCAAGAATATACCAGTGGAAAGCTGATACACCATTATACGTCGGCCGGCACTTATACTGTAGAAGTTGAACTCATCAATGATTACGGCTGTATAGCTCGCGACAATCAAACTGTGCAGATAAACCCTGTGGCCAAGGCCAATATGGTGGTGAACAACGACGAGCAGTGTATCACCGGTAATCAGTTTATTTACCAAGCGTCCATTACCCAAGGTTGGAATGTACTTCAGCAATACACCATTAACGGTGCTACCGCAGGAGCTACATCCAGCAATGCCAATTTAACTGAGAGCTTTAGCCTTCCGGGTACCTACCAAGCTCAAATTATAACCAGAACAGTGCACGGTTGTATGGATACAGGTTACCGCGCTATTAAGGTATTGGAGAATCCGGAGCCTAACTTTACTATAGACGTCAAAGACGATTGCGAAGCGACGAATTTGGTTTTATTGGCTTCTCAAGGATCATCGGTTAACGGTACAATACAGCAATCTACTTTTGAGGCAGGAGATGGTCGAGTATTTAGTGGCAGCCAAATGGGTATTCGATACAGTGCTGTCGGAACTTATACACTTACCCATAAAGTAACCGACATCAAAGGCTGCGAAGCGTCAGATACCAAAACCATTGAAATTAATCCTAGTCCTGTTGCCGACTTTACCACCGGGTCAAGCTCCAATTGTATTGGAACGGATCCAGTTCAGTTTTCTAATGCGAGTACTTTAAGTGCCGGACAGATTACTGCATTCAATTGGAAGTTTGGCGATGGCATGGAAAGTCAGCTGGAGAATCCACAACACCAATATGCGGATGCGGCTAAGTACAATGTGAAATTAGTGGTAACCAGTGATAAAGGTTGCTCTTCACAAAAGAGCATTGATTTCTTTACCTACGAGGTACCTAAAGCCGATTTCACCATTGATGCCTTGTCTTATTGCTTCAATGAAAACCGCATGAGCTTTGTGAATACTTCGAGCATCAAAGGTCAAGATCAACTGAGCTATACCTGGGAATTGGATGCACAGACTTTTTATACCGATTCTGTTAACGATTATAAATTCGGAACGGCCGGAGTGAAAGAAATTAAACTTCAGGTGCGGTCTGATAAAGGTTGCGTGAGCAATGTATACAAGACTATTGTCATAAAGGAAAGCCCGGAAGCTTTGATGAGTGTCAATAATCCGGTTCAATGTGCCGCCTCTAATTTATTCATCGCTAGAAACCAATCAATAGATCAGTTTGTAAGTTCAAGCTGGAAATTGAGCGATGGAAGAATCTTTACCGGAAATGAAATTCAATTCAGCACAACTCAAGCCGGCTTGTTCACGCTTGAATTGACCATTGTTAACTCAGAATCTTGCCCGGCAAAAGCCATTAGCATGGTAGAAGTTGCTCCTATGCCAACGGCTGATTTCACAGCAGAAGACGTTTGTTTGAATCAAGCCACTGAGTTTGTAAATATTTCCGCGGTAGACAATGGAGTCATCGAAAAGATTCATTGGGATTTTGGAGATAACTCAAAAGAAATTAATGTTTTCAGCCCATCTCATACATACACGGAACCGGGTGTTTATCCTGTATTCCTATCGGTAGAATCTGAGGCTGGTTGTAAATCGTATTTAGTGAAGTCTGTTAAAGTAAAAGACATTCCTAAGGCCTCTTTCGATATTACCAAATACAAATACGAAAACGAAAAAACCGTTTTCCAGTTTACAGAATTGAAGCAGCAGCCGCACATGACTTACGATTGGTACATCAACAAAGATTTCGGAGGCTCCGGTCCAAGTTTCTTCTTTGGTTTTAGTGATACCGGTTGGCATGAAGCTGAATTGGTGGTAACCAATACAGAAGGATGTACTGCAACACAAACGAAATCATTTTTTGTAATGCCACCGTTTGAAATGCGTTTCCCAACAGCCTTTACTCCTAATGGTGATGGGTTAAACGATTTCTTCGGACCTATAGACGTGAGCTTCACTACTGAATTTGAAATGGTGATTCTCAACAAATGGGGAATTGAAGTTTACCGTACAAAGGAAACAGTTGGACAATGGGATGGTAAATTCAAAGGAGTTCCGGCCATGAACGATTACTATGTATACCTCGTAAAGGCCAAAGACTTAGAAGGTGTAGACCACCATTTTGAAGGTGGCTTTATGCTGATTAGATAAGGAAATTTTAAAGATTGAAATACCCACAATGAAAAAGCCGGCTTAGCGCCGGCTTTTTTGTTAAAGGATAATTTCTTCTCCTACCTCATTGATGAAGTAGTATTCACCCATGTGGTACGATTGATCTGGTGTTACCGTTAACCAGCATTTGTATTTCCAAGCCCAGTTCCAACGTTTGGAAAGCAATAAGCCTTTGTTGATAAATGCGCTAATATAAGGATGCGCAGTAATGCTGATTTTCGTCAGATTTAAGGTCTGAATCAGGTAAGCTAATTTCTGTTCAATTTCATCTACGATAAGAATGCTGGAGTTCACTTCGCCACTGCCTTTGCACATAGGGCATTGTTCTGCAGTAACAATGTTCATCTCCGGTCTTACCCTTTGACGTGTTATTTGTATCAAGCCAAATTTCGACATTGGAAGGATGGTGTGCTTAGCACGATCCTTACTCATTTCTTCTTTTAGCTTTTCATAAACCTTTTTACGGTTCTGAGGCGTACGTTGGTCAATAAAGTCAACCACGATAATTCCACCCATATCGCGTAGCCTTAATTGGCGTGCAATCTCTTCGGCAGCCTCTACGTTGACCATTAGGGCGTTTGCTTCTTGGTCTGCATCACTGGTGGCTTTGCTGCCACTGTTTACATCAATTACGTGTAAAGCTTCCGTATGCTCAATAACCAAGTAAGAACCTCCTTGTAAGGAAACGTTTTTACCGAACAGGGCCTTGATCTGTTTATTGATGCTGAACTGATCAAAGATGGGCTGTTTACCCTGGTGCAGCTTAACAATTTTTTCTGCATCAGGTGATACCTGTCTAACGTATGATTTGATGTCCTCATACAAGACCTGATCATTCACCACAATATTGGCGAAGTTGTCGTTCATCAGGTCGCGTATCATAGTAGAGGAGCGATCTATTTCACTAAGAATACGCACAGGAGGCTTCGCTGAAGCCAGGTTGCGGTGGATTTCCGCCCATTTCTCCTGAAGAATCATTAAGTCCTTGTGAAGGTCGGCCACTGGCTTTCCTTCCGCTACGGTACGAATAATCAGACCGAAATTGGCCGGTTTAATACTCAAGGCCAGATTGCGCAGTCTGTTTCGTTCTTCGAAAGACTTTATCTTTTTGGAAATGGAAATTTGGTTGGCGAATGGTACAAGAATCATATACCGTCCGGCCAATGACAATTCGGAACTAATCCGGGGTCCTTTGCTGGAAATAGGTTCTTTCTGTATTTGAACCAGTATCTGCTGGTTCTTGTTCAGAACCTGATCTATTTTACCAGTTTTTACGATTTCCGGTTCTAATTGGAAATCAGTTAGCTTGTCTTCTTTTTGTCCTCCTTGTAAACGAGCTTTTGTAAACTTGTTTAAGGAGCGTATCTGAGGACCTAAATCGTGATAATGCAAAAATGCATCCTTTTCATAACCTACGTTAACAAAGGCTGCATTTAAACCGGACATGATCTTACGAACCTGTCCCAGATAGATGTCTCCAACAGAAAAATTATTCGAATGCTTTTCCTGGTGAAGTTCTACAAGCTTTTTATCTCTGAGTAGAGCGATCCAAACCCCGGACGAATCTGAGTTAATAATTAATTCGTTCGTCACGAGAAGTGCATTAAGCTATGGAACCGACAGACTATTTTTTCTTATGTCTGTTTTTTCTCAATCTTTTCTTGCGCTTGTGAGTTGCGATCTTATGTCTTTTTCTTTTCTTTCCGCTTGGCATAGCTTTATTATTTTAAATTAGTTATAATCTGTTTTAATTCTTCCTGCATCGCAGGATTATCAGTTGTCAGGGCTAAACATCGCTCATAATGCTTTAAAGCATCTGATTTATTGCCAGTTTGCTCGTAAACTGAAGCCAACCTTAAATGGTATTCAGGGTTGGAGGGCTGCAAAGATACTAATTTTTCAAATCTCTGCAACGCCTTGTCAAGCTGCCCACTTTCAATGCTTAAGAGTCCTAAAGTATAGAGAGCGGGAATGTTGTTTTCATCTGTTCTCACCACGCTCAATAAATGAGGAACAGCGTTCATCATAGTTTCACGTTTGTCAGCTAAGGCTAAGGCCTGGTATAAATGGCCTTTCATGTTTTCTGCATCCAATCCAAGAATCTCATTGCTGCTGCTAATAACTTGCGCCATCATGAAGCTTCTCAATGAGGTATCCTGTTCCATCATACCAAGCGTATGTATGGATTCGGTTGCTTTGATCCACGACGTTAAATCCTTTACTAGACGGGCTTTTTTCAACTGAATGAAGGCAGCCGGAAGAAAGTATTGGTTTTTATAGCAGAATTCGATGCTGGTATTGATATAACCGGTATCCTTAATCTCGAGTTGCATAGAGTCGCCCAATAGCATGGCAATGGTATTGGGAAGTTGCGCTTCCTCGTTGAAATGTCCGAGGATATCTTCCCAGCTGACTTCCGAATGCATGGTAACCTGCGCTACCGGCTCGATAAGCTGACTGTCTTTGTTGAGGTGCTTTTTACTGAGTACAAAGACGATGAGTAAACAGGCCGCACCAATTAGTGCGGCCAGAATCTTTTTGTTTTGCATTAGTCTTTCAAAAGCGCTTTGGAAGCTTCGCTTTTCTTAACTTTATCTGCAAAGGTTTTGGCCGGTTTGAACTTCGGAATGAAGTGAGCCGGAATTTCCATTGCCGTATTTTTTGAGATGTTACGGGCAATTTTCTTAGCTCTTTTCTTCAATACGAAGCTTCCGAAACCACGGAAATAAATATTATTGCCTTCAATCATAGAGGTCTTCATTACCTTGAAGAAGGTTTCGATGGTCTGCTGCACCTCAGCTTTTCCAATACCTGTACGATTAACGATTTCGTTGATTACATCAGCTTTAGTCATAATTATCTGTATATCAGTTGCTTTGAATGATTATTCCCTAATTTTCGGGCTACAAATTTAGTGTTTCTGTGCAGATTAAACAGGTCTTGCTTTCTTTTGTTTATTGATTTTGAGCAAATAGACTTTTAAGAATGGGAATAGGATTAGATTTACTTCATTGGTATTCAATACATAAACGCGATTTACCTTGGCGAAATACGCGTGATCCTTATGCCATTTGGCTATCAGAAATAATTTTACAACAAACACGCGTGGAGCAGGGCTTACCCTATTTCAACCGATTTATAGAAGCTTTTCCTACTGTTCAAGATCTTGCATCGGCCAGTGAAGACAAGGTTCTTAAGCTTTGGCAAGGACTAGGTTATTACAGCAGAGCGCGAAACCTGCAAAAGGCAGCCAAGTATATTGTGAAGCAGTGTGAAGGCGTATTTCCAAGTAACTACGCTGAGTTGCTGAACTTGCCGGGTGTTGGCCCCTATACCGCGGCAGCCATCGCATCCTTTGCTTACAATGAAGCCGTAGCCGTAGTGGATGGAAACGTCTACCGCTTTTTAAGTCGTTTGTATGCCATTGGTACGCCAATACCTTCTTCTGCGGCGCACAATGAATTTAAAGCGATAGCAGAACAACTGATGCCTCAAGGTAAGGCCGATGAATTCAACCAAGCCATGATGGAAATGGGGGCATTAATCTGCACGCCCAAACAAATGCAATGCGACGCTTGCCCGGTGAATCACTATTGCCTTGCGTTAAAGCAGAATAGGGTAGCAGAACTTCCTGTTAAGGCCACTAAAACAAAGGTCAAAACGATCTACCTGAATTTTCTGCATTTCCGTTATCAAGATCGGTTGTACATTCAAAAAAGAGATTCCAGCTCCATCTGGAAAGGTCTTTATCAATTCCCTCTGTATGAGTCGAGCGAAGAATTGACCACTTCATCGCTAAAAAAGCAGTTAATTGAACGGTATCATCTAGCGAAGTTTACCATCACTGAAACCGTTGCAATGCAACATTTGCTTTCGCATAGAAAGATTGAAGCGAAAATTTGGCAAATTGAGTTGGCCGCTCCGCTAGGAGACCTGAAAAATGATATATTTGAGATAGGGGAGGCTGAATGGGAAACGTATCCTGTTCCTCGCTTGCTCGATAACTATTGGAGGGAATTCTATGTCAGTAAATAAAGTCATTCTCATTGGCAATGTGGGCCGAGATCCGGAAGTTCGTCACTTAGAAAACCAACGTGTAGTGGCCAACTTTTCGCTCGCTACGAAAGAATACTACCGCGATCGTTCGGGTAATAGACAAGAACTTACAGAATGGCATAATATTGAAATGTGGGACGACCTAGCCCGCACTGCAGAAAAGTATGTGGTGAAAGGAAAATTGCTTTACCTGGAAGGAAAAATCAGAACCAATTCCTGGACAGACAAAGAAAGCGGACAAGAACGTTCCAATAAAATTATTCGGGCTAATGTTATGACTTTCCTCAATACAGGCGGCGGTTCCGGCGAATCACGTTCGGAAAACAAAGAAGGAAATCCATACCAGGAATCACAATCCGACATGAATTCTGATACAGATGACCTGCCGTTTTAATAACTTTGCCACGTACCACGTAAACTAAATGGACATTCCCCCGGGAGACAGTAGTCATATACCGCTTATTCTAAGCATCATACGCAGCGACGCCCTTCCTGCCGATTGGACAAATTTCACCTTCATACTCTTGGGTATCTTGGTGTTGATTGTTTGTTCAGCCTTGTTTTCAGCATCTGAAAACGCCATGTTCTCGCTTGGACCCCAAGTGATGAAAGAGCTTCGCGAAACCGATGATAAAACATCGAGAACCATTCTAGACTTGCTTTACAACCACAAACGACTTCTAGCAACCATCTTGATTGCCAATAACTTTGTGAATGTAAGTATCGTCTTCTTCTCGACCTTCCTATTCAATCAAACCATATTCGATTTTTCAGCGTCACCCCAATTGGGCTTTGTGCTACAGGCTGTAGTAGTTACCTTAATCTTGGTACTATTTGGTGAGGTATTTCCCAAGGTCTATGCTACCGCTCAAAACTTGCGTATCGCTAGAATGATGGCATTGCCACTTTATTGGCTTTCCAAAATCTTCAGCCCACTGGTTTTTGTTTTGGAGAATTCCACCAACGTGCTCGACCGCAAATTGCGTAAAAAAGGACATCAGATGTCGCTAGACGATCTCAACCAGGCGATTGATATTACCACGGACAACGATCCATCTGACGATGAAAAAGAGATTCTGAAAGGCATTGTAAACTTTGGGAATATACCGGCTAAGCAAATTATGCGTTCAAGACTCGACGTGGTTTCATTGGATGCAGATTTAACCTATGCAGAGGTGCTGAGTAAGATCCAAGAATGGGGCTATTCTCGCGTGCCTGTTTTCCGCGATAGCTTTGATAACGTGATAGGTATCCTCTACATCAAAGATTTGATTCCACATATTCGTCAAACAGAATTTGATTGGCAAAGCGTATTGCGTCAGCCTTATTTCGTGCCGGAATCGAAGAAACTTGACGACCTCATGAATGAATTTCAAGAGAAACGGGTTCACATGGCCATTGTGGTAGATGAATACGGCGGAACCAGTGGCTTGGTAACGATGGAAGATGTTTTAGAGGAAGTTTTTGGCGAGATAAAGGATGAGTTTGACGAAGATGATTTTGCCTACTCTAAACTCGACGAACTCACCTATGTTTTTGAAGGCAAAACCTTGCTTCACGACATCTGCCGAATTACGGATACAGCCATTGATGACTTTGAAGACGCCAAAGGTGATGCTGATACGTTAGGCGGTATGCTCATTGAGATGGAAGGTAAAATACCCAATATTGGTGCGCGAATTAAACACAAGGATTACGAATTTGTGGTGGAATCTGCCGATCGCCGTAGAATAAAAAGGGTTAAAATGGTGTTACCTGAAAGAGAAGGAGAAGAAGAATCATGATGAGACTTGCATTGGTAGCCTTTGTGGCTATTTCACTGACTGCGTGCACCGAAACATTTACCCCAAGACCTAAGGCCTTTTTTCACATCGATATTCCACAACCGCAATACCAGCGCTTTGCTAGCGATTGCCCGTTCAGCTTTAACGTGGCCCAATACGGATTTGTAATGGGCGATTCTTCAGCCAATGCAGAACCTTGTTGGCTCAACGTGCAATACCCGATGTTTAACGCAACTGTACACTTGACGTATAAGCCTATCGGACAGGAATTCAGCTTTGAAGAATTGCAGAAAGACAGCCGAACCCTGGTTTACAAGCATACCATCAAGGCACAGGAGATCATGGAAAATACCATCAATAAACCGGATGAAAGGGTTTATGGTATGTTGTACCGCCTAACCGGCGATGCAGCTACGTCCTTGCAGTTTTATGTTACGGATAGCACTTCGCATTATCTCAGAGGAGTCTTGTATTTCAACCAACATACCGATGCAGATTCCATTGCCCCGGTGCTGAATCATTTGTCAGACGACGTGCTTGAAATGGTCGGAAGCTTAAATTGGAAATGATCAGGGAATGGGAGAAATTCCAAAATTCAAAATCCAAAACGGAAATAAGGAAGTCTAAATTCTAGCTCTGCCTGAATGAGTTGAGGGATGCTGAATACACACTATTTAGATCCTCTAAAATTGAACTTGAAGCTTTGAGCTTTGAGCTTGTAGCTTGGAACTTGTACCTTGGAACTTGTAGCTTGGAACTTGGCTTTTGGAACTTGTCCTTTATACCACCTCCGCTACCACAAAGGTGCTTCCTCCAACAAAGACTAAATCATCTTTTTCAGCAGCATTCTGGGCCGCTTCATAGGCCTCTTTCACAGATGGGTAAGCCTCGCCGGTTAGTCCACAAGCCCGGGCGGTTGAAGCAAATTCATCGTAAGGCATTGCTCTAGGTATAGCCGCTTGAGTAAAGTAGTACTGTGCATCTTTGGGCAACATGGTTAGAATTTTAGCGATGTCTTTGTCGCGAACCATACCAATCACAAAATGCAATCTATTGTATGGCGTAGCTTCCAACATCGCTAAGATATGTTTGATGCCATCTTCATTATGTCCCGTATCGCAGAGTGTTAAGGGTTGCTCAGCCAAGCAATGCCAGCGGCCTAGCAATCCGGTATTGGGTTTAACTCGAGCGATGCCATTCGCAATGGCTTCATCACCTAAGTGAAATACCTTGCCTTGATTGATGAGCTCCACAGCCTGCAAAACCGTGCAGCAATTTTCCAACTGGTAGGTGCCGGGCAAATCGAGATGAAAGCGCTTATAGACTTGGTTGTTTCGGGTGATTTCAAGTTCCTGTCCGAGGTAATCGCGCTGCAGCAGTCTGGCCTGAAATACATCGCTAGCAAAGACCAGCGGAGCATCCAGCTCTTTCGCTTTTTGTTCAAATACGAAATCGCATTCGCTCTGGCGTTTACCAATAACTACCGGAATGCCAGACTTTATAATTCCAGCTTTTTCTCCGGCTATGGCTGGTAAGGTATCGCCCAAAAACTCCATGTGATCAAAGCCAATATTCGTGATGATGCTCAATTCTGGAGTGATAACATTGGTTGAATCTAAACGTCCGCCCATACCGGTTTCAATGATGGCAATGTCTACCTGGTGTTGAGCGAAATGATCAAAGGCCATGGCCACGGTCATTTCAAAAAAGGAGGGTTTGATTCGCTCAAAATCCTTTTTCAAGCGATGGGTAAATTCAATCACTTCTTCCTCGCTAATCATTTCACCATTCACGCGAATACGTTCTCTGAAATCGCGCAGGTGAGGGGAGGTATAAAGTCCGGTTTTATAGCCGGCTTCTTGAAAGATGGAAGCCAACATGTGTGAGCTACTGCCTTTGCCGTTAGTTCCGGCAAGGTGAATACTTTTAAACTTGGACTGGGGTTGATTTAATGCTTCACAAAGTGCGAGAGTATTGCCTAAATCTTTTTTGAATGCACTAGCTCCGATGCGGGTAAACATGGGTAGCTGACTGAATAGAAAATCCAGGGTTTCCTGATAGGAGCGCATGAATTACTGTCTCTTGAAATAAACGGGTAGTACCCCGGTTTGGAACTCGGGTGCATTTGGATTAGGTTCAAATACCCATCGCTTAGCAAATTTCTCTGCATCAGAGCGGCAAACTGCGTCGGTGATGGTAGAACCTGATAACTGGGAGTTAGCTTCTACAACGGTTCCCTGGCGGTTTACCTTAAACTTCACCATGACATATCCATCTTGGTTGCACTCCGATTGACCGGTGAATTTGGAACTTACTTTTCTGCTTCCAAGTCCGCTTCCTCCATTGCCGGTGCCTTGTCCTGTAGGGGCTCCATTAGGTACGCCGGTAGAACTACCCTGATTTCCGGTTTGTCCGCCATCACCTGCACCACCTTGTTGTCTCCCACCGATGGTAAATGTGCGTGTGGTTGGCTGTTGATTTTGTTGTTGTTGGTTAGGACTTGTTACCGTTTGTTGGGTTTGTTGTTGCTGATTAACCGAAGGGGCTTCTTCTACCTCTTGGGTTAAGTTTTCACTTTCCGTTGGGGTACTGGCGGCTGCTTCAGCCACACTTTGCGGATCTTCTACATAGTCTGTGTTTAAACCGCCGTTTTCAATACCCAAGGCAATGCTGAGTCCTTCTTCTTCTGGTGGCGGAATTTGATAGTACAAGCCAAAGTATAAGAGTAAAGCCAACAAAATTCCCAAAGTAAGAGGGATAGACAGAATGGCAATTAAGCGATTCTGCCTTTCATCTTTCTGGTATATGGGATGTTGGATAGTACTCATTATTATTTCTTTGTTCGAACTATCATTCGGAGCTTCATATCATTGGCAATGCCCATTAAACGCACAGGGTATTCAAATGGAACACTTCGGTCTGAGCTCAAGGCCAGCGTAACGTTCTCGCGATCTTTGCCCTTTAATACTTCTTCAAGGTCGAGAGGTAAACGCTCATAGCTGCTTATTTTTCCATTGACATACACGTTTAAGTCTTTGTCTATGGCTACCTCAATAGGGTCCGGTGCCTTGGTCTGTGTTTTACCGGAAGGCAAAAGGAGCTTGATGGCGTTCGGGTTAATCATGGTAGACGTGATGATGAAGAAGATGAGCAACAGGAATACCAGGTCGGTCATAGACGACATGCTAAACTCTGTTTTAACCTTACTTCTGCTACGTAAATTCATCAGGCCGGTTCTTGTAGTAAGTCAATAAAATCAACTGCTGCAGCTTCCATGCGGTGAATCACCTTTTCTATAGAGGCAGCTAACAGGTTATGCGACATGTAAGCGAAGATACCCACGATCAAACCAGATACGGTGGTCACCATTGCTTCATACATACCATTACTTAACAGTGTGATATCAATATTATTGCCTTGAGCGGCCATATCGAAGAATACGCGGATCATACCGGTTACCGTTCCCAAGAAACCAATCATTGGGGCAGCACCTGAAATGGTGGCCAAGGTAGCCATCCCTTTTTCCAAACGGTAGATTTCAAGTTTACCTACGTTTTCAATGGCTACTTCAATGTTTTTCATGGGTTTACCAATACGTGAAATACCTTTTTCAAGCATACGTCCGATTGGTGTACCGTTATTAGCACAAAGCGTTTTAGCTCCCATGATATTGCCACTGGCTACCATGTCTTTTACATTAGCCATAAACTTGGAGTCTTGTTTAGCGGCTTTTTTAATGGTGAGGTAACGGTCGACGGTAAGGTAGATACCTACTAATAAAAGGATCAAAATTGGAATCATGATCCAGCCACCTTTCATGGCCATATCCAGCAGGTCCATTTTCACCATCACAGCTGCTTCTTCCGCTGATTTGGCGGTGCTGTCGGCTAAATTGTTTACTTGAACTATATCGAGTAGCATATGTTTTATATCCTTATTGAGGTTGGGTAGCCAGTACCCAGGCTTTTTTATTCACGTCGATGCGAATCAAACTCAGTCGCTCTTCTGCATCGTTTCGGTCTACGTGCATCTCAGCACAAACACGAACCAATCCATTGTTGGCATCGCTAAAAAGCAATGCTGAATAGCCTTTAGACTTCACCGATTGCATCATTTTCTGTGCATTACGTTCGCTTTGAAATGCGCCTACCACTATGTAATAAACGGAATCGGAAGCGCTGGAAGTATACACCGGTTCATCCGCTATTTCTTCTGCTATGTCTGCAGTCCCGACTGTGTTTTCCACTTCTTCGGTAATTTCTACCGGAGCTTCTGTCGGAGTTAATTCAACCGACGGAGTTTCGTCTGTGCCTTGATCAGCGCTGTCCATGCTGAAATCATGGAAACCGGCTTCTTGGGTATGTTGTGGCCACCATTGGTCTTTAGCGAAATAGCCCCAAGCTGTCATCGCTAGCAAAAGGAGAGAAGCAGCAACGCTCCACCAAACCCGAGTTTGTTTTGGTTTAACTACCTCCACCGAAAGCTTAGCCGGTACGGTAGCTGTTGATTCGGCAGGTATAGCACGGTGGGCCACTGGTTCCAATTCTAAAACAGGAAGTCCGAAGCTCTCGGCCAATACATTCGATTCTGCAGATGCCTTGAAAATGATTTGCTGTTCTTCGCCTTGACTTAAGGTACCCAGTCCGCGTAAGATACATTGACCGTGGTCTTTAAGTTGTTCTAAGCAATTTTGGCTGAAACGCGCTAGTTCATTTAATGCCTGCGAATAACTGATATGTTCTTGCTCAGCGATAAAAGCGGCGAGCAAGCCGTCGTTTTGTTTGAGTTGACTATTGAAGAAAGGCTTCTTCTGTGCCGGTTTCCAGCGGTGTTCGCCCTCCTCCCAAGCTGCGGCCTGACCGTGGCTGATGAATCCGCCAAAGTCAGGAACAATCACACACTCGTGCGAATGCAGCAATATTCTGATATGTTCACTTACCGTTGTATGCATGAGTAACGCGGTAAAAATACAGGGGCCGTTTCAATCTCGCAAACGCTAGAGCCGAAACTATTACACATTTCTAGAAACCTACTGCTAATCCACCCATTACAGTTATGCCATTAACAGGCAACCTTCCCCACATCTGGTACTTCTGATTTGCAATATTGTTCACCTTCAAGAAGGCTGAAATCTGTTTTTTCCAACGGTAGTCGATGCCCACACTGGCATCCACAAATGCCTTCAGTAGTTCTGCGCTTTGTTGCTCAGAATAAGCTAAGTAGGAGTAGCGTTTGCCTATGGTAAAGACATCGGCACTAAGCAAAATTTTGTCGCCAATATTGTGGGTAGCGTTCAGTTTAAGATCCAGGTTAGGCAATTGGTAAGCGTGCTCATAACCCAATACATCGTAGCTGTAAGCATTGAAGGTAAGGTTAGTCCTAAATTTATTGGAGAAGGCATGGCTTAATTCGGCATTGAATTGAATCAGCTTCACATCGGCTCTTACGTTCATAAACCAGCGGGTGTCCACCGTATCTAGTATGTACAATGGCATTTGGTTGTGGATATGGAACAAGAGCTGGGTAGTGAAACCTGTATTTTGTCCCAATTTTCCGGTTAAACCGGCATTGAAACGAAGTTTGGAAATGCTTGGATCAAGGTTTTGGTAAGGAGCGATATACGGGTTCATTTCGCTGATGGAGCGAAGGCTAACCTTGTTTACACCGCCGTTCACTCCGCCAAAGAGGCTAAGCAAATCGCCCTCCATACGGTAAACCCCGTCAATACGAGGGAAGAATTTGAATTCAGTATTTTCACCAGACTCCACAATGATGGTTGAGTTGAAGCCCAGGTTTAAGTCCCAATTCTTATTACTTAATGTATAGAAGGGCTGCAAGTGAATAAAGTTGCGGGTAAAAGTATCCTTGATGCTTTGAAACTGTTGCATTTCATAACGGGCAACTAAGCTCAAGGGATTTTTATTTACAGTAAATCGGTAGATGCCATCGATGCTCAAGCCATTCTCTGTAGCTTCTAGGGTGTCTAAGGCATTTTGTTTCATGTTGTAAAACTGAGCTCCAACAGCATAGAATGGAGCGCGTTTGCCTTTGAGTCTGCTTGAATATCCGGCATTTACATCCACTATCTGGAAACGTTGTTTTAAGCTAGCGATGGTATTGTTTAAGCTATCGCTTTCAAATCCGTAGAAGCGATAATCGTTGGAAGTAAAACGAAATCCGGCTTTGAAATCGCCTTTTTTAAAATGTTTGATCCCACCAATTCCGGCATTGAATTCCCTTTGCAGACGTTCCGTCTTTGGTTTGGTATTCATGAAATGCGCATCCACACTGAGCATACCTTTCTTGCCCGGCATCACAAAATAGGCATCAACCAAGGCATTATTGTAATTACCGTAAGCGGCGCGGATGTAATTGTGGTGGTAGTTTACCGGCGATTTCTTATCCATGCGCTGGGCATCCGGCAATTGGATGGTATTGGGCACCGCTACCTGATTCAAGTTAAAATCAAACTGCAGGTTAGGAGCCTTTGTTTCGGGTACTTCCAGTCGAGGTTCAGTTGGAATGCGGCGTGCATCGGTTAAGGTAACGGTATACTTTCCAACAGCGATAATGGTATCACCCACATTCAGCTGCTTAGGTAATCCGTTGTTCTGAGCCACTGCAGCAACTGAGAAACAAAGTACAGGGAAGATAAAGGCTATTCTTCGCATCATCCGGTTTAGCATTTTAACGTTCAAAACTATCCAAAATTACCGCGCGCTAGGGCGAATAGTATCAACACTCTGCCACGTGGAAGAGCGAATTGTATGGATTAGTAGACGCAGAAATTGGGAAAATTAGAGGGGAATAGGCAACCCTAAGCAAATGGTTCCAATTCTGGAGGAACACTTCATTAGTCAGTCAACCAAACTTAATTGTAGAATCAATCAACAGTCAACATTATACAATCCTGCAGCGCAAGCTATACTTCCCTAAATCCTTCTACTCTGGGGCCAAGTTCAATCGCTTCTAGTTTATCTAATTTACCTGGGCTAATTTGAAAGCGAAGCATAGTACGCACTTTATGAAATCCGTGTCGGCCTGCAGCGCCCGGATTCATGTGCATGAGTCCTGTTTTTTGATCGCGCATCACTTTAAGAATATGCGAATGTCCGCAAATAAATAGACCTGGTGGATTCTTGTAAATCTGCTCTCTGATCTTTGGATTATAACGTCCGGGATAACCTCCAATATGGGTAATCCATACGTCCCAGCCTTGGCATTCGAAACGCTTGTTCAGAGGGTAGATTTGTCGGATGTCTTGTCCGTCGATATTGCCGTAAACGCCTCTCACCATGGTGATGTCGCTCAAGGCTTTGTGCACTTCGGTAGTGCCCCAGTCGCCGGCATGCCAGATCTCATCCGCTTGTTTAGCGAAGGAGATGATTCGTTCATCCATAAATCCATGGGTATCGCTAAGCAGCAAGATCGACTTCATGCGGCAAAGTTAATCGTCCGTTTCACTTAACCTGATTATTCTGTATACTTGAATCATGACGGCAACGGCCACCTTAATCATCCTCATTCTCACAATTGGTATCAGCATTCTTTGCTTTCAAAACTACGATGCCAAGTACAGGTTAATTTTTTCGCCAACGATTATTGAAGAGCGAAAGGAATGGTACCGCTTTTTTACCTCCGGACTCATTCATGCCGATTGGATACACCTGGGGGTGAATATGTATGTATTGTGGTCGTTTGGGCAAGTGGTGGAAACTTACTTTAAGATGTACTTTGAGTTTCCTATGATCAAGTACATGATGATGTACTTCATGACCGTTGTATTAGCCAATGTAAAAACCTTTTACAAAGAACGTTATAACGATGCCTATTTCTCTTTGGGTGCTTCAGGCGGTGTGAGCGGGGTGGTCTTTTCTTCTATTATGTTCGACCCGTTTGCTAATGTATACCTGTATGCCGCCTTGCCAATACCGGGTTGGTTGATGGGCATTGGCTACCTAGTGCTTTCCCAATACATGGCTAAAAGAGGTCGCGACAATATCAACCACGACGCCCACTTCTGGGGTGCCGTAGTTGGTGCCGTTTATACTTTGGTGCTTAAGCCGGATCTGATCTTGAGGCTTTTTGATCGCCTTTAGCGAAACATGTAACCGATGCGGTAAATGAGTGGACTTTGGAAGTAGGGAGAAAGCTCTTCTTCTGAGCGAAGTGCATAAAGAATGGAAACCATAAATGCACTTTCATCGCCGGTCATCTGTTTGTAACCAACACCGATGATAGGCGAGTTAAACCAAATTCGTTTTCTTTCAAATGTAAACCTATCGTAGTGATCGTAGTTTAAGGCTTCCAATTCGCCGTAAACGAAAATAGGACCTGCCACATCAATACGTAAAAAGGCACGAGCCGCAAACAAATTAGTAGAGTAAGGTGTGGCAGTGAAGTTATCGCGGTAATACATATAACTCAATCCAACGCCGGGTGTTACTTGAGGTAATACTCGATAACCCACCCAAGGTGAAATATCAAATACGGTTACCGTTCCTAAGTTTAGTCCGAAGTTTCCCCCGTAGCTGATCTTATCCACATCGAATGCTTTTGCCAAAGCCTCCTTTTGTGTTTTTAACGGGCTGTATAGTGGTTTACTCCAAAGGTTTTGTGCTTGGCTGCTGAAGGGGATAAACAGCAACAGGAAGAATGCGATTTGTTTCTGCATGGTTCAAATTTAAATAAAGATGTTTCTTTTTTGGGCGATAGTCTTTTACCCTTTAACTTCGCGGCAACTAATAAAAAAACCATGCCTAAAGTTCACAATTTCAGCGCCGGTCCCGGCATTTTACCACAGGAAGCAATCGACAATTCCATCGCTGCTCTGCAAAATTTCGCAGGCACTAATTTGTCGCTGATTGAGGTTTCTCATCGCGGTAAAGAATTCGAAGCGGTTTTGGATGAAGCAGTTGCAACTGTAAAAGAACTTTTCAATGTTCCGGAAGGTTATTCCGTACTATTCCTACAAGGTGGTGCAAGCATGCAGTTTTGCATGATTCCCTACAACTTGCTCGACGAAGGTCAAACAGCGGCCTATGTGAACACAGGTGTATGGGCTAAAAAAGCCATCAAAGAAGCTAAGCTCTTCGGAAATGTTAACGTTATCGCTAGCTCGGAAGACCAAAACTTCAACTATATCCCGAAAGGATGGTCAGTTCCTTCTGATGCTGCCTACCTTCACATCACTTCAAACAACACTATCTACGGCACGCAGTACCAAGAATTGCCAAGCGCAAACATTCCGGTAATCTGCGATATGTCGTCTGATATCTTCTCTCGCCCGGTTGACGTATCCAAATTCGATATGATCTACGCGGGTGCGCAAAAGAACATGGGCCCTGCAGGTGTTACCCTTGTAATCGTGAAGGACTCTATTTTAGGCAAGGTTAAACGTGCTATCCCATCTATGTTGGATTACCGCATTCACATTGAAGGTGGATCCATGTACAATACTCCGCCGGTATTCCCGATTTATGTATCGCTTCAAACCTTGAAGTGGGTTAAGTCAAACGGGGGCGTAGTAGCGATGCAGAAACGCAACCAAGAGAAAGCAGATTTGCTTTACGGTGAAATCGACCGCAACCCATTGTTCAAAGGTACCGCTGCTACAGAAGATCGCTCAGTAATGAACGTAACCTTTGTATTGAACGACGATAGCTTGAACGACGAGTTCATGGCATTGGCGAAACAACGTAATTTGAGTGGATTGAAAGGTCACCGTTCAGTTGGCGGTTTCAGAGCATCCATTTACAATGCACTATCTATTGAAAGCGTACAAGCATTGGTAGATGCCATGCAAGAATTTGAACGCATGAAAAGTGGAGCACAAGCATAATTTATAGATCGTAGAAAAAGACATGATTCGCATATTAGCAAACGACGGAATGGAAGAATCGGCTAAAGCCACTTTAGAGGCTGCCGGTTTTGAAGTAGTAACCACCAAAGTTGATCAAGATAAATTGGTCGACGAATTGAAAAATTTTGATGCCATCACAGTACGAAGCGCCACCAAAGTGCGCAAAGACTTAATTGATGCTTGTCCGAATTTGAAATTGATCGGACGCGGTGGCGTTGGTATGGACAATATTGATGTAGAGTATGCGCGCAGCAAAGGCATCCGTGTGGTGAATACGCCTGCCGCTTCTTCTGTATCGGTAGCCGAAATGGTATTTGCTCACATCTTTACCATTGCGCGAAACCTTCAGTATTCTAATCGTGTAATGCCTGAAAACGGCATGAGCGAGTTTAAAAACATCAAAAAAGTATCAGAAGGTGTTGAGCTGAAAGGCAAAACTTTGGGTATCATCGGTTTCGGACGTATTGGTCAAGAAACAGCGAAGATTGCATTTGGTTTAGGCATGGACGTAGTGGCATTCGACCCATACGTAGAAGAGGTAGAACTTTACCTTCACCTTGGCGCCACAGCCGGTAACCAACGCATCAAAATTCCATTGCGCACCGTAAGCAAAGAAGAGGTTATCGCTAAAGCTGATTTCATCTCATTGCACGTTCCATTTACTGAAGGAGACACTCCAATTATTGGTGCAGCTGAAATGCAGAAAATGAAAGCCGGTAGCGGCATCATCAACTGTGCCCGTGGTGGTGCAGTAGATGAGCATGCTTTGGCAGACAGCATCAATGCCGGACATATTCGCTATGCTGGTTTGGACGTTTTCGCTAAAGAGCCTCCGGTAGACGATACCGTTTTGAAAATGGAGAAAATCTCTTTGAGCGCTCACGTGGGTGGCTCAACTGCTGAAGCGCAGTCGAATATTGGTTCTGAATTAGCGGAGAAAATCATCGATTTCTTCCAAAACGAAAACCAGAAGTAAGCGCTTGCCTCAGATTAAGACCTTCCAAGCCTTGCGTCCGCAGCCGGACCTGGCTCAGCTTGTTTCATCCAAGTCGTGGGACAGCAATCATAACCACATCTCCAGAGCAATCATGGAGAACTATGATTACTCTTACCTGCACGTGGTTAAACCGCATTTGAACTTTACCGATCCAGAACGTATTCCGGATAAACACTATCCTTTTGCTCGCCAAAAGTTTCTCGACATGAAGAAGCTGGAGGTATTGGTGAAGGAAGACCAACCTTGCTATTACTTGTACCAGCTTACGGATGTTAAACTCCAAATCAGCTATACAGGAATTGTGGGCTTGGCATCGGTAGATGATTACTTGGAAGGGAAAATCAAGGTACACGAGAATACATTATCCAAAAAGGAAGAAGCATTGGTTAAACACGTAGACTACGTGAAAGCCGTAGGCGAGCCTGTGCTTCTTACCTTTGAGGGTGGCGATTGGTACGATAAACTGGTAGGACAGGTGGAAAGCGTTAAGCCGCTTTTCGACTTTGTTGGCGATGAGGCGGTGCATACCGAAATATGGCCTATCACAGATCCTGAACTTCAAGCATCCATCCGTTCGCATATGGAGGCCTTGCCTGCGTTCTACATAGCAGATGGTCACCACCGCTCTGCCGGCGCAGTCCGTTATGGACAAAAAATGCGTACAGAGCATCCGGAGTATACTGGTGAAGAGTCGTTCAATTATTTCCTTTCCTTTTTTATCCCAACCGATAAGTTGAAAATCTTTGAATTCAATCGCTTGGTGAAGGATTTAGGGACCTTAAGCAAAGCCGAGTTTTTGGCTGCTTTGGAAGAAAATTTTATCTTGGAGGAAATCGGACACAGCAAATTGCAAATCAAAAAGAAGAATCACCTCTTTGGAATGTACCTGGATAAAACTTGGTATGGCCTCGACTTAAAGCCGGGCGTTTCGGTAGGGGATAGTGTACTGGATAAATTGGATGTCTCCATTTTGGAAAACCTAATACTGAAAAATATCCTACACATACACGATTCTAAGTCAGATGATCGTTTGTCGTTCGTGGATGGAACCAAAGGCATACACCGCTTGCAAGAATTAGTCGATATAGGCGAATTCCAAGTGGCTTTTAGTTTGTATCCAACCAAAATTGAAGAAGTGGTAGCGGTTGCAGATCACAAGATGATTATGCCGCCAAAATCAACTTGGTTTGAACCAAAACTCAGAACCGGACTCTTAATCTATGAAATGGACTAAACTCTTACTGCTTTGCAGTGCATTCTTCTTTATCAGTCAATCGGCTACTGCCCAGGTAGAAGTACAAAAGGGCATTGAAGGTAAAACCTTCTACGATACCGCAAAAACCATCATCAAAGAAGCTTACGAATACAAACTTCGCTATAAGGTGGTGATTAATCCAAGAACAGGAGAAGAGGTTTACAAAGCCAATCCGCAAGAGATAAAAAACGGCTTGTATATCCTTTACCGCGAAGACGGAACCATCGAAAAGACCGGTTACTTCAAAAACGATGTGAAATGTGGTGTTTGGAAAACCTTTGATACAACCGGGAAAACGGTGCTAAAAGAAGAAAACCTAGGCGGCGATTGTACGGCTGCTAATTGATGTTTTCTATTCGGAAACGGTATTCCTGAGGAAAGCCTCCCAAATTTCTGATAATAAGATCGGTATTGTCGTACGCATAGCGAAAGCGTTTCCCGCTGCGCAAGAATGCATATAACTTGGCATTGGCGTCGCTGTAAAAGTGATCACATTCGGCAGAAGAAGGCTGAAGTTCTAAGATGCCATCCGATCCTAAATAGTATTTGATAAAGATCGCTTGACTTCTGTCGCAGCGTAATAGCATGACACTGTCTGATAAGACTTGCAGGTGTTTTCCTTCCAAGCTATCCAGCTTAAGTTGCTTGTTATCCAGTGGATTGATGTAATTATAATCGAGTGGGTAGGCAATGCTACCGCTCCATCTGCAGGTGAGGTGATTAACCTTGATGCGTTGCAGGGAAGGTCTAGCCTGAAGTCGCTCAACCACAAGGATTCTAAATTTAGCCCGCTCGCTTTCCAGTATATCGATGCAAATTCGGGCGGTATCTTTTTCTGATACAATTTGCAAAGTATCCGATTCGGCTTTTCTAATCCACCTTATTTCTTGCCAGGCATCATCGGTCTGAATCAGGGTCTTTTCAACCGTTCCCGGGGTTTTAAAATCCAATAGTTTAGCCGATTGTACGTGTCCGCTTTGATTGTAAAAGCAAAACACCACGTCCACGGTATCGGCTTTGCCGCTAAGCCATGCACCGGCAAGCAAAATGAAAAGGCTTAGTCTACGATAGAAAGCTGCCATTGCTTGTTTTGGTAATGTAATTCGTAATTGAAACGGTCTTCCTCTAAGGGCTTTCGTATATAAAACTCAAACAGGTAATCTTGGGTTTCAGCATCCAGTGAAACAGGCATTAATCCTTGCAATAAGGCCTCGTTTAAGTAATTCTGATCGATGTCTTTGAGCAGGCTGTCTTTGGTTACGATAAAGGTATCACTCGCTTGAATAAAGAAGAAGCGGTTATCGGGGTAAATGTGCATGTCGATGGTGCTATCGCTTTGCATCTTTTGCATCACATAATAATTGGGAATGGCTTCGGAGCCAAAACTCAATTGAGCGATGCCGTTTGCATCTATTAAGGTGTCCACTCGAAAGCTTTGTTCGTCGAGGTGAACAATTTCGTTCGGACGAAGCGTTTGCATTTGTGGCTCCACTGGCGAATCGCAAGCACTGAATAAGCCAATCAGACCAAGGAATAGGATAGGGTATTTCATCGCTAAGGCTGCAAGATAAGCCTTTTGCTGCTGCTCTGCCCGCTTTCGGTAGTGTATACTACAAAGTAGAGTCCGGCTTGGTATGCATGCAAATTCAAGGGTGAATTTCCTTCGGTAACCGTTTCTGTTTGCACATGTTTGCCTTGGGCATCGTAAACGGAAATGGATCCATTTTGCGGTAATTCCATGTACACCAATCCTTGAGTTGGATTAGGGAAGAACTTCACTTTTAAATCGAGGGCTGTTTCTGTAGACAAACGGCTATCGGCTTGTCCGCCAAACCATCCCAAGGAAGCCAAGGCCAATTGGGTATTTTGCAGAAAGAAGCTGTCGTTGAAATACTGAATCGAATCGAATCTGGTATGGTAGTACGGATTGAAATCTTGGGCGTCTTCAATAAATAAAATGGCCGTAACGCCCTGATCCCAAAAGGAGCTATGGTCACTGGCAGTGGTACCCGGGTTTCTGATTTCTATGGTCAAGCCAATGTCGAAGCTATCGTTCAGTTTCTGAATTTTCTCTGCCAATTCAAGACTATTGCCGTAAGGACGGGCATGCAGTTCCATCACTCGATCGTTGTTCCGATCATTGGCAATCATGTCTAGGTTTAAGACTGCCTGCACTTCAGTTCCTTGAAAATCGAATGAGCCTGCATAGGCTTCACTTCCAATGAGTCCTTGTTCTTCTTCATCGAAGAAGGCAAAGTATACGGTATAGGGTAAGGTTTTATCTTGAAGAATGCGGGCCATTTCAAGAACGGCCGCACATCCGGAGGCATTATCATCAGCACCAATGGCTAGGCTAAACGGCACCGCAATGGCATCGTAATGAGCAGTTAAGAAAAAGGCTTTATCCGGGTAGAGGCTTCCGGTTTTTTTAGCGATAATGTTTTGTCCTAAGGCAGAGAAGGACTGCGTATTGGTTGTATAGCCAAATCGTTCTAATTCTGCTTTGAGGTAGGAGGCGGCTTTGGCATTTCCGGGCTGGTCCATGTAGCGGCTACCGATGGTTTGCTTGATTCCGTTGATGAGCACGGTATCTACCCCGGTGAGGTTTTTCACCTGCTGCTTGAGGGAGTCGAGATTGCATTCTTGAATCCAGGCATCAAAGGGTTGCAATTGGGCCTTGGCAGTACCGAAAAACAGCAAGGATAGAAGAACAAGTTTAATACGCATATAGAGATAACGTCGGAATGGCTTGAGACGCTGCACAAAGTAAAAGAAAAAGCCCCGCTTTTGGCGGGGCTTCTATGTTTTAGGCCTGTCCTTCCGGACTAGGTTTCGCTTGATCGTTTTCTTTACGTTCAGGTCTTGGCAATAAAGCCTTGCGACTCAAACGGAATTTACCGGTACGTTTGTCGACTTCAATCAACTTAACTTTGATTTCTTCGCCTACTTCAAGTACACCTTCCATCTTGTCGATACGTTTCCAAGAAATCTCAGAAATGTGGAGGAGACCTTCTTTACCCGGCAAGAATTCTACGAATGCACCGAAGTCAACAACCGACTTCACTTTGCCTTCGTATACTTCGCCAACTTCAGGAACTGCAACGATGCCTTTGATAATGCCCACTGCTTTACGCATGGCTTCACCATTGGTAGCTGCAATTTCTACGTGGCCTTTACCTTCTCTCTCTTCGATGGTGATGGTAGTTCCGGTATCTTTCTGAATACCTTGGATTACTTTACCACCAGGTCCGATGATAGCACCAATAAACTCCGGTTCAACAACCAAAGTCTCGATACGAGGAGCATGGTCTTTGTAGTCTGCACGTGGAGCATCGAGGGTTTTGTTCATTTCACCCAAGATGTGTAGACGTCCGCCTCTGGCTTGTTGCAAAGCTTCTACAACTACGTTCCAGTTCAAACCGTTGATCTTGATGTCCATCTGGCAAGCTACGATACCGGCTTCGGTACCCACTACCTTGAAGTCCATGTCTCCCAAGTGATCTTCATCACCCAAGATATCGCTCAAAATCTTGTAGTTCTTACCATCTGTATCTGTGATCAAACCCATGGCGATACCGCTCACGGCTTTTTTCATTTTGATACCTGCATCCATCAAGGCCAATGAACCGGCACAAACCGTAGCCATGGAAGAAGAACCGTTTGATTCTAAGATATCAGATACCACACGGATGGTGTATGGATTTTCTTCTCTAGATGGCAACATCTTACGCAAGCCGCGCATCGCTAGGTTACCGTGACCAATTTCACGACGACCCGGTCCGCGGTTCGGTCTTACCTCACCGGTAGAGAAGGCAGGGAAGTTATAGTGAAGGATGAATTTGTTGTAGCCGGTATTCATTGGGCTATCCAACATTTGCTCATCCATTTTGCTACCCAAGGTAACGGAAGTCAAAGACTGAGTCTCACCGCGGGTGAACACAGATGAACCGTGTGCTGCAGGCAAGTAATCAACTTCGCTCCAAATAGGACGAACTTCATCCAGTTTACGGCCGTCAAGGCGTTGACCTTCGTCCAATACCATTCTGCGCATAGCGTCGTATTGGATATTGCCAAAGTATTTTTTGATGAGGAAGCTGTTCATTTCTGCAACTTCTTCTTCAGAGAATTGGCTCAGGTATTCTTCTAAGATTGCACCGAATACTTCTTTGCGTTCGTGTTTTTTCTTTCCTGTTTTAACCTCAGCATAAACCTTATCGAACATGGCAGCGTACATGCGCTTTTCCATTTCTTCGTCTTTTGGCTCATGGTTGTATTCGCGGGCAGGCTTACGGCCGCCAAAGGCTGCTTCAGCTAGTTCAAGCTGTGCTTGGCATTGCTTTTTAATGGCTTCGTGAGCGAATTTCAAAGCATCCACAAATTCCGTTTCTGAGATCTCATTGCATTCACCCTCTACCATGTTGATGTCATTGGCAGTACCGGCAACGATGATATCGATGTCGCAATGCTCCAATTGATCTTTGTAAGGGTTCAATACAAACTGACCATCGATACGTCCAACACGAACTTCAGAAATCGGTCCGAGGAATGGAATATCGGTCATCAAGAGCGCTGCAGAAGCAGCAAATCCTACCAATGCATCAGGTAAGATGTTTTCGTCAGAAGAAATCAGACTCAAGGCTACCTGAGTATCTGCATGGTAATCTTCCGGGAAAAGAGGACGCAAGGCACGGTCTACCAAACGAGAGATCAAAATCTCGTAGTCAGACAAACGCGCTTCACGTTTCAAGAATCCGCCTGGGATACGTCCCACTGACGCGAATTTTTCTTGATAGTCAACTGATAAAGGAAGGAAATCAACTCCTTCTTTTGCTTCCTGAGCTGACACAACTGTCGCTAGGATCATGGTTTTACCCATCTTCAAGACTACTGATCCGTCGGCTTGTTTAGCCAGTTTGCCGGTCTCGAGGGTGATCTCTTTGCCATCACCAAACTCGAAGGTCTTGGAAACTCCAATATTTACAGACATATTAATTATTATTCAAAGTGGTTATAAACAGCGAAAGCCTTAATAAGATTAAGGCTTCCTCCGTTTATGAAAATTGTAAGTGAATCAAGATTATTTCCTGATACCTAATTCTTTAATGATTGCACGGTATCTGAAGATGTCTTTCTTGGCTAAATAATCCAGCAAAGATCTTCTTTTACCTACCAGCTTAATCAAACTCAATTCAGCTGATTTGTCTTTTTTATTCACCTTCAGGTGACCAGTAATATGCTTGATACGATCGGTGAACATGGCAATCTGACCTTCAGCACTACCTGTGTTGCTTTCTGAACCGCCGTACTGGGCAAAAATTTCTTTTTTAGTTTCTGCTGTTAAACGCATTGTTATAAACTCTAATATCTTTCGTCTTGAAGTGCGCAAAGGTAAATAATAATCTAACGCAATACAATGGACAATTAAAAAAATCAAGTTACTCTGCTGAGATATTGAAGTTGAGTGCCTGTACTTCCTTTAGATTACGGCTTTCCACATCTTCTTTTCCCAGCTGTATTTTAAGGTGCTAGGCAAGGCCTGCCACCAGTATTTATTCATTTCTACGGCAAAGGAAGGTTGCATATAGCAGTTTATCACACAGCCTTCGCAGCCGGGTAATTTGCCCTCCTGAGCTTTTATCGCTTCAGCTTCTTCAGAATAATACACTTCTTCCAACTTACCATCGATAGGCAATTCCTTTTCCCCTAAATGGTAGCAAGGCAGGATAAGTTTATTTTCTGGAGAGATAACCAAACTTGATGTGGCGGCTTTGCAAACCGGTTTATCGATGTGGTTACCACCGTCGCGACGAAGCTCTACAAAGCCTTTGTTTAAGTATACGCCTTTCCTTTTTCCCCAAGCTTCCAGCTGATCTAGAGCTGCCTCATCCAGATTCTCCCCGATGTCATTGTATTCAAAAACGGGATTCAAAATGAGCATGAGTCCATGCTTTTGCGTGATATCGCGGTATACCGTTTCAATCTGATGGAGGTTAGAACCGAATACCGTAAACAGTATATCAGGTTTTTCGCCCCACGATTTAGCCAACTCGATTGATCGCATCACATGACTGTAGCAATCAACACCGCGTGATTTGTTGTGTTCTTCCTCAATTGGTGAATCGAGCGAAAAATGCAACATGTCAATCAAGCCTTTCATTTTCTCGCCGTATTTAGGGTAGAGGAGTCCGTTGGTGGTTACCGTAGTGATAAAACCAAGTTCCTTGGCCCAAGCGAGAAATTGAGGTAGTTCGCGGTGCAATAGGGGTTCACCACCGGTGAAATCAATCACTTTAACCCCCATGCGTTTCATGGCTTGGAGGTTTTCTTTTACGTTTTCGGCGGTGATATACGGGGAAGGCTTTTCCCAGATATCGCAAAAACTGCACTTCGCATTACATCGGTATGTGAGGTAATAATTGCAGAGTACAGGATTGCGAATCAGTCGCATTAGGCTTCGCTTTTAGCAGCTTCTATTTTCTCTTTACGTTGACGCGTTTTCTTTTCGCTCAACATGTAAAGCAGGGTAGAGATTTGGTCTTTGAGTTGAGTTCTTGGAACGATGAAGTCCAAAAATCCATGCTCCAACAAAAACTCTGAGCTCTGGAATCCTTTCGGTAAGTCTTTACCGATGGTTTCTTTGATAACGCGCGGACCGGCAAATCCAATCAAGGCTTCGGGCTCTGCAATATTGAAGTCGCCCAACATGGCAAAAGAGGCTGTTACACCACCTGTTGTAGGGTCGGTCATTAAGCTGATATACGGAATGCCTTCTTGACCTAGGAGAGCCAACTTAGCGCTGGTTTTGGCCATCTGCATGAGCGAGAAGGCTGCCTCCATCATACGTGCACCACCGGATTTGGAAATGACCATCACCGGATATTTGTGTTCACGTGCATAATCAATGGCGCGACCGATTTTTTCACCAACCACAGAACCCATGGATCCACCAATGAAGTTAAAGTCCATACAAGCCACCACCAGGTGTTGGTTGTCTACTTTACCCACACCCACACGAACAGCGTCGCGAAGGCCGGTTTTATTGATGCTTTCTTCAATTCTTTTGGTATATGGCTTAGAGTCTACAAACTCCAATGGGTCACCCGAAATGATATTGTCGTAAAGCTCTTTGTATTGGGCCTCATCAAAAAGAATATGGAAGTATTCTTCGGATCCGATTTTATGGTGGTATTCACAATGAGGGCACACATAGTTATTCGCTACATGGTCTTCTTTGATGGTTGTTTTTTTGCAACGCGGACATTTATACCAAAGTCCGTCAGGTGTTGCTTTTTTATCTTTTGTAGAGGTAGAAATACCTTCTTTAACTCGTTTGAACCAGCTCATATTAAAGCATTGTTTTAGGCAGGGTTGCCGACAAAATTAGCAATTATGATGAAATAAATAAGGCTGCTTTCCTGCCTAAGCCGAAAAGCAGCCTGTATTCGATAAAGCCTAGTGATTAGGCGATGGTTACATCTTTAGCGAGGTATACATCTTGAATTGCGTTCAAGAGTGCGATACCTTCGTTCATTGGCTTCTGGAATGCTTTACGTCCAGAAATCAAACCATGTCCACCGGCGCGTTTGTTGATAACGGCAGTAGTTACAGCTTCAGCCAAGTCAGTAGCTCCTTTAGACTCACCACCGGAGTTGATCAAGCCCATACGTCCCATGTAGTTATTAGCGATTTGGTAACGGGTCAAGTCAATTGGGTTGTCTGAAGTAAGCACTTCGTAAACGTTTTTATGCGTCTTACCGAAGTTGATAGCGGTATAACCACCATTGGTATTCGGTAATTTTTGTTTGATGATGTCTGCTTGGATGGTCACACCCAAGTGGTTTGCTTGACCGGTAAGGTCGGCAGCAGTATGGTAGTCAACACCGTCTTTTTTGAATGCGTTGTTACGGGTATAGCACCACAAGATGGTAGCCATGCCTAACTCATGCGCTCTTTCGAATGCTTGAGCCACTTCAATAATTTGACGGTCAGATTCTTCAGAACCGAAGTAGATGGTAGCACCTACAGCAGCAGCACCCAAGTTCCAAGCTTCTTCAACTGAACCAAACATGATCTGATCGAAGGTGTTCGGGTAGCTTAAGAATTCATTGTGGTTGATTTTCACGATGAAAGGAATCTTGTGAGCGTATTTTCTAGAGCAAGCAGCCAATACACCATAGGTAGAAGCTACTGCGTTACATCCGCCTTCGATAGCCAGTTTCACGATGTTTTCCGGATCGAAGAAAGCTGGGTTTGGAGCGAAAGATGCACCGGCAGAGTGCTCAATACCTTGATCAACTGGAAGGATAGATACGTAACCTGTACCGGCCAAACGACCGTGGTTGTAAATAGCCTCCAAGTTTCTCAAAACTTGAGGGTTTCTATTGGTTTGTGCGAAAATGCGGTCAACAAAATCATGACCCGGCAAGTGAAGTGATTCTTTTGGAATAGTGGTGCTTTTGTGGTTAAGCAAGCTATCGGCTTCGCTGCCGAGCAATTCTTGAATTTTGTTGATATCCATTATAAAAGAAGTTTATTTGGCGCTGCGAAAATAATTAAAAAATCCAAAGGCCAGCCCATGTCAGCAGCAATTATCGAAGTACGTAAAATGTCGCCCTCAGATTCGCTCGAAGAACTCTGGAAATTACGCCGCGAAGTCTTTGTTATCGAACAAGAAGTAGACGAATCTTTAGAATACGAATTTGAAGAGGAATCCACCCATTTTGCGGCATTTCTAGCAAATAAATTGGTGGGCACGGCGCGTTGGCGCCAAACAGAAAAGGGCATTAAGCTAGAACGTTTTGCAGTGGCTAAATCGGCCAGAGGAAAAGGGGTAGGTGCGGCTTTGGTTAAAGCGATTGTAGCTGATATTCCATCCGGATTTAAAGTCTACTTGCATGCCCAGGCGGCTGCCGAAGGCTTTTATGCAAAGCTCGGTTTTGTACGGGATGGCGATTCTTTTATCGAAGCCGACATCCTACATTACCCCATGAAATTAGCGTAGGATACGCAGCTTAGCGTATTTCAGAATCAGCTGTTTCGCACCACTGTCTTCAAAATCGACCGTGGCTTTACGGCTGTCGCGTTCTCCTTCAATTTTAACCACCATGCCTTTTCCAAAGCGCTGATGCTCCACCAACATACCTTCTTGCAGTTGGCTTGGGTCATCGGCTTTGAAATTCGGGTCTACCGGTGCTGAAGCCATAGGTTTTGCATTGGGTTGAAACCTGAGGTTCATAGGCTTGGCCTTGGACACAGGCGTGAAAGAAAAATCAGCTTGTTTCTTGGGTGTCATGGAGCCCGATGAGGCACTGCGTACCGTTTCCATCTGCAAATAACGCGGGTCAATCTCCCGTAAAAAGCGACTAGGTTCCGCGTAGGTTAAGTTACCAAATCGGAAACGGGAGTTTGCATAGGATAAGACCAGTTTCTTCTCTGCACGGGTTGCTGCTACATAAAACAGTCGGCGCTCTTCTTCCAGTTCTTTACGACTTGATAAAGCCATTTGAGAAGGGAAGAGGTTTTCTTCCATGCCAACCACATAAACCTGTGTAAATTCTAATCCTTTTGCCGAGTGAATGGTCATCATCTTCACCACATCGTCGTCGGCTTTTTTATTGGCATCTTCATCTGTTAACAAAGCGATGTCTTGCAGGTATACAGAAATGGTTTTAGCGTCTTCGCGGGTATCGTCTTCTGTAAACTCTTTGATACCGTTGAGTAATTCTACAATGTTTTCGTAGCGCGATATGCCTTCTATGGTTTTATCCTCGTGTAAGGTCTTGAGCAAATTGCTTTGCTTCGCTATATGCATCGCTAAATCATATGCATTATGCGATTCCAACATGCTCTGGAAACTCTGAATCATGAGTCGGAATTGGGCAATCTTGCTGATGGCAGAACCAAAGGCTTGGATTTTTTCGATGTGCTCAATTACTGTCCAGATGCTGCATTTGTTTTGGCTCGCCGCCAGAATCAAACGATCGATGGTCGTTTTGCCAATCCCTCTAACCGGGTAATTGATGATGCGCTTTAATGCTTCCTCGTCGTTTGGGTTCACGGTGAGTCGGAGGTAAGCAATTAAATCTTTGATTTCCTTACGTTGGTAGAAAGAAGTTCCACCGTAAACACGGTATGGAATATTCATCTTGCGTAAGGCTTCTTCAAAGGCCCTGGATTGGGCATTGGTGCGGTATAGAATGGCGAAGTCGTTATTCTTTAGTTGCTTGTTGAGCTTGTCTTCAAAGATTTGCTCAGCGATAAATTTACCTTCTTCGTTATCGGTAGCCGCGCGAATAATTTGAATCTTTTCGCCTTCGGTATTGTCGGTCCAGACTTTCTTATCGAGCTGGTCTTTGTTGTTTTTAATGATGCTACTCGAAGCGTTAACGATGGTGGAGGTGGAGCGGTAATTCTGCTCTAGCTTAAACACCTTCAGTTCCGAGTAGTCACGCTCAAAATTGAGGATATTACGGATGGTGGCCCCACGGAAGGCATAGATACTTTGGGCATCGTCGCCTACCACACAGATGTTTTCTCGAACGGCAGCCAGTTTACGAATGATAGCATACTGGCAGGTATTGGTATCCTGAAACTCATCCACCATCACATAATGAAATTTCTGCTGGTAGCGGTTGAGCACGTCCGGAAACTTGCTCAGAAGCTCATGGGTTTTAACCAGCAAGTCATCAAAGTCCATAGCGCCGCTTCTGAAACAGCGTTCGGTATAGGTGCGGTAGATTTCGCCCATCTTCGGTCTTCCTGCCTGGCTATCGTCAGAAGTTAAGCCTGAATCGCTTTCGTAGGCTGCCGCTGTAATTAAATTGTTTTTGGCTGAGGAGATTCTTCCGAGCACCATTCCCGGTTTATAGACTTTATCATCCAATCCCATCTCTTTCAAAATGGTTTTGATAAGACTTTTCGAGTCGTCGCTATCGTAAATAGTAAAGTTGGAAGGATAACCTAGTTTATCGGCTTCAATGCGTAAGATTTTAGCGAAGATGGAGTGGAAGGTACCCATCCAGAGGTTACGGGCTTCATTGCCTACCACCTTTTCAATACGTTCACGCATTTCACGTGCGGCCTTATTGGTAAAGGTGAGGGCAAGTATATTGAAAGGGTCGACTCCTTTTTGAATCAGGTAAGCCATGCGGTAGGTAAGCACACGGGTTTTTCCGGATCCTGCACCGGCAATAATCATCACCGGACCATCAGTTTGTATTACCGCTTGTTTTTGCGGCTCATTGAGTAATTCGAGGTAATCTACTTTAGGCGTCGACACAGCTTACAAAAATACGATTGTCGTGTTGGCATTCAGCACTGAAATATCAACAGGGTGTAAAATAAAAAACCCCGACCTAGGCCGGGGTTCTATACTATCTAAAATGGATATCAGTTTTTCACAAATTTACCGGAGTATTGGTTGCTTCCGTTGGTGATACTCACCACGTACATGCCTTTACTCAAGTCGCCAATCGGCATGGCCAATTCGCTTTCGGTTACGTTGTTGATTGTTTTAACCAATTTACCGCTCAGGTCGAAGATTTTCACTTCAGCCGGATTAGAGCCGGTGGCTGTTGGAATTTTAATGCTAATGGATTCAACAGCAGGGTTAGGGTACATTTCAAGTGGTAAGAAATGAACGTTTTGAGCAGATAAGAAGTAAGCCAAAGGCTCAGATCTAGGAGATACGCAACCTTTGCAGATTACACGTACTTCCCAATCTCCTTCCATGCTATCCGGAACGTTGATCGCGCGGGTAGTAAATGCAGGTTGGTAACGTCCGTTATAGAACCACATGTATTCGTCGCAAATAGCGCTCGATTGCAAGAGTGAACCAAACTTGGTAACTGAAGGTTGGCCTGGAGTAGGGTTAACGATAACCAATCCATTGTTTGATGTAGCGATAGCAGGAACCGGAGTTACACCGTTGTCTACCTCGCAGTAGTATTCACCAGCATCAGTCAATTGGATAAAGTTAAATTCTAGGATACGGGTATTGATACCGGTTGCGCTACCACCAAATGGAGCACCGCCCACACGTTTCCATGTATAACCAAGGTTAGCACCGTCTGCCAATACGTTTAAGCTGGTAGAGCTGTTTTCGCAAACTTCAGCTGTATCACGTGGGTGACGAAGAATAATAGGAGCAACGTCTACTTCCAAGATAGCCAAGTTTGAAGTGTCCTTAGGAGCACAACCTCCGGTAACAATTACGGAGTAGAATTCAACGTCTAAGATGCTGATGTTTTTAATCTCCAATCGTTTGGTATCGGTACCTAAGAATTTAGAACTATTGCTTAACGGTGTGAATCCGGCTCTCCATTGGTAGCTCAAGTCGTAACCTGTAGCTTCCACTTCGAAGAATACATCGGTTCCTTCCAATACACCAGGTGTAATGTTAGCAGGTTCCATGGTGATTCTTGGGATTTGCAATACGCCTAACAAGAAGCTGTCAGCAAATACAAATGCACCACAATCTTCGTATACCTTCACCTTAAACCATCCTGAATCGGTTTGTTTGATGGTGATGATATCAATTCTGTTGGTTCCGTATCCAATGATATGCGGTTGCTGTTGAAGCACTTGATCATTGAAGTACCATTCGTAGTTTACGTGAGCACCTGTAGCTGCCACACGGAAAGAGATGGATGAGAACTCACAGGCAAAGATGGTATCACCAGTGCTGATGGTATCAGAAGGTTGGAAGTTGATGGTTGGAGGTGGAATGTTTACCACCGCAATTCTATAAGTCAACGATGTATCAGGGAAACAGTCGCCAGTTACGATAACATCGTAATTGCCGGCATCACCAGACTGCATGTTGTTCAAGTAAAGGGTATCGCTATTGGCATTTGGAATAGCAACGCCATTTTTTCTCCATTGGTAACTGAATTTACCATTGGTATTCAACGCAGTTCCGTTTACAACAGCCGGAATATAGAAGTCGGCACCCACACAGATGGTATCGATTAACGGATTTACGTTGGCATCGTAAACAAATGTTGGATTGCCTTTGACTACAAACGTATCACTAGCTCGTCCTAGCAAAAATGGATCATCAGCAATAAGGCGGTAACGGTAGCGACGGCCTTCCAATGTGTTTTCAGGTAAACGTACTTTAAAGATTCCGTTTTGAGCAGTTGTTGGGAACTCACCCACAATACTTACTTGCGTCGGAGGCCATGAGAATAGACCAACAGAGTCAGACATTTGAACACGGAAAACATTGGCACCACCAAAAGTTTGACCGGTTGAATAGGCAAAAGCCATGGAATCGCCTGCACAAATGGTATCAGGGAAGTTGGTTAGAATACGGATGGTATTGGTATCCACAAAATACTTGGATGCCGATTTCAACTCTTCCGAGTTACCGCGAAATCCGGCGCCATAGTAACCCATGCTGCCAATCATCCAATGAACACCTTGGAAACGACCGGAGTCTTTGTAATCCGGGTATTGCTGCCAAGAATCGCTTGATCCATCGTATTCGAAGAAGTTCTTATTCCACAATCCGTTGTAACCACCTACTACGTAACCAACGTTCGCATAGGTAAATGTTCCTGGATTGATGGAAGCGATGGTAGGGTAATTCTCACGTTGGAACCAAGTACCGGAACCAATATTAAACTCCCACCAATCATTGAGGTATTGGTTGAAAACACCTGAATCTCCAAGTCCGGCGAATACTTTACCGCCATCGGTAGCGATAGCTGCAGCGTTTGCACGTCCCCCGTTAGGGAAATTCGCTTTTTGAGTCCAGGTTTCACTGCCCGCATCAAACTCCCAGTACTGATCATAGTACTTGGTTTTCTTATTGGTATCTGCAGGGTCTACCCATTCGCCCATACCAAAAATAACGGCGGCTTTGTTGCCAGTGCGGTAAACCGCAGAGCTAGCATAAGCGCGGGCATCACCTGGGAAATCTGACAATTGAGTCCAGGTATTGGTACCCGGATTCCATTTCCAGAAGTCTTTCAGGTAGTTTCTCTTGAAATAGTTTTGAAGTTTCCCGCCGAAGGTACCGATGTCGAAGTGACCGGTAGTATCCATTCCTAAGCCATAGTAAGCGGTACCTCCAATGCTGAAGGCAACAGCACCTACACGTGCTATGCCGGGGAATTGACCTACATACGACCATGCATTAGCAGTGGAGTCGTATACACGGAGTGACTTACGGTATCTTTTAAAAACACCATGGTAATCGGCGGTATCACCACCAATTACATAAGCTCTGGTTCCGATAGAGAAGGAGGAAGCTCCAACCACACCCGTGTCTAAATCTGTAATGTTTTGCCAGTTGTTAGGTAGGCCACCTTGCACTTGAGCGTGCAAGTTGTTCATACCAAACAGTCCTAGTGCAGTACATGAAATGATTCGTAAGAGTCTTTTCATAAAAAGGTCTGTGTTCTGTTTTAGATAGTTAAACCACAAAAATAGAATTCTTAGTGTATTTGCAATGGACAAATCCAGAAAACACACAGAATCATTAACTAGATGTAATTCGGAAAGAAAAGGTTGCGGGGGTATGAGAAAAAAAGGGCCGGTTGAAAAATTCCTAGATAATAGGATTTAGCTTAGCCTGCGTTTAGAACTTCCAGCGTTCGTGAGAATCATCCCTTGCGGGACTACCTGGCCTGTTCGGAGTGCAGATTTCAGCCGGTATAGTCTAAATGTTGAATTTTTCAAATAGTCCGGCCCGGCCACAAAGGTAAGCGAAAATTGAGGATTGAAGAATGAGTTTGAGAAATAAGGTTGAGTGAGAGAGAGGGAGGGAGGGAGAGACAGAGGGGCAGACATTCAGGCGTTTGGACGTTTTGACTTTTGGACTGAAATTGTCTTCCGGTTAATCTAGGAAGTTAAAGGGCTGAGGATAAATAAATTTAAAGATCAGGCAAGGACAAACTTCCAACTACCACCCGCTTGGTACCCTTACAATTTCCAAATATCTATAAGTCCTGAGGTCTATTGCGTCATTTCTCCTAGGCTTTCTTAATTTCGTCCCAAATTGATATCATGGATAGACAATCGTATATACAAGCGAACCAAGATCGCTTTCTCGAAGAATTGAAAGAATTGTTGCGTATCCCTTCTGTGAGCGCAGATTCATCTTTTAAAGAAGATACCATCAAAGCGGCTGAATACATCAAAGCCAAATTGATTGAAGCAGGTGCAGACAATGTAGAACTCTGCGAAACAGCAGGTTATCCTATTGTTTACGGTGAGAAAATCATCGATGCCTCTTGGCCAACTGTTTTGGTGTACGGACATTACGATGTACAGCCGGCAACACCTTACGAATTATGGACTACACCTCCTTTTGAGCCGGAAATCCGTGATGGAAAAATCTATGCGCGTGGTGCCTGCGATGATAAAGGACAGGTCTACATGCACGTAAAGGCTTTTGAAGCGATGATGCAGACCAATACCTTAAACTGTAACGTGAAGTTCATGATCGAAGGGGAAGAAGAAGTAGGTTCTCCTAACCTCGGTCCATTCTGTATCGCTAACAAAGAAAAGTTGAAAGCCGATATGGTATTGATATCAGATACTTCCATGATTGCAAACGATATCCCATCCATCGATGTGGGCTTGAGAGGCTTGAGCTACGTAGAGGTGGAAGTAACCGGTCCGAACCGTGATCTTCACTCCGGCGTATACGGCGGTGCAGTGGCCAACCCGGTTAATGTACTTTGCGATATGATTTCTTCTTTGCACGATGAAGACCGCCGCATTACCGTAGAAGGCTTCTACGATAACGTGCTCGAAACTTCGGCGAGCGACCGTGAGGCTATGGCCAAAACGCCATTCGACTTAGACGAATTTAAAAATGACTTGGGCATCAATGATATCCAGGGTGAAAATGGATACAGCACCATCGAGCGTACCGGTATTCGTCCAACTTTAGATGTAAACGGTATCTGGGGTGGTTATATCGGTGAAGGAGCAAAAACTGTTTTGCCTTCTAAAGCGTACGCTAAAATTTCCATGCGGTTGGTGCCAAACCAAACAGGAGAAGAAATCACAGCGAAGTTTGAAAAGCATTTCAACAAAATAGCTCCTCCATTTGTAACGGTTAAAGTAACGCCTCACCACGGGGGTAACCCGGTATTAACGCCAACCGATGGGGCAGAATACCAAGCGGCTGCTAAGGCGATGGCCACCACTTTTGGAAAAGACCCAATCCCTACCCGCGGTGGTGGTAGTATTCCAATCGTAGCTTTGTTTGAAGCGGAATTGGGATTGAAATCGGTTTTGATGGGCTTCGGTTTAGACTCAGACGCACTTCACTCACCAAACGAACATTATGGTTTATTCAATTTCTACAAAGGGATTGAAACCATTCCTTATTTCTTCCAGTACTACAGAGAAATGAAATAAGCGATAGCTTAATGAATAAAAAAGGACAGCCTAGGCTGT
>SBGR01000061.1 GCA_006226545.1 Bacteroidota bacterium | reverse complement strand
TACGGTGATCCGTTTGGAACGAATCCCCCCGTTTTTTGTAACAACTAGAAGATGGTAAACCCCCACTTTTGGTTCGCTCAAGCTGTAATTATTTTCATTTTTTTTCACTTTCACCTCTTGGCCCATGGCGTCAAACGCTTTGACATCAGTAATGTCAGCACCCTCTATTTGGAAGCTACCGGCGCTTGGATTTGGGTAAACATTCAACTCATTTTCGCCAATGGTACTTACACTGTTTGGCTCAAGCTTGAAGGTATAAACCGTTCCCTCAGCAGGCCAAGCACTTAATTTAGTTTGTGTTCCGTCATTCACCACCGGACTGCTTGGATCGCCTCCCAATAACAGGTAGTCGTAGGCTGTTTTATTGTCGGGCGACAATAACATCAATCCGCAAGTGAATAGTTCATTGCTCATGCCCGGGCCAAAACGAAGTTCAATTTTCTGTTCTGCCTCGTAGAGCCAAATTTGGACGTTGAGGTTGGCTCCGGTATCCAGTGCCGTTGCCATGTTTTTGTATTGAATCTTCAGAATCTGACTTCCGGAATTTCCTTCAATCAAAACGCTTACCTCCGACTTCCCCTGCTGCATATCTGCCTCAATTCCTCCCATCACTACCAAATTTCCGGCATTGGTCGTATTCGACAAATAGGGATTCTGGCTAATCCAAAGAATCGAATCCAGGGCCTCATTGTAGGTCATGAAATTGCCATTCATCAAAATTGCCCCTGTACCCGTTTGGGTATCGTTTAGCAGAATAAGCGGGTTGTTTAAGTCGGCATACGTAGCTGTAGACTGACTGAACGAATAGACTTGTGCCTGAACTGATAACCCAGTTAGCAGTAGGCCTAAAAAAAATAGTATACGTGTTTTCATGCTTGTGTTATTAGCGATACGCATCACAAGCAATTCAGGTTGGAAACCACTGTTTTCGTTTAACGAAAAGGTGTTTTCAGTTTATAGAAGGGGTGTTGTTTCACAATTGGGGTGCAAGAATCAATTCCCCAATTCCTTCAATGCCAACCACGCCATCAAGCCGGCGCCAATTGGCAAGGCATCTTCGTCGATATCAAAGGTTGGCGTATGCACGCTGGATACGATTCCGCGTTCTTCGTTGCGGGTACCCAAGCGGTAGAAACAGGCCGGCATCTCTTGTGAGTAATAAGCGAAGTCTTCTGCTGCCATCCAGATATCGAGGTCTACCACTTTGTCTTCACCCAAATAATCGCGTGCCCAATCCATCGCTTTTAAAGTCAGCTTCTCATCGTTCTTCAAATACGGATAACCATTGCGTATCTCTACCTCACAATCGCCACCCATGCTTTGCGCAATGCCTTTGGCCATGGTACGGATTTTCTCGTGCGCCTCTTTGCGCCATTTCTCATCCAAGGTACGGAAGGTACCTTCCATCTTTACCTCGTTTGGTATCACGTTGGTGGCCCCTTCGGCAATCACTTTCCCAAATGATAATACTGTTGGGACTATTGGGAAGGCATTCCTGCTCACAATCTGCTGTAGGCCGGTTATAATATGTGCCGCGATGAGCACCGGATCGATATTGTACTGCGGCATAGCACCGTGTCCGCCTTTGCCTTTTACTGTCAGATAAAGCTCATCAGTAGAGGCCATGTACAAACCCGGTCTAAATCCAACTGAACCCACCGGTAGGAAAGGCATAACATGCTGGCCAATGATGGAAGCCGGCTTCGGATTTTGGAGTGCACCTTCTTTAATCATGATGGAAGCACCGCCCGGCGCTTGCTCTTCGCCCGGTTGAAACAAAAGCTTCACCGAACCTGACCATTCACCGCGTGTTTCGTTTAATATGCGAGCGGCACCCAAAAGGCTGCTGGTATGTACATCGTGACCGCAAGCGTGCATCACGCCTGGGTTTTGAGAGGTATAATCCGTTTTGTTCTGTTCTAAAATTGGAAGCGCGTCCATGTCGGCACGCAAAGCCACAATCTTATCGTGTTGGTCTTTTCCTTTGATCAAAGCGATCAATCCGGTATTGGCAATGGGCTCAATCTCGGTTATACCAATTGCCTCTAGCTGTAGCCTCACATAGGCTTGGGTCTGGAATTCTTCAAAGGATAATTCCGGATTACGGTGTATGTGGTGGCGGTTGCCCCTGATTTCTTCGTGGATTTGCGCTGCGCGTTCCTTAATTTTGTTTTTCAGACTCATGCGTTGAGCAAAGTTAAGCGCCTTTTTTAAATGATTCCCAAACACGTGATTGATACCATTATGGACACCGCCCGCATTGAAGAGGTGGTGGCTGATTTTGTGTCGCTGAAAAAGGCGGGAGCAGACTACCGCGCGTTGAGTCCGTTTAGCAACGAGAAGACCCCTTCATTCTACGTTGTTCCCAATAAACAAATCTTCAAAGACTTCAGCTCAGGCAAGGGTGGTAACGTGGTTACCTTCTTGATGGAACACGAGCAGATGAGTTATCCGGAAGCCCTCCGGTTTCTGGCCAAACGTTATAATATCGACATCCCCGAAGAACGGGAGATGACCCAAGAAGAGATGCAAGCCGTGAGCGAAAAGGAAAGCCTTTTCATTGTGCTCCAGCATGCATTGGAATACTACCGAGAACAGCTTTTGGAAAGCGAAGACGGGAAAGCCATCGGCTTGACCTATTTCCAGGAACGCGGTTTCAGGGAAGATACTATTGAAAAATTCGGGTTGGGCTTTGCCCCTAACGCTTGGGGCGCCTTTACCGAGGAAGCCCTCGCTAAAGGCTATAAACTCGATTACCTCAACAAAGCCGGACTCACCAAAATCAACGATGCGGGCAAGCAATACGATATGTTCCGCAACCGTGTGATCTTCCCTATCCACAACATGGTAGGCAAGGTAGTGGCCTTTGCAGCAAGACAACTTAGTAAGGAGGATAAAGGTCCGAAATACCTCAACTCTCCCGAATCGCCGGTATACCATAAAAGCGACGTGCTCTACGGGATGTACTTCGCTAAAAACAAGGTTCGTGTAGACGATAAATGTTTTTTGGTTGAGGGCTATACCGATGTGATTACCTTACATCAAGCGGGCATTGAAAACGTTGTAGCCTCCTCAGGCACTTCACTTACCGAAGGCCAGATTAGGCAAGTCAAACGTTTCACACCAAACATCACCGTACTATACGATGGCGACCCGGCCGGACTCAAAGCCTCGCAGCGGGGTATCGACTTGATTCTTGCCCAAGGCATGAATGTGCGTTTGGTGATCTTCCCGGATGGCGAAGACCCGGATTCCTATTGCCGCAAGGTGGGTGGCGAAGAATTCACCGCCTATATAGCTGAACACGAGCAGGATTTCATTCTGTTTAAGTCGCAATTGCTCATGGGCGAAAGCGGCCACGACCCGCTCAAGAAAGCTGAAGCTGTAAAAAGCATGGTAGCCAGTATCGCTATCATCCCCGACCCTTTGACGCGTACCGTTTTCGCTCAAGAATGCGCCCGCATCATGGAGGTGCCTGAAGAGGTGATTGTGGCTGAGCTGAACAAGGAACGCAGAAAAGCACAACCTCGACAAGAAACGGCTCCTCCGCCTATGGATGAGCCTGATCTGGCTGCGCTCTTCCTTCCGGATGATGCCTTCGAGGCTCCGGTGAAAAAGGCTGTTACAGCCGACCAAGAAAAACGTTTGATGCTGCTTTTGGTGCGTTATGCTGCAGAGCCGTATAACGAGCAACAGAGCGTAGCGGAGTTTATGGTGGAGCAGCTGAGTGAAGGGCTCGACTTTGAACATCCAACCTACTTGCGCATCTTGAACGAAGTAAAACAGAAGCTGCAAGAAGAGCCTTCCGCTGAAGAAGAGCCAAAGCCCGAAGCAGATGATGCTTTTCTGCTTGAGGACCAAGATTCTACCACCGAAGAGACACCGGGCGAGCCAAGTGCTAAAACCGGATTAAGCAGCCGTTATTTCAGTCAGCACCCGGATGCGGAGATTAACTCGTTTGCTGCAGAAGCCTTGATTGATCGCTATAAGGTAAGCGACGACTGGAGCGGCTTGCATGAAATTCCGATTGTAAACGAAGAACAAAATTACCGGCAAGACATCTTCTCAGCGCTGCTCTATTTCAAAATCAGGAAGGTGGAAGTGTTGATAGAAGAAAATCAAAATGCCCTTAAAGACGCCGCTGAAGAGCAAATCGATGAGCTCATGGCCAAGCAAGTGCAGTTGCTGGAATTCAGAAAGGCCCTGACGCAGATTAGCGGAACAACGATAATAAAGTAGGGCTGAAAGGTCCATAGACCATAGACCATGGACCATGGACGTGGCGTTCAGGCTCTGCTAAGTCATCTCAGGACTGGTTAACCGCAGAGTTCACAGAGTGATTACACGGAGTACTCAGAGGGATTCGTTTTCAACTCTTCCGTTTTGGTTTTCAATTTTTTAAATCAGAAATCACAGATCAGAAATCAAAAATCTCTTCATCTCCGCACGCTGTCCAAAAGTCTGAAAGTCCAAAGGGTCACAGAGGGGTTGGGTTTTCAACACTTCTGCTGTGGTTTTCAATTTTTTAAATCAGAAATCACAGATCAGAAATCAAAAATCTCTTCATCTCCGCACGCTGTCCAAAAGTCTAAACGTCTAAAGGTTCTCAGAGGGATTCGTTTTCAACTCTTCCGTTTTGGTTTTCATTTTTTTAAATCAAAAATCAACGATCAGAAATCAAAAATCCTCCTGGCTCATTCATAATTCAACCTTCAAAATTCATAATTGCGTCATTCTGAAGACCGATTAGAAATTCACCAAAAGTCTGAACGTCCGACTGTCTATCGCAGCATCATCGTATCAACCAACGTCTCTTCTTTGAATTCTGAGGTGAAGTGGAAACGGATATCAGGGAAGGCTTCGCCGGCCATTCTGAGGGCCCAGGCCGATTCTGCTAAGAATACCGGGTTCTCGTCTTTGTCCCAAGCGATATTGCTACCCTTGCGGCGGAGGAATTCTTCCAGCTTCTTTTTATCGTCGCAGCTCACCCAGCAAGCCTTGTGCATGTTCATGAACACGAAATCGCACTTCGCACCGTATTCATGTTCCAGACGGAACTTGATTACGTCGAACTGGAGTTCACCCACCACACCTAAAATCTTACGGTTACCCGGCTGTTGAATAAAGAGCTGAGCCACGCCTTCTTGGGCCAACTGCTCAACACCCTTTTCCAGCTGTTTGGTTTTGAATGGGTCTTTGTTGATGATCTCTCTGAAAATCTCCGGTGAAAAGCTTGGGATACCCACAAAGTTCAGTGATTCTCCTTCGGTGAGGGAATCGCCAATCTTGAAGTTACCGCTATCGTATAGACCTACTACATCGCCCGGATAGGCTTCTTCCAAGAGGTTTTTTTCGTTGGCCATAAAGCTGGTTGGGTTAGCGAAACGAAGTTTCTTTTCCAACCTCACGTGGTTATAGAAAGTATTGCGTTCAAACTTGCCCGATACCACGCGCAAAAACGCGATTCGGTCGCGGTGGTTTGGGTCTAAGTTGGCGTGAATCTTAAATACGAAACCGCTGAATTTCTTTTCATCGGCCTTCACTTCTCTTTCCTTCGTAGGACGAGGTGTTGGCGATGGCGCGAATTCGATAAAGGTTTCCAATAATTCTTGCACCCCGAAATTGTTGATGGCAGAGCCGAAGAATACCGGCGCCAAATAACCGTCGAGGTAGAGCTGCGAATCGAATGGATCGTAAACACCTTCCACCAGCTCAGCATTGTCGCGAAGCTCTTGTGCGAACTTCGGCGTTACCATTTCATCAAGTTTGCCATCGCTCAAATCGTCTAGGCCAATCACGTCATCGCTGATCTTGCTTTTATTGGCTGAGAAGAGGTTAAGCGATTTGCGGTACAGGTTGTATACCCCTTTGAAAGTCTGTCCTTGGGAGATCGGCCAAGTAAGTGGACGAACCGATATCTTGAGTTTCTCTTCCAGCTCATCGAGTAAGTCGAAAGGGTCTTTGCCTTCACGGTCCAATTTATTGATGAAGATGATCACCGGCGTATGGCGCATGCGGCACACTTCCATCAATTTCTCCGTCTGTTCCTCCACCCCTTTCACGCAGTCTACCACCAGGATAACGCTATCCACGGCAGAGAGTGTTCGGTAGGTGTCTTCAGCAAAGTCTTTGTGACCCGGTGTATCCAAGATATTGATCATCTTGCCGCCGTATTCAAATCCCATCACGGAAGTGGCAACGGAGATACCCCTTTGCTTTTCAATCTCCATGAAGTCGGAGGTTGCCGACTTCTTTATCTTATTGGATTTCACCGCTCCGGCTGTTTGAATCGCTCCACCGAAGAGGAGGAATTTTTCAGTCAAAGTGGTTTTACCCGCATCCGGGTGGGAGATGATGGCGAAGGTGCGCCGACGTGCTATTTCAGACTCAAAACTCATGAAGGCCGCAAAGGTAAGGAAAAGAGGGGTTTAGACGGAAGGACAAGAGGACAAATAGACATTAAGACTTTTAGACCTTAGGACGAGTTGGTGCATGCGCTATTCGTAGAATTGGATGTATCTTGGCGATGCCTATGAAAAGGACTCTCGTCTTATTGCTGCTTTTAACTCAACTCCAAATGGTTTTTGGGCAGAGTCGGTCGGACAAAATCAATCTTTTCAACTTCACCCCCAACATCGGTTATGCTTACTCCGGGGCACATCAGCCTTCCATTGGACTTAGCTTCTTTCACGTCTTTCGGAAAAACAAGCGGGAACATGTCTTCGCTGCGGATGCCTCCTATGGTCCGGTATTTCAGAAAAACGAAGAACGTGTCCACGCAAGCAACTACCAAGTGACGTTCGGCTTGGGCTCAAAACATGCGGAATTTTTCCTTCCGGCATTTGGCTTGCAGACGAGGGTATTCCACGGCAAAGGCTACGAGCTTAGGCCACAGCTTGGTCTTACTTTTTTACTCATTGCCGACTTAAAATACTCGTATGCTATTCATACGCCCGGTCTTCCACAGGTATCTCGACATGAGTTAAGCCTCACCATACGTCCGATTATCATCTTCAACTATTTGATGAAAATTCACCAAGGATACCATCCTCCATTAAAACAGAAATGACCAATTGTTAAAATGCATTTGAAATAAGGCATCATTTCGACTGTGTAACGCTTAAATCTTGTTATACTCTATTTTAAGGTCAATCTTTTGACTTTATTTCACTATTTTTGAGTGATTAAGTGTTCACATGCTAAAAAACATCGCTAAAAGTCAGGTTTTAGAACGCATACGTTTTGAGAATCCTTGGTGGCTGAGTGGAAGAATAGAAGACGACTTTGATAAAATGCCTCGTCGGATTTATTTCGACTTATTCAAGCCATTGGTTATTGAACATGAAGTAAGAAGAGCCATTGTATTGATGGGGCCACGGAGGGTTGGCAAAACCGTCATGTTATACCATAGTATTCAAGATCTCATTGACCAAGGCTACAATCCGAAGAAGATTATATTCATCACCATTGAGAATCCGATTTACAATGCCATCTCATTGGAGCAACTTTTCAGCTATGCCAAAGAAGCTACTGGAAACACGGAACCTGATGGCTGGACCATAATTTTTGATGAAATACAATACTGCCGCGACTGGGAAATTCATTTAAAAACGCTGGTTGACAGTTACCGCAGGGATAAATTCATTGTGTCGGGATCTGCTGCCGCTGCCTTGAAGTTTGCGAGCAATGAAAGTGGCGCCGGTCGCTTTACCGATTTTCTTCTACCCCCCTTAACGTTCAACGAATACATTAGCATGAAAGGTTACGATCACTTGATCAAAACCATTGAACTCACGTGGAAAGGCAGTCCGCAAAAATTTTATTCAACCGTTCATTTGGATGAATTAAACAGGCATTTTGTAGACTATATCAATTATGGCGGATACCCCGAGGTGATTTTTTCACCAAGCATTCAATCGAATCCAGGACGGTATATCCGACATGATATCATTGATAAAGTTTTGCTCCGCGACCTGCCTAGCCTTTACGGAATTGCTGATACGCGAGAACTAAACTCCTTGTTCACAACCATTGCCTACAATAGCGCTGCTGAATTTTCTCTTGAAAGCCTGAGTAAACAATCGCAAGTACCCAAGAATACCTTAAAAAAGTACCTGGAATACCTGGAGGCCGCCTACCTGATTAAAATTGTACGCCGAATAGACCAGAGCGGCAAACGTTTTAAACGCGACAATTTTTTCAAAATATACCTCACCAATCCATCCCTTCGAAGTGCCTTGTTTGCTCCGATTACCGCTACAGACGAAATGATGGGAGCCATGGTAGAAACAGCCATATTTTCGCAATGGATGCACCGCGATTGGTTCACCCCTTGGTATGCCCGATGGGCCAATGGCGAGGTAGATATGGTAGGCTTAAACGCTAACTTAAAACCGGTATGGGCCGTTGAAATCAAATGGTCTGATCGCTATTTCAACAAGCCGCAAGAACTAAAAAGTCTGCTTCGCTTCTGTACAGAAAACAACCTGAATACCCCGATTGTCACCTCCATCTCTAAAGAAGGAAATCAATACCAAAACGATATCGAATTGCAGTTTTTACCTTCAGCCTGTTATGCCTATACCGTTGGAAAAAACTCTTTGGACGCGAAAAAATAAGAATGCAAGTATTTCGCTTCGAAATAAAAAAATATAGAACTTGAAGCAATGAAGCCCATCCTCCTCCCGCTTCTTCATTTCTATAAAAAGTTGTTAATCCCTTATGTGATTGGGTATACCATGCTATTCCTCTACCTCGATTGGAATCTCCTACTTCACTATGGACAGGAGCATTGGCCCGACTATCTCCTTATTTGGTTCTTAACCATGCTGGCATACGGCACTGGAGGTTCATTGTATTACTGGGGAATTGGGATTTTAGGATTAGCCACGTACCGTAGGTTTTTCAAGCGAAAAAGCTAATTTGGCTGTATGCCAGAATTGTTCAAGTTTATCGCCCTAGCTAGCGTCATGCTGGTGGGCCATGCCGCTCAGGCCTGCACCTGTGCCCCGAAATCAGACGAGGTACTTTACCATGAAAACCAACATATCCAAGAAGCAACCGTCCTTAAAATTGAGCGGGATTCCGGCACCTGGATTATCACTTTATCCGACATCAAACGTTTGAAGGGAACGGATTCCTTCACCAAAATCATTGCTCCACATCAAAATACCTCGTGCAGCATTCAAATTGACGAAGGAGACCGCTGGGTATTCTTTTTTAATGAGCTGGATAAAAAAGGAAGGTATGAGCTCGACGATTGTTCTCCCGCTCGTAACCTAAACTCTCGTCCATTTAACTTGGACTGGTTATTTGAGTCGGGTGTATTCAACGAAAGGTCCTTGCCTAAAGCAGTCTATAACGATTACAGCATGAACATCAAAGCCATGATGGATCAGCATTTCCGTGATTTAAAACTGGATTCGTTAGTAGATACCGTGGCGCCAATCCGATTTACCATCAACCCACAAGGAATTATTACCACTTACCAAATACAAGATGCCTATTTGATCAGTCACCTGGATTCATTAGCCAAACTAGAGGGCAGCTTTGTTTTGGATGAATTTCCTGTGGTAAATAACCCAAAGCTGGAGGCCTTTATCCAAGAATTGAGAGGCATAACCTACCCTGTATTGCACCATTATGGTCATGATTTAAAGGTAGCGATAGACTATGTTTACCCATATCGGAGGTAGTCTTTAACGGTTTGTATTCGCTGCTCAATGAATAACTAAAATTGGTTCCAAATTTGAAGAATGCAAGTGGTACAATCTGCCTTTTCATGAAACACACTGTTTTGCTTTCACTTGCTCTAATTGCCCAGTCGTGCAGCATTCCGTTAACACCAATTTCCACCTCAGAGAAACACCAAGCTCGTCCTGAGATCGGATCTGTTGTTTCAGTTCAAGTTGGGGAAGCCATTTACTTGGATGTGCGCGAAAAAACCCAAGAAGGACTCCGCATTATTTCTATCCCATCGTTCATTATTCGGGATGAAAAATTTCCCTATCAAGCGGGCGATATTCTGCCTTTACAAGCTCAAAATGAAAATGTTCAGTTCTTCTTTAAAGAGGAAGATAAAAAAGAGTTTACTTCGGCCGACTTACAAATCAAATTTCAACAAGCATTTGGTTTAGCAATGAGTCTTGCGGATAACTCTGAGGTGAAAGCTTGCTATCTGGAATGGCGAGACGCTGTTTTGCGTGATGTATTCTATAAAAAAATTGAAGGGCTACAAGTTGAAAAGGTAAAATACAGCGACATAAGCTGTGCGTCTTGCTACAAAAAAGAATTGGTATATTCAGGCAATTCCGGGCAAAGCATCCAACTCACTTATAGGGAATACAAAGGTAATAGCCAACAACCCGCATTAACCGAATCGCTGAGTTTTGATTTAAGTAAAAGTACTTTCTTCAGTTTTAAGGATCTCCGTTTTGAAGTGGAGACTTATTCCAATACCATCTTACGCTGCAAGCGATTGGAGTAGGTTAGTCCTCGCCTATCCCCTCTTCTTCCATCAAACTCAATCCGTAATTGCGGTTACATTCAATAACCGGAATGCATTGTATGCCTTTTTCGGTGATGGAATATTCCACCTTTGGCGGCACAACAGCATAGACTTTTCTGTGAATGAAGCCTTCTTCTTCCAGCTCACGAAGTTGGGAGGTCAACATCTTGTCGGTGATGTGCGCAATATTGCGTCTTAACTCGCTGTAGCGCCACACTTTGTCTTTTAAACGCCACAAGATGGGCATCTTCCACGTTCCGCCAATTCGGTCCATGGCAAACTCCACCGGGTTATAATATAGCTTGTTTTTGTAGAGGAATTCTGGCATATCTCATTTATTATCAAAATACTTTCTAAAAAGTAAGTATCTACCTATTTGGAAAGTATAGACTCAAAGTTCGCTATAAACGTCAATTTTGAAAGACTCAAATCTTAATTCGAATTCCACTTATGAATATAGCCATCATCGGAACCGGTAATGTAGGCTCAACATTGGCCACGAAATGGGCCGCGGCAGGGCACCAGATTAAGCTCGGTGTTCGCGACATAAACCAGTTTAAAGGCCGGCACTTACTCGACAATCCTGCCATTCAAGCCTTACCCATACAAGAAGCTGTAGCCTTGTCAGAAGTGATCCTTTTAGCCACCCCGGCGCCCTTTGCTGTGGAGGTAGCACAAAGTCTTGGCAACACCAGCGGTAAGGTCATTTTAGATTCTATGAACACTGTGATGGGAAGAGGCCCGGCGGGTTACACCAATACTGCAGACGCCGTGCTGGATAATACCCAGACTAAGGCTGTTGCGAAATGCTTTAACGTGACCGGATTTAACAACATGCTCAATCCAAACTACGGTACCCAAAAGCTGGATATGTTTACCTGTGGCGACAGCAAAGAAGCCAAAGAAGTAGCCAGGTTGCTCTCACTGGATGCCAGTTTTGCCGAATGCTACGATTGCGGTGGCAATGACCGGTTTCAACTGCTGGAACAGTTTGCCTTCTTCTGGATTAACCTAGCGATGATGCAGGGCCAAGGCAGAGAAATTGGGTTTAAACTTTTAAAGCGATAAAATGGATGTAGCAATTGTAACGGGCGCCGCCAAAGGCATGGGCCTAGAGTGGGTAAAGCAATTGGCCGAGGCAGGCTACCGTGTAGTCCTCACGGCAAGTACCTTAGCGAAAGCAGAGGCTGCAGCAGAAGACTTTATCGAACGGGAACTGGTAGTCTACCCGCAAAAACTGGATGTAACATCGGCCGAAGACCGCAAAGCACTCGCCGCTTGGGCAGAGCACATGTTCGGACGTGTTGATCTTTTGGTGAACAATGCCGGTGTGAATTCCCGCACCCGGGCTGCCGGCGACCCGCTTAAGCTGGAGCAAAACCTTCTGATTGAAAAACTGGATAAACAGGAACTCTTTGCAGTGATGGACATCAATGCAATTGCCCCTATTCAGCTCGCTAATGAGCTCCGCCCATTGTTTAAGCATTCGGCCAACCCGTCGATAATCAACATTGGCTCTTGGCTGGGCTCCATCAGCATCAAAAACACCGGCGGCAACTACAGCTATGCCGTGAGTAAGTCGGCTTTAAACATGATGAACCGCGCCTTCGCTAATGATGTGCGGGCCGAAGGGATATGTTCCATTGTATTGAATCCCGGCTGGGTACAAACCGATATGGGAGGCGCTAAAGCCCAATTCACCGAAACGGATGCCGTGCACAATATGCGCAAGCTATTGGAGAAACTAGACCTGGAGGATAGCGGTAAATTCTTCAACTACGACGGAACGGAACATCCGTGGTAGCTTTTCTAGATGCATAAAAAAAGCCCCTCGAGAGGGGCTTTCCGTATAAGGTGTTTGTTTGTTAGTAGTTGTTCAACATCATTGGCATCACCAACATGAGCACATCTTCGCCTGCTTCGTTTTCTTGTGGAAGCAATACGCCGGCTCTGTTTGGTGTACTCAATTCGAGCTTCACCATTTCAGTGTTCATCCCGTTGAGCATGTCCATCAAAAACTTGGAGTTGAATCCGATTTCGATGTCTTCGCCGGTATAGTCGCAGCTCAGTTTTTCCAAACCTTCGTTGCTCGCGTCGAAGTCTTCTGCAGAAAGGGTTAACTCGCTGCCTGCAATCTTCAAACGAATCTGGTGTGTGGTTTTATTCGCCACAATCGAGATACGTTTAACCGAGTTCAAGAACTCCATGCGGTTGATCAATAAAGTATTCGGGTTCTCTTTCGGAATTACCGCGTTGTAATCCGGGTAGCGCTCATCGATGAAGCGGCAAACCAAGGTATTATCGCCAAAGCCAAAGAAGGCGTTGGAGCTGTTAAAATCAATTTTTACGGTTGAATCGTCATCGCTCAAAGAAGACTTCAAAAGGTTAGCTGCTTTCTTTGGAAGGATGAAGGTGGTTTCTACGCCCGGAGCAACATCGGTTCTAGCATAGCGAACCAGACGGTTAGCGTCTGTTGCTACAAAAGAGATATTGTCGTTTTTCAACTCTACGTAGATACCGGTTAAGTTCAAGCGAAGCTCATCGTTTCCAGTAGCGAATACCGTTTTACCGATGGCGTTCAACAAAACTTCACTTTTGATGCTGAAAGAAGATTCGGATTCTACTTCCGGAATTTTAGGGAAATCGGCACCCGGCTGTCCGGCTAGTTTATAGCGACCATTACCTGAATGAATTTCGATGCTATTGCTGTCGGTTTCAATGCTGAAGGTGATCGGTTGATCCGGCAAAGTGCGCAGGATATCCATGCACAACTTCGATGGAACAGCGATACTCACATCCTCATCGGCCTCCACTTTGATGCTGGTGGTCATGGAAGTCTCCAAGTCCGAAGCAGAAACAATTAAATTTCCTCCTTTGATATCAAACAAGAAGGTTTCCAGAATAGGTATCACCGGTTTAGACACCACCACGCCCGCAACGGTTTGCAGGTGGTGAAGTAAAGTAGACGTCGAAACAATAAATTTCATAATTCAGCTTATCAAGCGACCAAAATTAGAGAGGTACCGCAATTAAACCAATTTAATTTTTAAACACAAGGAGGCGATGCTTCCTGACATTCAGACTAAAAGACATTAAGACATTTAGACTATCTAATTCCCTAGTAAAACATTGATACTAAAACGAATGACTTCACTTCTAAAGCCCGATACCCGCTACTTACGACGCATATCCCGCGACCCTCTCACTTATCGTAGTTGATCTTTTCCACCAATTCACCTTGGTCATTGAAGAAATACCAGATGCCTGTCCGTTTGATTTGAAGTGTTGTTGGAGAATAATCCTCAAAAGACCATGTATCATTATCAAATACCCCGTCTATCGAATAGGTTCCCTGAGCTTTTAACTTTCCATTGGGGTAATAATATTTCCATTCCCCAACAGGGTAATAGTGGTGATCTAATTTCATCTCAACACTGTAAGGTATGCTTGCGAGTTCAATTCCAGCGGCTAAAAGCATTTTAACACCTTCAACATTTGCCTTAAACAAGGTATCACTCAAGAATCTCACTTCCCCTTCTTCTTTTCTCACATTGGCGGGGTAAAATGAATGGTATTGACCCTGTGCAATATGCAAAACAGTATCTCTATCCGACGTATGCAGTAAATCATTCGGAAGCCCTGCTTTTCCTCTTTTAGAAATAACGAGATGGCGTTTTCCCTCTTCAAAATACACAATGGAATCGTGCATGAGGCTGATGCACTGTCCCAGCTCCGGAATCGTCTTTTCCCAGCTCGCGCTTGGAAAGAACGCAACTGCCTTGGCGGTAAGCGAACGATTCGTAATGTATAAAGGGGATACCAGCAAATGCTCATCGGTTTCTATGCTTGTCACATAAGGCTCTACCACCAATAAGCGTGTGAAATCAGAGCGCATGGCAGCGCGTAATTCCAATGGCGTGCGTGTTCCCTTTTGCTTGCAAACAACCGTTGCTTCAAAAGATTCTAAAATCACCAAGGCTGAGTCCACCACATACTTTACCCCTTCATAGGCAAAGCCTTCTCCTAAGGTCGCATACAAACCGGGTTGAGCCATAATGGCTCCTCTAGAATGAGACCCTGACTCCAAGGTGCCAAAGCGTAATTCCGGTTTGGGAATGGAACGAACACGAACCGACCTTTCACCAAGAGTATCACCGGTTTGTGAATTTACAATAAGCAGCTTTTCATCTCCTCTTCTACGGCATCTCAGAATATAGGATTCATTGGTATCCAGTACCTGGCAATTTCCGGTGCTTTGAATCTTCATGTATTCCCTCGGCACCCCTTGCACCACCACATTCAGCGGATTGTCTAGGCCGATATAGACCACATTCATCTTCGGCAGCTCAACAGCCACTTGGGCCTGAGTTAGCAGAGCTGAAAGTAACAGGATAAGTGATAGGAGAAATTTCATAGGTCAACCAAATTTAGCCGTTTTCTCTAAGTCCAACGAGAACTGCGAGCAATTTGGTCTTTAGTCGTGGTCGCCGAGCTTAGGACTAACCAATTCTGAGGAATCCGGCGGCGCAAGTTTTGGCGCTTCTCCTAAATCCGGCGAGCCGGCATTCACCCAAGCGGTATACCAGAGGTCGGCAAGCAGCTTGATAGCCGCCTGCATGCGTCGCTCTACTTGACCGGAAAGCATCTCGTGGTAAGCCTTTGAATAGGCTTTGCTATAAGTCTTCACCAATCCTTTGCCTCGGTCTTCAAAGGCATACTTTTCTCCTTTGAAAGTTGAGTCCAGTTGTTTTTCAAAGCGCAATACCGAATCGCGGGCTGCCACGGAGGCCTCGAAGGCTGTCCAGATGGCTTTATTAATGTTCGGGATATACTCGGCTTTGCCTACAAAGAAGCTATAGTCTTCTGCAAAGAGCTCCGGCAACCTCGATTCCCAAAAGGCATGGATACCCACTTGGTTGGTAAGTTGTCCGTTGTAGTTGAGCGAAGTATGCAAAGGAACGTGCAGATCGGCGGTATAGTGGCCCACATCAGCGCTTAGCTTGAGTATGCGAGCGATGTCTTTTTCGCTAAAGGCTTTTTGCAAAAAATAGACTTGTTTCTCCAAGTGCCAAGGACCAATGCCGTAGGCTTTGATGGTGTCTTCGCTAAAGCATTGGATGGCTTGATTCCAATAATGCGGAATGGTATCCAGAGGCAAGGCTTGTTCGTAATAATCAGCGTCGAGGTAATGCCTAACCGGTTCTTCCTCTACCATGTGCCTGCGCTTGTCGGCATCCACTGAATGTTCGGTGAGGTAGTTGGCGTGCGCCTTATAAAAATGAATGAGTGGCTCGGGTAGGGCGTAGATCGCGGTATTGTTGATAGTCCGGTGACCGAAGAATCCCCAAGCAGTCAGCAAGAGAAAGAAGGGAATGAAAAGCAGGATGCGCAGCCTCATGGACCAAAGGTAAAATCTTGCCCACGGCACAATGTCAGCGCAACATCATCTTTTAGTCAAATGTTTCTATCAGGCGGCGAGCCTCATTTTTCGGAATGGCATTCTGGTAGATGATATTGTAAACGGCCTCCAGAATTGGCATATTGATTTTGAGCTTCCAAAGAAGCTCGTGCATGCTCTTGGTAGCATAATAACCTTCTGCCACCATGTTCATCTCCAGCTGCGCAAACTTGACGCTATAGCCTTTGCCTATCATGTTACCAAAGGTGCGGTTACGAGAAAACTGGGAATACGCTGTAACGAGCAAATCGCCCAAGTAGACGTGGTCGTTTACATCACGTTCCATCGGACTCACCTGATCCAAGAAATACTCCATCTCTTTGATGGCTTGGCTCATCAATACCGCCTGGAAATTATCGCCATAACCTAAGCCGTGGCAGATGCCACTAGCGATGGCATAGACATTTTTCAAAACAGCGCCATATTCAGTTCCGTACAAATCAAGGCTGGTGGAGGTTTTCAAGAAGCGCGACTCCAGAATAGCAGCAAGCTTGTCTGCACTAGCCTGTGAGCCTGAAGCGATGGTTAAGAAAGAAAGTTTTTCCAGCGCCACCTCCTCAGCATGGCAAGGACCGCCTATCACCAAAAGGTCCTTCTCCGGCATCTTGAAACGGTTCTTCAGGTAGGTTCCAACCACCTCATAGGTTTGCGGAACCACTCCTTTGATGGCGCTTGCCACCCATTTACCTTGGAAGGCATCCTCCGGAAGTTCTTGGAGTTGATCGTAGAGGAAGGCCGAAGGAATGGCTAAGATAACCATCTCCACATCGGCAATGGCCTCGGGCAATGAAGTAGTTAAATTGATCTGCTCGGTTGGCAATACCACCGAACTGAGGTAATCCGGGTTGTGTTTGTATTTCTTGAGGTGCTCAATGCTCTCTTGGCGGCGCAACCACCAGGTGAGTTCAATGCCTTTGCCCAGCCCTTTATCGCTAATTAATTTAACCAGTGCTGTGGCCCAACTACCGCCACCAATAACCGCTATCTTCAATCTTTCTTCGTGTTTTTGTACAAATTGTCCTTGTCCGTAATCATTACTTCGTCGCCATCTTTAAGGTCTTTGGCAACCAAGAAGTACGGTGCGGTAATCACCTGCATCCCCGTGTCAACACCTTCCAAAATCTGGATCAGGTTATTGTCTTGGATACCGGTTTTCACCTTCACCTCAACGGCTTTTCCGTCGACAAATTTAAACACTATTTCAGTAGTCTTGCTTTCTCCTTTTTTATCCGTGCTATCCGTGCGCTGACGGGTACTTACCGCTTCGATGGGAACCGCAATGGCATTACGTACAGTATTGGTGTGTATTTCAGCCATGCCCGACATACCCGGAAAAAATGGCGATGCTTTGTCTGGATACTTGGCTTTCAACTCCGCATAGGAAGAAGGCAAGATGCTGATCTTCACTTCAAAATTGGTGGCTTGGTCTGTGGTGCTTACGCCCAAGTTCTTCGCCGAGTTGGCTACTTCCCGAACCACGCCTTTGAAGATCACTTTATCGTGTGCGTCTACTTCTATCTCTGCGGTATCGCCCACTTTAACGCGGATGATATCGCTTTCTCCTACATCAACGTTTAGCTCCATGCTGGAGAAATCGGCGATGCGCAAAAGTTCCGTTCCCGACATCTGAATGGTACCCAAAACACGTTCGCCCTTTTTCACATTCAGCTTAGAAACGATGCCGTCCATTGGCGCATAGATGCTGGTTCTTTGCAAACTCTTTTGTTCGCCGCTTAAGGTTGACTCCAAACTTTTTACGGTATACCGAGCTGCTTCAACGGCCTTCTCTGCTGCTGAAACTTCGCCTTCGGCACTTTCAAAATCGGCACGGGAGATTTGGTATTCAGCCTCGGCAATTACCTTTTCTCTAAACAGTTTTTCGTTGCGTTTGAATTGCTCTTGCACTTGCTTAAATCGAGCCTGCGCCTGACCAAGTCGTGCTTTGCTCGCTTCAAAATTGGCTCTGGCATTTTGTACCGAAGCCATGGCGCGTTCCACGTTACTTTGGCTGATATCCGGATTCACCTGCAAAAGCAGCATGCCGGCTTTTACTGAATCGCCTTCTTTCACGTATAAGTCTACAATCTCACCCGATACCTCCGAGCTGATTTTCACTTCCACTTCCGGTTGTACTACACCATTGGCAGCCACAATCTCAGTAATCTGTGCTTCTTCGGCCTTGGCAACGCTTACGGCGTGTTTGGTTTTTTGGTTTGCCTTAACCGCTACCAAAGTTCCAAAAACGATGATCAATGCGCCACCGATGTAAATCCATTTTCTGTTTTTCTTCTTAGCCATAGCCTTATTCGTTTGGCGCTTTTATACTTCCGTGTTTGTAAAAGTCGATGATTTTATAGCGAAACATGAGCTCGTATTTCGCTTGAATATAATTGGTCTCGGCCACCTCATAATTGCTTTGCAATACGCGGTAATCAGCCGTGCTAATCAAGTTGGCCGCTAGTCTTTTCGCTGCATTGTCTAAACTCGCTTTCTGGGCGTCCATACTTTGTTTCGAAGCGGTATAGCGACTCTTAGCAGCCGTGTATTCGGTATAGGCCTGGGTAATCTGACGCTTCAAGGTATTTTCCGTGAGCAGGCTATTGATGCGCGTGCTTTCATAACTGAGATGCGCCCGTTTTACCGAAGCCAAGGTGCGGTAATTATTGAAAATCGGGATGCTGAGTGAGAAACCCACCGTCTGTCCAAGGTTATCTGAAAGCTGACGAGAGAATGGCGTTACCCCATCGCTTGTAAACGTATTTACCGGAACGGTGCTAATCACATTGCCATTGGCATCGTACAATCGGCTGTAACCCAAAACACTGGAACTGCGTTGCAAGTTACTTTCCGAATAAACAGTATTGATATCGGCACCCAAAAGCAAACGAGGATAATAGGCGCCGCGTGCTGCTCTCAAGCTGTAGATACCGGATTCGAGTCGGGCATTGGCTGCCTTCAACTCAGGTGCGTACTGCACATACGCAGTATACAATTGGTCTGCGCTAAACACGCCGGCATCCGGAATGGAATCCAAGGCGGGAACAGCCACTTGATTGCTGTCGGGGTTTAGGTCTAGAAACTGAAAAAGTGAAAGGTTCGCCATGGTGAGCTGATTCTGCGCATTCACCAAATTGAGTTTATCGTTGGCCACCTGGGCCTCCATATCGAGTACAGCATTTTCAGCCACCCGTCCGGCTTCTTTAAATTTCTGTTGGGTCTGCAATTGCACCTCGCTGCTTTGCAAACGTGCTTCATTGCTTTTCACCAGTTCTTTAGCGAAAAGGACCTGCAGGTAGGCATTAGCGATATTGAGTCCGAGGTCGTTTTTACTCACCTCCAAATCGAACTTGCTAGCCGTGAAAAGGTGCTTGCGCGACTGCATGTTATTGTAAATCTGGAAACCGTTGAAGAGCGTAATACCGGTAGACAAACTCGCTCTGGAATTGCTCAAGCTCGACACCACAAACTGGTTGGTAAAAGGGTCGATGGAACGTCCGAAGTTATAACCTTGATTCACCGTAGCATTTAAGCTCGGCAGTGGCTGCATACGCGCCTCGGTTAAATTGATTTTAGCCGTCTGCACATTGATCTCCTGAAGTTTGATGTTCAGGTTATTTTGATGCGCATGACTAATACATTCCTCCAAGGTCCACGCCTTCTGTGCCTGAGCCGGGCTAATGAGAAGGAGCAGTAAAGTGAAGGATAAAATTATCTTTGCGTTAGGCATAGGGCTTAATCTCCAGCAACAAAGGAAATAAATTCTTTGTCATGACTGAGCGAGGCTCGATAAAATCAAAAAATGTATCGGTATACAACACCGGGAATATTTCAACTCTTCAATCCTTTGCTCACTTGGAAGGTGAGTAAAGAGAAAGAACCTGTTATCTACCTTACGTTTGATGATGGCCCGCACCCGGAGATTACGCCTTGGGTTTTGGACCAACTTAATGCCTTCCAAGCCAAGGCTACCTTCTTCTGTGTTGGCGACAATGTAGAACGTTACCCCGAGGTGGTAGAACGTATTCAAGCCGAAGGACATTCGCTAGGTAACCACACCTTCAACCACCTGAACGGGTGGAAGTCGGGAAACGATTTTTACCTCTCCAATATTGAACAATGTGAGGCCTTAACCGACACCAAATTGTTTCGTCCGCCTTACGGCAAAATTGGGCCCTTGCAAGCTTTGAAACTGAAGAAGTCGGATTATAAAGTGATCATGTGGACCTTACTTTCACGCGATTACGAGAAAGATTTAGACGTGGCCGAAAGTGCTTATGCTTTGAAGAAACACAGCGAGGCCGGGTCGATTATCCTGTTTCACGACAGCGAAAAAGCGCGGCATAATTTGATTCAGCTATTGCCTGATTACCTCGAACATTTTCACCAACGCGGATTTCAATTCAAGGCCCTGTGATTCTATTACTGATTCCGCTTTTCCTCTACTTGTTTGTTCAGGCTTTTGTGCTAGCGATGTTATTGCAGGCCTTTGGCAAAGCCGATGAAAAGAAGTCGAAAAATGAAAGCTACCCTTTGGTAAGCGTGCTGGTGGCAGCGCGCAACGAAGAAGAACACATCATGGCCTGTTTAGCGAGTTTGGCTCAGCTGGATTACCCGGCAGACCGTTTGGAGTTTCTGATTGGCAACGACCAAAGCGAAGACCGCACAGCAGAATTGGTGCAAGCCTTTTGCGATAAAGATCCGCGTTTTAAGCTGATTGAGATTGAATCGGAATTGGGCAATGCCCGCAAGAAGGCCAATGTATTAGCCCATCTAGCCCATGCAGCTCAGGGTGACTTTTTCTTTATTACCGATGCCGATATTGAAGTGCCCACTACCTGGGTGAGCTCCATGATGCCAAGGTTTACAGAAGGTATTGGCTGCGTGAGTGCCACAACAACCATCAGCGGTAAATCAGGGTTTGCCCGGATGCAGCATTTGGATTGGCTGTATTTTATGGGGATACTCTTTGCGTTCGACCGTGTTGGACTGGGCGCCACAGCGGTGGGAAATAATATGGCTGTGCGAAAAGAGGCCTATTGGGCTACCGGCGGTTATGAGAAACTGCCCTTCAGCATCACTGAAGATTTCCTTTTGTATAAAGCGATAAAAGAAGCCGGGTGGAAGGCCATTCACCTCTGTGAAGCGGCCAATACCAATGGCTCCGAACCTGCTCCAACCTGGGGCACCTTGATGCAGCAAAGAAAACGTTGGCTTACGGGCGGACAAGGTTTGCCTTTGTATTGGAAAATGCTGTTGGTGCTCTTCGGATCATTTCAACCCTTTCTGATTTTAGGCTTGATCTTCTTTCCGCAGATGGCCCTTTACCTCTGGTTCACCCGTTTTTTGATTCAGTCTTTTGCCCTCAGCACATTGAGTATTTTGGTTGGACAGAAAAGCAGCTTCTTGCGTTTTGTATTCTACGAGTTTTACTCCGTTTTCCTCTCATTGGTAACCCCGATCTATTTCCTTTTACCGAGCAAAAAAAAATGGAAGGGTCGCGATTTTGAGACAACCCACTACGCATAGTGTTGTCTAAAAGTAAAATCGCAACCTATGAAAAAACTTAGTTTACTGCTGATGTTCCTCATCAGCGCTTGGACCGCTCAGGCCCAATTTATTCAGTACTATGAGATGACTTTCAAGGATGCTAACGGCAACTTATGGCCAAGCAATCTAACCTTGGAAGTCACCAACACCGATTCCAGCACCAACGGACAAGCTTTTTACGACATGGCCTATTCCGGCTATTACGGCGGCAATACCGGCACCTACCGCATCATTGATTCGGTAACGATTCCTGCCAGTTATACCGGCAACCAAATTTCCTTTTCTGTGAACGTCTGTGGAACAACCGTTCAGTTTGACACCGTCTTAAGTCAAAACAGTACCATCGCTCACGTATTTACCTTACCCTGCACCTATACCTGCGATGCTAGCTTTAACTACGGCATCGATATGTTTAGCTACCTGAGCATGTCTTCAACCGATGTTAACTCAGCACATGCTTGGTACCTCGACAATGTGCTTATCTCCAACAGCAGAACGCACGGTCAATACATCACCGGAGCCGGAAATCACCTCTTAGCACATACGGTGAAGCAAGGCTCTTATTGCCAAGATTCTTCGGTACAAATGATTTTCGTCGACAGCTCTTGCACTACCAACCTCGACTACAATGTGATGAGCAATAATAACGTTGAGTTTATTGCCAATACTTGGCCTGCAGGCAGAAACTGCCAACTGAATTTTGGCGATGGCAACATGCAGAATTTCACCTCCTCCGCGGTTGACACCATTTACCACCAATATGCCGCTGCAAATACCTATACCGCATATCTCACTATTTTCGGGCAAGGTTGTATTGACAGCACCTTCAGGACCTTTAATACCGTAACACAAAACTGCGATGCATCCTTTACCAAAACTTGGCTTAGTCCATTTCAGTTCAGGCTCACCCGCAACGATTCAAGCGTAGGCACCTCGGAATGGGTTATCTCCGGACCGGGCATCAATTCAACGGTTACAGGACATAATATCACGGTGACTTTACCTGGTGCAGGGAACTTTGGCTTCCGTTGCAATGTATTGGTGAACAATGTTCAAGCCTGCTATACCACACAATCTACGGTATTGAACAACTGCGGTAAAGTAGGATTCCCGGCGGGTTACCACGGGCAGGTTATCTTCCCTACTTCCTTCATGACGGCCTATGATTCGGCTAAAGTTTACCGCATCGCTTACGATTCTGTAAACCAAACTTTAACCGCCTTAGACTCTTTGGTGATTTACAACCAAGACTCCGGCTGGTTCTATTTTGAAGACTGCGATTACAACCAACGTAACCTCTTTAAAGCCGCATTAATGCCGGGTTCATCACTGTATAGCTCCTACCTTCCTACCTATGCAGATAGCGCTGTATTGTGGTCGGCGGCAAGGGAGTTCAACCCGAATAACAATTTCGGAATTCAGATTCACATGATTGCCGGAACCAATCCGGGCGGACCGGGATTTATTGGTGGCTATATCAACCAAGGAGCCAATAAAAACGGTGCCGGACTAGACGGGATACAGGTGACGCTGTTTACCGCAACGGATCAACCCGTCGCTTTTGCCACTACCTTCAATGCAGGCAGGTATGAGTTTAGCAACTTAGCTCTGGGCAGCTATAAGGTTTTGGTGGAGATTCCGGGCAAGACCTCGTCTATACACTACGTTACTTTGAGTCAAGCGAAACAAAGTGCAGACGACCTCAATTTTGAGGTGAACTCAACCGATATCAGTGTATTGAATTCTGCGTTTGCCGTACGTGCGAACCTTTTCAAAGCCTACCCTAACCCGGTGGCGGAGAAGCTCACGATAGAAAGTACACTGGGTGAAGAGCTGACCTTTGTGCGCGTGATGGACATTCAAGGTAAGGTTCGCGTGGTGCAAATGCGTCAGGCCGGACCGGATAAATTGGAGTTGGATTTGGGCGGATTAGAATCGGGTGTATACCTGATAGAAGCCGGCAACGACCAGCTGATTAGCCGATTGCGCATCATTAAACAGTAATTATTTAGCGAGAGAGAAAGAGCCGGCCTGAGGGTCGGCTTTTTTTATGCGTGTTGATTCTTTATCGAAACGGAGGCAACCCTCAGTGCCAAATTCTGTCCAACATAAAATTCAAGCCTATGAAAAAGCTCATCTTATCTATAGTTTGCCTGTTATGGATGCTCTCCGCCAATGCCCAATCTAGCGGAGGCGTCTATATTGAATACAAGGATGCCAATAATGGTAATTGGCCTGTTGCAGTGCCTACTTCTGTAAACAACTCAGATAGCGCAACCGTAACCCAAGCCTTTCAATACAATGGCGTATACCTTGGACCCGGAGTAGCGGCAGATTCATTTTATACCACCACTTCTTATACTTCCAGGCTTATCACCATCAACTACTTTGCATGCGGTTCTTGGCATAAGATCGATACCTTCTTTAGCTCATCTAATTGGTATTTAAATCTTGTTATCACCCTGCCATGTGATCCTCCATGTTTTGCCGGATACAATATCGGCTCAACGAACAATCAGCTTATTCAATTTACCCCGCACCAACAACTTTCAGGCTATTCGCACTTCTGGGATTTTGGCAATGGTGCTACGTCAACTCAAACTTCACCGAGTTATTTTTATTTCACTTCCGGTAGCTATGACATAGTCCATATCGTAAGCAATGCCCAATTGGGTTGTTCAGACACAGCCCGAAGTACCCTCTACATCAATATCCCCTGTTCTGCAGATTTTGAATACAGAGGTGAAGAACTCAAAGTGGATTTTAAATCGAGATACAAAGATCAAAGCTGGAATCATACATGGAACTTCGGCGATGGCAGCACCAGTAATTCCATAGATCCAACACATACTTATTCGCAATATGGTGCGTACAGTGTAGTCCATACCATTAGCGGAAACGGCTGTTATAAATCGCAAACCTATATGGTCTACGTGAACAATTCGTGTGAGGCTAAATTTGGCTTAAGGGATGGCAATACCATCAATAACCTTGTCACTATAGACTCTTCCACTTACAACTCAAGTTATTTTACTCGTTTCTACTGGGAAACAGAAAGCGGCAATACCTATACAAGCAATGGAACCATCCATTTAGGTTTCAATAGCCCGGGTGTTAAAACGGTGAGACTCATATTGCAAAATGGAACCTGCATTGATACCGCTTACAGACAAGACTCGGTAGGCATGGATTGCCGTAAGCCGCTAATCAACTTGAGCCAACAGTATGCGCCATACGGACAGAACTATTCCATCTACGTAAATTATACAGACGTTATCAATGGAGCAGACTATTCTTGGAAATGGCCTGACAACAGCCGTTCTAACGGGTATTCAAGTGCGTATACCTCCGTTTCGCAAGACAGCGTGGATATTCGCTTATACCTCGATAATAAACTCAATTGTTTGGACAGTTTTAACTACCGAGTTCGAATGCCTTACGATAGCTCTTTGGTTCTCGACTCCATTCGAATAACGCATGGCGAGAATTCCGGATTCTTTAGCTTCTTAGGTTTCGGTAAAGGATACAAAACCGGCGGGTACATAGACTACGGCGACGGAACACGGGACTCCACCGGATTCCGCTATACCAATTTTAATTATAAGTCGCATTGGTACCTGCAAGCCGGCACCTACCAGGTAAAAATGGTGGTATGGAATGCCAATTTCAGAGACTCGCTAACGGTAACTGTTCAAAGTCAAAGTAATCAATGTTATTTTGGGAGTCCGGATCGGAAAATCACGAAAAGTCAATACTCCAGCCCGAGTGGCAAGGTGAGTTACTATTCCAATATCGCCTACAATAATTCGCACTATTCCGCCATTGGATTAAAGCTCAAGTACCATTGGGTATTTGGAGATGGTGATAGTTTGGATAACGAATATTCAAGTACAACGCATACTTACCAATACAATGGCCAATACCAAGTAAAACTTGAGGTAAATGATAGCCTAGGCTTATGTTCGTTAAGTGCAGATACGATAATGTCCATCACCAATGCGCAAAACGGCGGTAACTGTATCGCTACATTCAATGCCCATGCTATAAGCACAGCCAAATACAGGTTCACCCCAACTGATACCTTAGCCGACACCTATGCGTGGGACTTTGGAGATGGCTCCATCAGTAATTTGAAATACCCGGTGCACGAATACAGTACAACCGGTCTAAAAACGGTTAAACTTACCATCTTCAAGACAAGTCAAGGTTGTATTCAAAGTTCTCAGTTGACCATCTATTCCAATGCTAATTGCAATGCGAACTTTAACTACTCTCAAACCCTGCCTTATGAAATCTTGTTTAAGCGAGGCAGCACTGTTTCCAATTTCTCAAGCACCCGTTGGGACTTTGGAGATGGCACCATTCAAATAACTGCAAGCGATACCATTTCACATGTTTATGCTAGTCAAGGCAATTATATGGTTAAAGCTACTGCGGTTGATCCATCAAACAATGCGGCTAGTACGAGCTGCATTAAGACAACTAGCCTTACCTTGAATAACTGCGGACTTCTAGGTCAATCCTATCAAATCTTGTTAGGCCAAGTTTCATTTGATGATACCTTAAGAGCTGACTTTGATTCTCTTAAAGTATACGTAATTACCTATAACAGCAGCTTAGGCATTTTAGCGGCTTATGATTCCATGACCTTGAGAAATACGGATACCGGCTTTTTCCACTTCAATTTGACTTGTGTGCAAGGACCTATTTTGGTAAAGGCTGCATGCATGGCCGGAAGCAAATACTACAGTGATTTTCTGCCTACCTATTCTGATTCTGCCACCTTGTGGAGCAATGCAAACCATTATGTGAATCGCATTGGTTACCAATTTGCCAACATCAATATGCGGAGGGGAAATAACCCGGGCGGCTCTGGATTCATCGGTGGTTATGTGAGCCAAGGAGCCAATAAAAATGGCGCCGGACTAGACGGTATCCAAATCAATCTGTATACCCTGGATGATCAGCCTGTGACCTATACCTATAGCTTCAATGCCGGAAGGTATGAGTTCAATAATATTCCGTATGGAAGCTATAAACTCATGGTAGAGATTCCGGGAAAACTTCCTTCTATTCATTATGTGACGCTAAGCCAAAGCACTAAATCTGTAGACGATATTGATTTTGAAATCAACAGCAAAGACATTGGTGTGATCAACCATTTGGCCGTGATAAAGTCGAGCGTTTTCAAAGCGTATCCAAACCCAACTACGGGAAAAGTGCGCATTGCTAGTACGAGCAAGTACCCCTTAAAATGGACAGAATTACGCGATGTGAACGGAAAGCAAATTGCGATTCAACCAAATCGCTATAGCGATACGGAAATCGAACTTGATTTGAGTGCCTTACCATCCGGAGTGTATTTACTTACGGCCGGTGATGAAACCTACCTCAGTCGAATACGCATCGTTAAACAGTAAGCAGAAAGAGCCGGCCTGAGGGGTCGGCTTTTTTTTCTATTGCAGGCAACCCATTGACCATCTTGAAGTCTAATTACAAAGACCTACAGCTTATGAAACGTCTCCTACTTTTATGCCTCTTTAGTTTATTCCTTTTAGGAACAGCAAAAGCCCAATACCTATCCGTGAGTGTCTCCTTTGCAGACACCTTTAATGTAGCGCCAAACTTCACTGTGAACGCATCCATTCGGAATAGTGATAGTACGGCTAATCCAAATGCACTGAGCCTCACCGGAAGCTATGCTTCGGGAGGATACCGCGTAGATAGTTTTGTGGTAAGTTCCGGATATACCGGCAATCAGATTACGGTGAATTACCAAGATTGCGGAATCTGGAAAACCTATACCACCAGTTATACGGGGAACTATGTCAATATCAACATCACTTTACACTGTAGCCCCCAGTGCAATGCGGCATTCAACCACTACGATACTGCCCTGACATCCTCGTTTTACCCTGTTAGCTATCATCAAAGCTTACAGCATACTTGGTTTTATGGTGATGGCGATAGCTCAAATACCATCGCTATCAATCATACCTATGCTCAACCCGGGGTTTACTTGGCTCAACATAGGGTTAGAGCAGCCAACGGCCATTGCGAAGAAACCTTAACGGATACTGTACGCGTGAGCTACCCTTGCAATAGTCAGTTTTCGCTTCAATCCAATTTACGCGATATTCAATTGCAATCAGCTCAAAATCATGCCTATTTAAGTCATGTCTGGACTTTTGGCGATGGACAAACCTCCACTTCCGTAAATCCAACACATACCTATACTCAAGATGGTGTTTACGGCATTAGCCATACCGTTACAGATAACATCACCAACTGCACCATTACCAGCTATGATACTGCCTACATCAATACAAATTGCGATGCATATTTTGGAGTTCGGGATATTCTTCCAACTAGTGCTTCGGCCTACTGCAAAGATTCTTCTTCCATATTATCGGCTTTGCCTACAACTTATACTTGGGACTTCGGAGACAATACGACCGGTAGCGGCTCAAGCATTAACCATACATTTCAGTGGCCGGATAGTTTTACCATCAAATTAAAAATTAAGAATGGAAGCTGCATTGATAGTTTCAGCCGAACCGTTGGTGTTGGCCTAGATTGCACAACGCCGGTACCAAACTACAATACCTTCGTTTCCGATAGCCTCCGCTATGTATTCTCCTTTCAAGGATTCCGTCCATTTCATACCTACCTCTGGTACATTGAAGATTCCATTCGCCCCGGACCAACAGCTTACCATATCTTCAGCCATACCGGTGCAAAAACAGCCAAATTGGTTTGGAATAATGGAAACGGTTGCCACGATAGTTTGGTAGTCAACTTCTCCGCGATGTTGGATACCCAGGTTTACATCTTAAGCCATAGCGTTACGCCTGCCACAGCCGGAACAGGTATGTATACCTTGAAACAGACAAGCAAAGGATACAAATACCAACAATACATGGTGGTTGATCAAACAGACACTCTTATCAGCTTAAACTCGGGCCCTTACTGGTTTACCACTCCGGGATGGCATTATGTAAACTACCATGCCTACAATAATTTCACTTCGGCTTCTGCTGTTGATAGCATCTTTATCACCGATACGTCTCAGTGTAAATTGGTGTTAAACAGAACGCCTTATGCCGATTCAAACTTTATTCAATACAGCTTAAATGGCACTGTTTTGAATTATTTGTCGGGCCAAAATAGAGCGATCTACACTTGGGATTTAGATGGCGGTACCTTCCAAAGCCTCGGTTTTGGTAACCCACACATCTTCTTCAAAGATTCTGGAAATTATACCATCAGACTCACCATGACCGACAGCAGCGGTTTATGTGTAAATCAAAAGGACAGTATTCAGGTATATGTTCCACGAAACTCTCCTTGTACAGCTAATTTCAGCTCCAATTATATCACCCCGAACAAGCTTACGTTTACCGCAGATTTTCAAAGCCTACCTAGTTCAAGCTACCGTTGGACTTTTGACAATGCCGGTTTCTACTCTGGCGCTTCTCAAACAAGAACCTTTAATACGCATGGATCGCATTTGGTAACCCTAACCATTAATTCAACCACGTGTAAAGACAGTTCTGCGCAATGGGTGACGAGTTACCCCCCGTGTGGTTCCGAAACATTCCATCAACTTGGTTCATTTGCCTTCCAATTTGTGGCCCCACCGGCTGTAATTAATCAACAAGCGATGAAATGGTATATCAGCCATGGAAACACGGTTGACAGTGTTCAGGGTGATAGTTTAACCTATGTTTTTCCAGAATCCGGCAACTTTACGGTTAATAGCGTTAGACTCGACAACAACGGAAATCCGGTTTGTACGGGAAGCAGAAACTTCCAAATAAGCCATTGTGGTAGAGTAGCAAGTAACGACTACTTCGTATACCTTCAATTTAACGGTCAGGTATTGAATGATTACGACTCCATCCGTATCTATTTTATTACGGTTGATTCTACCAACTGGACCATTGGATCCAATGACTCCATCACCCTCTATAGTGGCGTTGATTCAGGAATTTGGGTCGACTTCAGTTGCTTGCCTTCTACAGGGTATACCATGATTAAAGGTGCGTTATTACCGGGATCTAAATACTATTCCGATTACCTCCCTACCTACATGACAAATTCCACTCAATGGACGGGAGGACATAAAATCTCGTCTAACTTCTACGCTAACCAACATCATATTTGGACCTATGGTGGCTTTACTCTAGACATGGTTCTAGGAACCAATCCAGGTGGACCAGGATTTATTGGAGGCTATATTAGTCAGGGGGCTAATAAAAATGGCGCCGGATTAGATGGTATTCAAGTAAATCTCTTTGATACGCAAGATAAGCCTGTGGCCGTGACCTATACCTTCAATGCGGGCAGGTATGAATTCAAAGACTTGGCTTACGGCACCTATAAGGTTTCCGTTGATATTCCAGGAAAAAGCACCGCTACCTACTTTGTTACCTTGAATTCAAGCAATGAATCGAGCGATGAGTTAAATTTTGAAGTGAACACACAAAGTATCGACCTCAAAACCCTTTCGGTTCAATTGCCAGCCTCCAGTTTCCGTATTTACCCGAACCCGGTTAAAGACAAGTTATACGTTGAATCGAATGGTGCTAATCCGGTTATCAACGCAGAAGTAAGAGATCTGAACGGAAAAATTATTTCGGTGACAACGGAAAATAATTTCAATTCGTTGGAGTTATACTTAGGTGAATTACCTAAAGGAGTATACTTCTTATACGTCTACTCTGATCAGGCTTTCACCGTTTATAAGATTACGAAGAGTGAGTAGTTTTTAATAACAGGAAAAGTTTCCGCCCCCTGCGGCGGAAATTTTTTTTCAAACCTAGGCAACCGAAAACTCGTTTTGTAGTCTAATACGAAACCAAGCAAACAAGGAACCAGAAGGGAATGAACCTCAGAACCTAGTAAAGTGCTGATTATTAACAAGTACTTGATCCCCTTGCCCCTTAAGTTTGGTTGCGCCTAGTGCGTAATAGGTTTTTGACCTGCTCAGTTAAAAACCAGCCGGCTCCGTCCGGCTTTTTTTTTGTCCCTATCCAACCTTCTGTATTCATTCTGCGTTTTTTAAGTGAATTTCATACGCGAAACAGGGATTCTGTCTTTACTAAGGGGTTAGTAAACACGAAATAAAAAAGCCGGCTTAACGCCGGCTTTCCCTTTCTATAAACCCTTCGCTCCCTAGCGCGAAGAGTTGTATCCCACAGAAATTCCAAACTTGAAATCGTCTTTTTTCGGTACCACAAAAAGATTGACCGGAATATTCAAATTACCGGAGCGGAATGTTTTACCTATACCGAGCACAAAGCCGGCATCCAGTTTAATCTCTCCTCTGCTATCCAATTGTTTTCTAAAACCATTCTCCGGCATAAGTCCGGGATGCAATTCCTTCCACATCGATTCTGTTAACCAGTTGCCGGTAGCATCTTGTGCAACGTTGGCAATTTTAACGGTTGATATAGTCGGACCAAAGGCAAACTCCCATCCGTTGCGGTTAGAGCGAATGCCGTTCATCAAGGTGAAGCTGGCAGAAACACGACCTTGTTCTAATCCGGTTAACATTGGGATGAATTCAAATAGGGCCTGAAAGTTCCCTTCGTTGAGGTACTGCTTTTCAAACTGGTAACCAAAATGAAAACTCATGGGGTAAGCGTTAAATCCGCCTTGGTTTTCTTCCCTCAATAAAATCTTAGCCGATTTCCCGGCGATGCCCGACATGCCAAAACGAGGTCCGTCAACTGCCAATCGTGGTGAAAAAGGTGTATTGTGTGTATTTGCGAAGGCGTCTTTTTTAGTTAAGCTCACCACCAAGGCTTCCGGGTTAGGTAAGCCTAATAACTCATTCAAACTAATCTGAAGCATATAGCCCAACTCAACTGTCAGGTTGAGGTATTCTTTCACCAGCGTTTTATCAATTTCGCCACTAGCCACATCCACCCTGCGAAGGGTCACGATAATCATGTCGCCCATCACATCTACAGTGCCGCTCACTACTTTATCGGCCTTAATCTTCTTACCTAATTCAGTTAAGCAGAGTTTGCCGTAACAGTATTCAAATTTATCGGCTTCGTCTGCCAAGAGGTAAGCCATATCGTATTTGTCAATTACCTGGAATGAATCGGTTTTTTCTAAGTGCATTCGTAAGATATTCCCCAACTGTTTGCGGTCAACGTTATTTGTTCCGCTCACATCTACATTCAATACGGCATACACTTCTTTTTTTGTTTCGCCGGCTTTAACCTCCAAACTTAAAAGGGCTACTAAAAGCACTACTACATACTTGATTGTCATTTTCATAAGACTGTCTGTTTGTGTACTGCAAAGCTGGGTTCTGTCAGCGGCCTGTTAAAATTGAATACTGCAACTCGCTCAGAAATTTTTAAGGAATTTTGCAGAAGCAGTTAGCCTCACGCGAGGTGTTTTGCACATTTCGCAAGAATCCCGCTCCGAGTGCCTGAAGAGTTGCATATATTGCAAATTGATTTAGGATGGATAACAAAGAACAGGTTGCTTTTTTTGAGCGATTGAAAGATGCCGTTCCCAGTAGTTTTAACTTGGCTCAAGAGCTAGCTGATATATTGGAAACGAGTGTAGACTCAATTTACCGCCGTATGCGTGGTCAATCGGCCTTGACTTATTCTGAACTTTTGCTAATTCAACGCAAACTCAATCTTAAACAAAGTTTGCTCTTCCCTATCGACTCCATTGAAGAGGTGACCTTTGTATACGCTCGACCAGCTTACGGATACGATAGCTTCTTGTTTTTGCAAGAGATTAGCAACCAGATGGAACTGGTGCACCGCCGCTCTAACTTGAGCATTCTGCTCTCGTCTGACGACTTGCCTTTCTTCTTGCATTTCCTTTCGCCTGCGCTGTTACAGTTTAAGCTCATGGTATTTAGCGGCGATGAGATCCACGATCCGGAAAACCCGGAAGAGCAAAACCCGGAGCTCATCAACATGTGTACTCAGATTCTGAAACGTTGGCTTGCCGCCAATTCCAAAGAAGTATGGGGATCGGTGCCTTTGGATAGTACCTTAAAACAAATCCTTTACAGCCACGAGAACCACCTGATTACAGATGCGTATGCAGTGACCTTATTGGAAGAACTTCGTTCTATTGTTGAAATAGTACGCAGCTGGTGTGCCTCAGGCAAAAAGCAATTTCAAGATTGGGAAGCCGGCGATCTGCAGCTATTTCACAGCGAATTGAATACCGGCGAAATGAATATGTTGCTCGGATTTGGTTCTGAGCTTACCACTTACAAAAGCAATTACGGCTACGGCTATCTGAAAACCGAACACCCTCAGTACTGCTATGAAACTCAGGAGTGGATTAACGACCTTGCTTCCAAGGGTATGCTGATCTCTCTTTCGGCAGAGAAATACCGCAATCAGTATATTAACTTGTTATTGAAGAGTATCGATGATTGTTACAAAAAGCTGAACCTTACAGCCAATTCTTAAGCAAAAACATAAGGCCAAAAGATTAGAAGGCCACAAACCACACTTCCGATTGCCGTGAGCAATACGGCTGCGGCGGCAATGTCTTTAATCAATCCTGCTTTGGGGTGATGTTCCGGATGAAGTAGGTTAATGATTTCCTCCACTGCCGTATTGAATACCTCGGCAGCCAAGACCACGGTAATGCAAATCCAGAGTACAGCCCAATCGCGTAGCGCTACCGAATAATAGAACCCGGCAGCATGCACCACCAAGGCGGCCAATAAATGTATTTTGAAATTCTCGTGGCTATAGAACATAGCCTTGAGGCCTTTTAAGGCATAACGAAAACTCTGTATTCTTCCTTTGAGGTACTTAACCGGCACAGCTCAAATTAGCGAATTCCAAGCATTTTCAACGCAGTAACGGCCGCTTCTACGCCTTTGTTACCGTGTTTACCTCCGCTGCGGTCTAAGGCTTGTTCCAGGTTATCAGTAGTCAATACCCCGAAGATGCAAGGTTTATTGCTGCTTAACGCCACATCTTGCATAGCGGTAGCGGTAGCTTGGCAGATAAAATCAAAGTGACGGGTTTCTCCTTGAATCACACAGCCAATTCCGATTACTGCATCCATCTTGTTTTCTTTCGCTAGCCATTGGCAAGCCAAAGGCAACTCAAAAGTACCCGGTACCCAGTTAACGGTGATATTGGCCTCTGGAACGCCCGCTTTACCCAGTGCATCCAAACAGCCTTCGAGAAGTTTGCCGGTAACGTCGTGATTCCACTCCGCAACAGCAATCCCTATATGAAACGATGACCCGTCAGGGATACTGTCCGGGTCATACGTTGAAAGATTTTTTAAATGTGTAGCCATTAGTCTAGCATACCGCCGCGAGCTTTAGCGCGGTTAATGTATTTAACGATTTCTGCAAATTCAGGAGTCTCTTTGTACTCTTCTTGAATGCGGGTATAGGCACGTACTGCTTTTTCAAAGTCGCCCGCTTTTTCGTAATGCAAACCGGCTTTCTTCAATAAGATTGGAGCAGTCATCGCATTGTCATCGTTCAAAGCTGCTTTCATGTAAAGGTCGGCTGCTTCACCATGTTGACCCAATTCAGATTGTGCGTCTGCTGCCAATCCCATCGCTAAAGAACTCACGATTTTATCATCGCTCTTAAAGCTTTTCAAATGATCAACAGCCTCTTCAAATTGCCCCATTGCCAAGTAGCTTCTGCCTGCATAGAAATGAGCCAGGTTACCTGCTTTGGTTGATCCGAAATCGTCGATGATATCCAAAGCACTTAAATCAGTGCCGTTACCATTCACTACCAAGTTGAATGAATCAACTTCAAATTGCTTTTGAACGACAGACAAATAGGTTTGTGCTTCTTGTTCTGCAGGCTTCTGAATCATTTCAGTATACCCTACATAACCCACAACACCAATTACCAAACCGGCCAACACATAAAGGATGGTTTTGCGGTTAGAGTTGAAGAAATTTTCCGCTCTGGTAAATTCCTGTTGGAGTGCCTTATCGATATCGAGTTCGTCTTGCTCGTGTTTCTTAGTCATGGTTTGTCTTATTCAATAATGAATGGATAGTCTTCTTGTTGGTATACGTCGGCATACAAATCTTCTGCTGTTGGGAAAGGTGAGTTTTCTGCAAACTCAACGCTCGCATTCACCTCAGCCATCACCTTATCTTCCATGGCGTCAAGTTCTTGTTCGGTAGCCCATTTCTTTTTCAGGATTACCGCTTTCACCCTTTCGATTGGATCTTTTGCTTTGTATTCTTCAACCTCTTCTTTGCTTCTGTATTTAGCCGGGTCAGACATGGAGTGACCTCTGTAGCGGTAAGTACGCATTTCTAAGAAGGTAGGTCCTTCTCCGTTTCTAGCGCGCGCTACGGCTTCTGCAAATGCATCGTGAACGGTTTCACATTGCATTCCGTCAACCGGACCACAAGGCATATCATAGGCCAAGCCTAATTTGTAGATGTCTTCTAAGTTGGTAGTACGTTGAACGGAAGTACCCATGGCGTAACCGTTGTTTTCGCAAACGAAGATTACCGGGAGTTTCCACAACATCGCCATGTTGAAAGTTTCGTTCAATGCACCTTGACGAACAGCGCCATCGCCCATAAAACATACGCATACGTTTTTGGTTCCGTTGTACTGTTCTGCCATCGCTATACCAGCACCGAGCGGAATCTGACCGCCAACGATACCGTGTCCGCCAAAGAAGTTATGCTCCTTGCTAAACAAGTGCATAGACCCGCCTTTGCCTTTAGAACAACCGGTAGCTTTACCGTAAAGCTCAGCCATGATTTCGTTTGGCGTAACTCCACAACCCAAAGCATGTCCGTGATCGCGGTATGCGGTGATAACTTTATCGTCTTTGGTGATAGCCGACATTAAACCGGCAACTACCGCCTCTTGACCAATGTATAAGTGACAGAATCCTTTGATCTTTTGCTGGCCATAAAGCTGTGCGCATTTCTCTTCGAAACGGCGCATCATCAGCATTTGTTCATACCAGTTCAGATAGGTTTCTTTGTTGAACTTTTCTTTTGCCATGATTCTACTCAGAAGCGCAAAAATAGCTTTTTTTAGCTATTCCACAATTGCTGCTTTTCAGAGTGAAAAACCCATAAAATGAAGTTTCAAGTCCTCAAACTCAATACGTTTAAAAACCACAGCAAAGCCCAGTTTAGGTTTGAGGAAGACATCGTGGTGTTTCATGGCCCCAACGGAGCGGGTAAAACCAATGTGCTCGACGCTATTTACCTCCTGTGCATGTGTCGCTCCTATTTCCAGCATGCAGAGTTGGCCAATATCCAGCACGAGCAGGATTTTTATGCTGTATTCGCTAAAGTGCTTTTCGACGAAGAGCAAGAAGTGGCTTGCATGGTGAAACGGGGCGAAGGCAAAACCTTTCGCTTTAATAAGGAAGAGTACCAACGCCTCTCTGACCACATTGGAAAAATGCCGGTGGTAATGATTGCCCCGGGCGATATCCGCCTTATCAACGAATACAGCGATGAACGTCGGAAATTCATGGACCAGCTTCTTTCGCAAACCGACCAGAACTACCTGCAAGAACTCATCGTATACGGCCGTGCTTTGGAACACCGCAATAAAGCGCTGAAGCAATTCAATGAATCCGGTTATGTAGACCATCACTTGCTTGACAGCCTAGACCACCAACTAAACAAGGCGGCTACCTATTTATATGGTAAGCGAAAGGCCTTCGTGGCAGAATTTAGTCCGCTGTTTGAAATGCATTATAAAGAACTGAGTCAGGCTAAAGAATCTACCGGCTTGGTATACGAAAGCGATTTGGCCGACCAAAACATGGAACAGCTTTTAAAAGCGAACCGAAGCAAAGACCTCGACATTGGACGTACCGATGGCGGACTTCACAAGGACGATTTGAAGTTTACTTTAAACGGCTATGCACTGAAGAAATTCGGCTCTCAAGGTCAGATTAAAAGTTTCCTGATTGCCCTCAAGCTAGCGCAATTCGACTTTCTGAAAGTCCAGAAAGGCTTTGCGCCTGTGCTTCTTTTGGATGATATTTTTGAGAAGCTGGATGAACAACGGGCTACGCAGCTGATGGCCAGGGTGGCGGGTACCGGCTACGGACAGATTTTTATTAGTGATACGCATCCTGAACGTGTGTGTCGTATCTTTGAAACGCTGGATAAGCCAATTCAGCTCATCGCTTTATAATGGGAAACGACATTAAACCACTGGGAAAAGTATTGGAGGAAGTACTTCAGATGTACCGGCTGAAAAGCAAGGTGAACGAAGTGAACCTGGTCAATTCTTGGGAAGAAGTGGTTGGCCCACTCATCGCTAAAAAGACCGAAAAACTTTGGCTCAAAGGCAAGGAGCTGCATTTGGTGATCGGCTCTGCCCCACTCAAGCAAGAAATCCGCTATTCCAAAGACCAAATCATTGAACTCATCGATGCGAAGTTTGGAAAAGGCTATATCACGGATATCGTGGTGCATTGAGAAATAAGGTTGAGGTTAAGGTTAAGGTTGAGCTATCACCAAACAGAAAACATTCAACTATCCTACACTCAGTCTAACAATCCCACAGTCCAACAATCCAACTTCAATTCTCTACCTTTGCGCCATGCATAAGATTGCGCCTTCAATACTTTCTGCCGATTTCGGCAACTTGCAACGCGATGTAGAAATGATCAACGCGAGCGAGGCAGATTGGTTCCATATCGATGTGATGGACGGTGTTTTTGTTCCCAATATTTCATTCGGTTTTCCGGTATTGAAATCCATTCAGAAACATGCCACCAAACCACTTGATGTGCATTTGATGATTGTGCAACCTGAGCGTTATTTCCAAGATTTTAAAGATGCAGGCGCCGAGGTGATCAGCTTCCATTACGAAGCCAGCACCCACGTGCACCGTAGCATTCATGCCATCAAAGACATGGGCATCAAAGCCGGTGTAGCTTTGAATCCGCATACCCCTGTTTCTGTTTTGGAAGATTGCATCGCCGATATTGACCTTGTATTGTTGATGAGCGTAAATCCAGGCTTCGGCGGACAAAAGTTCATTGAGAATACCTATAAAAAGATTCGCGATACCAAAGAACTTATCGCTAAAAGCGGTTCCAAAGCCTTAATCGAAATTGACGGCGGCGTGGGAGCAGGCAATATCCAAAAGCTGGTTGAAACAGGTGCTGATGTGTTGGTAGCCGGTAACGCGGTATTTGCTGATGCAGATCCGAAGAACATGATTCATCGATTAAAAACCTTTTCTTGATACTAAAGGCCGCCTGAACCCGTTGCCTTAAAGACGCATGACTCGCTACCTGACCCTCCTTCTGCTCCTTCTGGCCGGATTCTCATCCTATGGCCAAAAAGCAAAGGTGACAGGTAAATTGCTCGATTCCACTTCCGGAAAACCATTAGAGTATGCTTATGTGGTCTACAACTCAAGCAACCACTACAGCACCACCAACCTCCATGGAGAGTTTAACCTGGAGGTTCCTGCTGATACGGCATTCACCCTGACCTTTCAATACCAAAGTATAACCAAAAAGATCAAGGTTGCGGCCATCAAAGCCGGTGAAACCAAAACATTGGACGTGCGCATGCGCGGCACGGTAGAAGGCACCGAGTTTGAAATTGGCTCGCAAAGAGACCGAACAAAAATTTCGGTGATTACCTTAAAGCCCGGTGAGTTCAAACGCTTCTCTAACCCAAGTGGGAACTTTGAAAACATATTAAAAACACTGGGCGTTGCCTCAGGTAATAATGAGCTCAGCTCCGGCTTCAATGTGCGCGGCGGCAACTACGACGAGAACCTCATCTACGTTAACGACATAGAAATTTACCGTCCGCAGTTAATCCGCAGCGGACAGCAAGAAGGACTCAGTTTTATCAACTCAGATTTAGTAGACAATATCGAATTTTCGGCCGGTGGGTTTTCTGCCCGGTATGGCGATAAACTGAGTTCGGTTTTGGACATCAGATACCGTAACCCGGATAGCTTCAGTGTTGGGGGAAACATCAATTTCTTGGGTGCCTCCTTGTATGTGGAAGGGAAAAAGGGACCAAGATTTCGCTATCTGGTGGGTTCACGTTTTCGTTCCAATGCTTATCTGTTTGGTAGCCTAGACGTGCAAGGCAATTACCAGCCAAGGTTTATGGATGTGCAGTCGCTGGTGCAATACGACCTCGACTCCCGTTGGAACCTGAGTTGGTTGGGTGCCGTGGCTTCCAATCGCTATTTGTTTGTGCCGGAAAGTCAGCGAACCAGCTTTGGTACCGTTTCCCAGGCTTTGCAGCTTACCGTATTCTTTAACGGGGCTGAGCTGATGCGTTACCTCACCAGCACCAATGCCCTTACCCTAAAATTTACTCCAAATAACCACAGCCAATACAAACTCATCGCTTCGGCCATTACCTCCAATGAACGGGAATACTATACCGTGGAAGGAGCTTATCGCTTGGATGAGTTAGACAAGGACCTTGGCTCAAGCACCTTCGGGCAGGCTAAGTTTAACCGAGGTGCCGGCTACTTTATCAACCACGCTCGGAACGAATTGCAGGTGCAAGCGTATACTGCTGCATTTCGTGGATTATACACCAAAAACCAGTGGAACCTGCGTTACGGTGCAGACTACCGCAAAGAGATCATCAACGACGTATTGAACGAATGGGTGTATAACGACTCCGCTGACTATAGCATTCCAAATAATTCAGGCGATTCGCTGTTTTTGTATTCTACCATACGCGGTAAAAACAACCTGAACTCCAATAGGGTGACAGCCTTTGTAGAACAGACTTGGGACCTCGACCGGGAGCGCAATATGTTGTTCAATGCCGGCTTGCGTTACAACTACTGGGACCTCAACGGACAAAGTTTAGTGAGTCCGCGCATGCAGTTTTCTTTTGAACCCAACAGAAAACACAATTTTAAAGTGGCTACTGATTCACTTAAAAAACGCGACTATGTGCTAAAGGCCGCTTGGGGCGTTTACTATCAGCCACCATTTTACAGAGAATTAAGATCCTTAGACGGCACCGTCAGAACCGATGTGAAGGCCCAACGTTCCATCCATTACGTTTTGGGTGCTGATACCTACTTTGAGATGTGGGGCCGTACGTTTAAGTTTTTTAGCGAAGTGTATTACAAGGACCTCGATAACTTGATTCCCTATTACTACGAGAACGTCCGCATTCGGTATTACGCCAATAACAATGCACAAGGCTATGCCACCGGTATTGATACCCGCGTGAATGGTGAGTTTATCAAAGGACTGGAGTCGTGGTTTAGCTTGAGCTTTTTGCATACCCGCGAACGCATCAAGTACACCGATTTGAATGGTGCAGAACAAGTGAGCGATTGGCTTCGCCGTCCAACGGATCAGCGCATCAACCTGGGTATTTTCTTCCAGGATGAGTTGCCTCGTCACGAAGAATACAAAGTACATGTGAACGTGGTATTCGGCTCCGGCTTACCTTATTTCTTGGGTGGTTTATACCGCTATAACGACGAGTTTAGAATTCCGGCTTACCGCAGGGTAGACATGGGTTTCAGCAGGGAATTCATTTCGCCAAACAGGCCGGCCAAAGGCAAGTTCTGGTCGAATTTCCATACGGCTTGGGTAAGCCTGGATGTGTTTAATATTTTAGGTGTAGCGAATACGGCCTCCTTTATCTGGGTGCGCGATGTAAACGGACAAACCTACGCCGTACCGAATTACCTTACCTCCCGCCGCGTGAACTTGAACTTCATTTTCAGGTTGTAGGTAAAGGACAAAGATTAAATCGATCTAACAATCCTACACCCTCCCAAAAATTATCAGGAGCATACCGGGAATCACTACTTTTTCATTCCAAAATTTCTACCGAATTACCGGAAATAGCTCACTGTTCTCCACGACATAATGAGAACCATCACTTTTAAAAGAAACTAAGCCAAAATGCTCTTGAAACACATAGTACTGATCAACAAATTCAGCTTCAGGAACATTACTATGCTTAAAGGCTTTATACTTCCCAAGACGCCATTTTCCATTAACTAAGAGAGAGTCACCACTCCCTTGTACCGTGAAATAATTCTCCTTTTTCACACCATCCATAACGGCCGCAGTAATGAGTAAGGAATCTCCAAGTTCAGACCCATTCAAATAGAAATTCCATATTTTGGAATCTTTATAAATTTGAAACTGAGGATATGAATTATCTTGAATTGTAGAATAAGAATTAGAAAGATATTCAGTTAGCCAAGATTTCTGAGCTGACGTAGACCACACTCGCGAATTATAATAGAATCTGTAAAACTTAAATTCCGATCCTTCATATACATTCTGATGCTGAGCCACACTCTCTGTTATCATTAACGTATCACGATCTCCGGAAACGGTATCGACTAATGCCCACCAGGATCCCATTGAAAACAGGAATGTATTAAATATGAAATCATCAATTTCATAACGAACAGGACCCTTAGTAGGCGGAATTTCAGGCTTACAACTTTGTAGGAAAAAGATAGCTGAGACTGCCGCCATTGCCCATAGGCTCACTTTCCATTTAAGCCGTGTTTTCATGCATACAACCATAATTTCTACCGCGTATCATTAACAATCGTTCTAGCCAAACATACATTATGAAACACTCAGGCTACAAAACCGATACAAGGTACGACATGATAAATGATTTAGGTAAAAAACGTTATTACATCCGAGGAAATCAGTTCAACAATCCTACAATCCTACAGTCTTACTTTTCCTACTTCGAGTATTTCAACCTCGTTTCGGCTTTTAATTTCAATCGCTCAATAACCTGACGTGCGAGTTCTATAAAAAGCTCCGGGCCTTGCATGCTCACGAGGGCCATGCCCAATTTGCTTTCGTTTAAGTCGATACGGTAAAAGATACTTTTGAGGAGGATGGGATTGGAATTCATCAGCTCTTCGATGCGTTTGGCCAAGGCTTCTTCCACAAAAAGTTCTTGTTGGTCTATATCGAAATTTTGCTTGACCAAATCGTGGGTTACCGTGAGCAATTTGTCTTCCATCATGGGCAAAGATGCGCAATTCCATCGGTTCCCTTTTCATGTAAAATGCAAAAGCGGAGGACTAAAAAATCATCACTCAAAAGCCATCTAAACCAAGAATGAAAAAAGTCAAATTAGAAGCCTGAAAATTAGCCCGCAAGACTGCAATAAAAAGCGTGAAAATTCTAACTTTGTCGCCCTGTGTTAGCGAATAATTTAACGAACAACTATGGTATTTGATCTCGACATGATAAAAGCGGTTTATAGCCGCTTCCCTGAGCGAATCGAAGCTGCCCGTAATGCTGTGGGTAAGCCTTTGACGCTTGCTGAAAAAATTCTTTATGCGCATTTGTGGGATGGTAACGCCTCTGAGTCCTTTGAGCGTGGTAAGTCTTATGTAGACTTCGCTCCGGATCGCGTTGCCATGCAGGATGCAACAGCTCAGATGGCCCTTTTGCAGTTTATGCAAGCGGGTCGTCCGAAAGTAGCGGTTCCCTCTACCGTACATTGCGATCACTTGATTACTGCCCAAGTTGGAGCAGATAAAGATTTGGCGGTAGCCAATGAAGAGAGCAAAGAGGTTTACAATTTCTTGGCTTCTGTTTCCAATAAATACGGCATCGGTTTCTGGAAGCCGGGTGCAGGTATCATCCACCAGGTGGTATTGGAAAACTACGCCTTCCCGGGCGGTATGATGATTGGTACTGACTCCCATACGGTGAACGCCGGTGGTTTGGGTATGGTAGCGATTGGTGTTGGTGGTGCTGATGCGTGCGACGTTATGGCCGGCCTACCTTGGGAGCTGAAATTCCCTAAACTGATTGGTGTGAAGTTGACCGGTAAATTAAACGGTTGGGCTTCAGCCAAAGACGTGATCTTGAAAGTAGCAGGTATCCTTACCGTAAAAGGTGGTACCGGTGCTATCGTAGAATATTTCGGCGAGGGTGCTACAAACCTGAGCTGTACCGGTAAAGGTACCATCTGTAACATGGGTGCTGAAATCGGAGCAACTACTTCAACCTTCGGTTACGACGAGAGCATGGAGCGTTACCTCCGCGCTACCGGCCGTGCTGACGTAGCAGAACTAGCGAATGGCATTAAAGCTCATTTGACCGGTGATGCTGAAGTATACGCTAACCCTGAGCAATATTTTGATCAAGTGATTGAAATCGACTTGAGCACTTTGGAGCCGCACCTCAACGGACCTTTTACGCCGGATTTGGCTACGCCAATTTCCAAGATGAAAGAAACGGCTGAGAAAAACGGTTGGCCAATGAAAGTGGAAGTAGGTTTGATTGGTTCTTGTACCAACTCTTCTTACGAAGACATCAGCCGTGCCGTGAGCCTTGCTCAGCAGGTAGCCGATAAAAAATTGAAGACCAAAGCAGAATTCACCATCACTCCGGGTTCTGAGCAAGTACGTTATACCATTGAGCGCGACGGCTTCTTGGAAGTATTTGATCAGATTGGAGCGAAAGTGTTTGCTAACGCTTGCGGACCATGCATCGGTATGTGGAACCGTGTAGGTGCTGAGAAACAAGAGAAGAACACCATCGTTCACTCTTTCAACAGAAACTTTGCTAAACGTGCCGACGGTAACCCGAACACCTATGCGTTTGTAGGTTCACCGGAATTGGTAACTGCTTTAGCGATTGCCGGCGATTTGGGCTTTAACCCATTGACCGATACCTTGACCAATGAAAACGGTGAGCAAGTAAAACTTGACCCGCCAAAAGGCGATGAGTTGCCAACCAAAGGTTTCGCGGTAGAAGATGCCGGATACCAAGCTCCGGCTGAAGACGGCTCAGGTGTGCAAGTGATTGTAGACCCGGCTTCTAATCGTTTACAGTTACTGGATCCATTCCAAGCTTGGGAAGGAAAAAACCTCACCGGTTTGAAACTCCTCATCAAAGCCAAAGGAAAATGTACAACGGATCATATCTCTATGGCTGGTCCATGGTTGAAGTTCCGCGGTCACTTGGACAATATCTCCAATAACCTCTTGATTGGTGCAGTGAACTACTTCAACGAGAAAACCAACTCAGTGAAGAGCCAGATTCACGGTGCTGAAGGTGCAGTGCCTGATGTACAGCGTGCTTACAAAGCTTCCGGAATTGGTACTATCGTAGTAGGCGACGAAAACTACGGTGAAGGATCTTCCCGCGAACACGCAGCAATGGAACCTCGTCACCTAGGAGTTCGTGCTGTATTGGTGAAATCTTTCGCTCGTATCCACGAAACCAACTTGAAGAAACAAGGTATGTTGGCCTTGACCTTCGCTAACCCGGCTGATTACGATAAAATTCGTGAAGACGACGATATCGATATCATCGGCTTGACTGAGTTCACTCCAGGCACTCCATTGAAAGTGGTCTTGAACCATACCGATGGAACCATGGAAACCATCGTGGCAAACCACAGCTACAACGAACAGCAAATTGAATGGTTCAAAGCAGGTGCTGCCTTGAACATCATTCGCAAAAATGCCAATGCCTAATTAGGAATTGAATAGAATTAGAAAAGCCACCTCTCGGGGTGGCTTTTTCTTTTACCATAAGGCAAAGTTGAAACCGGCTTGGGCCGTCCAACCTTGGTATTGGTCAAAGTTTTTAATAGGGTAGACATAGCCTGCATGAATGTTTACAAAGAGATTACTTTGGGCTACAATGTGCATCCCTAACAAAGGGGTAAACTGAAGGGTATTTCCATAACCGCGCTGCGCCATTCCTCCACTCTCCAATCCAAAATACGGAATGAAAAACCTCCGGTTCGGGTATTTCTCTACCGAGAGATTCAGCCCCAATCCGTAATTCAAGATGGAGGGCATCTCCGATTTACTGGAACCCAAAATGGATAATTTACCGTAAAACCTCACGTGACTGGGACCCGGGTTGGTATTTTGTGATACACGAGCCGAAATCAAGTAATCGATATTGATGCCGGTATAGCTTCCCAGGCTGTCTGCGCGCTTGGGTGTGTAGATCAGGTAAGAAACGCCGGGCATCATATAGGTATGAAAGTTTTTGTACGCTTTCCGTTTCTGTTCTTTATCGTACTCTGCTTTGCTGATTAACTTACCGTTATAATAGACGCTATCGCTCGCTATACGCTGAGCAGTTGCCGGTAAGGCTGCAAACAGAAGGCAACACAAGATTGCTAGGTTCAGGTTTTTCATTTCGCTAAGATTATTCACCGTTCAGAGGGTTTAAAAAAAGCCACCCGAGGGTGGCTTTAGACTTAGTCTTCCTTAGGCGCCTCAGGATCTACCTTAGGCTTGGTCTTTTTCTTCTGGACGTCTTTTACTTCTTCGGCATCCACCTGAACGGCTTTATCGTAGCCATCGCCTTTAAGGTAATTAGGCAAATTCAAGCCGGCCATATTGAATAGGTCGTTCAATGGTGGAACGCTGTGCATCAGTCCGGAAACAAAGTTGGATGTTCCTCCACCCTTGCCATCGCCATTTCCATTGCCGCTATCCCAAACGGTAACCTTATCGATTTTAATGTTCTTAATCGCATCCACCTGTGTCTTAACAAGCTCAGGCAATTTCTCAATGAGGAGCAATTGGAAGGCTTGTGTTGGGTCTCCACCTGCAGCGGCAACCACGTCTTTGTAACCTTCGGCCTGTTTGGTCAAGATTTCAAAGAGACCTTTCGCTTCTGACTCCATCTTAGCGTAAATCGCATCTGCCTCCGCTTTTGCTTTCACACGGATCTGTTCCGCTTCCGCCTCTGCATCGATGATGGCTTTTTGTCTAGCGATTTCAGCCGGTACCACTACGTTAGCGATCTGTGAGGAGCGTTCTCTTTCAGAACGCGCTAATTCTGCATTCTTCTCTGCTTCGTAAGCCTCTTGCAAAGCTTTGGCTTGTTCTACCTTCTCTGCGGTAATGGCGATACGGAGTGATTCTGCTTCCCTTTGGCGACGCAAAGCATCGGAGTTGGCGATTTCAATTTTAGCCGTATTCTCACCTGTGATCGCGATGGCATTTGCCTCAGCCACTTTCACACGGGTATCTCGTTCAGCAACTGCCTTACCAATAGATTCATCCTTCTCTGCCGAAGCAATACTAATTTCACGGTCTTTGTTGGTGATGGCAATTTTCACGTCGCGGTCGCGGTGTGTTTCTGCGATCTGCGTGTCTTTTTCGCGGTCGGCCAAGGCCTTACCGGTTTCACCTATTTTCTCTTGTTCAGCAACGGATATTTTCGCTTCGTTGATTGCTTTTGCTGCCGCTTCTTTACCCAAGGCTTCGATATAACCAGACTCGTCCTTGATATCGGTAACGTTTACGTTGATTAGTTTCAGACCAATTTTACGCAATTCTGAATCGATGTTTTTGGAGATGTTTTCCAAGAACTTATCGCGGTCGGAGTTGATTTCTTCGATGGTCATGGTAGCTACCACCAAACGGAGCTGACCGAAAAGGATGTCTTTCGCTAACTCTTGAATTTCACTTGCACTTAAGCCGAGCAAACGCTCAGCTGCCGTGTTCATGTTATCCGGGTCTGTGGTGATAGCGATGGTAAATCGACAAGGTACATCCACACGGATATTCTGACGGCTCAAGGCATTGGTTAGGTTAGCCTCGATGGAGATTGGTTTCAAATCGAGGTAGGCATAGTCTTGAATTACCGGCCAGATAAACGCACCACCGCCGTGGATACAGCGAGCGGAAGTTCCACCGGTTCTACCGTAGACTACTAAAATTTTGTCGGAAGGACAGCGCTTGTAGCGCGAGATGAGGGCTGTAATGGTGACGAAAAACACCACCACTGCCACAATGATTATCGCAATTGATGAAAACATAAAGAGGGATTATTCTACTCGTAAAATATTATCGCTTAAAACTTCAACCACCTTAACCATGGTGCCCGAACTGATTTCTTCGCCAAGGGTTACAGCGTCCAATTCGCGGGTTGAGCCGCGTACGCTTAAGGTTACTTTTCCTTTGCCCGATTTGGTTCCCGGAATGCGGGAATAGACCTCAGCGGTTTTTCCAATACACTCTTCCATGCGGAAGCTATTGTCTTCAGACAGTTTCAGCATCTGACGGATGATGAGGAAAAAAAGCACCACAAACAAAACACCTACGGCGGCAGAGATTGCAATGAGCAAGGCCGACGAAGCGATTTGATCGTAAAAGGAGATACCTGACCAAGAAAAACCCAGTAAGAAGTTGATTAGGTTTCGCAAAGAATACAGCTGAAACGGTGCTTCTGCCCCGTCTAAGTCCGAATCAAAATCGGCCTCTACACCATCGCCCGCATCGGTGCCCATGAAGGTCATGATGGTTTGAATTATAAAAACTAAACTGGTTGGTAGGGCGATATACCAAAAGGTCCGCAGAAGCGGTTCCATGCCCTCAAAAAATTCCGTCATGGTTCAGGTTCAAGAATGAGTGTTCCCAAAGATAGTCGTGGCGCGGCATTCATGCAATGGCCTCGAAAAATAATTTAGCTGTTTTGAATGCTATTTAACCTGAAAATAATACCGGATTAAACCAAAGTGATAAATCGGCATCGAATGAAAAACCAAATCGAGAAGTACGGACGCAGCTAAATACCCAAAATTGAGTAGAACCCGTTAAGCTGCCCGTCTTTTACTTTGCTACCGAAGATTATGAAAGGAAAAGTTAGTCTCAGCCTTTTTGCCCTGCTAATCATTCTAACGGTTCTATGCGTTTACTTGGAGAACTTTCGCAACAAGCCTGTTAGACATGGAGATCCATTGATTGAATACAGCAGAGACGGTTCTCGATTGGGTTAAATCCAAGAAGCGAAACAGTTCGTATATATCCCTACCATGGGAAAATACGCCTTCTCGCTTTTATTGTTTTTAATTCTAGGGATAAGTCTGTCTGTTTACCTTGAAGTACACCGGGATGGCCACTCTACTTACCCCCTTCCTTTGAACCCCGAAACCGAAGACCTTTTGGACACCCTAGAAATTTCGGATAGCATATACGTTCAGCATTTTTTTCACGTTAAATATGTGTCAGGCAACTGACAATCCGTGTATAGTGTTTGTTTCAAGTTTCTTCAAAAGCCGACTTTCAGTCGGCTTTTTTTGTGTTCCGAGCCCTTTGCATAGCACCTTGATTCTCCTACCTTTGCAGCGATTAATCAAACAACATGCAGGTAACCGTAGAAACAGCTAAGGAACTAGGAATCCTTCCGGAAGAATTTGACAAAATCAAAGAGGTATTGGGCCGCACGCCTAACTTCACTGAGCTCAGCATTTATTCCGTTATGTGGAGTGAGCATTGCTCCTACAAAAATTCCATTGTTTGGCTGAAAACACTTCCGCGTGAATCAGACCGCATGTTGGCAAAAGCCGGTGAAGAAAATGCCGGACTGGTCGACATTGGAAATGGCCTCGCTTGTTGCTTTAAAATTGAATCACATAACCACCCTTCTGCTATTGAACCTTATCAAGGTGCAGCTACAGGAGTAGGTGGTATCAACCGCGATATCTTCTCCATGGGTGCTCGCCCTATCGCTCAATTAAACTCTTTGCGTTTCGGTAAGTTGGAAACAGACCGCACCAAATGGTTAATGCGCGGTGTAGTTAAAGGCATTGGCGATTACGGTAATGCTTTCGGTATCCCAACCGTTGGCGGCGAAGTTTACTTTGAAGATTGCTACCATACCAATAACCTGGTGAATGCCATGTCTGTTGGTATCGTTGAACACGGCAAGACTGTTTCTGCCTCGGCAGACGGGCCGGGTAACCCGGTATACATTTTCGGTGCAGCTACCGGAAAAGACGGTATCCACGGAGCGGCTTTCGCTTCAAAAGATATCTCAGAAGATTCTCACGAAGACCTTCCATCTGTTCAGGTTGGCGACCCTTTCTGGGAGAAGCTTATCCTAGAGGCCAGCATGGAATTAATCGCTACCAACACGGTAGTAGGTATGCAAGACATGGGCGCAGCAGGTATTACTTGCTCCACCGCAGAAATGTCTGCTAAAAGCGAAACCGGAATGGTAATCCATTTGGATCGCGTTCCAATGCGTCAGCCGGATATGAAAGACTGGGAAATCCTCTTGTCTGAATCGCAAGAACGTATGTTGGTGATCCTAAACAAAGGAGAAGAAAAAGCAGCTGAAGAGATCTTTGAAAAATGGGATTTGACCTATGCTCAAATTGGTGAGGTAACGGATACCGGCCGTGTGCAATACTACATGCACGGTGAACTTTGTGCCGATATCCCTGCTGAATCATTGGTATTGGGTGGAGGTGCTCCGGTTTACCACCGCGAATACACTGAGCCAAAATACTTTGAAGAAATTGCAAAGTTTGATGCCGATAAGGTGACTGTTCCTAGCAACCTTAAAGCGGTAGCGATGGAACTCGTTAACCTTCCGAATATCGCTTCTAAAAGATGGATCTACCGTCAGTACGATAGCATGGTAGGTACCATCAACCAAAGCACTAATAAAGCTTCCGATGCTGCCGTTGTAATGATCCGCGATACCGAGCGCTCTTTAGCCTTGACCGTAGATTGCAATAGCCGTTTCGTATACGCTAACCCGCAAAAGGGTGGCGCCATTGCCGTGAGTGAAGCTGCGCGTAACATCGTTTGTACAGGTGGTGTTCCGGTAGCGATTACCAACTGCTTGAACTTCGGTAACCCTTATAACCCTGAGGTTTATTACCAGTTTGTTGGTGCTATCCAAGGCATGAAAGAGGCGTGTGAAGCGTTAGGAACCCCGGTAACCGGCGGTAACGTAAGTTTCTACAACCAGTCTACCATCGACGGTACGGCTGTATTCCCAACTCCGACAATTGGTATGGTTGGTTTGATTGAGAAACCTGAACACCGCACCGGCTTGGCTTTCCAAGCAGAAGGCGATGTGCTCTTGCTTGTTGGACCGGTAACCGAAGACATCGCATCAAGCCAATACTTGGTTAATATTCACAAGGTAGAAAAATCACCGGCTCCTAACTTTGATATGGAAACTGAAAAAGCTGTACAAGCGGCAGTTTTGAGTGCCATTCAATCCGGTAAAGTAGCCTCTGCACACGATATCTCCGAAGGCGGTTTATTGATTTCCTTATTGGAATCGGGCTTTGCTTCCGGACTCGGTTTTGAAATGTCTTGCCCTAGCGAAATGCGTAAAGATGCATTCTTGTTTGGTGAAGGTCAGAGCCGCGTGGTATTAAGCGTTAAAGCGAGCGAAGTACAAGCCGTGAAAGACATTGTAGCCAATGCAGGTGCTGACGTGATGGAAATTGGAATCGTAGCCGGAACAAACGCTGTGGTAAACGGTGAAAACTTCGGAAGCATCGCTGCATTCCAAGAGCCATACGATACCCGCATCGAGAAAGCAATGGCCTAAGTAGTTTGAGTTCGGAGTTTGAGGACTCCGTTCTTCTCTTAATCTTCTGATGGAAGGCTAATCCAGCCTTTAGAAATAGCAAAGTTCACCAGCTGTGTGGCACTTTTACATCCGCATTTGTTCAGTAGGTTCTGACGGTGTTTGAACACGGTATACTGTGAGATAAACATGCGTTCTGCCATGTCTGCTGCACTCAATCCTTCGTAGAGTAACTGCAAAATTTGGTGTTCCCTGCGCGTAAGCTGGATATCTTCCTTCTCTTCTTGGATATTCCTTCTGGAGATGACCTTCACCGCTTCTTCGGTAAAGTATTTTTTTCCGCTGTTAACCAATTGTATGGCCGATTGCAATTCAATATTGGTGGCATTCTTCAGCATGAAACCATGTACGCCTAAATCGACCAAAGGAAGCACATAATCAGCCGACTGATGCATGGTTAACATGATGATTTTAACATCCGGGTAGCGTCGTAGTATTTCAGCAGCAACGGAATCGCCTTTGGCGCCCGGCATGGTGATGTCTAGCAAAACCACATCCGGCGTCTCTTCTTTGATTCGCTCTAAAAGCTGTTCGCCGGAATTTGAGCGATGAATGACTTTAATACTATCGCTGTTTTTGAATACCGAGGCCAAGCCTTCGGTAAACATTTCGTGATCGTCTGCTAGCGCTACTTTAATCATGCTATAAAGGTATTTCAATCATTACAGTTACACCATGCCCAGGGCTGGTATCGATATTCAATGTTCCTTGCATCATCTCCACCCTGTTTTTAATATTCAGCATTCCGATACCATCCTTCTGCTCCGCCACTTTCTGATCAAATCCCTTTCCGTCGTCTTCGTAAGTGAAGCTCAGCGTTCCATTGAAAAGCGATAATTGAATATTGACCTCACTCGCTTCGGCGTATTTCAACGTATTGCTCAATAACTCTTGTATAATACGGTAAAGCGATTCTGTGATTTGCGTATAATCTTCAATCGGGACTTTATTGGAGAGGTAGTGGATCTGGATTGGGTTCACATCTTGGATGGCTTGCACCAATTCTTGCACGGCCTTGTTGAATCCGAATTTGTTTAATGTTCCAGAAGAAAGGTCGTGTGAAATCTGCCTAATCTCATCGTAAGCCGTATCGATTAGCGTCATCATATTGCCGTATGTCGACTTAAACTCCGATTCAATTTGCGTGAGTCTGCCTTCAAAATGGCTGAACTGTAATTTGATGGTGGAGAGTAAACTTCCTAGCCTATCATGCAAGTCTCGAGCGATCCGGTCTCGCTCTTCATTCTGACCTTGCATCTGGGCTTGCAAGGTGCTCAATTCCTGTTGTCGGAGTAATTGATCAATCTCTATCGATTTCTTCTCGAGTTCAGCCTTTACCAATTTCTCTTTCTGCAAACGCACATAGCGATACAAAAGGAAGGCTAGGAGACCTAGGCCTAGGGCAATGGTTAGAGATAATATCAGGTAATTCCGTTGGCGCAGTGTTTCCTTCTGTACCTTCAGTTCCTTGCTCTTGCTTTCACTGCGGTATTTCTGCTCAGCTTCAATGAGTCGTTCAATCCCTGCCTCATTGATAACAGAATCTTTTAATCGGTTGGCCAATTCTATAAAGTGAAACGAACCTAGTGTGTCTCCCACTTCCAGGTACCAGCTTCCGAGGTCTTGCGCAATTTCAATTACCGTTTCCGGCTCTTCCGCAATCATGGCAGAATCCAATGCCAGCTGCATATACTGGAATGCGCTGTCCACCTTTTTGATGTCTTTCAGCACAAAGGCTAGATTCCGTGTGCTTTGAGCGTAACCGTAAAGGTTATGGTCTGCATTAAACCCAACGCGAGCCCGCTCCAGGTAATTTCTAGATTTGGCATAGTCGCCTGTTTGCAAATACAAAAACCCAAGAGCACCATTGTAGTACGGGATATCCGAGACATCGCTAACGCTGTCTAGGAAAGAAATGCCCCTCATAAGGTATTTTTCTGCCTCAACGTAACGCGATTCCTCGGTTAAGAACTGTCCTAAATTCAGGTAAATGTTCTTCAGCGTCACTTTATAATTTAAGGCTTCTGCCTCTTCAGCCGCTTCTTCATAGTAGCGAATGGCTTGGCTGGATTGACCAATCTTGAAATAAACGTTTCCAAGTGTAATGAAGGTACTCAACACGCCGAATCGGTTGCCATTTTCCTGCTGAAGTCTAAGGGCTTCCAACAAGGCCTTACTAGCGTTTTCCAATTCGCCTGAATGAAAACGAACGATGCCAATGCGTCTTAATGTATTGGCTAAGGCATCGTTGTTTTTCTTATCACGGGCTAAAGTCTCCACTGCCTTCAGCTTATCCAGTTTTTCTTGAACGGAAAGTTCAGGCGCCACACCATCGTATGCGATGAGTAACGAATCAAAATTCTGCGCCCAAACTTGACTTAAGGTCAAGCTTAGAATGGTAAGCAAGAATAACAGCGTTCTTTTTAGCATTCGAGGTAGAATAGTGCTTTTTTAGTATCAGGGATGCCCGTTTTACCGGATTCCATGAAGGTGATAATTATTTTTTGGCCAGGGGTATAGGGAATAGTGATATTCTGTGTAACCGGACCATTGGGTGGTGCACTTTGTGGGTCAGGCTCAAAGTTTAAACTCAATAAATCATATTCTTCGGCCAATGGCGTATAGGTATTGTTTTTATAATTGTAAGACGTACCCTCTACTTGATAGGTAACCTTGATTTGCAGATTCTGTCCGGCTGATTTCATCTCAAGCTCTTCGATACTGATATCTGCACAAATTTGTTGGTTACTCACTGTAGGAACTACTGATGTTGGAGGTGGCACATTTGAGTTACCGATTGTAACCCCTCCCTTTTTCTTTTTAACATTCGGTTCTTCTGCCGTGGCTTCTACCTCAATTTCGGGCATCGATCCGTTTAATGGAGCGGTATTGTACGGCGCAAAATCAATTTGAATAGGGTTGTTTTTATACAAGTCAACCGGGTTAATGGTTCCCAGATTCCACAAGCAAACATGTTGAGCCGGGTCATACATTGAGGCGAGAGTTACAGGATTGGTACCTGCACCATTATCGCTCCCCACAAAGGTTACGTTGTATTGATCTTGAGTAACACGTACAGCCTTGATGCTTTGCAACTCGAACGTGTCGATTCCATTAGATGATTTCAGGGTATCTTTCATGGTTTGATTATTAAGTACAAAGCCAAGGTAAAACTTTACGAAATAAGATAAAACTCCTCCCCGTGTATCTACTTAGTATTGGTTATTTTGACTTAATCCCCGATTCCAAAAGCAAGAGCAAAATCCTAAATTCGCCTCATGCTGAGCATTGATCCACACGCCATCCCGACGGCCAAACTACACGCCTATCTGCTTTCTTCCGTTGCCCCTCGTCCCATCTGCTTTGCAAGCACTGTAGACGCTGAAGGTAACGTGAACCTAAGCCCGTATTCCTTTTTTAACGTCTTTGGCAGCAACCCAACTACCTTGATTTTTTCTCCTTCTAGAAGGGTGCGCGACAATACCATTAAGCATACCCTAGAGAACATCAAAGAAACCATGGAGGTATGCATCAATGTGGTGAACCACGATATGGTTTGGCAGATGTCGCTAGCCAGCACAGAGTACGCGAAAGGCGTGAATGAATTTGTGAAATCGGGCTTTACCGAACTGCCGTCTGAAGTCATTAAAGCTCCCAGAGTGAAAGAATCGCCGGTACAAATTGAATGCAAGGTGCGTGATATCATAGAAACCGGACAAGAAGGTGGTGCAGGGAATTTGGTGATTTGCGAGATCCTGCGCATGCACATCAACGAAGAAGTGCTTGATGCTGATGGCAAGATTGATCAGAATAAGATTCAGCTGGTGGCTCGCTTAGGTGCCGATTGGTATTGTAAAGCGTATGGAGATGCTTTATTTGAAATCGAAAAACCCGTTCGCAACAAAGGCATTGGGTATGATCAACTGCCGGAATTTATACGGTTTAGCAGTTTCCTAACCGGCAATCAATTGGGACAGCTTGCTAATGTTGAAGCCATTCCGGGCGACGATTTAGTGGCTGAATTTGAACAAAGCGAATTCGCTAAAGACATGGTAAAACGTTTTGCCCACCATACCGACTCACTGGAATACGAACTCTTCGAGGCTGCCAAACATTTCCTCGCTAAACATGAGGTAGTGAATGCTTGGCTCTGCTTATTGTTTTTCGATAAAGCAAAAAAACCCGGAACCTAAGTCCCGGGCTTACGCAAGTATAACTAATGTATGAATTGAGCTTATCCGCCGAATGATACACCGAAGCTGAACGGATAGACCTCAGGCATGCCTACATCCTTCTTGAACATCGGTGTGAGTGCGTAATTAGCGAAGAGTGTGAAGTCTCCGTAGCCAACGCGGGCTTGTGCATTTACTCTGAAAGGATTCAGGTTGAAATCGTTGTGGGTGTTTTGTTTGTATTGACCACCTTCAATTCTCACCTTTTCTTTGGTATACGAAGCAAAACGAACACTTCCCACAACACCGGCTGCCATGTGCAATCCGTTTTTACCCGGCTTGCTAAAATCCAATCCAAGCATCAAAGGAACTGTGGCATGGAAGGTTTTTAAGCGATTGGTGATATAGTCTTTCTGTGTACGCATGCCGTTACTGTCTGCCGCCTCAAAAGGATTTACATCTTGGGCGAAACGGTAGTTATTGTAGTCGATACCCAAACCGGTCAGCAAAACCACATGGTGTTTGTATAGCTTGATGTCTTTCTCAAAAAGGTTGAATCCAAGGTAGGTAGACTTGCCCATGCGGTAGTTGAAATGCTCGTTTCCGGCTGTCATGTCTGTATTACCTGATGGAGTAAGGTATCCGTTGAATCCGAAATCCATACCTGCCCAAAAATCGCGCGGTTCTGCCTCTCTTTTCTTAAACGGTTTTTTAAGCGAATCGGTCTTGGCCACTTTGTGTGAGTCCGCTTCAAAAATGACGATCAATCGGCCACCTTCAACCGGAAATACGATTCTATCGTCTTCCGCTGCGTTTCCCTTTTTGGTTACCTCTGCATTTACCTTAGGTTGATTTGTAGTATCTGCAGGTTCTGTCTGCGCGAAAGCCCCTCCAGTCAAGGCGAGCATCATTGCGCTACTTAGTATAGTCTTTAATGTTTTCATTTTTTCTTGTTTGTTTCTCCTGTTACGAACCCATCGAATAGATGTTACAGGAAAAGTGAAATTTTATCTCTTTTTTCTCTTCAGCTCGAAGTTTCCAATGCGGAATGACACGGTTTCCTGGCTTTCATTGAAGCCCACATAGCTACGTACCTTGTCTGCAACAATCGTAGCCGCATCATGTGGGATTTCATTTTCAGGAACTACACGTTCGTCTTGTCCGACTGTCTTTCGCAACTTCTTGTAAGCGTACTGCAAAAGAGTCTGATCTTGTTTTTCCGCCTCCAGCTCCAAATCGCTAAAGGAAATATCATAATGCGCCACCTGAAGTTGACTCACGGTCAGGCTAGGTTCAGTTTCATTAAGCGATGCCATGATAACCGGCAAGGATTCCAACCTTTTAATTTGCGGCGCTTCTTCCGGGGTAATGGCCGGGATATGGCGTTGTGGACTCTGGCGGTTAACGCGTTTCGGAGCTAAAGGGTTAGCTTCTTGTTCTTTACTTGGCGTGGTAGACACTTCCGACTTAATCTCTTCAAACGCTTTAGGCTTCACTTCTTCTTGGGTAAAGGTTTCTACCTGACTGAAAACCGGCTCAGTTGGATTAAGTTCATTTTTACCCGTTCCGTATATCCATAAGGCAGCAATCAATACAGAGGCTGCTGCTGAATACCAGATGGCCGGCGGAATGCGGAAGCCTCCTTTTTTATACAGTACATTTTTATTTGGGAAATACTCACCAATAGACGGCCTTAATACCGTTAAAGCGATGAGTTTTCTGTCTTCCTCTCTTTCCGGATGGGCCAGCATGAAGGCCTCCAATCGCTCTTCTTCCTCTTGGTTTAAATCGCCTTCTAGTTGAGCGATGATGGCTTCATCCAAATTCTGCTCATCAATTTGAATAGGTTTCTTCAATTGACTTAAAAAGCCATCATCCAACTTAGCATCGGATTCTTCTAAGTCAATGTCCATCAAATCCGGGTTGGCTTCCAAAAAGGCCATATAGGCTTCTTCCATCTCCGGACTCAATTTGCCCGCGATGAAATCTTCTGTAAATACGGTGTAGTTCTCTCGCGTAATCATACCACCAGATTTAAAGCGCCTAAATAATTTTTCATGGCCACACGGGCCCGGTAGATATACACCTTCACTTGCGATTCATTCAATTCGCAAATGCGGCCAATCTCTGCATAATCATATCCTTCGTAATCGCGCAGTAAAAGCACAGACCGCTGAATCTCCGGCAACTTAGCCAAAGCGCGTTCTATGATTGGGCGCAAACCTGAATATTGGTTTTGCTCATAGCCCACCTGCTCTTCATAATCGGCGATGTCTTGGTGGCCTTTGTCTTTTCTCCACTGATCAATCATGGCATTGTGCGCCATGGTAAACAAATAGGATTTGCTTCGCTCAAAATCTACGTTCTCTTTCTTCATCCACAACTTCTCAAAACAATCTTGCACCAGATCGCGCGCTAGGTCTTCATTTCCTGTATTCTTTAACAGAAATCGGAAGAGCCTATCGGCAAACTGATCCACACATAAATTGTATTCGTTTGTTGTCACCCTAAATCGATTACACTGCTTTTACGCGAAGCTGAGTATAAAGTTACAGCGGAATGAAAAAATTTTTATCCATTCAATTCTAAACTAATTTTGAAACCCATGATTGTGACAATTCTATCGGGTTCATCCCGTACCAATAGCAGCACCCTCAGAGCCTGCAAAGGCCTTGAACGCGTTCTTCTTGAAAGAGGCGCACGCAAGGTTAACGTAGTCAGCTTTGAAGATTTTGATATTCCATTTTTCAATGGCCCTGATATACAACCGGAGGCCTTAACTCCTTTTCAAGCCCGTTTAGTAGCGGCCATGACGGAAGCCGATTCCATCATCATGGCAACGCCAGAATACAACTGGTTCCCTTCTGCCGAGCTCGTTAACTTGATACACCGTTTAGCCGATAAACCATTTCTCCCCATCTGGCAGAATAAGGTATTCTCCTTTGTGGGTGTGAGTACCGGCCGCGGTGGACGAATGCCTACGGTACAGCTCGGTTATGTGGTAGATAAAATTATCAGTGTATTGAATATCTCAGCGATGACCAACCCGAAAAGTTTCGAGATCCAGTTTATCAAACAGGTGCTGGATGCCGAAGGTCAATCGCTAGGCAATGCCGAATTTGATCGCGGAATGGAGCTCTTCATCGACTATATGCTCGATACCACCAAGCGCTGGAAAGCCTAATTGTTCCGGCCGGTACTATCCGGCTGGTTCTTTTTCTTCTCCTCCTCTTCCTTCTTCTGTCTTTCCCTCTCTTTCTTCTCTTTTTTCAATCGCTCTTCGCGCTCCTCTTTTTCCTTTTTCAAACGTTTCTCCTTCTCCTTCTTTAAGCGCTCCTTCTCTTCCAGTTCTTTCTTCTTCTGCTCTTCCTTTTCTTTCTTTAGGCGTTCTTTTTCCTCCTGCTCCTGTTTCTTCTTCAGCTCCTTCTCCTTTTTCAAACGTTCCTTCTCTTCCTTTTCCTTCTGCTTCTTTTCTTCTTTCTCCTTTTTCAAGCGAGCCTTCTCCTCTTTTTCAGCTTGCTTCTTCTTCTCCAATTCCTCCTTTTCAATGCGCTTCTTCTCCGCCTCTTCTGCCTTTCGTTTGTCTTCAATGGCTTTGAGCCTCGCCTTTTCCCTGTCTTCTCTTCGCTTTTCTAAATCCGCGTCGATCTTATCGTAGTCGGGAACAATTTCCTTCGCTACTTGAATCTCTTCAATGCTCAAACCTTCACCGTAAAACCATTGATTATTTAATTCAATCAATACAAAGTGCAATTTAAACTGCCTGTTTCCCGCATTGCAGAGCATAAATGAGCGGGCATAGCGGTAGCCTTTTTCGTTGGTAGCGATGGGTAAATGTTCCTCCACCTTCTCTAAGCGATTCAGACCAATTTTTTCTCTTTTAGCAAACTTGGCCAATCGTTTCATGTCGCGACGAGTCAAGAATTCAAGCTCCTTCTGACGAATACCAATCTGGTAATTCATCATTTCTTCGTCGGTCGAGTCGTAAACTGTTTTTAAGTCGGCATAACTTGGAACCAAATCTTGCAGTTTCGAGACGCTGGTTTCTTGCACTGCATGAAGCACGGAATCAGCCATATAGCTCAAGCTATCGCTAGCCTTTGCTGAAAAAGCCAATCCTAGAATACACCAAAAAACCAATAACTTGCTTGCTCCGCGCATAGAGAGTCAAAAATTAATGAATAATAACGAAGCCCCAAAATACACGAATAGCCTGATCAAGGCCCGCAGTCCTTACTTGCTTCAACATGCTCATAATCCGGTAAATTGGATGGAATGGGGCGATGAAGCTTGGGCCATCGCTAAACGCGATGATAAACCCGTTTTGGTGAGTATTGGATATGCCGCCTGCCATTGGTGCCATGTGATGGAACGCGAATCTTTTGAAAACAAAGATACCGCTGATATCATGAACGAATTTTTTGTGTGCATTAAGGTGGATAGGGAAGAAAGACCCGATGTGGATCAGCTTTACATGGATGCCGTTCAGCTGATTTCCGGCCACGGCGGTTGGCCATTGAATATGTTTTGTTTACCGGATGGCCGACCAATTCACGGCGGTACCTATTTCCCCAATGCCAATTGGAATCAGCTTTTGTTTCAGGTCCGCGACCTCTATATCAACCGTAGGTCGGAAGCGGAAGACTATGCAGCCAAATTGATTGAAGGAATCAAAAGCATGGATATTCTCCAAGTACAAGAATCGGATAAACTCCAGGCTAAGGACCTCCAAAACATCGTAAACAACTGGGCCAAACAATTCGACTATCAGTTCGGGGGTATGGCCAGAACACCTAAGTTTCCGTTGCCTAATAACTACCATTTCTTGTTGAGCTATGCGCAACTAAGCCAAAACGCGGAAATCAAATCCTTCGTTCATTTCACGTTAAAGAAAATGGCTCTTGGGGGTATCTACGATCAGCTTGGTGGCGGTTTTGCGCGCTACTCGGTAGATGGACAATGGCTGGTGCCGCATTTTGAGAAAATGTTATACGACAATGGCCAGCTCCTATCCCTTTACAGCAAAGCCTATAGTGACAATCAAGATCCACTTTATAAAACCGTTGTTGAGCAAACCATTGCCTTTATCGATAACAAATGGGCGAATGGGAAAGGAGCCTATTTTGCTTCGTGGGATGCCGATAGTGAAGGGGAAGAAGGGCAATACTACGTTTGGAGCAAAGCTGAACTTGAAGCGCTTTGGGGTGAACAGGCTCCACTTCTCTTGGATTATTACCGTATTACCGAGAAAGGAAACTGGGAAGACGGTAAAAACATACTGCATGCCCATTTTAGCAATGCCGAATATGCCGCTTTGCGCAAGATGCCCTTGAATCAATGGCTACACATAAAAGCAGATGCAGTTAACACAGCGCTGGCATCAAGAGCCAAACGTATTGAGCCGGCTCTAGACGACAAAGTGCTGCTATCTTGGAATGCCCTTTACTTAGAAGGACTATGTGATGCTTACCGCGCATTTCAAAATCCGGCCTACCTTGATAAAGCCCTAGCCTTAGCCGAGTTTATTGAAGCGGAGATGTACCAGGATGGAGTGTATTACCGCGTGTACAAACAAGGCCTAAGCGTACCTGCGTTCTTAGAAGACTTGGCTTCGCTCAGTTTAGCCTATACTGCATTGTACCAAGTCTGTTTTGACGAGCGCTATTTAGTGAAAGCCAAAGTTATCCTAGACGATATTTTAAATCGTTTTAGCGATGAAGAAGCCGTTCTTTTTTACTTCACGCCAAGTGAGCAAGCCGATTTGCAAGTGAGGAAGAAAGACGCTACGGATGATGTGATCTCTTCCGGCAACGCCATGGTTTGTAGGGCATTGCATCAGCGTTACCATTACTTTGGAGAACCTGCTTACAAGGCCCGTGTGGAGAAAATGTTGCAAGCCATCAGACCACAATTCCTGAAATATGCCCCATGGTATTCCTATTGGGGACTCAGTTTCTTAGAAGAAGCCTATGGTCTATTCCAGCTCTGTTCTGCCGAAGCAGAAGCATTCAGCATAGAAGCACATTTGCACCACAGTGCTGTGTTGTTAGCAAAGACCGGTTCCAACTCTCAACTGCCTCTCACCCAAGAACGTTCTGCCACAGACGGCCGAATCTACGTATGCGAAAATGAAAGCTGCTATACGCCCGTATACAGTTTAAAGGAGGCGGAAGCGCTCATCTTTAAAGCATAAAAAAATCCCGACCTAGGCCGGGATTTTCATGTATAACGTGATTCTTAATTAAAAGGCACTTTCTGCTTTCTTAACAGAGTAAGAAAGTTTGAGGGCATTCGCCTTACGCAGCTCTTGTTTGATGTCGGAAATAATTCCCATCTTAGATTCTACGTCAGACTTAATAGAAACAATCATTTTGCTTTGATCATTCTGTCTCAACTTCGCTCTTTCAGTTTCGATGAACATACGCACATCATCTTTTGTTTTGAATGCGTCATTCAACTGAATACGGGTTGAAGTACCAAATTCACCTTGCAATTGACTGGTTGGAGGACCTACATAGATGAAGGTTACCAATGACTTCTTTGTCAGTTTTTCAATTTCAGTAGCCTGAGGGGTATTGTTTTTTACCTTCAAGGTTACTTCACGCATGGTGGTAGCCACCATGAAGAAGAATAACAACATGAACACAATATCCGGCAAAGATGCCGTATTGATGCCGGGGCTACCCGATGATTTTTTCTTTCTGATTTTCGCCATAATGCTTACTCCTGTCCAATCTTTTCAGGTTCTGCTTCAGAGATCTTCTGCGGGAACATGGTCAGGATTTCGTTTTGCTTGTCTACAGACAATTGATCGAAGGTCCTTCCAAATTTGTTACGCGCATAATCCTCACGAACTTCACGGTAAGCCGCTTTCAATTCGTTCTGAACCTGGATATAGGCTTTATACGATGTTGCACGGTCATTCTTCAAGGATACTACCGCTTTCAACGGGTTATCACTCAAATCAGGGTCCGCACCGTTATTGGTGATGAACTTTTTAGTCATCGCCCGAAGTTGCTCTATGCGCATCAGTTTCTCTTCCACCAATAGCTGGTTGTTCGAGTTAACCAATACTTCCAACACGTTTCTTTTCTTGATCGGAGGTGGTTCAACCTCCAAGTCTTCCACGTGCGGTGGCAACTTGATCGTGATACCGGAATCTGAATCCATGGTGGTAGTCACCAGGAAGAAGATCAGCAACAGGAAGGCGATATCCGCCATGGATCCTGCATTGATTTCCGGTATCGATCTGTTATTTCTTGACATGCTTACTTATTTAAGGATGTTCTTCACTTCGGAGGCAATGGTTACTACCAAAACTCCGATGATCATGATGTACATCATTATTAATCCTCCGCCAATAATCTTAGACATAGAGGCTGATGTGAAAGAAACTTTCTCGTAGGCAATGGTGATTTCGTTTCCTGAGATAGCCCAAGACACAAGGTACAACACTGCTACAATTCCTAAACCGATAGCTGCACGAACTAACTGCTGAGGGTGTTGAATCAAGTAAACGATAGGGAATACAACCGCACCTGCGATGGCAATACCTGCCAAAACATAGGTTGTAATCAGTCCGACGTTAGCGCCTGCAGAGGCTCCGTCTTCCATACCGTAGACAGCCACTGCTACACCAATGCAGAGTGCTGCTGCCGCGATATAAAGTATAAATTTAAATGCGTTCTGCATGTTGAGTTGGCTTAGTTAGTTGATGAAATTTTGTTTTTAACCAGGATGTCTACCAGGTCAATAGAAGCTTCTTCCATGTTGTTAACCATGGTGTCTACTTTGTTAACGATGTAGTTGTAGAACAATTGCAAGAAGATCGCAACGATCAAACCAGCTACGGTAGTCAAGAGGGCTACTTTAATACCACCCGCAACTACTGCTGGAGAGATATCACCTTGAGCCTGGATTTGGTCGAAGGCCTGGATCATACCGATTACCGTACCCATAAACCCGAGCATTGGGGCAAGAGCGATAAACAAGGATAACCATACCATACCTCTTTCCAACTGACCCATTTGAACTGAGCCATAAGAAACGATGGTTTTTTCTACAACGCTGATACCTTCGTTAGAGCGGTCTAAGCCTTGGTAGAAAATAGAAGCGATAGGACCTTTGGTCTTGCGGCAAACTTCTTTAGCTGCTTCAACACCTCCGCTCAATACGGCTTCTTCAACTTCTTTTACAAATTTGTCTTTGTTGATGGTAGAAAGACTCAAAGTGATGATTCTTTCGATGGCAACAGCCAGACCTAGAATCAATACAATCAATACCGGAGTCATCCAGAACGGATCACCTTCGATAAACTTCTCTTTGATAACTTGGTGGATTCCTTTGTCTTCCACATCTTCAGTTACCTCTGTTGATGGTGCTGCTTCTTCAGCTTCTTCTTCTGCAGGAGCGGCTGCTGGTACTGCTTCTTCGGTTTTAGTACTAGTGTCGTTAGCCGGGGCCTCTTCTGTTGCGAAAGCCGGGGTTAATGTACCGAACATCATTCCGATAGCAAGACACAGCGCAAATAGCTTTTTCATAATCACGTTTGTATTAAGGTCTATTAAGGGTTGTGGCAAAAATAGAAAAATTCTGTTTATTGCAATCCAAGCTCCCCTTTTTATCAGTATTTAACGTAATCTTTACACGCAGGGTTGAAATGGCATCAAAAAAAACTTCCTTCGTTTGTCAGCAGTGTGCATACCGTTCAGCAAAATGGGTAGGCAAATGTCCCTCTTGTGGAGAGTGGAATACTTTGGTAGAAGAAATTGCCCCTGAATCTAAAAGCAAATACCAAGGCAAGGCACAGTCTAATATTAAGACTGTCAGCCCCTTGCACACCTTAAGCAAACAAGATACGGTGCGCATTCTTACAAGCGATAATGAGCTAAACCGCGTTTTGGGTGGAGGTATGGTTCCGGGTTCTGCCATCCTTTTGGGAGGCGAACCGGGCATCGGTAAATCGACACTTCTTCTTCAACTGGCCGTGCAGATGCAGGGTAAATTTCTCTATATCTCCGGTGAGGAAAGCGAAAATCAGATTAAAATGCGCGCTGACCGTATCGGCATTCGAAATGAAGATTGTTATGTGGTAAGCACCGTTGATTTAAGGCAAATACTCTCTTTAATAGATCAAGAAGAACCGAATGTCATCGTGATTGACTCGGTTCAAACCTTGCAAAGCGACTTAATTGAATCGGCCCCCGGAACAGTTTCTCAGATCAGAGAATGCACCAACGAATTGATTCGGGTAGCCAAACAAAGAGACATACCTTTATTTCTGATCGGACATATTACCAAAGAAGGTTTCATTGCCGGTCCAAAGGTGCTGGAACACATGGTGGATACAGTATTACAGTTTGAAGGCGACAGGCAATACAATTACCGCTTGCTCAGAGCCTCTAAAAACCGTTTTGGTTCAACCAGTGAAATAGGCATCTATGAAATGTTGAACGACGGCTTACGTGAAGTAGCCAATCCTTCTGAAATTCTGATATCCCATAAAAACGAAGACTTGAGTGGTATCTGCATCGGAGCAGCTTTGGAAGGTGCCCGGCCACTCATGATTGAAGCGCAATCTTTGGTTAGCTCCGCCGTTTATGGTACTCCGCAGCGTAACGTAAATGGCTACGACCTTCGGCGCTTGAACATGCTTTTGGCAGTTTTAGAAAAGCGATGTGGCTTTCGCTTAGCTCAACAAGATGTCTTTATTAATATAACCGGCGGACTCAAACTGGAAGATCCGGCATTGGATTTAGCGATTGTGACAGCGATACTCAGCTCTTACGAAGACCTTTTTATTCCCTACAACTATGTTTTTGCCGGCGAGGTGGGATTATCGGGAGAAATCAGACCTGTGAGCAAGGTTGAACAGCGCATTGTAGAAGCTGAGAAGCTCGGTTTCAAGAAGTTTTTCACCAATATTCCGAAGGAAGGACTCGCTAAAAAAGCGAAGAACATGGAAGTGATTCAGGTGAAAAAAGTGGAGGAACTGTTTCAATACCTCTTTGGCTAATGCAAAAGACCTTTACCATCAAAGGACGCGTTCAAGGCGTCTTTTTTAGAAAGTATACCAAAGAAAAAGCGATGTCTTTGGGGCTCCAAGGTTTTGTTCAAAATCATGCAGATGGATCTGTTTTTTGTTGTGCCGAAGGAACGGAAGAACAACTAAACGAGCTCCAAGCCTTTTTGCATTCCGGCTCGCCATTATCGAGGGTAGATGAGGTTATTGAACAAGACACCACAACGGAAATTCTATCGTCTGATTTTCAGATTCGCTAATTGCCATTTTGCTTCATTGAACCGCTTTGAACAAGCGTTAGAAAAAGCTATTTTCGCATCTCTAAATTTAAAATATGCCATATTTATTTACCTCTGAATCTGTTTCTGAAGGGCATCCGGATAAAGTAGCTGACCAAATCAGCGATGCCTTGATAGATAATTTTTTGGCTTACGACCCAAGCTCTAAAGTAGCCTGCGAAACTTTGGTTACTACCGGACAGGTTATTTTGGCCGGTGAAGTTAAATCGAATGCTTACCTGGATGTTCAGGATATTGCCCGCGGTGTGATCCGTAAAATCGGTTATACCAAAAGCGAATACATGTTTGAAGCAAACTCGTGTGGTGTGCTTTCAGCCATTCACGAACAATCACCTGATATCAACCAGGGAGTTGAGCGTAAAAGCCCTGAAGAACAAGGTGCCGGTGACCAAGGAATGATGTTCGGTTATGCCACACGCGAAACCGATAACTATATGCCTTTGGCTTTGGATCTTGCACACAAAATCTTGGAAGAACTTGCTGCAATCCGCAAAGAAGGTAAAATCATGACTTACCTCCGCCCGGATGCTAAGAGCCAGGTGACCATTGAATACAACGACGACAACCAACCTGTTCGCATTGATACTATTGTTGTTTCAACACAACACGACGATTTTGATTCAGAAGAAATGATGTTGAATGTTATTAAAAATGACATCATCAGCATTTTGATTCCGCGTATCAAAGCGCAAATCAAACCTGAATTGCAGCATTTGTTCAACGACCAAATCACGTATCACATTAACCCGACCGGTAAATTTGTTATTGGCGGTCCTCACGGTGATACCGGCTTAACCGGAAGAAAAATTATCGTTGATACTTATGGTGGAAAAGGCGCTCACGGTGGTGGTGCATTCTCAGGAAAAGACCCATCCAAAGTAGACCGTTCAGCGGCTTATGCTACTCGCCATATTGCTAAAAACCTCGTTGCTGCTGGAGTATGTGATGAAGTTTTAGTTCAGGTATCTTATGCCATCGGCGTGGCTAAACCATGTGGTGTTTATGTTAACACTTACGGAACAGCTAAAGTGAACATGAACGATGGCGAAATCGCTCGCATCGTAGAACAAGTATTCGACCTTCGTCCATACGCCATTGAAACTCGTTTGAAGCTTCGTAGCCCTATGTATTCAGAAACTGCTGCATACGGTCACATGGGAAGAAATAACGAAACCGTTCGCAAGACTTTCAACAAAGGAAAAGACAATGAACTTAGCCTTGATGTTGAATTATTCACTTGGGAAAAACTAGATTACGTAGATCAAGTAAAAGCAGCATTCAGCATCTAAGCTGAGCTTAAACTTTATACTAAAGCGAATTCTACTCCGGTAGGATTCGCTTTTTTAATGCCCATAACCTTCTGAATTGATTACTCAATCAACTCACCATTTCCATAAGAAAGGCATCCTTCACAAACCAAATGGCAAAAAAAAGGCTACCCACAAGTGAGTAGCCTTTGAATAATATTCAGATTAATTATCGGAGCAATGTAACTGTACCGTAGTATTCAAACTCTTTGCCGGCCATGGATGTCACTTTAACATAGTAAACATACACATCCTGCTGAGCTTCAACATTTTTGTACATACCATCCCATCCTTCTTCAATGTCGGCAGATTTGTAAACCACTTCACCCCAACGGGTATAGATGGTGATTTCAAATGATTCAAACCCATCTGCCACTACGTAGAACCTATCGTTTCTAGCTTTACCAAAATTGTTCGGGGTGAACGCGTTTGGAATGAACACGGTAATATCCGGATCAATTTGCATTGGATGGTAAGCAGTATCAGGACAGTTGTCTGGTGTGTTTACAATCAACTGTACCATGAACTCACCTGTATCGGTTGGTTCTGTAATTGGGTATTCAAAGAACGGATTCTGCTGGGTAGAAGTTGACGCATTTCTGTCGCCAAAGCTCCACAACCAAGAGTTTATTGTACCACCACCATCGATGGTTGAGCGATCGTAGAACTGAACACCTGGCAAGGCCACTGTTGTTTTCCAACGATTTGCATCCATTGCAGCCTCAGGAGTTGGGAAAATTGTTGCAACAACCGGTGTTGCAGTATTCTCACAAGCTCCTACGCTTGTATCGGATCTCAAGTACAAGGTGATGTTAAACTGACCCGGTGTAGTATAGGTATGAGCCGCATTTCTTTGGTTGTCTCTACCTGAAACCGTATTGCCATCACCGAAATCCCATTCGATGTAAACGCCTTGGCCGGTATTGGTTACAGCCTCCAAGTTTACCGTATGTGGATTACATCCTTCCAAATCATCTGCTGAAATTGAAGCAGTAGGTATAGGGTAGATGCCTATGGTTTCATCTACGCGAGCCGGTTGGCAATATCTAGGATTTGTTGTCTCGGCAAAGATTCTAAACTGCTGAGCCGCGATATCACCATTACCCGGATAGTAGAATGTATTTGTTAAACTAGATGTTCCACTACCGGAACCAACTGCATCAAACTCACCGTCGCCTTGACGTCCCCAAAGGATACCCGGAGCATTTGTCAAGTTTACATCCAGTTTGAATGGCTCACCAGCACAACTAGCCGTTGGTGTGGTGAATTGAATCTCAGGTTTCGCCTGAACTTCAATAGTGAAATTACCGGTATTGCTACACTGTGAAATTGGATCAGTATAAGCATAATCCAATTGATGGAAGCCCGCACCAGCAGCTGCTGGATCAAACATATTTGAAGTTACACCCGTACCGGTCCAAACTCCAGTTGCCCCTCTTGGATTCGCGTTATTCGTTAAACTAATAGCCGCGCTATCCTCACATATACCCAATAAAGGAGTGATGGTAATGTCAGGGATACCTTTAATCATGAGTTGCACACTGTCCGCTTTGCTACATCCTTCTGGACTTGTATAAGAATACTTAAACCAGTAGTAGTTCTGTGCTGTAAACTGAGCTGCATTGATGGCTGTCGGATTGAACATACCATTTGAGAAACCGGCTTGCGCAGCCGGAGTTGCTACAGAGACAGACCACGTACCACCCGCAGGGCTTGGATTAGCGCTGCTTAGATCTACGATACCTTCATTCCAGCATTTAGGTGTTAGTATACCTGCATCAGTATTTGGAACCGTATTTACCCTCACATTCGCAATACCTGTATTCGAACACGTTGTGGTATTGTTGGTGAATGAATACAATAACCTATAAGTAACACCTTGAGGAAGGTTAGCGATGTTAAGCTTCTGATCCAGCGGATTAATAGTATTAATATTATTGTTAACAACCGTCAAATTATCAGCACTCTTCCATGAGAAGGTGTTTCCTATCTGACCACCTGGTAGTGGAGTAGTTAATAAGTTGTTTAAGGCTAATAATCCAAAGTCTCCACAAACATCCAAATCCTTTAATACGATGGTAGGTTTTGCAACAACATCCACAAAAGTCGCTGCTTCATTAGAGCAACCCCTGTTGTCAGTTACACGGTAAACTACACGGAATCCAGGTGATCCGGCTGGTGTTGCGCCGGAAGAGTCTACGTTAAACTGGTTATTGTTAACCAAAGTAGCGTTAGGCTCACTGCGCCACGTTCCATTGGTTAAGGTTGGATACTGAACATAGGTAGCTAGGTTGACAAACTTAACGTCTTCACAATGCGGTCCTTGAGGGTTCAAGAAAATCTCAGGAAGCGGATTCATTGTAACCCTTACCGTATCAAAACCTTCACACGAAACTCCTTGGTAAGTCTGAACTCCTTTTACAACAAACCCAACACTTTGAGTTATGGTAGTAAAGTAGCTTGCACCTGTTCCAATGGAAGGAGGCAATGGGCTGGTTGTAAATCCGGATAAGTTATACCATGAATAGCTATCTGCATTTGTCGCATACAAGGTGATTGTATCGTTTTCACAAATGTTTCGGTTATTACCTAATTCCGGTTTTGCCGAGTTCACAAACAGGTTAACGGTATCTCTATTAACACAACCCATGGAATCAGTTACCCGAACCACATAAGCATTACTGTCTTGAACACTAATGGCACGTGTAGTATCACCATTAGACCAGAGGTAAGACAATGTCATGGTATCGTTACCTGCATCAAATGTTACAAATGTATTTTTACAAACACGCTCGTCGAGTCCGGCATTTACCGGTGGTAACGGAGAATAGTGCACCGTTGCCGTATCCCAGTTATAACAGCCATTATCGTCTTTGACACGCAATACATACCTCACCGTTGAATCCGGTAATAGACTCAAATTAGGGTCGGTACTTGGCGAATCCACCGGCGACTGTGTCTCATCAATTTGAGTCCAGAGGTACTCGTATGGAGCATCACCGTTGATGGTGGTAGAGTTCAAATTAAGTTGGTTACCCGCACAAACGAAGGTGTCTGTAGGAACCTGAATTTGCACAAACTCCGGAACGATAATCGAGTCGAAGAGAATGTTAATACAAGGTGTAGAGGTTTGTAAGGTTAGGAATACACGGTGAACACCCGGCTGTAAGAATGCCGTATCCGTTTGTGAGTTTCCTGACCAAACGCCTCGGTTCAGACTATCTCGAATAACCCAACTCGCTGTCAAACCAGAATAGGTTTTCAGTGGCGTATAGCTTAAAGCTACCTTACCGCAATTCAGTACTTGTATGTTCCGATCCGCTTTTGGCGTTTCTCGGACAAAGATACTAAAGGCCCGGACCGCCTGACCCGCTAATGGGCAGGCATCATCCCTCGCCGTGACGGTAAAAGTGTATGGAATATTCGATACGTGAGCATCTGTTGGAGTCCAACAAACTTGGCCTGTAGCCAAACGTTGCTGACCATTGTTATTCGTAAAGGTGGCACCCGGAATACCTCGGTTCCAAGAAATACGAACCGTATCACCCGGATCATCGTCGTCTGTCACAATGTTGATACACTTCTGCTGGTTGGCACAAGCCTGAACACTGTATGGTGGATCGATGGTTGGTACGTTGTTGTTCGGACACGAGACGACAATAATCTGCATGTCCCTTCGCGTTCGCCCGACGACTTGCATCTGCCCATTGACCAGACGCCATTCTTTAACCTCAATTACCACAATCGCTACCTGGTTAACCTGAGTAGGACGGAACAACAAGTCACCTGTGGTTGGATCCAAACGGAAACCGGCAGGCCACTGTAAGTTCTGGTTAGGGAAACCAAAGAAGGTCAAAGGACGAGTTGGTGAAAACTGACCGGTATAGGTCACGTTATTGTTCAAACTCTGTAAGCCCGGAACAAGTGAGTAGCTCAATGAGTCACCAGCATCAATGGTATCCAAGGCACCATTGTTAAACACGAAATCCTGGTTAGCGCAAATGATCGCTACCGGAGGGTTGGTGAAATCTGGTGAACTGTTACAAGGCGTAACACATTTGTTCAACGTTGCTGTGGTAAAGAAGTTCTGGTTGGCCTGTCCAGTAGTAATGTTACCGTTACGGCAGCACTGCTCCCAAGACAAGGTCCACTCGCAGCAGCTATAGCTACTCAAGTCAACTTCCATTTTCCAAATGTGTTCTTCAACACCATACTGGAAAGACCCGCTACAACGGGATTGAATCGGACAACGAGCATCAATACCTGTAATATCTCGAACGGATACTTTAGTTTGAGCTGTGATACTAACTGTGGATGAACTACAACGAGCTGTTACCGGGGCCTGCGATACCTGAATACCGTTACAATCCCGATAAACCCTCAATGTAATTTCATACTTACCATTTCCTTTACAACGGTAAACGATATCACTACCCATAACGTGCGAAGCCTCGGCTTCACGCGTCACAAAGAGTGACATCACCACAAAGAGAAAAAGTAGAATTTTTTTCATACGCGCTTTAAAAGTACTATCTGTCAAAAACTTAAAAACAACAATATCTCGAAGTTAATTAATTAACAGCTGAAGGTCAATATTTATTTCGACCAAGTGCCACTAATCACGGGAAATTCCATCTGCGCACAAATAATTTACACAACTGGCTGTCCCAAAGCTTCCTAGAGCGGTTGTATAAAAAAGAGCCGGTTTGTGATTCAAACGTTGCCTCAGGCTTCCCAGACTTTGGTTCCTTCGGTGCAGTTGCGACAGATATCAATGTTTGAACGACCCTTCAATACTGAATTTCTAAAGTTTTGATAAGGGACTGAATTCCAAATGTCTTTGAAGTTTGTTTGTTTCAAATCACCCATGCGGTGGGTAGCATCTTTGTCGAAGCAACAGGGAACAACCAGACCGTCCCAAGTGATGACACAGGCTTGCCACATTCGCCAGCAATGGTTGAGTAATTTATTCTTGATTCTGAACCCGGCTGCGACCATCTCATAACGACTGTATTTTTCCTGTTGAGGTAGTAGATCACTTCCCTCTTCGAAATCGTAAATCTGCGCCGTTTTTATAGCCAATTGATCAATGCCGTATTCCTTCGCTAAACGCTTTATATCAGGCAATTGATGCTCGTTATGAGCGAAAACAATAAACTGCCAAATCACAAATGGACCCTTGCCTTTTGCTCGCTTTTTAGCATTCATCATCGCTCGAGTTCCATCCAATACTTTGTCCAGTTTTCCACCCAAACGGTATTTACCATATGCCTCCTGATCCACCCCGTCAATGGAGATAATCAATCGGTCTAAACCCGACTGTACAATGTTATCGCATACAGCATCTGTAAGGTAGTGTGCATTGGTGCTTGTGGCGGTGTAAATTCCTTTACCGGAGGCATACTTCACCATCGAAAGAAAATCCGGATTTAAGAAAGGTTCACCCTGAAAATAAAGCGTCAGGTATGTTAAAGTCGCCGCTTGATCATCAATCAATTGCTGAAACAAATCGCCTTGCAACATACCCTTCGGTCGCGTAAACGAACGGAGGCCACTTGGGCATTGCGGACAACGTAAATTACACGAAGTTGTGGGCTCTATACTCAAGCTAATGGGCTGACCCCAATGCTTCGCATTTTTTGTGGCCTTCGACCAATGGTACGAAGCGTATACCAGGCCGGCATTCCACGCTTTGCGAAGGGTCCACTTACTCGCGTAATTCAAGCTATCTCTGAGACTTCCCGGCATTAGTCGTAAAGTTCAAACTTAAGCTGTTTGCGAGAGAAGCCCAAGGCTTTCAAGTTGTTCTTTGTTTCCTTCACCATGGTGCTCCAACCGCAGAGGTAGAAGATCCAATTTGGGTTAGACTCCGCCAATTTCGGGTAGACTTCATGCACATAGCCTTTTACACCTGACCACGATTCAGAAGCTCTGGAAAGCACCGGATAAAATGAGAGTTTTCCCGCTTCTACCAGCTGACTCCATTCCGCTTCATACAGAATATCCGATTCTGTTCTATTCCCGAAAATCAGGTGAACTTCACGGTCTATTCCTCTGTTCTGAACATGCTGAATGAAACTTCTGAAAGGCGCTATTCCCGTGCCGGTAGAGATCAAACAAACCGGTTCTTCACCGTCTTCGATAATAAACCGACCTTGGGCATCGCTGACCTTCAAAACAGAGCCCGCTTGTACATCTTCAAACAAATAAGGAGTACCTGCACCGTCTTGTTTTAATACAATACAGAGCTCAATCCAGCCCTCCGTATTGGGAGCAGAAGCGATAGAATAGCTACGCGTTGAAAAATCGCCAGAAATGGGCAAATCAAGCATTACGAATTGCCCAGGAAGAAAAGTATGACTGGCAGCATAGGCCAGTTTCAAAGATATTACACTATTGCTCAGGGGCTTGCGTTCAAGCACCTCACATTGATACCACGTATCCATGGCCGCAAAATTAATTGCTTTTCTTGGAGCGCCCCGTGAAAAGAAGAAAAACCTTTGAAAGTACTACTTGATGATCAGCTTAGCCGTAAAGCGGGAAGTTCTTCATGAACTTATTCACCTTCTTGCCAATCTTCGCTAAAGCCTCATCATCAGCATGATTCATCAGGGCTTCATCAATCAAATTTACTACTTCAACCACATCCTTCTCCACCATTCCTCTAGAGGTAATAGCCGGCGTGCCGATGCGCATGCCAGAGGTAACAAACGGCGACTTATCATCAAACGGAACCATGTTCTTGTTGATGGTAATATGCGCTTTCACCAAGGTGTTTTCAGCCAGTTTACCGTTCAATTCTTTCGAGCGAAGGTCGATCAACATCAAATGGTTATCGGTTCCGCCCGAAATAACCTCGTACCCTTTCTCAACAAAGGCTTTGGCCATCGCTTGAGCATTACGGATAACTTGACCGCAGTATTCTTTATACTCCGGAGTTAAGGCCTCACCGAAGGCTACTGCTTTAGCGGCAATCACGTGCTCCAATGGACCACCTTGGGTGCCCGGGAATACAGCGCCATCCAGAATGGCCGACATCATTTTGGTTTCTCCTTTAGGCGTTTTCAAGCCCCAAGGATTCTCAAAGTCTTCGCCCATCATAATAACACCACCGCGTGGTCCGCGAAGGGTTTTATGCGTGGTAGAAGTGACGATATGGCAATGTGGAAGCGGATTGTTTAAGTACTTGGTAGCGATTAGGCCACTTGGGTGACTGATATCCGCCAAAAGCAAGGCGCCTACAGAATCGGCAATCTCTCTTAAGGTTTTATAATCCCAGTCTCTGGAATACGAAGAAGCTCCACAGATGATAAGCTTCGGCTGTTCTTTTTTAGCTGTTTCAGCAATTTTATTGAAATCGATGGTGCCGGTTTCTTTTTCTACACCATAGAAGCTAGGCACATACAGTTTACCGGAGAAATTCACCGGAGAACCGTGTGTTAAGTGACCGCCATGCGACAAGTCAAAACCCAGGATTTTATCGCCCGGTTGCAATACACCTAACATCACTGCAGCATTGGCTTGAGCGCCCGAATGCGGCTGTACGTTAGCCCAAGCAGCTCCGAAAAGTTCTTTCACGCGGTCGATGGCCAATTGTTCCACCTGATCCACTACCTCACATCCACCGTAGTAACGTTTGCCCGGAAGGCCTTCCGCATACTTGTTGGTGAGCACGGAGCCCATGGCTTTCATCACCTGCTTGCTCACAAAATTCTCTGAAGCAATTAACTCAATGCCTTCTTCTTGGCGTTCTAATTCCTTCTCAATGAGGTCGAAAATCTGCTTGTCTTTTTTCATGCTAAATCCGTCGCAATTTAACGGGATTTCAAAAAAGAAAAAGGAATCACTGCTGCAATTCGCGCTTTTCCTTGGTATCTAGCACTACCAGTATAGAAAGCGTGGCCCAGAAAGGCACCGCAATTTTATCGTAATCAAAATAACTATTAAGGAATCCGTGAACGAAATAGGTCAGGAATCCGAGCAACAATGCCATCGCTATAGCCCTCACTTCCCTGCTTTTAGCATAATAGCTCAACCACAAAGCCCGAATACAGGCATAGATAAAAATGAGCAACCAACTCAACATGCCAATGAAGCCTCCCTCGGCCAGCGGACCCAAAAACTCGCTGTGCGCATGTCCTAATGTTCCAAAGTTGGTGCTGATTACCGTTTTCTGATACGAAAGCTGGTAGGGTGCGTACTGGAACATATAGGTGCCCGGACCAAATCCCAAAATCGGTTTGTCTTGGTACATGCGGTATGCACAGCTCCAACGGTTTAGGCGCTCCAGATTGGAAGGGTCATTTTTAATGTTGGTGGCCGACTGCAAATGCTTCTCCATGTTTTTGGAGTTGGAGCCGGTCTTGTTGCGCGACAACTTCATTAAAATATCGCCTTGGTAGTAGCTGAGACCCAAGACAGCCACGATACTTACCGAATAAATCCACACCGGCTTAACGCGAATGAGAATCACCACCAAGGCCGCCATCGCTGCCAAGATACTCAGCCAAGCTGCTCGGGTATAGCTGTAGACCACAGCAAAGGCAAAGAGGGCTGAGAAAAATAAAAAGAAGCTCCGGCGAAGTGGCGAAAACGATAAAGCCTTCCCTTCAATAAAGAATACCAACATGATGGGCATGAAATAAGCCACCATGGCCGCATATACACCGTGAATCCAGAAGAAAGGTTGTATCACCGTAGTTACGCTGTCGCGCGTAAAACCAAATGTGCTATGCCTCGCTACCACAAACAAAACCACGGCAGCTGCTGAATACAACAAGATCGACCAAAACCGTTTGATATTATCCAGCGACTGAAACAGGCGTGAAGCAAAAAAGTAGAATACAATAATATACCAGGTACGCGCAATGAAGAACTTGAGCGATACCAACGGCATGGTACTCGTAAAGGTGGTGAGCAATATCCAAGCTGTATTGAAGAGGATAAGTAGCGTTAAGGGATGCTTTAAGAAGGCCTGATCCTTAAATCCTTCTAAAGCAAATTTGAAGATGGCGATGAGCATAAGGCCAATCACCAAGGGCTCTGTTGGCAAGTTCATGCCGGCTCCCATGCCAAGGTCGTGAACGGTGACCGAAAGCGGCACCAAGAAGGCGGTAAGGTAAAGGAGCTTATCTGAAGAAACGATAGCCAATAAAGCCAGCAACAGCGCAAGCGGCAAGATATAAACCAGCGGAAAACCCGCCAGCAATCCCAGAACCGTCAGGGCAATAAAGCCTAGGCCGGCACCGTAAAACCACCGCAAACTGGCTTTGGAAAGCACTAGTTTTCCTCCTTAAGCGTTTTAAGCGATTGACGTAAGCGCTCCAATACGATGATGATGAAAAGCGCAAACAAGAAACCCGAACCTGTAGCAGCCAAAACGATGAGTGAACGTACCGGTTTGGTTTTTCGCTCAGCCGGTGTGGCCGGGCTAATTTCAAAGTGGTGTGGAACAAACTCTTCCAAATCCACTTTCGCTTTTTCGTATTTCTTTTTGAGGCTTTGAAGTTGCTCCACTTCCAAGCTAAGGCCCTCTGTGAGTCGTAAGATGGTACCCAAGTTCCCTTCTCCTGCCCCTAATTCCGCGGCATTACTTAAGGCATCTTGGCGTGCAGCTTTTTTATTTTTTCTAGCGAAAGGATTGCTAGTAGCTGAGCTTCCTGCTGTTAACTGGTTGATCTTGTTTTGCAAGTTCTCAACCTCCTTTTGCTTGGCTTCGTATTCTTGAGCGATGATGTCGAAAGCCTTCTGTGCAACCTGACGTTGAATCTCGGTTTTGGTGGTATCCAGAACGGCAGAGATATAGTTAGCGATATCGGCCGCCATCTGCGGGTCTTTATCCAATACCGAAATCTCTATCGACAAAAGTTCGGTGCGTTTGAAGTTGAAGTTGCGGCGAATTTCATCGGCCAATTTGGTTTGTGGGTAGCCGCTGTTAGGATCAATCTCATAATGGTTCATCAGATCGAAACGCTGAACTACCTTGCCCATCAATGGCGCCGAATTCAAAATCTGCAAAGCGTACTCCGCTTCCGACTCTTCACCAAACTCCAAAACGTCGGTCTCCTTTAAAGTCGCATCCGATAAGATGGCATTGGAGATGGAGTTGATGGTGGTTGGATAGAAAACTACCTTACTCTCAAACTTCGGAGTGATGAACTGCGGACCAGAGAATACGGCAGCAGCTATTCCGGATAAAACGGTGATGATGGCAATATGCCATTTCCACTTCAAGGTGAAGCGTACTACCTCCACCAAACTAAAATCAAACTCGGTATTCTTTTGGGACATCGCGAAACAATTGGCGCAAAATTACATTTTTAAGTGGTAGATGAGCTCCCTTTTCCAAGACGAATCATATCCAGCAACTCGCGCCAGTTGAAAACCCGAAACAATAAGCTCATCGCAGCAGCTCCTAATCCGGCTAAAACCAAGCTTGGCCAAAGCGACCATTCCAGTTTAGCTACGAGGTAAAATACCCCTATGCTAGAAACTACAAAACTAATAACCCGAATAGAGAGGAAATCGTATATACCCAGCTTAAAAAACCGACAAGTGAAGTAGATAGTCGATATAGTTACAAGGCTCTGAGTCAGGATGGTAGCTGCGGTTGCGCCCATCGCTCCGTGTTTTGGAATAAGCCAGAAATTCAAGGCCAGGTTCAAGGCCAAACCACCCACGCTTATCAGGTTTAAGAGCTTCATCTCTCCTTTGGCGGTAAGCAAAGTACCGAAGATATAGCCAAAGGCCATCGGGATAAAGTTCAACATCAGAAACCCAAATAATGGTCCGCCGGCCTCTTGATTGTGTTTGTACATCAAGGCGTATAACTCATCGCTAAAAAACCAGGTAGCCAAAGGCAAGATGGTGGCCACCACCAACACCACGCGGTAGCTCTCGCGAACCAAAGGAGCCGGGTCTTCACCCTTCGCTAAAAAGCGAGAAAACATGGGAAGCAGCAAATTGGAAAGCAAAACCGTAAAGATGATGGCGGCATCTAAAATGCGGAAAGCCGAAGCATACAAACCCGTTTCAAACTCACCGTTCTCCAGCAATCTTCCGAGCATCACCGAATCCACCCGGGTATACAAACCCATTAAAAAGAAGAGCAGGGCGAAGGTGTACGACTTATGTAGGATGTCTTTAAGCAGGCTGAACTTGAATACCAGCTTCGGTTGAATGCCTTTGTTGAACAAGGTGACAAAAGCCAAAAGTACGGCAGTGGCATAGCCGATAAATTGGGCCCAGAGGAAATGATCTATGCTAAACGAATCGAGCCAAGGCAGGAATAACATGGCCGCACAGATAAGTCCCATCACCAACCTATCTAAAACGGACAGCACCGCATCTGTTTTGTAAAGGTGGAGTCCACTTACGTTGGATCGCAGAAATAGCATCAGCGACATCAATGCCTGATTCACTCCAACAAAAAGAATAAGTCTTTGTGCTTCTGCATCGTACGACATCACTTGCGCAGCTCCCGCCAAAAAAGCGATGTAAACCAGTCCGAGGATCAGTTTCAAGGCCAACATGGAAGGAAACAAAGAAGTCAGTTTACTCGCATCTCCCGCCACCGTGCGGTTATTGTAATTACTGATGCCGAGGTCTAATAGAATGAAGAAGATATAGGCAAACTGAAAGGCTTCAAAATAACGTCCGTAAGCTTCCGTGCCCAAAACATTCTGCACGGTAACCTCAATCTGGAATACCCAGAACAGCTTCACAAGTAGGTTCAATACCAGGCTGAAAGAAAAGTTGGAGAGGAAACGCGAAGCCATTCGGCTCAAAATTACTTTTTTTCTGAATGGGTGTTAGCGATGGTTTTTCAAATCCGATTTAGCTGTAGCAAACAAGCCAAAACCAAGAGCTCCGGTTCTCTTATTCATCAGCCTCAGCCTTTCTCCATTCAAGACAGGCCATGGCCTATCTTTACGTTGCGGTGTAAGGGCGACACATGTGTCG
>SBGR01000055.1 GCA_006226545.1 Bacteroidota bacterium | reverse complement strand
CAACCGAAGGCTGATGTTTGAGTGAGGGTAACGGCCCCTGTACCCGGTCCGGCCCAGAGTACGTTGATGAAGGTATCGGTAGCAGAGCCGATGATGGCACCACCTGATACGCTCCACGCGTAGGTCTCACCTACTCCTGAAGGGTTCACGGTATAGGTTTCAATCTTGTTCTCACAAGCGGTATCGTTCGGTAGGTTGATGGTAGTGTAAGGGGTGTAGACAATGGTAACATTGGCTGAAACCGTGCTGTCGCAACCAAATGTGGAAGTTTGGGTAACCTCAATGGTTCCAGTTCCCGGAGTAGCCCACATTACGTTGATATTGCTACCCGTGCTGCTACCAATAATGCTACCGCCTGAAACGTTCCAAGCATAAGTTTCACCGGCTACAGGTGTTACGGAGTAGTTGTAGATCTTATTCTCACAGGCCGTATCGTTCGGTAAACTGATAACCGGTTTTGGCGTTTGAACGATGGTTACATTTTCAGTAATGGTGCTATCACAACCGAATGTTGAAATCTGTGTAACGCTTACGCTACCTGTACCCGGACCGGCCCACAATACATTGATGTTATCGCCAGTATTGCTTCCGATGATGCTACCTCCGTTGACAGTCCAAGAGAAAGTCTCACCCGCTTGAGGTGTGATGGAGTAGTTGTAAATTTTGTTTTCACAAGCCGTATCGTTTGGCAAGCTCATCACCGGAGCAGGCGTATAGACGATAGTCACATCTGCAGACACTGTGCTGTCGCAACCAAACGAAGAGGTTTGCGTTAAGCTTACGGTTCCAGTACCCGGTGTTCCCCAAAGTACCGCTATGCTGGCGGAAGCGGTATCGCCAATAATTTGGCCTCCGCTAACCGTCCAGGCATAGGATTCACCCGCTACTGGGGTGACAGAATAAGCATAAATCTTATTCTGACAAGCCGAATCGTTAGGCAGGGAAATAACGGGTTTCGGCGTTTGTACGATGTTTACAGTTTCTACAATGGTAGTATCACAACCAAAAGGCGTAATGCTGGTTAAGGAGAGTGATCCTGTTCCAGGTGCGCCCCAGATTATAGTGATGCTATTGCTGGTAGAGTCGCTTAAGATGGTACCTCCTGAAACACTCCATACATAACTTTCGCCGGCAACGGCAGGAGTGGTATAGGTGTAAATTTTATTTTCACAGGCAGTGTCTGCCGGAGGAGTAAAGGTTGGTGCAGGGGTATAGACAATGGTCACATCGGAAGAGACAGTGCTATCACAACCAAACGAAGAAGTTTGGGTCATGGTGATGGTACCGGTTCCCGGAACACCCCACAATACATTGATATTATCGCTAGTCGAATCGCCAATAATCTGACCGCCGCTTACTGTCCAAACATAGCTTTCGCCGGCAACCGGTGTAACAGAATAGTTGTAGATCTTATTCTGACAAGCCGTATCGTTTGGTAAAGCGATAATTGGTTTTGGTGTTTGAACGATGGTTACGGTATCGCTAACGGTGCTGTCGCAACCAAAGGTGGAGGTCTGCGTAACAGCTACTGTGCCGGTACCCGGTCCGGCCCATAGTACATTGATATTATCGCCTGTTGCGCTGCCAATGATGGAACCCCCATTAACAACCCATTGGTAGGTTTCGCCACCCACAGGGGTAATAGAGTAATTGTAAATCTTGTTTTCACAAGCCGTATCATTTGGTAGACTAATCACCGGCTTCGGTGTTTGAACGATAGTTATGTTGGCACTTACAGTACTATCGCAACCAAACGAAGAAGTTTGTGTTAAGTTGATGGTACCAGTTCCCGGCCCGGCCCACAATACATTGATATTATCACCTGTAGTGCTACCAATGATGCTACCACCGGCCACATTCCAAGCATAAGTTTCACCTGCTACTGGCGTTACAGAGTAGTTGTAGATCTTGTTCTCACAAGCTGTATCGTTAGGCAAACTGATAACAGGCTTCGGTGTTTGTACGATGGTTACATTTTCAGAAATGGTGCTATCGCATCCAAACGGAGAAATCTGAGTTACTTGAACAGTTCCGGTTCCCGGTCCGGCCCACAGCACATTGATATTATTGCCTGTTGAATCGCCAATAATCTGACCGCCACTAACTGTCCACAAGAAGCTCTCACCTGCTTGAGGCGTAATGGCGTAGTTGTAAATTTTGTTTTCGCACGCTGTATCGTTTGGCAAGCTCATCACTGGAGCCGGTGTATAAACGATGGTCACATTGGCTGATACCGTACTATCGCAACCAAAACTTGAAGTCTGGGTGAGGTTGATGGTACCTGTTCCAGGTGTTCCCCACATCACATTAATGGAAGAAGAGCTGGTATCACCAATGATGGTACCGCCACTTACGGTCCAAGCATAGGTCTCGCCACCTACCGGCGTAACCGAGTAGGCGTATATCTTATTCTGACAAGCTGAATCGTTTGGTAAGCTGATAACCGGCTTAGGCGTTTGTACGATGGTAACTGAGTCTGTTACGGTGCTATCGCAACCAAAGGCCGATGTTTGAGTTAAGCTAACAGTACCTGTTCCCGGAGTGCCCCACAATACATTGATAAAGGTATCGGTAGCAGAACCTATGATGGCACCGCCGTTAACAGCCCACAAATAGCTTTCGCCGGCACCTATTGGATTCACGGTATAGGTTTCGATTTTGCTTTCGCAGGCCGTATCATTCGGTAAATTGATATCCGTATACGGCGTATAAACGATGGTTACATTCGCTGATACAGTGCTATCGCAACCAAATGCAGATGTCTGAGTGACCTGGATAGTTCCGGTACCCGGACCGGCCCAAAGCACATTGATATTATCGCTGCTTGAGTCGCCAATGATTTGGCCTCCGCTCACTGTCCATGCATAGGTTTCGCCACCGACAGGGGTTACGGAGTAGTTGTAAATCTTGTTTTCACAAGCGGTATCATTCGGTAAACTGATAATAGGTTTTGGCGTTTGGATGATGTTTACTGTATCCGTCACAGTGCTATCGCAACCAAAAACCGAGGTTTGAGTTAATGTAATCGTTCCGGTACCCGGCGTTGCCCACAATACATTGATAAAGGTATCAGTGGTATTGCCAATGATGGTACCGCCGTTAACGCTCCAAGAGAAGTTCTCCCCGTTTTGATTAGGAGTAGCGGTATAGGTGTAAATTTTGTTTTCACAAACCGTATCGCTTGGAACCGAAATATCGGTAAATGGCGTATAAACGATTGTGACGTTGGCCGAAACCGTGCTATCGCAACCGGCTCCATTGACTTCGGTAACCGTGATGGTTCCTGTGCCCGGAACATCCCAAAGCACATTGATGGTCGACGTGGTCGTATCGCCAATGATAGTACCCCCAGAAACTGTCCAGGCCACGTTGTTTCCTACCTGAGCATTGGCAGTATAGGCAACGATTTTGTTCTGACAAGCGGTGTCATTCGGTAGACTTATCGTTGGGGTTGGTGTTGCATAAATGGTAATGGTATCTGTAACCGTACTGTCGCAACTAAAAGGCGCTGCTTCTGTTAAGGTTAGAATTCCAGTTCCCGGGCTTGGCCAGTAAACAATGATATCACTGGTATCTGAACGCCCGAAGATGGTACCGCCGGAGATGGTCCATTGGTAAGTGTGCTCTGCCACATAAGGTGTAGTATAAACGTGCACCTTGTTTTCACATGCAGGTTCTGTTCCTGTAATGGTTGGGAACGGAGTGAGGTATTTGTATACCGAATCTAAAGTTGTGCTATCGCAACCAAAAGCATTGACTACAGTCACTTGTATACTGCCAACTCCAGGGTTACCCCATTGCACATTCACTGTATGCAATGTTGACGAACCAACAATAATACCTCCGGTAACTACCCACTGGTAAGTTTCACCAGCTCCCATTGGATTCACACCGTAACTGTATAAGTTATTGTGACAAACGGAGTCGCGCGGACCTTGAATCAAAGCGTCCGGGGTATAGTTGATGTAGAAGGTATCGGTAACGGTACTATCGCAACCAAAAGCAGAAGTTTGGGTAATGCTCAGTGTCTGGTAACCGGTATCATGCCAGATCACATTAATGGATGGATCTGTATTATCGCCTAAGATAGTTCCGCCAACGGCAGTCCAGCTGTAGGTATGCACTCCTGTTGGGGTTACCGAGTAAGCATAGATATTATTCTGACAAGCCGTATCATTAGGGGCAGTAATGGCCGGTGATGCGGTAGGTAAAATGGTAACGTTTGCGGTAACGGTGCTATCGCATCCAAAACTGGAGGTTTGGGTAACCTGTACGGTTCCGGTTCCCGGTGTACTCCATAAAATATTGGCAGAAGAACCGGTATTGGATCCAACAACGGTACCACCGATAGCACTCCACGCATAGGTTTCGCCTGCAACGGGTGTTACAGAATAGGTTTCAATTTTATTCTCACAAGCAGAATCATTCGGCAATGAAATGATTGGCTTAGGTGTTTGAACGATCGTGACAAATTCAGTGATGGTGCTATCGCAACCAAAGGCAGATGTCTGGGTTACGCTAATGCTTCCGGTACCCGGACCGGCCCACAATACATTAATATTATTTAAAGTTGCGTCGCCTAAAATTTGACCGCCGCTTACATTCCATTGTACAGTTTCACCAGCGGCTAGGGTAAGCGAATAATTGTAAATTTTGTTTTCGCAGGCCGTATCGTTTGGCAACGTTACAACCGGCACCGGAGTATAAACAATGGTCACATCGGCGGTAACCGTGCTATCGCAACCAGACGCTGAAGTCTGAGTCACTTGAACCGTTCCTGTGCCTAAGCCGGTCCAGAGTACATTGGCACTCGATCCGGTAGCAGAACCTACTACGGTACCATTGGTTGCTGACCACAAATAGGTATTACCGGCAACAGGGGTAACAGCGTAATTGTAAATTTTGTTTAAACAGGCCGTGTCATTTGGAATGGAGATTACAGGTTTTGGCGTTAATACAATTACCACATTTGCAGAGATGGTGCTGTCGCAGCCAAATGGAGAGATAACCGTTACGCCTAAAGAGCCTGTTCCCGGAGTAGCCCATAACACATCTACTGAGCCGGAAGTAGAGCTACCTACAATGCTACCTCCGCTTACATTCCACTGAATGGTTTCGCCAGGCAATACAGTAATGGTGTAGGTATTGATTTTGTTCTCACATACGGTATCCGGGGCCGGATTGATAACCGGAACAGGCGTGTATACGATGGTTACGTTGGCAGATACTGTGCTATCGCATCCAAATCCTGAGCTTTGAGTGACGGTAACGGTACCTGTACCCAAGGTAGTCCAAAGCACATTGATACTGTTTGTGCTGCTAGAGCCGATGATGGAACCTCCGCTTACGTTCCAACTGTAAGTTTCTCCGGCAACCGGTGTCACTGAGTAGGCGTAAATCTTGTTTAAACACGCAGAGTCGTTAGGCAGGGAGATAACGGGCTTAGGTGTTTGCACAATGGTTACGTCAGCAGTAACAGTACTGTCGCATCCGAAATCGGATGTTTGAGTCACCGCGAGGGTACCGGTTCCCGGAGCTGACCACAGCACGTTCACAGACGTTCCATTGGTGGCTCCAATTATTGCTCCTCCGGTAACATTCCAGCTGTAAGTATGTCCAGCGGCTGGCGTAATGGAGTAAGCTTGAATTTTATTTTCACAAGAGGTATCGGTTAAGCCTGCAATCACAGGCACCGGGGTTGGGAATACCACTACCGGCAAGCTGATAGCAGAGTCGCAACCAAAAGCATTGGTTTGTGTAATACTCACTGAACCGTTGCCCGGAGTTCCCCAAAGCACTTCAATATTATCGCTACTTGCATCGCCATAAAGAGTACCGCCGCTTACATTCCAGCTATAGGTATGACCGGCCACTGGTGTTATGCTATAAGCGAATATTTTGTTCTCGCAGGTACTGTCATCTCCGGCAATGATAGGATGTGGTTTCGCTAATACTTCTACATTGTAGGTGGCTTGAGCGAGACAGCCAATGATACCCACCACATCAAGCGTAACTACCTGTGTGCCGGTGGTATTCCAGTTAACCGTAACGGATTGATTGTTGTCAGACCCAACGATGGTTCCTCCTGAAACACTCCATCGGTAAGTTACACCAGTTAAAGTTGTGGAATAGTTTGAATTTTCAAATTCACAGGCGGTATCTGCACCCGTAATTTCCGGAAGCGGAATAGGCACGACGTAGACAGGGAATGTAGTAACCGAGTCACAGTTACTTGGGTTGATCTGTCTTAAAGTGATGGTTTGAACACCCGTATCGTTAAATTGAATCAATACAGAGTCAACGTTTATATCAGGGCTCATAAAGCCACCACCGGTTACAAACCACTCTTTGAAATCGATATCAGGGACCTTTGCCGACCACCAATGCATATCGCCCTGGCAGACCGTATCCATACCAACGATTTCAGCGAGCGGATTGTCTACCAGATACAAGGTTATCTGATCTGTGTCGGAGGGGCATCGGCGGTTACCTGTTGTCTCGAGTGATAAATTAATCTTACCCAAGAGTTTGTCGGTAGCGTCTGGATAATACCGTAAATTCAACGAAGTATCGGTTGGCTCATAAATACCGGCGCCACCAAACCAACGGCCCCCGGTTGCGCTTTGCACCGAACCCACTAGGTCGATATAGGAACCGTTATTACAGAATACGGTATCGTTTCCAACGGTAGCTTGAATTGGCAGAGCAAAACTATCCACCAAGACAGTATCGTATACTGAGATACAGCCCAAGGAATCAGTGGCTTGAACTACATAAGTACCCTGGTTTGCTTGAATTGTGTCATTTGTTTGGCCATTACTCCATAGATATGAATACGGGGGCGCGCCTCCTGAAATTTCTGCATACAATTGTGCAGGAGTTCCGCCAAAACAAACAATTGGGCTATCCGGCATGATGTTCACTGAAAAGGTTGAAACAAAGGTAACCCGCACAGTATCGCAGAAATAAATTGTGCCACACGATCCAACTACAGGTCCGCATACTTCGTAGTCTACAAAGGCAGGGTAATTTCCTGTGGGAGTTACGGTAACGGTATCTTCTCCGCTCGTAGCGCTGAGGTAACCGTCGTATGTTGCATTATTTGGTACAGAACGCCATACTATGCTATCTTCTACCAAGCTGGTGGCAAATATGGTATCAATACAGGCATCTGAAACAACAATAGGGTCTGAAACAGCAGGGGAGGGAATCGAGCTTATACTATAAACATTTTGATTCCCGCCAGGTTTACAGAAAGTTATTTCATGGGGACCAACGCCACTTAAACAAATATCATCACCCACCTGATAGGAGGTTCCGCAACCCACCTGATAAAAGAGTGACCCTCCAGGTATGGCCCCAGAAATAATATTGAGGTTGATACCAATCGCATTGGCGTCTAATGTGATGATAAAGCGGATGCATCGGTCAGAACCACTTGCAGAACAACAATAATCACTCCTTGAAACGCTTGTGCTATACCATGTGCTATCCGGCTTGCCTGTTAAATTTACTGAAAACGTTGGCACTGTTGCATCGCACTGTGCGTCAACCTCTTGGATTGCTAGGAAAGAAATGCATACGAGCAAGACTCCCCGAACAAAACGGACCAATTCCCTACCTATTTGGTTCATTTTTGTCTCGGTTAATTTTAACTACAGGGTTCGAAGTTAAGGTTGCGATGTTAACAAAATGTTTTTTAAAAACTTACATGGCTATTGATTTTTTAAAAATATTTCTCTAAGAGTCTGGGACTTTATCCGCTAGATTTTAATATTTGCAGAAAAATTTTATGAGTTTATTAGTAATCGGCTCCGTAGCCTTCGACGCAATTGAAACCCCATTTGGAAAAACAGATAAAATCATTGGAGGTGCTGCCACCTACATCAGTATTTCATCCTCTTACTTCAGCAAAGAAGTAGCCCTTGTGGCCGTGGTGGGCGAGGATTTCCCTCAATCTAAAATTGACTTCTTAAACAGCAAAGGAGTAGATACTACAGGACTACAAATCAAAGAAGGCGAGAAATCATTTTTCTGGTCAGGTCGTTACCACAACGACATGAATTCCCGTGATACACTAGTGACTGAGCTGAATGTATTGGAGAATTTTGACCCTATCATTCCTCAAGAACACAGTTCACCTGAGTTTGTGATGCTAGGTAATCTTACCCCTCAGGTACAACAAACTGTTTTAAACAGATTGTCCAACAAACCTAGATTGGTGGTAATGGATACCATGAATTTTTGGATGGACATCGCTTTGGAAGATTTGAAAAAAACCATCAGCATGGTGGATGTACTTACCATCAACGACGAAGAAGCGCGTCAGCTGTCAGGTGAATACTCCTTAATTAAAGCCAGCAGAAAGATTATGGCCATGGGACCGAAATTCCTCATCATTAAAAAAGGGGAACACGGAGCATTGCTTTTCCACCAAGACGAAGTATTCTTTGCCCCGGCATTGCCACTAGAAGAAGTATTCGATCCAACAGGAGCCGGTGATACTTTCGCGGGCGGCTTTATTGGTTACTTAGCGAAGACAGAAGACGTGTCGTTTGAAAACATGAAACGTGCAATTATCTACGGTTCAGTGATGGCTTCTTTCTGTGTAGAAAAATTTGGCACCGAGCGAATTGAGAATTTAACGCAAGCTGAAATTGACGCACGTGCTGCTCAGTTCATGGCACTTTCTCAAGTAGACTTGAAAATTGTAGAACGCGGTTAAGCGATTTCGATTTAATGATAAATAGAAAAGGCCGGAATTACCGGCCTTTTTTAATGTTGTATTGCTAGCTCTAAAAGAGTGAGCGGATAATGTCTTCTACGCTTAAACCCTCTGCCTCCGCTTTGTAGTTTTTCACCACGCGGTGACGTAATATGGGCAATGCTACGGCCTGCACGTCTTCAATGTCTGGCGAATATTTCCCGTTCACCAATGCATGACCTTTCGCTCCTAAAATAAGGTATTGACTGGCTCGCGGTCCGGCGCCATACGAAAGGAACTCGTTTACTTTGTCTGTTGCTAATGCCGTATTGGGACGGGTTTTCCCTACCAGTTGAACAGCATATTCTACTACGTTATCGGCTACCGGTACCTGGCGAATCAGATTCTGGAAATTGAGGATTTCTTCTGCCGAAATAATTTTGGAAAGTTCAGGTGCCTGAGAGCCGGTAGTTGATTTAACTACAGCCACTTCTTCAGCAAACGAAGGGTAGTCAAGAATGATATTGAACATAAAACGGTCGAGCTGGGCTTCCGGCAATGGGTAAGTTCCTTCTTGCTCAATCGGGTTTTGTGTCGCTAAAACAAAAAACGGCTTGCCTAAGGCATATTCTTTACCACCCGCCGTCACGTTTTTTTCTTGCATCGCCTCAAGTAAGGCTGCCTGCGTTTTAGGCGGGGTACGGTTGATCTCATCTGCTAAAATGATATTAGCGAAAAGCGGTCCTTTGATAAATTTAAAGTGACGGTTTTCATCCAGTATCTCAGACCCAATGATATCGCTAGGCATTAAATCTGGAGTAAACTGAATGCGGTTGAAGTCTAAGCTGAGAACTTCAGAAATGGTTTTAATCAATAAGGTCTTAGCAAGACCCGGAACACCAACTAAAAGGGAGTGGCCATTGCAAAAAATGGATAAGAGAACTTGGTCTATAACCTCTTCTTGTCCAACAATAACTTTATGAATTTCTTGCTTCAGGCTTTGGTATACTTTAACCAGCGCCTCGGCTTCTGCTACTTCTCCTCTTTTTTGCTCCATGTTCATTTTTGAATCCAATGTGCTAATTCAGGCTCAGCTGAAAAACGTTCGTTGATGTGGATATAGTACTTCTTCTTGGCGATTGCTAACCAAGTATCTAGGGCCTCCGATTTTTTCTGCTGCAATGCGGCATTTTGAATCTTGAGGTAGTCGGTTTCTAAGCTTGGCAAATGCGGCTCTGTTTCTGAGAACAGTTTATAAATAACATAAACCTCTTTTTGGTCTTCTGCCATCACACGTATCGGTGTAGTAACCTCCCCTACCTTCAAATCTTTGATGGCGAGGTAGACATTCTTATCGAGTTGGCTTACCGGAATTTTAGTGCTACCCGTGGTATAGTCGGCGAGGAAGCCACCTTTTCCACCGCTCATTTCTTCGTCGGAGAATTTTTTAGCAGCTTCTTCAAAGCTCATGCTGCCGCTCAATACCGCACCGCGAATGGAATCAATTTTACTGTAAGCGAGTTGGTAGTCGGAGTTCACCAGTTTAGGCGCAATCAAAATATGCCTTACATTCACGCTTTCGCCTCTTCGCTCAATCATTTGAATGATATGGTATCCAAACTGCGATTCAATCAATTTAGAGATGCTGTCTTTTTCCAGTTTAAAAGAAGCAGCTTCAAACTCCGGAACCATTTTACCTCGTTTAAAGAAGCCCAATTCCCCGCCTTTACCGGAAGATCCCGGATCATCAGAATAGGTGCGTGCAAGGAAGTAAAAATCTTCGCCGCCAAGTAAACGTTCTCTGATTTCTTCTGCACGACGCTGAGCAAAGAACTTAGCGCCTTCTGATACTTTAGGGCGGATCACAATCTGCGCAATTTCTACCTCCGATGGAATGGGAGGAAGGCTGTCTTTTGGAATGGAATTGAAGTATTTTCTAACCTCAGCCGGAGTCACCTTCACTTCGTTGATGATCTGGCTTTCCATCTGCTCAATGAGCATTTGCTCACGCAGCTTAGGTTTGGTCTTCGATTTAAATTCGGGGATGGAGGTTTGGAGGTAGTCTTCCAGTTTCTTTTCGTCGCCACCAAAATGGGCCAAGATATAATTTAGTTTCTGGTCCATTTCTGCTTCAACACGCTCATCCGGAATAATCACGGAGTCGAGCTGAGCTTGGTATAGCATAAGCTTTTTAGCGATGAGCTGGTCTAAGATATCAATGCGCATGGAGTCATGCACATACTCTTTGCCCATCTGCTCGCGCAGGGTTTCAAACTCCTTTTCAATATCCGAGCGGAGCACGAAATTATCACCTACCACAGCCACTACCTCATCAATTGTTTGAGGTTGAGCAAAAGCCCCAGTTGCCATAAGGCAAGCGATTAGGCTGTATATCAGTTTACGAACCATTCAATCTGATTGTTATTCCGGGCCTCATCCAGCAAAGACCCTTCCATTTCCTTGAGCAACTTCACCTTACGCTGGTTAATTAAAATTGCCCTGATATTATCTTCTTCAAACTCGAGTGGAGAGGTACTGTTTTTCACACGGAAAGAACGAATGAATACCCAGTAGGTATAGTCTTCGTCTTTCAGCTCCACAAATTTGTTCTGCTTTAAGAATGTTTCTTCGTCGTAGTTTTTCAACGGAATCTCTTTCAGCAAATCATCAAAACTCAACCAAGAATCCTCGTCAAAATAAGAATTCACAGCATACTTCTCACAAAACTCCAATAACCTAAAGCGATCAGAAGCGTCATCGCTCAAAAACCACTTTTTAGCCTTTGCTGCGTCTTGCGTTTCGTTTGCTACTTTGACGTAGCGCATGCGCACAATGTTACGCTTCAGCTCAAAGTTCTTTTCGTTGGCCTGATAATAGGCTTCTATTTCCTCACGACTCACCTGTGTATCCAATCGCTCAGCCATAAGTGCTCGCTGGTATTCATAAATCAGGAGGCTACGACGGTATTGTTCCACTTTTGCTTCAATGTCGGCAGGCAACTCAGAACCTAAGTTCTCCTGTGCATGGTACATCAAAACTTGTTGCTTCACCCAGTCATTCACATATAGTTTGAGTAGCGATACGCTGTCGTCGCCCTGCGCGCCACCAAATAAGTCGTGTGGCACCTGAGACAACATCAGCTCTGCTTCCATCACGCGGGCCAAAAGGGTATCTTCATCTTGTTCTGTCAGTCCATCCTTGTCTTTACAAGAATAGGCTAGCATAAGCAGGGCAGAACAAAGTAGAAGAAGTTTACGCATGCTTATTGGTTTAAGATGCCCTCTAAAGCAGCGTCATTTACGTGAACCGGGTATTTGGCTTTCAGTTCTTGAATCCATGATTTCTCCAAGTAATCTTGGTATTCGCCAATCATAATACCGCGTACTTCGTTGAGTTTCTTCGGACCGGCAGGTAATACTTCTTTGATGTGAACTAAGATGTATTTGCCGTCGTCTGTTTTTACGGTATGCAAACCTGTTTTCCAAGTTACTTGGTCTACGTAGCTGTTTTCACCCTTCACAAATTTGCTGTGCTTGATAACCAAGCTAAGCGGGTTTTCTTTGTTTACGGTTTCAGAGATTTCGGTATCTGACAGTTCCTTCTTCACCAATTTTTTGGTTTTCTTATAAGCTGATTTAGAATTGGCTTCGTATAAGGTTGCTTGAACGCGTTCTGGCCAAGTGTGTTCGCCTTTGTGTTCTTCATAGAAGGCGCGTAATCCAGCAGTGTCTTGTCCGGCTTTCATCCAGATTTTCTCTTGGTTCAAGTTGAACAACAAGATGCCATCGTGGTACTCTTGCATCAGGTAACGGAACTGTGGGTATTTTTCATCAAGGTGATCTTCTTCGTATTGCAGGTTAGAGGCATTCACAAAGTCGGTATACATCTGCTCTTTTACCGCCACAAGGTTGGCTTCCGGCATGGAGGCTTGCCTGGTCATCACAAACTGAGCGAAATCGCTCACGCTGAATTTCTTCTCGCTGATGCTGAATAGTGTGGTTTTGTTTTGAGCGAAATTGGAAGCGTTGAAGGTGCCTTTGATAATGCTGCTATCCAAAATGCCCATCGCTAGCTTTTGGCTGTTTTTACTTTCTACGAATTTGTTCTCCGCTTTGATTTTCTCCAACAAAACAGCTTGGCTCATTTTGGCTCTGGCCGGCTCGCGGTTTACCTGCATGCGAATCCAGTCTCTGCGCTCTTCAAAGCTACCGATACCGCGTTTAGCATCGAGTTTAATTAAGTGCATGCCAAAGTTGGAACGTACCGGTCCGATGATGTCGCCTTCGTTTTTCAAGGTGAAGGCCGCTTCTTTAAATAAGCCATCGATAGAACTTCCAATACTGCTGATCCATTCTAGTTTACCGCCATTGGCAGCAGAACGTGGTTCTTCAGAATAGGTAGAAACCATCTGATTCCAGTCGGCACCGTTTTTAAGTTGCGCTAAGATGGTATCCAATTTACGTCGCGCCGCTTCTACTTCTTTTTCGCTTGGATTGGTATTTAATGTGAGCATCAGGTGCGATACTTTGATATCGCCTCTAGAGGCTCTGCGGTCAAATACTTTCAAGAAATGGTAGCCGTATTCGGTGCGGAATACCGGCGAAAGTTCATTCACACCTGTTTGGTAGGCTTGTGTCTCAAACGGGTAAATCATGTTGAAAGCCGAGAAATAACCTAGGTTACCCAAATTGCTTTTGGCTGATGGATCTTGAGATTCATGGTAGGCTAGGGTATCAAAATTTTCTCCTTTCAAAGCACGTTTGCGAATCGCTGTAATTTTTTTCCAAGCAGCTAAGGTGTCTTTTGGCAAAGCATTGCTTGGGCATAAAATCAAGATATGGGAAGCCTTTACTTCTTCTTGCAAACGTTTGTAGGCCTCATCAGTCAATTTGCTGGTAAGCGAAGTATCGGTCATGTAGGTATGCGCCAACTGCTGACGGTACCCTTTCAATTCATTGAGAAACTGTTGATCGTTTTGCATTCCCAAAACGTGGGCTTCTTTAACGCGAAGTTTGAAGTTTACGTAAAGGTTCAAGTAAGCTTGAATGCTGGAATCTGTTTGTTCTTCTTTTTTGTTGTTCTTTAAAAATACCCGAACAAACTCATCCGTATAAACCGAGTCTGTGCCGTAGGTGAACAACAGTTTTTTAGATTCTTGTCCTTGTGCGTATGCAGCAAAGCCGATGCTGAGGGCAACAAGGCATGCAAAAATGCGTGTACGTATCATTTCTGTTTCGTTTCTTTTCTAGATTGTCAAATAAACACTAATTGCTAAATGGCTCATTTAGGCATTGATGGCGATAACCGATTCAATTTCAGGAATCGCTTTTTTAATGCCTTCTTCAATGCCGGCTTTCATGGTCATATTACTCATGTTGCATGAGCTGCAGGCTCCGAGAAGACGGAGCTTTACCGTGGCTTCTTCAATTTCTACCAGTTCTACATCGCCACCGTCAGCGTTTAAAAACGGCCTGATGGTTTGTAAAACCTCTTCCACACGATCGATCAAATTTTCTTTATCCATGGCTCTTAATTGGACGCCGGTACTGCGTTTCGCAACGCAACCTGCCGGGCCACATTTCTGGCAAATTTAGTAAACGCCTCGCTATAAATCGATACCGAATCCAATGTAAATCGACCTTCATCGGCAGAGGCCCGAAGCTGCTCGTACAGCGGGATTTCACCCAAGAGTGGTAACTCAGATTCCATCGAAAGCTTTTCTCCGCCTCCTTGTCCGAACAAGAAATACTTCTTTTCCGGTTGGTCTTCCGGACTGAAATAACTCATGTTCTCAACCACACCTAAAAGCGGCACTTCAGCACCGGCCATTTTAAACATGGTAATGGCCTTGCGGGCATCAGCTAGGGCTACTTCTTGCGGTGTTGTTACGATAAGAGCGCCGGTAATTGGAAATTGCTGCGCCAAGGTGATGTGAATATCGCCTGTTCCCGGTGGTAAGTCCAAAATGAGGTAATCTAAATCGCCCCAGGCCACATCGTTCATAAACTGACGGATGGCCGAAGAAATCATGGGTCCGCGCCAAACAACGGCTTGTCCCGGTTTCATAAGAAAGCCTATCGATAAAAGTTTGATGCCTTCTTTTTCGAGAGGAATCATCAAATCGCGACCGTCGATGGTGCGCATTTCAGGGGCTTCATTGATGCCAAACATGGTGGGGATGGAAGGACCGTAAATATCGGCATCCAATAAGCCCACTTTAGCTCCTTCTTTGCGAAGGGCAATGGCTAAATTGGTGGCTACGGTAGATTTACCCACGCCGCCTTTGCCGGAAGCTACAGCGATGATATTACGAACGCCTTGCAATACAGAACTTTCACTGCGCTGGGTAGTGACACGAGAAGAAAAATCAACCTGTACTTGGGCTTCCTTATCAACCAAAAGATGGATGGCGTTAACGCAGGCATTCTTCATGTGGTCTTTCAGCGGACAAGCCGGGGTGGTTAAGACGATGGTAAACTGAACTGTAGCACCTTCGATGGTGAGGTTTTCTATCATCCCCAGACTCACAAGGTCTCTGCGTAAATCCGGTTCTATCACTTCGCTCAAAGCTTTGAGCACATTGTCTTTTGTAATCATGGGATGCAAAAGTAAGGAATGGCTCGAAGAAGTACGCGCGAAGGAATGGCAAAGCACCGTCGCAAACGAGGTGTGTACTGGAGTGGAAATCGTATGAGTGACTGTATTGGCTAGAATGATGGTGTAGTCTAGAACGTTGCGTTGGTTTCTGGCTTTCAATTAAATTCGGGGAATCTTAACAGTCACAAACTTGCTTAACGCCATGCAAAAGGGTTTGATTTCAAAACTATGTATCGTTTTTATTACGGTATTAATTAGTTTCTTCGGGATTGAAACGGCTCAAGGTCAAACACTCCCTGAACAGGAAATAGACAGTCTTAACTCAATTCTGAAAGCCGACCGTTCTTTGGTTTCAGACAGTGCAAAATGCCGTGCCTACAATGCCCTAGCGTTTAACTTTCTATTCAACGAGATGGAGAGAGCGAAGCCTTTGTTGGAACATGGCTTACAGCTCGCTAGGCAGTCGGGTTGTGCTCCGTGTGAGGCTGAATTGCTAAATACCAAGGCCACCTATTTTGATCTCCGAGGGAACCTAGATTCAGCTTTGGTCAATTTCAGGCAGGCACTTGGCATCAGTGAAAGGGAAAAATTACCCAACTTTCAAGTTTTGTCAATAAATGGCCTCGGATTGCTGCATTGGAAAAACGGAAATTACGAAGATGCGCTTTCTCGCTTTTACCAAGCACTCAGCATCACTGAAAAGCATTTGCCTCATAACACAGAAAGCTTGGCGAACTACCTGAGTAACATCGGACTTATTCACCAAGAGCTGCACCAGTACCCCAAAGCCATTGCTTTTCACAAAAAGGCATTGAAGATTCGAAGCGAATACAAGCTCATCAACGGAATGGCTATTTCCAATGCTAACTTGGGAGTTTGCTATAAGAATACCGCGGACTATGGCTTGTCTGAGACTTATTTTCTGGAGGCAATTCGCTTAGCAGAAGAGGCACAGAACTGGAGAATGTACTATGCCTTACACGATGATTTGGGCAATGTGTATAACCTCAGTAATCAAGATGAGCGAGCGATAAAACACTACCTGGAAGCCTTAGACAAGCCAGCGGAGATAGGACCAAATCCTAGAAACGACCTGAACACTTACAGCAATTTGGCTTCCATTTACAACAAGCAAAATAATCCAAAGCAAGCCTTGATTTATGGGCAAAAGGCAGAAGCACTTTTAGCGAAACATCCGCAGCTGTTTCTCCAGGCCGCCGGTTTGTTTTATGCTTTAGCGGAAACCCACTATATGCAAGGTCAAATCGCGCAGGGAAAAGCCTATATGGAACGTTACAGAATGGTTACAGACAGTTTGTTTTCTGAACAAAACAGCAGTGCATTAGCCAAACTGGAAGCGGATTATGAGTTAGAGAAAAAGGACAATGCCATTTTGAAGCATCAACAGGAGCTGCAAACGAAGAATATTGAGCTTCAGAATAGAAACATATGGCTGATTGTATTTGTTGGACTTGGTCTTTTTGGTGTGCTTGCAGCTTATTTCATCTACAAACGAAAAGAGGCTAAGGTTGAGCAAGCCCACTTGAAACTAAAACTAGCAGAGGAACAAGAGCGAGGTCGACTACAAGCTGAACGGCTCAGAATTTCTAGGGAGCTTCACGATAATATTGGTTCTTACCTTACTCTGCTACAGGCTTCAGTAGACCGCCTCCCAGATATGGATACAAAAGATTCAAAAGAAAGCCAAAACTTGCTACAACAAACCCTCTCACTTAGCATGAGGGAGCTTCGGAAAACGGTTTGGTTATTGAATAATCCCAAGATTAGCATAGAGTCTTTGGCAATTCGCTTACGCGATTTTTTTAAACCGTGGTCAACAGATAGTTTAGCCATTAAATTAGTAACGAAAGGAAACCTGCAACAGTTTCTGAGCGATATTCAAACCACCCACCTTGTTCGTATCATACAAGAAGCAGTAAACAACGCGGTAAAACATGCAGAAGCGAGGGAAATAGTGATTTTACTGGATGCTGAAGAAGAGATTTTGTTCCGGTTTCACATACAGGATAATGGAATGGGGTTTCAACCTGAAGGGGCAACTGAGGGAAATGGAATACGCAACATGCAAGAGCGAATTCGAGAACTAAAAGGAACAATCCATGTTGCCTCAAAAGTGCAAAGTGGATGCACTATTGAAGGCGAGTTTCCAATTGAACCATACGCATAACTGCGTATAGGTGCTCCAGTGCAAGTGCTTAATATTGTAAAACAGATATATGCCAGTTCGTATCGTCATAGCAGAAGACAACAGTTTCGCCTTAGAGGCTTTAAAAAGCAGGTTGGCTAAATACCCGGATTTGGAGTTGGTACATGCAGCAAAAAATGGGCAAGAGCTTCTTCACTTCTTGCGACGAAATCAGTTGATTGACTTGGTATTGATGGATCTCCAAATGCCGGAGATGGATGGCATTACAGCCACATCCAAACTCAAATCACGCTACCCTCAGATAAAAGTACTTATTCTGACTACGTTCGACGACGATGAAAACCTGTTCCAAGCAATCTTAGCCGGGGCTTCCGGGTATCTTCTAAAAGAAGACAATGGACTGGAACTGTATAAAGCCATTCACGACACGCTTGCTGGAGGCGCAGCAATGAGTCCGGTTATTGCACTAAAAACGTTACAGATGATCAGAAAGCCTAAGTTAAAAGATCAAGAATACCAGGACTTTGGACTTAGCAAACGGGAGGTTGAACTGCTCGAGCAACTCAAGAATGGCTTGACATATGAAGAAATTGCGTCTAACCTGTCCATTTCCTTTCATACAGTAAGGAAGCATATTGAAAATATTTATCGAAAACTCCAGGTTAACAACAAAGTAGAGGCAGTGAAAAAGGCAATTGATAATTTAATTGTTTAGACGCTTGCTGAGTACTACTATCAA
>SBGR01000018.1 GCA_006226545.1 Bacteroidota bacterium | reverse complement strand
AGTCTGAGAAGAACATTCTACATTTAACAATCAACAGTAAACAACCTCGATAAAACAGTCCAACAATCCCACAATCCAACTTCAACCCCACTCAGGGATCACGAGCGAAGCGAGTAATCCCGGCAGAGTCGCAGACGGATTTCAAGATGAAGAGATGAAGGGATGAAGGGAAAATTGCTTCGCTAGTTCGAGTGCGGAGTCTGAGTCCAAGTCTGAGAAGAACATTCTACATTTAACAATCAACAGTAAACAACCTCGATAAAACAATCCAACAGTCCCACAATCCAACTTCAACCCCTACCTTCCCGTCATGGCTCGAATTTTTATCACCGGCTCCAATGACGGACTAGGCTTCTTGGCTGCAGAACGCCTCATCTCAGATGGACATCAAGTTTACCTCCATGCTCGAAACCAAGAGAAGGCCGACAAGGCACTGCAGCAACTGCCCGAAGCCGCGGGTGCATTTGTGGCTGATCTAGCCGACTTAAACCAAGTCAAGCAATTGGCTAGCGAAGTAAACAACTTGGGAAAACTGGATGCCATCATTCACAATGCAGGGGTGTATACGACTTCTTCTGAGCAGATTTGGGCGGTAAACGTATTGGCACCGTATGCTTTAACCCAATTAATTCAACGGCCAGCTAGAATTATCTACCTCAGCTCCGGAATGCACCGCGGTGGAGGGCCAATTCAAAGTGTAGCAGACGCCACTCGAATATCGTATTCTGATTCGAAGTTTCTGATTACCTCTCTTTTGCAAGCATGGGCGCGCCTGCACCAGGATTGTATTTTTAGCGCTGTCGACCCCGGCTGGGTTCCCACCAAAATGGGAGGGAAGAATGCCCCCGATGATCTCCAAAAAGGTTTCGAAACCCAAGTTTGGCTCGCAGCAAGTAATGACCCGGAAGCTGTGGTCTCCGGCGGATACTATTTTCATCGGAAACGGCAAGAACCCCATCCGGGCGTTTACACTACAGAAGACCAAGAGCGCTTGATGGAGATTTGCAGTGAAATGAGTGGTTTATAATGCTCAATTCGCTTTAGGGATGATCGCGACTAGCTTCCGCATCTGTGGATTGATTATATTCGAATAACCTATGACGAGTGTAAATCCAGAGAACCTCCGCAAACTATACGAATCGTGGTCTGACGATACGTTACGCGAATTTGCCGTCTACGAAGCCAATGAACTTGTTCCTGAGGCCAAAGCCATTTTCGATGCTGTGATAGAAGCAAGAAAGCTAGATGAACAGGTTGGTATCGGTCTCAGCGCACAAGCAGAACATCTGAGTGAGGAGGATTTAATTGAACTCTTGGCCGTATTGCAAAATCAGCCTTGTCCAAGTTGTGGTCAGAAGGCTGGTCCCTTATACGGTTCAGTGGTGTACAAACACATCGGACTCATTTTTGTCAGCGTAGCGGACCCAGAGTTCAAAATTGCTTGTTCCGGATGTTTAAACGAGAAACTCGGTAGAGCGATGATCACTACCTTTTTCTTAGGTTGGTGGGCCATTCCGCATGGTCTTTATAAAACGCCAATGTACCTGACGCGGAACTGGAACCGCAAGCAATACTTATCACGACAAGAAGTACATCCGGAGTTACATCATTTTGTATTGGGTAACGCTCCAATGCTGGCTATGCATCGGAATGATCCGGCAGCGATTCAGGATTTGTTGAGAGGGTATAGGTGAGGCGATAAGCTGCGCTAGTGCGAATGTGAGTGTGGAATAGGAGGTTGAGGTTGAGGTTAAGGTTGAGGACCTGCGGTCTAGACATTCAGACGTTCAGACATTTGGACTGTCCAGCTTACTGATTCCTCAACATTTAACAGTAAACAATTAACAAAACCAATCTAACAGTTCTACAGTCCCACAATCCAACAGTCCTACGATCCCACCATACTCAATACCCGATCCGTTTCCTTGGTGTTTTGGGTGGTTCCATAAGGTATTTCAAAGCTTGGTATATCTCCTGAAACTTTCCATCGTATTCAGCTTCCATATTTTGTAGTTTCTGAAGAAGGTCTTTGTAATTCACAGCCATCATTCTCAATGCAATGAATGTTCTGATGATACTTAGGTTCATTTCAATAGCTCGTTTACTTTTCAATACACTGGATAACATCGCTACGCCGGCTTCGGTAAAGGCAAAGGGAGCAGCGCCCCCGAAGAAACTTTTAGAGGGTATCACAGAATGTGATACCAGTAATTCGAGTTCATCATCGCTCAAGACAAACATAAAGTCTTCTGGGAATCGATCTAGGTTGCGCCTTACTGCCTGTTTAAGCGTTCTGGTTTCTACCCCATATAATTCTGCTAGGTGTACATCGAGTAGCACCTTTTCCTCTCGTAAAACCAGAATCTTTTTTAGAATGGTCTCTTCCGGAATTAGGTTGTGTTTTAGGTTCATAATCAATCAATTTAATCGATTAAGCACTCGCATTTGCTGAAATTCGAAATCCTTACCAACGCTTTACCCTAGAATGAAATCCAAAAAATTCTACAGTAAACAGTTAACATTCAACAAAATCGATTAAACAATCCTACAGTCCCACAATCCTACACCCAAAGGTTATCTTTGCCCCCGCATGGCATTCGACCCTTTCAGCATAGACTTACCCATACGCGATTGCATCGCAGAACTTCGCGAAACCCTAGCACAACAAAACACCGCCATCGTACACGCACCTCCGGGGGCCGGAAAGAGTACTTTATTGCCTTTGGCTTTATTGGATCAGGATTTCCTCGGCGGACAAAAAATCATCATGCTGGAGCCACGCCGTTTGGCAGCCAAAAGTATTGCTATGCGATTGTCGGAATTGCTGGGTGAGCCCGTTGGACAAAGCGTTGGCTACCGCGTTCGTTTTGAACAAAAGGTGAGTGCAGCCACGCGAATTGAAGTGGTGACGGAGGGAATTCTCACGCGCCGACTCCAATCCGATTCTACCTTGGAAGGAGTGGGTATGGTGATATTCGATGAGTTTCATGAGCGCTCCATCCATGCCGATCTAGCCCTCGCGCTGAGCAGAGAAGCCCAGCAGGTGCTGCGAGAAGACTTACGCATCGTGATTATGTCGGCAACGCTCAACTTGGAAGAGCTGAGTGCTAGACTCCAAGCGCCTGTAATCAGCAGCCTGGGCAGACAATACCCGGTCGATATTCGCTACGGCAGCGGTACCGATATCCGCATGGTATCGGAGTTGATGTCGCGAAAAATTAGCGAAGCCTATAAACAAGAAGAAGGCGATATCCTCGCTTTCCTGCCCGGTGAGGCTGAAATCAAACGCTGCGAGGAAGACTTGAAAAGGATGTGTGCAGGAGCAGAACTGCATCCGCTTTACGGTATGTTACCTCCGGCACGCCAGATGGCAGCTATTCGTCCATCCAAAGCAGGAAGGAGAAAAATTGTTCTGGCTACCTCCATCGCAGAAACTTCCCTGACCATTGAAGGCATTAAAGTGGTGGTGGATAGTGGCTTGGGACGAAAACAGAAATTTGATCCGCGTTCCGGACTTTCCCGACTCGAAACCGTGCTCATTTCGCGCGATTCAGCCGAACAAAGAGCGGGAAGAGCCGGGCGATTAAGTGCAGGCGTGTGCTACCGCTTATGGAGCAAAGCCGATCACGAACGCTTACAACAACATGATATTCCCGAGATTCTAGAAGCCGACCTAGCTTCGCTTTTACTCGAGCTGAGTCATTGGGGCATACTAGACGTTTCCAAACTCTTCTGGCTCTCTGCGCCACCACCGGCGCACCTCGCGCAAGCAATGGATACCTTAGAGCAATTGCAGGCTTTAGATGAAGGAAAAATCACAGAACATGGTAGGCGCATGCTGGAATTGCCTTGCCATCCGCGTATCGCACACATGCTCATCTTGGCAGAAGACAAAGGCTTAGCTTCTGATTTAGCTGCTTTATTGGAAGAACGTGATCCTTTACCGAAAGACAGCGGCATCGATATAAGCTTGCGAATTGAGGCGATTCGTCGCGGGAGAAGTACCGGCAATAAAGGCGGACGCATGGGGCGCATCGCTCAAGTAGCGGCTTCCTATCGCAACATGTTGGATTTAAAAGAGGAAGACAACAGCATGCCTGATCCTTTCGAGATTGGTCTGTTGGTAGCCTATGCCTTTCCGGAGCGTATTGCTGCATCCAGACCGGGCAATAATTCGCAGTTTCAGCTGGCCAACGGACGTTATGCGCAAGCCGGTCCGAAAGACGACCTTGGTCATGAGCCATGGTTGGCCGTGGCACACGTGGATGCTAGGGAAGGACTCGGTAAAATATTCTTAGCAGCACCCTTGAACCCGAAAGACCTCGCCGGATTGGTAAAAGAAAGGGAAGTGATCAAGTGGGATACCCGCCTCGGTGGGCTTATTGCTTCGCTCGATTTGAGCATCGGTTCCATTGTTCTCCGCTCAAAACCACTGCCGGATCCAGACCCGATTCACTTGCAAAAGGCCATTCTGAAAGCAGTGAAGGAAGAAGGGAAACGTCTATTGAATTGGGACGAAGAAGTGCAAAACTGGCAAAACAGGGTGCTTTCATTGCGCAAATGGCGACCGGCTGAGGCTTGGCCGGATGTACAAACCGAAGTATTGCTCTTGCAAGTGGAAACCTGGCTAGCGCCTTACGTGAATCAGGTGAAGAAGCCGGATGACCTGAAAAAGATTAAGTTGAGCGAAGTATTGCACCATAGTTTGAGTTGGGAGCAGCAGCAGGCATTGGATAAGTTCGCTCCGGAGAAGCTCCAGGTACCTTCCGGTTCTTGGATTCCACTGCGCTATCTAGCGAATGGAGATGCACCCGTCTTATCGGTTCGCTTACAACAAACCTTTGGCTGGGCAGATTCGCCTCGTGTTAACGACGAACAAATTCCGGTATTGATGGAATTATTGAGTCCGGCAAACAGGCCGGTACAAACCACCATGGACCTCAAGAATTTCTGGGACGCCACCTATTTTGAAGTGAAGAAAGAATTGAAGCGTCGCTACCCCAAACACTACTGGCCTGATGATCCTTGGAATGCAGAAGCCAGAAAGGGAACGAAGCGATAAGAATAGAAATTCCAATTTTCAAGCTCCAATTTTCAAAGAGCCAATCTGTTTCGCTTGACTTTGGGTTTTTGTTTTTTGGAACTTGCTTATTGGAACTTGGTATTTGATAATTGGAATTTACGCCAGCAAGCTAATCAATAAGAACAATCCTGCTTGAATCCCGAAGATCAATAAGCCGAAGCTTAATCCTCGTTTACCGGAGCTCATGAGCGCACCAATGCGGATGCGTAAACCGATAGCTACCATCGCTAAGGTTAACATCATTTCGCCTGCTGAGATGGCCGATTTGGTTACCACAGGTGGAAGGTTAAACAGTGAATTCACCACCGTAACGGCAAGAAATCCCCAGAGGTACCAAGGCATTTTGAATCCGGGTTGCGCTGCGCCTTCTGTTTTATCACGGGTTAAGGCATAAACAAAGAAGAGCGCCGGGGTAATCAATGCCACTCGTGCGAGTTTGATACCCAAAGCATATTCGCCAATTTCCGGTCCTAAGGCATACGCCGCACCGGCTACGTTTCCAACAGCGTGGAGGCTAGCTCCAATCATGAATCCTTGATCATCCGGATTTGAAAGCCATTGAGGCAATACTACCGGAAAGAGGAGCATAAAGACAATACCCAAAAGGTTCACCACAGCCATGGCAGTGGCGGTATCGGATTTGGATGCTTTGATTTGAGGGGAAAGTGCAGCGATGGCAGATGATCCGCAGATGGCGGTTCCAAAGGCGATTAGGATTCCGGATTGCCCGGGGCATCCCAGCTTCTTGGCTAATTTCGGACTAAGCCACAGCACAAAAGCCATGACAAGTATCAAGTAAAGCAGGCTTTGCCAGCCTAATGAAATTAAATGTTGGTAATTGATGCTGAAAGACAATAAGAGAATGGCCCATTCCAGTCCTTTGCCGGCCATCCAATTGGGAGCCTTGCCCTCCGTAACCCTGGCAGGTAAAAAGTTACCTGCCAAAAGTCCCAGAAGTAATCCCGCCATCACACCATTCAGGTAGGGAAGAAGGGGTGATAAAAAATAAGCTAAACTGCCAAGCAGTAATATCAGTATTGAAGCGGGAAGCTCTTTTTTCATACGCCAATAAGGCTAGTTAGTGTTTTGGACCTGACCAGCTGCTGATGCCGCCATTCAGGTTGTATACTTGGGTAAACCCGTTTTGTGTCATGATATTGGCAGCAGTAGTACTACGTCCGCCAGAACGGCAATATACCAAGTAGCTTTTGCTTTTATCAAGTTTAGCGATTTCTGCTTCAAAGCTTCCGCCGTTTAGGTTAATGAAGAGGTCAGCTCCTTCAATATAACCTGATTGCACTTCACCGGGTGTACGCACGTCGATAACTACCACGTTGGTGTCTTGCAACATAGGCAAAGCTTGATCTTGGTTGATGTTTACCGGGCTAGCTGGCTGGGTAGCGGCAACTTGATTGCTAGAGTCTGTGCTCTGTTGCTGCTGTTGTGCTTCTGAACACGAAGCGAAGAGTAGGGCCATGCCCAAGCTGAAAATAAGTTTTCTTTTCATAGTAAATTCTTAATCGTATTCAAAAATCTACAATCTACCCATGGAATTGTGTGACATAGAATACAGAGCTCAAAATAGGCAAAAAAAAACCCGGCGCGAGGCCGGGTTTTAGTTAGCACTGTAACTAAATCAGTTCATCTTATTCAGCAACTACTTCCAAAGCAACCGGAACAGAGATTTCTCTGTGGAGGTTGATAGTGGCAGTAAAGCTACCTAATGTTTTGATATCCTGATCAATCACGATCTTTCTGCGGTCAACTTCAAATCCTTTAGAAGCCAAGGCTTGTGAAATTTGAAGGGAAGTGATGCTACCAAAGATTTTTTCGTTAGCACCTGCTTTTGCACCAATCTGAATAGTCAAGCCATTCATTTTTGCTGCAGTAGCTTCCGCGTCTTTTTTGATTTTTTCTTGTTTGAAAGTGGCTTGACGGATATTCTCCTCAATCATTTTCACATTGCTAGGGGTAGCAATCATAGCCATACCTCTAGGGATAAGGAAATTGTTTGCGTAACCGTTTTTCACGCTTACGATATCGTCTTTATAACCAAGCGACTTAACGTCTTGTTTTAAGATAATTTTCATGTTCTGATCCTCCTTATTTTAATGAATCACCTACATATGGAAGAATAGCTACGTGACGAGCTCTTTTCACAGCTTGTGCTACTTTTCTTTGGTATTTCAAAGAAGTACCTGTGATACGACGTGGCAACAACTTGCCTTGCTCGTTCAAAAACTTCATCAAGAAGTCAGGATCTTTGTAATCGATGTATTTGATACCGTTCTTTTTGAAACGGCAATACTTCTTGTTTTTTGCGCCGGTTGGAGTGGTGTTGAAAATGTAATTTCCACCTGAATTTCTCTTGCTCATGCTTAGGCCTCCTCGATTTGAATTTTAGTGTTAGCTGCAGCGGCAACGCCTTTAGCTTTGTTGAATTCACCGTTGCGTTTACGTTGGTTGTAAACTACGCCATGCTTGTCTAAAGCGATGGTCAAGAAACGCAATACACGCTCATCACGTTTCAAAGCCAATTCGAATTCAGCGATGAAAGCAGGATTTGCTTTGTACTCGAAAATGTGGTAGAAACCGGTAGATTTCTTTTGAATTGGGTAAGCCAATTTAGTTAGGCCCCAATTGTCTTCGTGGGCAATCTCGCCCTTGTGCTCTGTGATCAACTCTCTGTACTTTTTAACAGTTTCTTGCATCTGTTCGTCAGAGAGTACGGGTGTTAATACGATCACAGATTCATAGTTTTTCATTTCCATAAATCTGATATAAAATTTCGGGCTGCAAAGATAAAAATTACATTGGTTAAAACAATAGGGAGGAATGAGGTTGAGGATTGTGGTTAAGGATGAGGTTGAGGAGATATATTCAGGAGTAAGTCTTTCCTAACTACACTTAACAATCAACAGTTAACAAAACCAGTTCAACAGTCAAACAATCCTACAGTTAAACAATCTTACAGTCCCATTAATAATCCAATTCCAAGCCTAGCTTTTTGATCAGCTCGGCAAACTCAGGGTAATTTTGCGCCAAAACATTTCGCTTTTCCTCCATGGTATAGATGATATTGTCTTCGTCTTCTTTGTTTTCTACCACCATATCAAAGCTATCCAAGGTGGTGGTTAGCCGGGCGTTCAGCCAAGCCATCAACTCTTGTTTTACTTCGGTGATGAAATCGAAAACGTGACGGCCCACCACAGTGGCAGTGAGTCTTCTATCGTTCAGCTTGATAGTCGATTTGCGCATCCCTACCGATAAGCCCATCTTATTTTGCTTCTCCATTTCAGAAGCATAGGATATCCATAGTTTCTGAAGGCTCTCCTGGTTAAGTTCAAATTGTATAACCGGACCGCTTTCCTGTTTGGCTGTTTCGTCTTCCGACGAATTCTCGGTATTCGGATTGGTAACTGCGCCCAGTTTTAAATCGATCTTAGGTAAAGATACCTTGGGTGCTTCAACAACTTTCTTTTCCTCCGGCTTCAGCACCGGGGCGGCCGGTGTTGGAGTGGAAACAGGGGTAGGGTTGGAAGTGGGCTGCGGACTAGCCGTCGGCTTGGCTTGGCTTAGTTCGGGATTAGCCTTTTTTTTTTCTCCGAGCGAATCGGAGGAAAGGGAATCCATGTTAATCTGAAGCAATCTTCGCAATTGAGCAAGTTTGATCAGAGCCAATTCCACGTGTAAGCGCGTATTGCGGGCTGATTTATACGAAGCATCAAACTTCACGGCCAGATTCAAGGCGTTCAGGATAAAGCCCTTCTCTATACGAGCAGCCTGCTCAGCATAGCGCTGTGCTGCAGCTTCAGCAACTTCCAAGAGTTTTACCGTTTCCGGCGACTTGCTCACCAACAGGTTTCTGAAGTGATCACATAATCCACCTAGGAACAGGTGTGCGTCAAATCCTTTCCTCACCACCTCATCCAAAAGCAATAAAGCCTCGCTTATTTCTTCATTGTAAACCAGGTCGCAGGTCTTGAAGTAGTAATCGTAATCGAGGATATTCAGGTTTTGAATAACATCGCTATAGGTCAAGTTACTACCTGAAAAACTGACCATCTGGTCGAAGATGGAAAGCGCATCCCTCAAGGCTCCATCCGCTTTTTCAGCGATGATGTGTAAGGCTTGCTCTTCGGCTACAATCTGCTCTTTACCTGAAATACCCTGCAGGTGTTTCACCATGGAAGGAATGGTAATGCGGTTGAAGTCGAAAATCTGACAACGACTTAAAATCGTTGGCAATATCTTATGGCGTTCGGTTGTCGCTAAAATAAAGATGGCATAAGGAGGTGGCTCTTCCAGTGTTTTCAAAAAGGCATTGAAGGCAGCTGTACTCAGCATATGCACCTCATCTATGATGTAGATTTTGTACTTCGCACCTTGCGGAGCATAACGTACCTGATCTACCAATGCCCTGATATCATCTACCGAGTTATTGGATGCCGCATCCAGCTCGTAGATATTAAAGGAAGAGTTTTTATTGAACGTGGTACACGAATTACATTCATTGCACGGCTCAATGCTGTCCTTCAGGTTTTCGCAATTGATGGTTTTGGCCAAGATACGTGCACAGGTTGTTTTACCCACACCTCTCGGACCGCAAAACAAAAAGGCCTGCGCCAAATGGTTATTGCGAATCGCATTCTTTAAGGTATTGGTAACGTGTTCCTGTCCCACTACACTTTCAAAGGTGTCTGGACGATACTTACGAGCCGAAACGATGAATTGTTCCATAAATGAAGGGGGTCAAATATAGTTAGGCAAGCCTTAAAATGAAAGATGACCCAACACATAATCAATTGTGGGTTTCCGATATCATTCTCACATGCAGGTAAAAGTTCCAATTTTTCAATTTCCAATTTCCAATGAACCAATCTTTTCTGTTGGAATTTGGTTTTTGGAACTTACCACCTCTTCGCTAGAAGAAAATAAGCGCTTAAATTTCAACTGAGTGTATCTTTGCCGCATGATAGCAACGGGACGGTACAATACGCTGGAGATTGATAGAGAAACCACAGTCGGACTTTTTTTGGTAGACGATGAAGGCAACGACGTGCTCTTACCCCGTAAGTACTATCCGGAAACATTCGAGATTGGCGATAAGCTGGAGGTGTTTATCTACCGCGATTCAGAAGACCGCCAGATTGCAACTAACCTAAAGCCTTATATCGACCTGCATAAATTTGCCTTCCTTCAGGTGAAGTCGGTAGGAGCGATGGGCGCTTTTTTAGATTGGGGAATGGAAAAAGACTTGCTCGTTCCGTTTGCTGAACAACAAGGCCGAATGGAAGACGGTAAGTGGTATGTGGTTTACCTGGAACTCGACGACGTAACCGATCGTTTGTTTGCATCCGCCAAGGTGGAAAAATACCTTGAAAACGAATACCTACGTGTAGCAGCCGGTGATGAAGTAGACTTATTGGTTTATAGCCAGTCGCCACTAGGTTATTCTGTAATTGTGAATCAAGTGCACCAAGGACTCATTTTCAATAATGAGGTATTTGGCGATTTAGCCATCGGTTCTGAACTCAAAGGCTGGGTGAAACAGGTGCGCAACGATCAGAAATTGGATATCACACTCAATCGCCTCGGCTACGAAAACAGCAATGAACCCAATGCACAACATATTCTAGCGAAACTTCAACAAGCTAATGGATTCTTGCCTTACGGCGATAAAAGCGATCCGCAAGTGATCTACACCCAATTTGGCATGAGTAAAAAAGCCTTTAAAAAAGCCATAGGCTCACTTTATAAGAACCGAGAGATTGAGATTGAGGAGGAAGGAATCAGATTGAGGAGTGAGGAATAAGGTTAAGGTTGAGGTTGAGGTTGAGGTTGAGAATGAACCGGGTTTAGTCAATCAAATACCCATTGAGTTCTGTTTTAAACGCAGAGACTAAGCACAGTGAACATTAAACAATCAACAGTTCTACAATCCTACGGTCCTTCAATCCAACATTCCGACATCATTCATAGCGTAGCGCTTCAATCGGATCTAACCTAGAGGCTTTTCTAGCCGGGTAGAAGCCGGCCAAGATGCCCACAAAGAAACAAAGGGCAAAAGCGGCAAACATCCACACCCACGGAACCACAAATCCAATCTTCAAGAAGATGGCGAATCCGTTTCCTGCAGCGATGCCTAAAATAATACCGGCTAATCCACCGAGCTGACAGATTACAATGGCTTCAATCAGGAATTGCATTTGAATTTTCGCCGGACTCGCTCCCAAGGCCATGCGGATGCCAATTTCTCGGGTTCGTTCAGCAACGGAAACCAACATGATATTCAATAAGCCAATGGCAGAGCCTATCACCGTGATGATGGCAATCACCAAAGCAGAACCGTTCATCTTGCCCAAGAGGTTGAAAAGTTCCTCTGCAACCGAATCGCTTTTGGTTACTTCAAAATCATTCTCTTCTGTGGTAGCCAAACGCCGAACCTTGCGCATCAATACGGTAGCTTCGCCAATGGCTTGTTCCAATCGCTCAGGATGGGAAACGGCCACACTGATATTATAACTCTTTGCCGAACTTAAGAGGTGTTCTTTGGCACTGCTTAAGGTAAGGTAAACCACTCGATCGCCTGCCATGCCCATGGAACTTCCTTTTTCTTCAAGTACGCCAATTACCTGGTAGGTCTTGGCACCAACCTGAATGTCTTTGCCCAGTGGCGATTCGCTTCCAAATAACCTGCTCACGATTTCTGCTCCAATCAAAGCACCGTTATTCGCTAGATCCAAATCGGTCTCATTGAAGTTTCTTCCTTTAGCGATTTCATAGCCTGAAACGGCCAAGTAGTTTTCATCCACACCCAATACCGTTACGTTGGGATCGGTTTTTTTTGAATTATACCGCACCACCTGACTGCCACTCACATTGGCTGAAACACTCACGGTTGCCGGGTGATCGTATCGTTTTTTAAAATCGAGAGCTTGTCGATAGGTAATGGAAGGTTTATCGTAATCCTGTCTGCGGTGTCGTCCGCCGCCTACGCGCATGGTACTCGATCGGTTGTCGATGCTAAACGAGTTAGCGCCCATCATACTGAAATTCTTGTTGAGCGATATCTTGATGGAATCGATGGAGGTAAGGATGCCCACCAATGCAGTGATACCAAACGCAATGATGGCACAGGTAATTAATGTCCTGAGTTTATTGGCCTTAACAGAGCCTAAGGCAATACGTATGTTCTCTAGCGTTGTCAAACTTCAAGTATAAGGTGCTTTCGTTTCGCTTTTATGCCATTTCGCTCAGTGGTAAAGAATGGTCGACTAAGCGGAGAATACAAAACCCTTGCTTTGGCCATCGTCTACGTAATCTACAGTCATGCCTAGTATATACATGCTTTCGCCTTTACGCACCAAAACCGGCATGCCTTGTACATCGTAGAGTTCATCGCGTTCTTCTTTTTCGTCAAAAGCAATCACTTGTGTCACCGCCATACAGCCGCTTCCACCGCGAACTCCAACCCGTAAATATTGATTATCTTGAATATGCAAGGCCTTACGCAAAGCCTGAATTTGATTTATTGCTGCATCGGTAAAATAAAGGAGTGGCTTCATTTCGTTTCAAAAGTACAATTATTCTAACGCGCTTTTTGTTCATTTGCAGAAGCCGTCATTAACCTAAAGGCAAAATATAAGACTATGGATTGGTTATCATTTTTATTGGAAGTACTGAAGCTCACCATCCCGGCATTGGCTGTTTTCTTAGTGAGTTACTACATGTTACGTCAGGTTTTGGAAAACGATTTCCAGAAGAAAAATTTAGAGTACAAGCGTCAGATTCGCAACGATGTGAACCCGGTTAAAATGCAGGCTTACGAGCGTATGTTGCTTTTTTTAGAGCGTATTAACCCGAGTACTTTATTGGTTCGCATGACAACCGCTCAAATGAGTGCGCTTCAATTACGCCACGAATTGAATGAAACCATCAACGAAGAGTTCAACCACAATATCGCTCAACAACTTTACCTCTCGCCACAAGCGTGGCAAGTAATCCGCGTAGTAAAAGAGCAAGTGCTTCACATTATCAATGAAAGCTATAAACAATTGCCAGAAGGCGCTACCGGAATTGAGCTGAGTAAAGCTATCTTGGAAAACATAATTAAGTCGGAAGAAATCCCTACCGACAAAGGCATTAACTTCTTGAAGAAAGAATTTCAACTCGTTTTTAACCCATGAGTGAATACCGCAACAGCGACTCGCTAGAAGCCTGGAAACTTAGAGCCGAAAAGGAGCTTAAAGGCAAACCTTTAGCGAGTTTAAACTGGACTAACGACGCAGGCATCGACCTGCATCCTTACTATACTACAGAAAATTCAAGGGGAGAATACCCCGTTCTTAGCAAAGCACGCCAAGAGCAATGGTCGATATTTGAACCCATTGTGGTGACCAATGCCGGCGAAGCCAATGCAGCTGCCTTATTGGCCCTGGAGAGTGGAGCAACGGGATTAATGTTTAAGATTCCGGCTTCCTTCAACATGAGTGAGCTTCCGAAACTCCTAAACCAAGTAGGACTTCCCTTTATTGAAAGCGGCTTTTTAATTCACCCCGACCATTACCTCGATTTCGCCCTAGCCTTGGCTGAATTCATTCGCAAAAGCGGATGGGATGCTCGCGAGGTATTTGGCTTTGTGCAAGCCGATTTCGGCAAGGTGAAATCAGCCGAACTCCATACCGTGCTCAACAGCATCCTGGAAGCTATTCCGGCCATCAGCGCTGCCCTAAGCGGTTTCCGGCTTTTAGTGATGGATGCAGCATGGTTCAGAGAACAAGGATTAAACGATGTACAAGAGATGGGCGTGGCCTTGGCTTGGTTTCATTTCTGGTTAGACGAGCTCGAACAACGTGGTATTCCGTACGCCAAGGTGAATCGCCTTTGGCAGCTTAACCTAAGCAGTGGAGGAGATTACTTCCTGCAGGTAGCAAAGTTCAGAAGCATTGGCTACCTCTTGGCGCAAGTAGCTGAGAAGTTTGGCGAGTATGCGCCAATGTACCTGATGGGCGAAAGCACTCGATTCAATATGGCGCAAGCCGACCGACATACCAACTTATTACGCTTAACCTCAGCGGCCATGAGTGCGGTGCAAGGAACAGCCAATGGAGTGGTATTGTATCCATTCTCTAAACAAGAAGACCCGGCGCAGATGGTGCAACGCATCACGCGCAATATTCAGTTGCTGCTCCACCACGAATCGAATTTAGGCGCCGTAACCGATCCGGCAAAAGGATCCTATTACGTAGAAGAGCTAAGCTTTAGCCTCGCTGAAAAAGCGTGGGATTATTTCTTAGCGATAGAAGAACAAGGAGGATACCTCGCTTGGATTCAAAACGGCGGCTTCGATACTACTGCCGAAACCGAAGCAGGAAACATGTTGCAACGCATTGCTAACCGCAAACAGTTTATGCTTGGCGTGAACCAGTTTCCGGGTAAATGGCCTGCGCAACTGCAGGAGTCTGAACGCTTTTTATGGGAATCTCCTTTGTCGGAATTGGTGAACTGGAAACGCCAAACCGAATCGGGTGAACCAGTGAAAGTGCACCTTTTGGTTTTTGGCGATGGGGCCATGCGCAGCGCAAGAGCCGGATTTGCTCAGAACTTTATGGGATGTGCAGATATTACCGTTACCCAAGAATTGTGGACACCTGGTACTCCGCACCAAACAGCAGATATCTTGGTACTCTGTGCCGACGATGCCTCTTACGAGACAGCGGTAGCGCAAGTGAACAAAGGGACAGCAAGTTTGGTCTTAGCCGGACATCCAGGAGAGAAAGAAGCAGAATACAAATCGAATGGAGTGGATTACTTCATTCACATTAAATCACCTTTGGTGGATACCTTAAGAACAATTTTGGAGGGGCAACGATGAGCAGAAAATCCTATTCAAAATCCGATCTGCAGTTCAAAGTTGTTAGTCAAATGGCCTCTGATAGAGCTGTTGAAACGCCGGAGGGCATCAACTTTACCGAAGCCGTCATTCAAGGCGCTCAAGATTTCAACCAATTGGGAGCAGGTGCAGGCACAGCGCCTTACCTGAGAGGACCCTATTCTTCCATGTACGCAATTCGTCCGTGGACCATTCGTCAATATGCCGGATTCTCTACTGCAGAAGAATCGAATGCTTTTTACAGAAGAAACCTGGCCGCCGGACAAAAAGGTCTTTCGGTAGCCTTCGACTTAGCTACACACCGCGGTTACGATTCAGACCATGAACGTGTATTTGGTGATGTGGGCAAAGCCGGTGTAGCCATTGACTCGGTGGAGGACATGAAAATCCTCTTCGACCAGATTCCTCTGGATGAGATGTCGGTTTCCATGACCATGAACGGGGCAGTATTGCCTGTTTTGGCTTTTTATATTGTAGCTGCCGAAGAGCAGGGCGTAAAGCCTGAGCAATTGTCGGGAACCATACAGAACGATATCCTCAAGGAGTTCATGGTACGGAATACCTATATCTATCCACCGGCACCTTCCATGCGCATCATCGCAGATATCTTCGCTTTTACATCAGAGAAGATGCCTCGCTTTAATAGCATTTCCATCAGTGGTTACCACATGCAAGAGGCCGGTGCAACGGCTGATATTGAGTTGGCTTATACCTTAGCCGACGGTTTGGATTATATCCGCACCGGTATTGCGGCCGGATTGGACATCGACGCATTTGCACCTCGTTTGTCCTTCTTCTGGGCCATCGGCATGAACCATTTCATGGAAATTGCCAAGATGAGAGCAGCCCGTGTATTGTGGTCGGAGATGTTGGATCAATTCAATCCAAAGAACCCTAAATCGAAAGCCCTGCGCACGCATTGCCAGACCTCAGGCTATTCGCTCACCGAACAAGATCCATTTAATAATATAGCACGTACCAATATAGAAGCCCTTGCGGCTGCCTTTGGCGGTACTCAAAGTTTGCATACCAATGCCTTGGATGAGGCCATCGCTTTACCAACCGATTTCTCGGCGCGTATCGCTCGAAACACCCAAATCTACATTCAAGAAGAAACCAAGGTTACCAAAGTGGTTGATCCTTGGGGCGGTTCGAAGTACGTGGAGTTCTTAACCCAAGAGCTCATCGACAAAGCCCGAACCTTGATACAAGAAGTAGAAGAGCTGGGTGGCATGGCCAAAGCGATTGAATCCGGTTTGCCTAAAATGCGCATTGAAGAATCAGCAGCACGTAAGCAGGCCCGCATTGATTCGGGAAAAGAGATCATAGTGGGAGTGAACCGCTACCAAGTGGATGAGCAAACGCAAATCGATATCTTGGAAGTAGACAACTCCAAAGTACGTGAACAGCAGATTGCCCGTCTAAACGGTATGAAGGCGAAACGCGATACGGCAGCGGTGGATTTGGCATTAAAAGCATTGGAAGAAGCCGCACGCAGTGGAGAAGGTAACTTACTTGATTTAGCAATAACAGCGGCTCGCCAAAGAGCCAGCCTAGGCGAGATTAGCGATGCCTTGGAAAAGGTATACGGTCGCTACCAAGCCAGTATCCGCAGCATCAGCGGAGTATATTCTAAAGAGATTGCCATGGACGATAATTTCAAACAAGCCAGAGCCTTGGCCGATGCCTTCGCTGCAAAAGAAGGGCGCAGGCCGCGTATCATGGTAGCGAAAATGGGACAAGACGGTCACGACCGCGGTGCCAAGGTAATCGCTACAGGTTTTGCTGATTTGGGTTTCGACGTGGACATCGGGCCATTGTTCCAAACGCCAAAGGAAGCAGCCTTGCAAGCGGCGGAAAACGACGTGGATATTTTAGGTGTGTCAAGCTTGGCAGCCGGTCATAAAACCTTGGTCCCACAAGTTATTGGCGAATTGAAAAGCTTAGGCAGAGAAGACATGATGGTGGTTGTTGGTGGGGTTATTCCACAACAAGACTATCCTTACCTCTTTGAACAAGGTGTAGCGCATGTATTTGGTCCGGGAACGGCCATTCCGCAAGCGGCAATCAAAATACTAGAACAACTCGGAGCTTAATGGCAAGAAAAAGGAAATCGGTTCAAGAATATGCCAGCGGAGTTTTGGCCGGAGATCGGGTAATGCTCGCTCAGGCCATTACCTTGGTGGAAAGCACCCTTGAATCGGATTCCCTTTTAGCTGAAGAATTACTGCATGCCGTACAAAGTCACGGAAAACAAAGCTTCAGGCTGGGCATCAGCGGCGTGCCCGGTGTTGGAAAAAGTACCTTTATCGATGCCTTTGGCACTTATGTATGCGATGAGCTGCATAAAAAGGTGGCTGTTCTGGCGGTTGATCCAAGCTCTAGTTTAAGCAGGGGAAGCATCTTAGGCGATAAAACGAGGATGTCTAGACTCTCGGTCAACGCCAATGCGTTTATTCGTCCCTCAGCCTCCGGCGGCACCCTTGGCGGTGTGGCAGCACGTACACGTGAGGCCATTTTGCTTTGCGAAGCGGCGGGCTATGAATACATTGTAGTAGAGACGGTGGGCGTAGGGCAGAGTGAAACCTTGGTTAAAGGCATGGTGGATTTCTTCCTGCTGTTGATGCTGAGTGGCGCAGGCGATGAGTTGCAAGGTATCAAGCGAGGCATTATGGAAATCTGCGATGCGCTCGTGATCAACAAAGCCGATGGTGATAATAAGCCGGCAGCCAAAAGAGCAGCAGCTGAATACCGCAACGCCTTACATCTGCTTCAAGCATCCGATTCTGGTTGGATACCGAGAGTGGCTACCTGTTCTGCATTGGCAGGAGAGGGCATAGCCGATTTGTATACCATACTGGATGAGTTTGAGCGAGCGATGCGTTTAAATGGCTTTTTAGATAAGAACAGAGCCCAACAACAAGTGGACTGGTTTAATGACTTATTGCGCTCGGAAGTGCTTCGTCAATTTTACCAAAATGAGGACGTGAAAACGGATTTATCCACCTATTCTTCACAGATTGCTTTAGGCGAATTGAGCTTACGCGCTGGACTTCGGCAACTTAGAAATAAATACTTCGCGAAGCCTTGATACACTAAGTATCCTTAGCACGTATATTAAGGAAATATTTCTGATTTTTCCCTCAAACTTTTTCCCATTATTCACATTTTGTACACTTCCTTTTTGATTTCTTTGCACTCCTTGCTCGGGATTGAACAGGAATGAAATTAACAAAACCACTTCTTTACGGATTTTGTCTGGCCATGCTATCGGCTTGTCATACTACTTGGCAAGCGAACAGTGTGGAGGCTTCGTACCTGAAGTTGGAGTCGGGCAATACCGCTCAAGACTCCGCCTTGGTGGCCTTAATTCAACCTTACAAAGACTCCATGGAGAAGGTGATGGGCGATTCGCTCGGAACCTTACCTTATAGATTGGTGAAAGAAAAGCCAAACGGACTATTGGGTATGTGGACTGCCGACTTATTCAGAGCCGGTGTTTCGAACAGAAGTGGAGAGACTGTGGATATCGCCGTTTTAAACAACGGTGGAATACGCAGGCCGTATATCGGTCCGGGTAAGGTAACCCGTGGCGAAATGTATGAATTGATGCCCTTTGAAAACCGCGTGATGCTTTTGCAACTGGATAGTGCTCAAGTGATGCAGTTGGCCGCTTTTTTAGCGAAAAAGGGAGGAGATCCGGTTTCCGGATTGCAGATAAAACAGGACAGTGTTTTGGTGGTGAAGGCCGATGGAAAGGCACTGAGCAACAGAAAGTATACACTGTGTTGTACAGACTACCAGTACAATGGTGGCGACGATTATGATTTCTTGCAAAGCTTCCTCGTGAAGCAAAGTGATATGGGACTCTTACGCGATATCTTGATTGAATCGCTCAACAAAGGATGGTGTGCAGCCCCGCCTTTTGAAGAAAGGAGGTACCAACTTGACTAAGCGCAGGGAATTTATTCAACGTTCTTTGGTGCTGGGTGCCGGAATCAGTTTGATGCCGTCGGCCTTGTTAGCAGAATCTACTTCTTCTGTTAGCTTGTGCATATTGCATACAAACGATTGGCATAGCCGAATTGAGCCTTTTCCTATGGACGGTGGGAAACTGCAGGGAAGAGGAGGCGCGGCGAAGCGTGCAGCCATGATCAAAAAGATACGCGAGACCGAGAAGAATGTACTGCTACTCGATTCGGGCGATATCTTTCAAGGAACACCGTTCTTCAACCTCTTTGGCGGTGAGCTGGAGTTTAAGTTGATGTCGGAAATGGGCTACGATGCAGCCACCTTGGGTAACCACGATTTCGATGGAGGATTGGCGGGTTTAAGTAAACAGCTTCCGCATGCCAAGTTTCCATTTGTGATTGCAAACTATGATTTTTCAAAAACGGAGTTGAAAGGGAAATTTTCTCCCTATACCATCGTTGAGAAATCAGGACTCAAGATTGGCATTTTCGGAATTGGGATTGAGTTGGAGGGATTGGTGCCGAAAGACTTGTATGGTGAAACAGTTTACCTGGATCCCATTAGCACGGCTAACAAAGTAGCAAAGGAGTTGAAAGAGGAGAAAAAATGCGATTACGTGATTTGTTTATCGCATTTGGGGTATGCCTATAAGTCGGGAAAAATTTCCGACATGAAATTGGCTAGTGAAAGCGAAAACATCGATCTCATTTTAGGAGGTCATACCCATACGTTTTTAGAACAACCAAAGGAGCTTATCAACAAAATGGGCCACCTAGTTATTGTAAATCAGGCGGGATGGGCAGGTGTAATTTTAGGAAGACTGGATATTCGGTTCGATAAGCGGAAACGCCCGTCAAAGCCGCAAAGCACTATGTTAAAAGTTTCTTAAAATTCAACCTGATTTTATTTTTTTATTAAGTTTTTTAAAAACATTTTTACGAACAGAATTGGTGAATATGTCTACTCAAATGGAAATGACCTGTGAAAGCGTTTGGAACAACTGTCTTAAGCTGATAAAAGACAATGTTACTCCACAGAGCTTCAAGACATGGTTCGACCCAATCAAGCCCATTAAGCTGGAAAATAAAGTCCTTACCATTCAGGTACCGAGTCAGTTCTTTTATGAGTGGCTAGAAGAACACTACGTTACTTTATTAAGAAAAACATTAAAGCAGGAGCTTGGTCCGGGGTCGCGTCTGGAGTACAATATTATTGTGGAGAACGGTGGAGGGAATCAGAAACCCTATACCATCAACGTTCCAACTAACAATGCAGTGCGTGCTGAACAAAACGAAGTGGGTTTACCCCTCAACATCAGCACAAACATTAAAAACCCTTTTATTATCCCCGGCCTAAAAAAGGTGAACATCGATTCGCAATTGAATCCGAACTACACCTTTGAAAACTTTATTGAAGGCGATTGCAATAGACTGGCTCGCTCTGCCGGTTTTGCCGTGGCCAACAAGCCAGGAGGCACAGCCTTTAATCCGCTGATGGTATTTGGCGGAACCGGATTAGGAAAAACACACTTGGTGCATGCCATTGGCAATCACATCAAACAAGTGAATAAAAATAAAGTGGTATTGTATGTATCAGCAGAGAAATTCATGAATCAGTTCGTGGATTCCTTGAAGAACAACAACAACCATGATTTCATCAACTTCTACCAGTACCTGGATGTATTGGTGATTGATGACGTACACTTCTTCGCTAAAAAAGAGAAGACCCAAGAAATCTTCTTCCAAATCTTCAACCACCTGCACCAAAGTGGTAAGCAGCTAATCCTGACTTCCGACCGTGCACCGAAAGATTTGAAAGACATGGACGAGCGTTTGCTCTCCCGTTTCAAATGGGGCTTAAGTGCCGATTTGCAGGTTCCGGATTTCGAAACCCGCGTGGCCATTCTGGAGCATAAGATGTATACCGATGGTATCACCTTGAGCAGGGAAGTAGTGGAATACGTTGCGCACAGCATCGATACCAATATCCGCGAACTGGAAGGTGCTTTGATTTCACTTTTAGCTCAGGCCTCACTCAACCGCAAAGAAATCGACTTGGATCTAGCGAAGCAGATTCTGAAGAACTTTGTGAAGAATGTGTCGAAAGAGATCTCCATCGAGTACATCCAGAAATTGGTTTGCGACTACTTCGGTATCACCATCGATCAAGTGAAGTCGAAAACCAGAAAAAGAGAAATCGTACAAGCACGTCAGATTTCCATGTACTTCGCTAAAGACTTAACCAAGTCATCGCTTAAAACCATTGGCATGCACTTCGGTGGCCGAGATCACTCTACCGTGATTCACGCTTGCCAAACGGTTAACGACTTGATTGAAACCGACAAGAAATTCAGACAAGATGTAGAGGAGCTTTCCAAACGCATCAAGATCAATACACTATAGTACAAATCATTTGTGCACTAAAAAGGACTCTCGACATACTGTTGTGGGTCCTTTTTTACGTTATTCGCAACAAGAAGGGATGATTATTGCTTACTTCACGTTGTATGTTCCGTAACCCACTAGTGATTTTTCTGCTTTTGCTCGGTTTTTCACTCGAAACCAAGGCTCAGGATAGCGTTCCATATTCCAAGGAATGGCAACAGCTCAAGATCGATTCATTTATGAAACACCTCAATAAAAGAGGGGTTTTCAATGGTACGGTGCTCGTAGCCAAAGAAGGTCAAGTCTATTACCACGAATCTTTTGGTTATGCTCATTTGAAAAGCAAAGACAGCATGAACAATGAGCTTCGCTACCAGATGGCTTCTGTGAGCAAGCCCATCACAGCTTCGGCTATTATGTTATTGGTACAGCGTGGTGAGGTTAACTTAGAAGACAAGATTACCAAATACTTCCCTGAGCTGATTCTCTTTCACCGCGTTAAGGTGAAGCACCTCTTAAACCATACCTCAGGATTACCGGAATACATCTACAGAGCCGGTCCGTATTGGAAGAAAGATGCCTACATGAGCAATGAAGAGCTGATTAAGTTTTTAGCGAAACGTAAATACAGACCAAGAGGTACTCCCGGAACTAAATTCAATTACTGCAATACCAACTATGCGCTATTGGCATCCATTGTTGAGCGTGTTAGCGAAGAGAGCTTCGATGAATTTGTGAAGAAAGAGATCTTCCAGCCTCTAGGCATGTGTAAGAGTTTCATTTTTCACCCGGAACACGATTCTGCGGGCATGGCTGATGTAACAGGTTATGCTTGGACTGGACGTTATTTTAAACCTTACGGCTTCGATTACCGCAATGGTATTATGGGCGATAAAGGTCTTTTCTCTACAGCCGATGACTTGATGCGTTTTGCTGAATCATTTGACGACGATAACCTGTGGTGTAAAGAAACCAGTGATTTGATTTTCACTAAAACCAAATTGATTTGGGGCGGTATGTCGGAATACGGCATGGGTTGGCGCATGCGCGAATGGGACGATATGCGTGTGCAATTGCATTACGGATTTTGGAATAGCTTCAGAACGGGTATGATTCACTTCCCGGATTCTAAGGTGACCTTTATTATCTTAAACAACCTGACCGGAGGACATGGAAGTCGTATCAATAACAGAGAACAAATCATTTACGGCTTGATGGACATCATGTTCCCACCTAAACAAAAAGAAGAGGTGGTGGCTGAAACGGATAAACCGAAGGTAGAAGAACAGTCGGAATCTGATTCAGTGCAGGAAGAGCCTGATACAAAAGAGGGAGAAGGCGAGTAAAAGCCTTTTATTTTAGTCCGATTAACTGCATTTTTGCGGACTCTATTTTAAAGCTAAGAATTTATGGGAAGAGCATTTGAATTTCGCAAAGCCAGAAAAATGAAGCGTTGGGATGCCATGGCTAAAGGCTTCACCAGATTGGGTAAAGAAATCGCAATGGCGGTAAAAGCCGGCGGACCGGATCCTGATTCCAATGCCCGTCTTCGTGTGGCTATTCAAAATGCCAAAGGCATTAACATGCCTAAAGACCGTATCGAAGCGGCCATCAAACGTGCCTCATCGAAAGATGAGAAGGAGATGGAAGAGGTTGTATTGGAAGGATATGGTCCTTGTGGTGTAGCGATTCTTGCCGAATGTGCTACAGACAACAACAACAGAACTGTGGCGAATATCCGTTCGTATTACAATAAACTAGGTGGTGCTTTGGGAAAAACCGGATCACTCGATTTTGTCTTCAGTCGTAAGGGTGTATTTAAGTTCCCTGCAGAAGGAAGAGACAAAGACGAGTTGGAATTGGAATTGATTGACCACGGCTTGGAAGAGCTGCAGATTGAAGAGGATATGATCTTTGTGTATACGGCATTTGAAGATTTTGGCAGAATGCACAAAGCCTTGGAGCAAATGGGAATTGAAGCACAGAGTGCCGATCTACAACGTATCGCTTTAACCGAGACTGAAGTACCGGAAGATCAAGTAGAGGCCGTTATTAAATTGATTGAGCGCATCGAAGAAGACGACGATGTTCAAGCAGTTTACCATAACATGAAGTAAACAAACATCAATAGCATAAAGGAAAGCTGGATCTTCGAATTCAGCTTTTTTTATGACCAAAAATCCTGAGGTATAAAAAAAGCCGCTACTAGAGCGGCTTTCTATACTTCAATTAAGAATAATCTTATTATTTACCTGCAGCAGCGGCGTCGTTAGCAGCCTGACGTGTTGCACGAGTAGCTTCAACGGTTACAATCGCTACGTTAGAAGCTTCTAAAAGCTCAACGTTAGGAATGCTTACGTTTTCAACTTTGATTGATTTACCCAATTCCAAACCGGAAATATCCACTTCAACTGAATCAGGAAGGTCGTTCAACATTGCTTTAACGCGAACTTTCTTCAATTTAATAGCTAAACGTCCACCGGAACGAACACCTGGAGAGTTTCCTTTAACAAGCGTAGGCACAGCCAAAGTAACAGGCTTAGACTCGTCGATAGCGAGGAAATCTACGTGAAGGATTGAATCATTCACTGGGTGGAACTGCAAATCTTGCATTACAGCTTTGTATTCAGTTCCGTCGATGTCCAATTTTACCAAGTAGGTATTTGGTGTGTATACCAAGTTTTTGAAATCGTCACTGTATACTGAGAATATTACATGTGCACCTGATCCGTACAATACGCAAGGTACCATTCCATTGTCTCTCAGTTGGTTTGCCGAAGCAGTTCCGGCGTCTTCTCTCACGTGGCCTTTCAGCAGAATAGTTTTCATTATCTAGAAATTAGGGCTGCAAATTTAAGGAAGGTTGATGAGAATTTCTAATTTTAAATAAATTACTTATTGAACCGTAATCTACGACGTTTCTGATCGCGTCTGCAAAAAGCGGAGCAGAGCTCAAAACCTTGATTTTAGAGGACTCTTGACGCAATGGCAAAGTATCGCAAACCACCAACTCGTCGATTACCGAGTTGTTAATATTCTCATAAGCTTTGCCTGAAAGCACCGGATGGGTACAGAATGCACGCACAGAAAGGGCGCCTTTTTCCTTCATCATCTTCGCAGCAAGGCAAAGGGTATTACCTGTATCAACAAGGTCGTCTACAATCACCACATTAGCACCTTCTACATCACCGATAACGGTCATGCCGGCCACTTCATTGGCTTTTTTACGTTCCTTATTACAAACTACCAAATCGCTATTTAACATATTAGCGAAATAACGTGCTCTTGGTGTCCCGCCCATGTCTGGAGCCGCAATGGTCAGGTTAGGGAGGTTGAGCGATTGGATATACGGGATAAAAATAACAGAGGCATCCAAGTGATCTACCGGAATATCGAAGAACCCTTGAATCTGCGCAGCATGTAAATCCATAGTCATTACACGGTGAGCACCTACAGAACCTAAAATATCAGCAATCATTTTGGATCCGATGGCTACACGAGGCTTGTCTTTTCTATCCTGACGAGCATATCCGTAGTACGGAATTACTGCAGTGATATAATGTGCAGAAGCACGTTTCACGGCATCAATCATGAGCAAAAGCTCCATGAGGTTATCGGCTGGAGCAAAAGTGCTCTGAACCAGAAATACATCAGCTCCCCTTACGGATTCAAGGAAGTTAGGTTGGATTTCTCCATCGCTAAAACGGGAAATGCTAACCTCACCCAAAGGCTGACCAAAACTCTCGGCGATCTTGGCGGCAATGTAATGCGACTCAGTTCCGGAGAAAATTTTGATTGGATTTTTGTAGTTGCTCACGACGCTAAATTGTTTTTAGATGCTGCAAAGGTAGCATTTGAAGGCCGCAAACAGGCAACTGTGAATAAAATGTTAAGCAGTGTTCGAATTCAGAAAATCGTTCTCTACTGCCCGTGAAATTGAATTTACTGTACCGTTTGGAACTATTGGATATAGTGAGGCTTAAGAGGTTTGTAATGCCTTATCATAAAATGGATATGGAACTACATTGCTCGCAAAGCACAAAACGTCGGATGTGTAAAACGAGTTTTAAAAAGGCTTTGAGTTTTATAATTGGGGACTAACCGGCAAGTTGGTCAACTTTAACTTTGCAGTCAGAAATTCCACCATTTTTTAATAAGATTTACGTTTTTGAATAAAATCGTGATAGGGCATAGGTACTAATTTTACAGTACCATGAAAAGCCAGTCAATCCTAGTCCTACTTTTTGCCATCTTCTTGATTTCCTGCGAGAAAGAAGATGAGCCGGTTTTTGAGCCTGAAGCCAAAGACTACCAAATTCAGTACCGACCAGCTTGCCAAGTTTGTCGGGTAGAATTTCGCGATGCACAGAACCGCATTGTGGTGGTGGATTCCTTCCCGATGAAAGGAAAATTACCTCCAATAATGAAGGTGCAAAGCGGATTTGAGGCCTATTTGTATGTAACTATGGGTGGCGGACAAGGCAAAGGTGTTCGCGCGGAAATAGTACAGGTAGGTCCTAAAGAAAAAACACTGAGCCTCAGTACGAGTAAAAATCCACATGCCAATTTGCAAGCTCGTTGGACGGCCCCGTGATAACAGGTTAAACCAAATGCTTTTCAACTATGATCAAAACCATGTTACCACTAGGCTTGCTTGTGCTTATCCTCGCAGGGATGAGCTCATGTGAGAAAAGAACCACCTACGGCGTACAGCTGTTTCAGGTGATTGAAAGTCCGGATGAAGATGAAAAAATCACCATCATGAACCGGAGTGAAAAAACAGAAGACTTGGAAGGTTGGACCTTAGGTAATAAAGCAACGCCTATCTCCGATACCATCCGCAATGTGATCTTAGAACCGGATGCTGCAGTCACCTTTTACGGAAAAGACCTCAGCTTTCAAATTGATGATTACAATGAAGTGCTCTTCTTAAAAAGACCAAATGGTGAAAATGAAGATACATGGTCGAACTAACACAGGTAGGGGTACCCGTTAGCTAGATCAATCCCAAAAAGCCTTTCTGCGCAAGTAGAGAGGTTTTTTTTTAAATGTACCTTAGAATGGATAATTTCATTGTCTTTGTCACATGAACCTGGTTATGAATGGCCTCAAATCCCTCTTGATTCTCGTTCTTCTTTGCGTATTCTATTCAGCAGAAGGGCAAACCAGACGTTATCATTTGGATATGCAAATGGGGTTGGGCAGTGCTACTTCAAGCACTGAACCGGCCTTGGTCTTTTTGCCTCTAGGAATACCGGCTTATGGACACTTACGACCGGGTATTGCCGCCTACTTGCATTCTAGTGCGGACTCAGCCCGACTCTCTTTTTTTTCAGGCTTAAGGTACCGTATCCGATTTATTCCACATGCCAATACACAATTACTATCATTGCCTTTCGGAATAGCCTTCACCACACGGGGCAAACTTCAGTTTCAGGTAGGTATAAATTTAGAGTTTAGTCATCATTCCATTCTAACCTTCTCTAACCTCCCGCTTAACTATAAAATTGAAAATTGGCTTATTTCAGTTGGATGTCATATGTCGTGGTATTATCCAATTAGCACTAAATCTAGCCTGGGCATTATTTGGCGAAATACGGTTGATCTATCCTCCTCGTGGAACTACCAGAAAGTCTCGCCCGGAGGAGGAAGTTTTGATGACCCTACTTTCGGCATGGATTCCTACGTGAGTTTGGGGTATCGATTGCGACTTAACACAAAATAACCTGGAATGCACAGTTCCATTTTGAGCTTGGGCATGGATTAACTATATTTCGGAAATATACTTACTGAATCCTATGAACAAAGAAAAGTTTAGCTCAAACCCATTTAAACTGGGTATGGTCCTCGCTATTTTTATTTTCTCAACCATGGCTCCTTCAAACCGCGCCCATGCACAAAACAAATACGGACTTTATGTTGGTACCGGACTTCAAACGCTGAGTCTGAATCAAGAGGGTGACACCTACAAAAGCATCAGTTCTGTGAGCCAGCTGGGCGCCTTTAGGCAGTTGAAGAACAATTGGCAAGTGGAGGCCGGTATTTACTTCGGTATTAACGACTTAAAAACGAAAAGCACCTTCTCCCATGGTGTGGTCAACAAGACCTTGTTTGGAGGACAAGTTGGATTGCGAAAGCTGTTTGTTTTCGATCGATTTTTTATCTCTTCACTCAATAGAATTAGCGTCCTAGTTGGCCACGACAACCATACGGAAACCAATCCCAATACCGGACTGTACAACTATAAATCCAATACAGACATCGAGGAATACTCCTTCAGCTGGACCCTATCACTCGGATTAAACCTGACTAACAATGGTCAACACCGCCTAATGCTGGATATTCCAATCGCGCAGTACATGTTTCAAACGGTAAGACAACGGGATACCTTTACACCTCAAACTTTCCATAATTCATCTTTTAGTGCCCTTGACTTCAATGTCTTAGCCTTTACTTATTTGTTGAAGTTCTGAATGGACTGCATCGCCTCATGCAACTGACACAAAACTAAGTATCGTTTAGAGAGGGTACCAAACCTGAATCTATGAACCTAAGACTAGTGCTCAGCCTTCTGGCCATGGGCCTCTACTTAAATTCCCATGCGCAATGGGTTGAAACCCCCATTGATATAAAAACTGGATACTATCTATCGTCTGTTCAAGCGTTGGATAGCAATACCTTTATTGGCCATGACGGGCAGTCCGACTTCTTTATTACAACAGATTATGGGGCTACATTTACTAAGCAAACTATATCCTTCGGCGCTTTATTGGGCAATCTTTACCACAGATCCAAGGATACTGGCTTTTTTGTGGATCATTTCTTTTATCGGATAAGGTTTACAACCGATGCTTGGCAATCGGACTCAAATTACATAATCAGTGATGGAATTGATACCGCCTTCAAATTTGCTTACCCCTGGGTATATTATGAACTAGCAAATGGAAAGGCTATAGCCCTGGGAGATTCCAGTAAAGGTTATTTGGAAGCATGGTGGACAGAGGATAACGGAAATACGTGGACAAGGGCTGCTAACCAAGCTGCATTACTAGGTGGTTACAAAATGGAATTGAATTATGCCAGAATTCCCAAGCCTTGGGTATCTGGAGATACGTTTATCGTTGCGCTACCTTCGAAGGAAAGCTATTTACCTAGTCTTCTATTGAAGACTTTTAATGGAGGTAAGGATTGGATTCGCCATGAAATAGCTCCGGCTTATCGTTTTTACAGAGATTTGGCCTTTGAAGATGCAAATAGAATTATCATGTCTCGAAGTCAATTCCCTGGCTCAACAACAATTGCTCGAAGCATGGATGGCGGAGTGACCTGGGATACTTCCTTGAAAGTGTTAGAGTATTTTCAAAACATTACATCAGTAAAAAACGGCAATATTACCTTATTTTTTGCAAGTGGCATAGGATCAGGATATTCCGGCGACTTTGGGGAGACTTGGACAACACTTGATAACTTAATTCACAGAGGTTTGTATTTCTATGATGCCAATCATGGATTAAGTACTATGTCAAAAAGTCAATCAAATGGAGGGGTTCGCATGTTTGATGGGATATTCACCGGAGTGAAGGATGTCAATTCATCTTCCTCACTTAGCCTTTATCCAAATCCAAGTCGAGGAAACATTACCCTACAATCTAATCAAGACGGCGTGTTTGAGCTAAGGGATAATTTGGGTAAAGTGGTGGGTGATTATCCTGTGCTCTTTGGAGAGAATAGAATGGAGATCAAGTTGGCTCCGGGGGTTTATTTTGGACAATTGATTGGAACTAATCAAAGCGTAAAAATCCTGATTACGAATTAATTCAGCTTCTTCAGAACCCCATAAAAAAAGCCCCACTTACGTGAGGCTTTTTTGTTGTCCGACTAGGGGTCGAACCTAGACTCTTCTGAACCAAAATCAGACGTGTTGCCAGTTACACCATCGGACAGTTTCCCTTGCGGGAGTGCAAAGATAAAAACTTTACAATTGAAGGCAAGAGGTGAGTAAAAAAATTAATTGGCCATTTCCGAAATGAACTGAATTCTCATCAGTTGCAATTCTTCCAAGCTGTATTCTCCATCAAATTCATCGAAGGCTAAGTCCAAAGAATCCACTTCTGAACCTCTGAAATAGTCGAAAATCTCATCTTGACGTTCATCATCAAGCATGTCGTTGATATAGTACTTCAAATTCAACTTAGTACCTGAATACACAATGTGCTCAATCTCCTTAAGCAATTCTTCCATGCTCACGCCATTCGACTTGCTAATCACGTCTAAACCAATCTTCTTGTCGATGTTCTGGATGATCGCAATCTTCTTACCCGATTTATTCGCTACGGAACGCACCAGGATATCACCCGGACGTTCAATGTCATGTTCTTCAACATACTTGGCAATGAGCTCCACGAAAGGCCTTCCAAACTTGATTGCCTTGTTTTTACCTACACCAATGATGTTCTCTAATTCTTCCATGCTCACCGGGTATTTGGTGGCCATGTCTTCCAATGAAGGATCTTGGAATATCACGTAAGGAGGGAGGTTTTTGGCTTTACCCACCTTCTTACACAACTCCTTCAACATACCGAAAAGGGTCTCGTCGAAGATGTTCTCCATCTGCGCAGTATCGAAATCCTCTTCTTTCACCTTATCGAACTTGCTGTCGAGCGCCATTTCGATTGGCGTTGGTTCTTCGATGTACTGGTTGCCTTTAAGTGTTACGCTTAAGAGTCCGTAGTTCTCAATATTCTTTAAAAGGTACCCGTGCAATAGGCCCAAGCGAATCACGCCTTTCCAGAAGATAGGTTCCTTGTCTTGGCCTTTAGCGAAGTACTCGTTCTTGTCGTTGCTATAATCAACTACCTCGTTGGATTTTTGTCCGGTTAAGACATCCACCACGTGTTTGAGGTTAAATCGTCCGCCAAGTGAGTTGATTGCTAGCAGGGTGGTGCGCATCTCTTCGCTCACATCGAATTTCTCTTTCGGGTGACGGCAATTGTCGCACATCTTATTGCATTCAGCCTCATCAAACTGCTCACCGAAATAATGCAAAAGCATCTTTCTGCGGCACTGGGAAGATTCAGCATAAGAAGAAGTCTCAAACAAAAGCTGGGAACCGATTTCTCGTTCGGCTACCGGCTTGTCTTTCATAAACTTCTCCAGCTTCTCAATATCGTTCGGGTTATAATAGAGGATACATTCGCCGTCCAAACCGTCTCTTCCGGCTCTGCCGGTTTCCTGGTAATAGCCTTCTAGCGATTTCGGAATATCGTAGTGAATAACAAAACGCACATCCGGCTTGTCGATACCCATACCAAAGGCAATGGTGGCCACAATCACGTCAACTTCTTCCATCAAGAATTTATCTTGGTGAGAAGCCCGTGTTTTAGCATCCATGCCCGCATGGTAGGCTAGGGCTTTGATGCCATTGACACTCAATACCTGCGCAATCTCCTCCACCTTTTTACGGCTGAGGCAATAGATGATACCTGATTTACGCGGTTTGCTTTTGATATAGGAGATGATGTCTTTCATCACCCGGTCCTTTTTGTCTTTCGGACGAATTTCGTAGTAGAGGTTGCTACGGTTAAAAGACGACTTAAATACGGTGGCGTCATTCATGCCCAGGTTCTTCTGAATATCGGCTTGAACCTTTGGCGTAGCCGTAGCGGTAAGTGCCATCATCGACACATCCTTAATTTCTTTAACAATCTTTTTGATGTTGCGGTATTCCGGACGGAAATCGTGCCCCCATTCAGAGATACAATGTGCTTCATCTACTGCAACAAAAGAGATATTGATTTGTCGAAGAAAATCGACTGTCTCTTCTTTCTTTAAAGTTTCAGGAGCTACATACAGCAATTTGGTTTTGCCGTCGATGATGTCCGTTTTTACTCTTTGGATTTCTGTTTTACTCAAGGAGCTATTCAGAAAGTGAGCGATGGCATCGGTGCTGCCAAAGCCACGAATCGCATCCACCTGATTCTTCATCAAAGCGATGAGAGGGGATATGATGATGGCAGTACCATCTAATATTAATGCAGGTAGCTGGTAACACAAAGATTTCCCGGCACCGGTAGGCATGATGACAAAACAATCTTTACCTTCTATTACCGACTGTACTATGGACTCTTGATTTCCTTTGAAGGAATCAAATCCGAAAAAATCTTTGAGCGCACCCTTCAGATCAACTGATTCAACCATGGACATTGCTCTTTGCCTTATCTAAATTAAACAAACTAATGTGTAAAAAACAAATACAGCGAAAACAGTATTTACCTAAATTCGCAACGTTTTGAAGGGTAGATTTTTAGAATAGGCCTTGTTAATTTTTACGCGAATTTAACATTTTTTATGATTGATAGTAATATGTACGCGGTCATTATGGCCGGCGGAGTGGGAAGTAGGTTTTGGCCGGTAAGTACTCGCAATCATCCAAAGCAATTTATTGATATTCTGGGTACTGGAAAATCCCTGATTCGCCAGACCTATGAGCGTTTCTTGAAATTAGTTCCCGCAGAGAATATTTATGTGGTGACGAACAAGGATTATTTCGACTTGGTAAAAAAGCATATTCCTGAATTGGCGGATGCCCAAATTTTAGGAGAGCCTTCAGCCAAGAATACTGCCCCGTGTGTAGCCTACGCTACCCATCGAATAGTTAAAGAAAATTCAAATGCCAATATCATTGTGGCACCAAGCGATCACCTGATTTTAGATGAGCAAGAATTCTTGCGTATTGTAAAAGAAGGATTGGATTATACAGCTCAAAACGACAGTTTACTTTGCATTGGCATCAAACCACACCGTCCTGATACAGGCTACGGTTATATCCAATTTAAAGAAGAAGAGGCAGCTCCTTCCATTCACCCGGTGAAGACTTTTACCGAGAAGCCTGATTTGGCTTTGGCTCAGACCTTCTTAGACAGTGGCGATTTCTTGTGGAATGCCGGTATCTTTATTTGGAATGCGCAAAGTATTATCAGTGCCTTTCAGAAATTATTACCTGAAATGGATGTTTTGTTTGCCGACCTAGAGCCGATGATGGGAACGGATAAGGAAGCTGAAGCTTTGGTAAATGCCTATCAATTGTGCACCAATATTTCCATTGACTACGGCATCTTGGAGAAAGCAGAAAACGTTACAGTTTATCCGGGCGATTTCGGATGGTCTGATTTAGGAACCTGGGCTTCTTTGTACGATGTATACCCTAAGGATGCGGAGAATAATGCCGTCAACGGCAAACGTGTTCAGCTTTACGATTCAAACAGCAACATGGTTTGTGTTCCGGATGATAAGTTGGTGGTTTTGAATGGCATTCAGGATTTGATTGTAGTCGACTCAGCAAAGGCCTTATTGATTTCTAGAAAAGACCGTGAGCAAGATGTTAAACAGATTGTAACGGATACCAAGCTGAAATACGGCGAGAAATACAGCTAGTTTAGAAGGGGAGTTGGTAGTTAATAGTTAATTATACTATACCCCATGCTCTCTGCTCTTTGCCCTCAGCTCTCGGCTCTCCGCCCTTAGCGCTATGTTTTTCTAACAACGTAAGAAGGAGCAAGGCTTCAACCCAATCTTTGTGTGCCCTGCTGCCTTCGCTACGCCGATATTTAGCCAGAGATAAAACTCTCTTTGTTTTTCATAGCATAAACCAAAAGGGAATTGGTGCCTTTCAGGTTTAGCTTTTTGCAGATGTTCGCACGGTGGTTGTTAATGGTTTTCACACTGATGCGCATCTTCTTCGCTATCTCATTGCTGGTGAATCCCTCAGCAATCATCTTCATCACGTATTTTTCGGTTTTGGTCAATCGGCGACCTTTCTTATCGGAGTCTGGGCTGGCCTTGCTGTTACGGTTTAGCAAGAAACTGGATACCGAAGCACTAAAGAAGAAGTTTCCTCCCAGTACGGTTTTAATGCCTTCCGCTAAGTCGTTAACTGAATTTTCTTTGAGGATATAGCCGTGAACACCGGCTTCCAGCGCTTGGTTGAAAATCTCCTCGTCTTTGTGAACAGTCAATGCGATGATCTTAGTAAAGAGGTGCTCAGCGCGCACAATTTCACAGATCTCCAAGCCAGTCATGTCTGGCATCTCAATGTCCAATAAAGCGATATCGGGTTTTTTATTTCGGATTAGCTCCAAGGCCTGTGTGCCGTTTTCAGCAACGCCAATGATATCAAACTCATTGAGTTTTTCGAGCACAGACTTCAGCCCCAGCAAAAAAATTGGATGGTCGTCAGCAATGACAACCTGTGGTTTTTTTGACATAGTATGTTTTTGTTTGGTTAACCCGATCAGGCTGAAGGAGGGTTATCTTCAGACTAAATCTGAGCTAAGATAATCGAAAAAATGGAATTAGTACCTGAATACCAATTCCATCTTTAAAATATTCGTTAAACGTTAATTTGTTGCTTGAGTTCCGTGAAAATTAGCTTTCCTTTTATTCAAGAATGCATCGGTACCTTCCACAAAATCAGGTTTTTGGAAACAGGCTCCAAATTCGGTGATTTCGCTATTGTAGGCTTGACGAGCGGGAGCATAGTGTTCATTCACTAGTTCTATAACCTTAGCTAAAGCATAAGGAGATTTGCCCATTAATTTCTCGGCCAACTTCATGGCGGCAGGAATCAATTCTTCGCTAGAACAAACTTGAGTTACCAAGCCCATCTGCAAAGCGTCTTCGGCTTTAATGGCGTCTCCGGTAAGGAGCAGGTTCATTGCGCGACCTTTTCCTACAATTTCGCAAAGTCGCTGAGTTCCACCGTATCCCGGTACCAATCCTAGGTTAATTTCAGGTTGTCCGAAGCGCGCATTCTCTGAAGCAATTCGAATATGGGCTGCCATCGCTAGCTCACATCCACCACCTAAAGCAAATCCATTTACCGCTGCAATTACCGGTTTAGCACTTTGCTCTAAGGTGTTCATCACAGCATGTCCTGAAGCCGACATGTCTTCTCCTTGCTCTTCATTGAAGGCAACAAACTCTGATATATCTGCTCCGGCTGCAAAAGCTTTGGATCCCATTCCGCTCAAAACGATAGCGTGAACAGCTTCATTGCCATTGGCTTCTTCTACTGCGGCTTTAATTTCTTTCAGGGTAGCGATGTTCAATGCGTTCATCTTGTCTTCCCGGTTAATCCGGATTAAGGCTACCTGATTTTCAATATCTATTTGGATATTAGTATACTGCATGGTGATGTTATTTAGAGAATAATGAACCTAAGCCACCGAGTCCGCCCGGTAAAAGATCTTGGGCAATGGCCGACATTTCTGACTCTGCCACTTTGTCGGCTTGTTCCAAAGCGCGGTTGGAGGCAATCTGAATCAAGTCGAGCAATTCATCCTGATCCATTTCGCGGTCGTTTGTACGTTCAATGGCTACAATCTTACGATTGCCATTGGCCACCACACGTATACCTTGTGCTTCACCGATTACTGAAATGTGCTGTAAGCGTTCTTTGACTTCTTCAGCTTTCTTTTTAGCTTCTGCTAATTTTCCGAACATGGCTGTCAATTTGTTGCAAAAGTACGCATCGGCCTGCTTTTGGCAAAAATCAAATCAATGAAAGAGGATATCAAACGTATACAAGCGGCGTTCTTTGTACCTTTTTTGCTGGTATTCGTTTGCTTGTTAATCTTCGGCTTGGAATCCTATTTGGGTACCGATTGGTATCGCTACGGCGTTAGAGGCCATTCGTTTGTAGGATTAAGAGGCGTTTTATTTGCTCCGCTGTTGCATGGCGATTGGGAACATATATTCTCGAACAGTATTCCGCTGCTGGCTTTAGGTACTTCCTTGTTTTATTTCTACCGCAAGATTGCTTTTGAACTCCTATTCTGGATGTGGCTTCTGGATGGAATGCTACTTTGGCTCTTCGCCCAAACCGATGGCTACCATATTGGAGCAAGCGGACTCGTTTATTCTTTAGCCTTCTTCCTCTTGCTGAGCGGTTTCATTCGTCGCAACAAAGCGCTATTGGCTATCTCTTTAATCGTCATCACTTTTTACGGCTACTTGGTTTGGGGGGTATTTCCGATCCAGCCACACGTTAGCTGGGAGGGACACTTAGCCGGACTTTTGGTTGGTTTGAGCCTCGCTATATATTTCCGACAAGAAGGTCCTGCCAATGATCCGGTGAAGGTTTGGGACGATTCAGACCTAGACGGGGTGGAACCCTATTGGGAAGAACCCAGCGAAGAATTAGATGAACAGGCAAAGCCGATTCGCTTCACCTACCGGTATCACTTCAAACCTAACTCAGGGAGCGAGCAAGAGCCAAAGGGCTGATTCCAATGGGTACTCTGTATTCTCTACAATGCGACCTTGCTCTTTGTTGTCTTTGAACAAGATAATGGTAGGAACATATTCGATCGAATCTTGTTTGTGGTCGTTACCGGGAGCCTCTTTGTTCAAGTCGAGGGCATAAAAACTGATACGCTCTTTGGGAAAATGAATGGATTCCATAATGTCCATAAAGGGCGGAATCATTTTTTTACTATCGCTGCACCAGCAACCCAAATAGACTTTCCAGCTGAATCCCGTAAAGTCCATTGTGCTCATTTTATTAAGAACAGACGGATCTGCTTGGTATTTACCCAAGTTTGGGGCAAGCCAATTGCAGGAGCTGTCGGCAGCCAAATCTGAAATTTCAACTTTGCCCAGTACTTCTTTCGGGCCGGATATCGTTTTACATGCGGAGAACATAACTACTATTAAGAGGATAGAAATCTTTTGCATTTGAAGGATTGTCTTTTCTTTGTACAGACGCAGCAAATTAGAACTTTGGCCGAAACTTTATACGATATTCTGGGAATTGAGAAGTACGCTTCGCTGGAGGAGGTAAAAAAGGCCTTCAAACAATTGGCTGTGCGTTACCATCCCGATAAAAATCCGGGGGATAAGCATGCTGAAGAACGTTTCAAGCAAATTAGCAATGCCTATACGGTATTGAGTGATGCGGAAAGCAAAGAGAAATACGATATCCGATTAAGTGGATTATTCTCCTATTTGAAACAAGCACCGAAATCGGAACAGGAAAAGCGAGAAGAGCGAAGAAAGAAGTCGGCAGAAGCTCAAAAAATAAAAAGGGAGCGGGAAGAGCGGAAGATAAAATCCGACTATGAAAAGCTCATGAGTACGCCCTATTGGATCAAAACCTTGTTTAACGTTTTTATCATGTTATTCGGGGCACGTTTTGTCTTTCACAACTACTTTTATACCGAAGAAAGTTTTGCGCCCTACATGCATTTTATTGCCGTAGCCTTAATTCTTTGGGGAAATATTCGCCAGCAGAACATGCAGTATACCATCTTACTTTTCAAACAACTACAAGGTTTAGTGAAAGGCAATATTGCTTGGAAAATAGCCCGGAACATGATTGCCGGTGTAGCGCTAAGCCTCAGCGTAGGTGTTATGGGAGCTCACCTGATGGCACTGTATCAATTCAAGTACTACTCAGCGTTTACAGAAGCCAAGGCCGTTTTTGAATATTCCGTCCGCCATGAAGGACATGTAAAAGCCACCTATGTATACAGGGTTGGCGATAAAGAATACACTAAGTCTTTGGACAAAAAGTATTGGGAGTATGCAGTTCAAAATGGCAATATTCGAGTAAAATACTCTTACGCTAATCCCATTTTCGCTCGACCGGCCGTTACGCTAGAGTAACTTCAAAAAGGTCGTAATGTGTGGCTTCCATGCCGTGGTGACGGTATACTCTCTGGGCACGCGCATTTTCTTTCTCTACGTACAAACGAATGGTTTGAATTCCTGCTTCCTTGGCGCGTCTCTTCACTTCTTCGTATAGAGCAGTATAAATGCCTTTCCCTCTTTGGTCTTCTCGCACATAAACACTTTGAATCCACCAGATGGTATTGTTTCGCCAATCGCTCCACTCATAGGTTACCATAAGCTGACCGACCACTTCATTGTCTTCCATGAATAGTAGGTAGAATCCTTTCGACGAATCCTTTAATACAGCTTCTACACCCGGATTTATAATAGTTGGATCAAGTTGTTTCTTTTCAGTTTCCCATGCCATCTTCTGGTTGAAGTCGGCTATGATAGCAGTATCTTCAGGATTGCCTATTCTAATCATGTTTCGGTAAGGGGAAAATATAGGTTTGTACATAGTGCTTGGACACACCAATCAAAGCGATGAGCATACCCAAGGCAAAGAATTTCATCGGGAATATTTCCAGTCCTCCAATAAGGAAATAGAGGTAGGTTCCAAAGCTGCTGAGTCCAACCAAAAGTCCAACCCAAAAATACTTCGGTCTATAAAAAGCAAATACGATAGCCAATACATCAGCCGGGTAGAAATAGCGGTCGTGCATAAACGGCATAAAGAAGGGAATGAGTAAGGTTGAAAGCAGCGCAGTATCGAGCCAGAACTCAGTGCTTAGTTTCGGTTTTTTGAAGTAGACCCAAAGCACAAAAAGCGCAATCAAACTTAAGGTGAATAAGGTGGCAAACCGACTAAACAAATCAACCGGAGCCCAAGCAAAGAATTGCCAAACATTGGGCGCGAACTGCGTGAGCATGCCAAAGGTTTTGGCTTGGAGTCCATAGATTAAAAGCATTTCAATCAGTGGCCTTCCAATAATCCAGTTGGGTAATACCATGAGGAAAAATACCAGCGGGACATACAGAAAATGCTTCAATTCAATTTTTCCTCGGAGGTAGGCCACTAGCGGAATCAAGATGAAAAAGACCGTTTGGAATTTGAATATGAAAGCGAAAGCAAAGGCCCACATCGCTTTATTGCCTTTATCAACCATAAAGTAATACAGCGAAGCCATAAGCATGGCGGTATGCATGGAATCGAGTTGTGCCCACATGGCACTGTTGGTCAGCACGGTTGGAAATAGTAAAATGCACATCGCTCCAACAAAGGCGCGGAAATTACTCCACCGGAGTTTCATAATTCGGAAGGCGAAATACGCCATCACATAATCGAAGGCTACAGAGAAAAGTTTGATGGCCCAGAGTGGAGGCAAGGGCAGTAGGGTGGCAATCCAGACAAAGTACAGGTAGATGGGAGGATAGCCGTGGAAACTTTCCTTCAAGGCCATAAAACCGCCTTGGTCAAGTGTTTCATACCACATGCGTACATTGCCCGTATAATCGCCTGATTCAAAATCGAAAAATACAAAGCGAAGCACCAAACTGAGTCCAAGGGCAATGCCTTGTAAGGTACGTTTCGCTAAAGTGCTGTTTAGATTGATCTCCTTTTTTAGGAGTAAGGTATCGAGCGGGATCACCACCAAACTCAAGCAGCCTAAAGCCAATAGAATGCGAGCATGTTCGCCGGGCCACTGACTGATGGATGCTACAATGCAAAGCAATGCGAAGAGCAGGATAGGAGCTTGTTTTTTCAAGTGATGCATGCGGGTGCAAGGTAAGTTTTTCACTTCAAAAGCCGGAAAATACGGCAGCACTACATCGGCAGGCATTTAAATTGTGTGGATTAATTGTAGCAGAATTGTCCTGAACCTTTTAGCGAAAGCATGGTTTCACTAATTTTGCAGCGATTTACAATTACAAACGATTTTACACGAAAACATGGTAAACAAAGTAACTGATCAGGAGTTTAATGAGATCATTAATAGCAGCGACAAGGTTGTCGTTAAGTTTTATGCTGACTGGTGCGGTAACTGCCGCCTTTTTGCACCAAAATTCAGAAAGATGTCGGACAAAGACGAATACCAAGACATCACGTTCTTAGACGTGAATGCGGAAGAATCTCCGGAAGCACGCAAGCTTGCCGGCGTAAGCAACTTACCTTTCTTCGCTACCTTCAAAAATGGTGAATTGGTAAGCTCAGATTTCACTTCGAAAGAAGAGATTGTAGAACGGTTGATTCAAACCTTGAATTAGGATGAAGATTCCGGTAGTGAAACACCTCTGCGAGACTTATAGTCTGGAAGAGATTACTTTGGCTGAAGAACAATTGGCTGAAGGTGAAGTGCCGTCCATCCAAATTGAAGGAGAAGACGAAGGAGAACAATTGACCCATGCCTTTGCGGCTAAGTATATCTTAGAACGTGTGGCTGAGGGACAAGAGTTTAAAGCTGCTTTGCGCGAATTCACTCAGAAGGTGCGCACCAGCATTAGCTGAGAAATTCACAGGTCTTTTTTGTTAAAAGACAGCTTCTTCTAGAAATTCCAAACGCCAATTACCCATGGTTAGATGTGAACATTCCACGTATTGGTATTAGGAAATGGCCATGATGGAACTTTTTGGCTAGAACTGTTTTAGAGGGGGCTTTTGAAATAATACTTAAGGTGTAGCGCAGCGTAAATCGTCCAATAGGTCTTTTGCGCTGCGGTTTAGCACCGGATGAACCCAATCTGCGGCAATTTCCACTAAAGGTTCCAAAACAAAGAAGCGCTCTTGTATACCAGGGTGAGGAACTTTCAATCGTTCATGATCAATCACCTCTGAGCCTATCGCTAGAATATCAATATCGATGGTGCGTGGACCCCATTTTTCATTGCGTTGTCTACCCAAAGCCATTTCAATTTCCTGGATCTCATCCAAAAAGTCTAATGGATTTAAGGTTGATTCCACCAACAAAGCTTGGTTTAGAAAATCATCTTGATCCGTTTTACCCCAAGCCTCTGTTTCATGCATGGAAGACGCTGCTAAGATTCGGCCGCACTTTTTTTCTATAAGCTCTTTAGAGAATTGCATGTAGCGCATGCGGTCGCCTAAATTACTTCCCAATAGCAGCGTATATATCCGTTTTTCTTCCAAGTTTCCCTTAAATTTGGAAACAAGTATATGGAATTTAACAACATTCTTTACATCATCGGGGCGATTATTTACCTCATCTATACAGGTAATAAAGAACTCAAAAAACACCGTCAAAACAGACCAGGGCAAGACTCGGGAGAGGAAGCTAAGTCGTGGCAAAAAGAGGTAGAAGAGATGATGAAGCAGGTGATGAAAAACGAGCCTGAACAGCCCGAGGCCCAGACTGTTGAAGTTCCAAAACCCAAAGTAAAGCAAGCGCCGGTTCACCGCCATGAAGATGATTTTCTCGCCACAGAACGAGAAGAATACCTACGCCGTAAGAAAGCAGAAGAAATCCTTCATGCTAAGTCGGAAGCCTATAGCGTAGAAACAGATGATACTCCGTTAAGTGAGCACATTACCATTCCTGAAATGAAGCGAAAAGAAGAAGAGCCTTCTATCGGTGCTGCACTCATTCACGAGGAAGGCTTTGACGCACGCAAAGCCTTTGTTTATAGCGAAATATTCAATAGAAGAGGCGGACGCCGTTAGGCTTCCAATACCAACTGCCATACATTGGAACCTCTTTGTTCCATGGCCACGGTTTTACCTGATATTAGTTCGCTCAATTGCGCTTTCTCCGGATTTCTTACTGTGAGCATTTGGCAATTGTGCACCACTGCCACCTGAAAATCTTCGCTCAAGCGATCAATTAAAGCTTGCATCTTCTGAGGCTTATCGTTTACCACAAAAGAAAAGGAGATGGCTGAGTTCTGCATCAAGTTGACGCGGAAGCCATATTCGTTTAGGATGGTGAAGATTTCTTTGAGGTGATTCTCAATGATGAAAGAGAAATCGCGGGTGCTCAACGAAATCAACGTTTGTTGATCCTTAAAAATATAGAAAGGAAGGCTAGTGTCTTCTTTCTGACTGGTACTTACTTCCGTTCCTTTTTCATTGATGTTCAAAAATGAACGAACGTAAAGTGGGATGTTTTTACTTTTTAGCGGCTGGATGGTTTTAGGGTGAATAACCGTTGCGCCGTAGTAGGCCAACTCAATGGCTGTATTGTAATTCAAGCCGTCTACTTTCACCGCTTTTTGCAAACGTTTTGGGTCGGCATTCATTACACCGCTTACGTCTTTCCAAATGCTCACGCTCTCGGCATCGAGACCATAGGCAAAAATGGCAGCAGAATAATCGGAACCTTCACGTCCTAAAGTAACCGTTTGCTTGTCGGGCGATTGTGCAATGAAACCTTGCGTTACGATCAACTGTTTTAAAGCGATAGGTTTTAGCTTTTTTGAAATGATGTCGGCAGTGGTATTCCAATCAACACGACCTTCTCTATAGGTTCCGTCTGTTTGAATAAAGTTACGAGCATCAATCCAGCGGTTGCTTATACCGGCTTCTTTCAGGTAAGTGCTTACAATGCGGGTGGAGAAAACTTCACCAAAGCTTACAATCTGGTCGTAGTTATAATCGTAATTTCCTTCTACCGGCGTTTCAAGTAAACATTCCAACTCAATAAAAAGGTTGTCGATATCATCGTAAGTATGACTTCCTTTTCCACTCAATAGACCACTGATCACCTCATCGTGAAAGCGTTTGATTTCAATCAGTATGTCTTGCTTCTGTTTTTCATCCTTGGTAACGTAGGCCTCGGTTAAGCGTTCGAGAGCGTTGGTTGTTTTGCCCATGGCAGAAACGACAACCAACAAAGGTTCGCCCACAAAATGCTTGAGGATATGGGCTACGTTTTTCACTGCTTCAGCATTCTTCACTGAAGCACCACCAAATTTGAATACTTTCATGCGGCGGCAAAGGTAATAGGTTTCTTTCGCTCTGAGAATAGGACAATAGTCCACGTTTTTAGGATTTGATACACAGCCGTGTGCGGTTTGTCACTTAACCGTTTTTATGACAATTCTCATATTTCATGTACAAACACCTTTTTAAATTCGGTCTATGAAAATGAAAGTCGTCAAATTGATTTTAGCATGCATTATATATGTCAGCGTGGTGACTGGAATAACATTGTTGGTTCAAAACCTAAATCCATAAACATATGAAAAAGAACATGAGTACCGTAGACCGCATTGTGCGCGTTATCATTGCCCTGATTGTAGCGGTATTGTATTACATGCAAATTATTGATGGAACAGTAGCGATTGTGTTGCTTGCGCTATCAGCCATTTTTGTCTTGACCAGCCTGTTGAGCTTCTGCCCAATTTATGCTGCGTTAGGAATCAGCACAGCTTCGAAAGAATAGTTGAATTAATAGCAGTTTATTAAGGGGAATAGCGGTCTTTAGGGATGGTCTATTCCCCTTTTTCTATATTTGCCCCCAAATCGAGAAAATGTTAGGATTTCAAGTAACTACCTTAGGGCAATTCATCATCGAACGCCAATCGGAGATTCCGGGTGTTAAAGGTGAATTTTCCAGGCTGCTCCGCGATATCGGAATTGCAGCTAAAATCATCAGCAGAGAAGTGAACAAAGCAGGCCTCGCAGAGATCTTAGGCGAAGCCGGTATGGAAAACGTGCAAGGCGAAGACGTAAAGAAACTAGACGTCATTGCCAACCAACTCATGATTGACTGTTTGAGTCGCGGTGGTGAGTGCTGTGCGGTTGCTTCGGAAGAAGAGGAAGACATCATCCTGATTTCTACGCCCCAAGCCAATGAAGCAAAGTATGTGGTGATGATGGATCCATTGGATGGTTCAAGCAATATCGACGTTAACGTATCAATAGGTACCATCTTTAGCATATTTGAACGCGTTACTCCGGTAGGTACTCCGGCTACGAAAGAAGACTTCATGCAAGCCGGTAACAAATGTTTGGCTTCAGGATACATGATTTACGGTTCTTCTACCATGTTGGTTTATACCACCGGTAAAGGTGTAAATGGTTTCACCTTGGATCCTTCCATTGGAGAGTTCTGCTTGTCTCATCCAAATATTCGTATCCCTAAAATGGGTAAGATCTATTCCGTGAACGAAGGAAACAAAGCCGATTTTCCGGAAGGTTTAAATACCTATATCCAGTGGTGTCAAGAAATCGATAAAGAAACAAATAGACCATATTCTTCACGTTATATTGGTTCAATGGTAGCCGACCTTCACCGCAACTTATTGAAAGGTGGAATTTTCGTTTACCCGCAAACAACCAAAAAGCCGGATGGTAAATTGCGTTTGTTGTACGAATGCAATCCAATGGCATTCATCGTAGAACAAGCCGGCGGACGAGCAACCAACGGTTACGGAAAAAGAATATTAGACATCGAGCCAACAGAGCTACATCAACGGACACCCATCATTATTGGATCTGAAGACATGGTGAAACAGCTCGAACAATTGATGTAAATAATTATAAAGGCGCCATTCGGCGCCTTTTTTGTTTAATGAAATTGAACAATGCAAAGCCTAGGCTGTTTCCTGATATAAATCCTATTTAGGATGTAGAAAACAAAGCAGCTTTGCCTCAAAGTTTACGATATGAAATTACACGTTGGAGGTGTACCAGAACATTTCAATTTACCATGGCACTGGGCTTGGGAAAACCAGCACTTGGCCGAATTACCCATCGCTTTTGACTGGAAATCTTACCCGAACGGAACGGGGGCGATGTGCCAAGATTTAAGATCTGGCGATTTAGACATTGCCGTTATTCTATCGGAAGGTATTTTACAAGACATACAACAGGGAAACCCAAGTAAGGTGGTGGCCTTGTATGTGAATTCTCCTTTGCGCTGGGGTGTTCATGCTCCGGCAAATTCAAACCTTAGCGACGAAGAACTATTGCGTACCGGACGTTATGCCATTAGCCGACGTAAGTCAGGCTCTCACCTAATGGCTCACGTGCATGCCGATGCCGGTCAACGTATTTTGGATGAAGACAAGGATTTTGTTTTGGTTGAGAACCTCGAAGGCGCCAGAAAGTCGTTTGCGGCAGGGGAGTCTGAACTCTTCTTATGGGAACGCTTTACCACAAAACACTTGGTAGACAGTGGGGAGTTTAAACATATTGGCGACTGCTATACCCCTTGGCCTTCTTTCGTTATTGCCGTTAGAGAAGAGGTATTAGCTGAACGCGAAGCGGAGATTCACGCGTTAATATATTACATACAAGAGTTGGCCGGACAATTGGCTAAACGAGCTGATATAATTCAAATCTTGAGTGTGAAGTACGGATTGAAACCCGAAGACGCGGAGGCTTGGTTTAGTAAACTCGAATGGAATACGGGAGAATGGCTACCTAAAGATACTTTGGTAAAGATGTTAAGCGATATGAAACATTTTCAATTGCTACCCGATAAAGCCAAAGCAGAAGATTATTTAGCGATTGGAACACATTAATTAGTCAGTCAATGACAAAATAAAAATCCCGGCCTAGTAGACCGGGATTTTTTTATACGTGAAGTGTAGACTTAGTCTACTTTACCTTTTATCTGCAATCCGAATACTTTCTCTTCTCCACTGCTGGTAACGCCTTCAATAAGGAATGCGCCATCTTTCTTCGCTAATAAAGCACTGAGTTCTTTGGCGCTGTATACCGGACGTTTATCAACTTTGGTAATAATGAATCCTTCCGGAATACCGGCGTCTTTGAATGCGCCTTTCTTTACATCGCTCACTTTAACACCGTGGTTAATCTTGAGACTTTTACGATCGGCGCTGTTCACATCACTTAATCGGGCACCATCCACATCAAAAGCAGATTTTGGTGGTTCGGCTTTGATGATTTCAGTATTTCCTTCTTTGTTTTTCAATACGGCCTGAGCTGTTTTCTCTTTACCGTCACGTAAGTAGGTAATGCTGATTTTGTCGCCCGGATGGTAACGGCTCACTTGTTCTTGAAGTGAAGAAGAAGAGTTTACTTCTACCTCGTTAACCTTCACTACAACATCGCCTTTTTTCAACCCTGCCTTAGCAGCTGCACCGTCTTCACTGATATCGGCCACATAAACACCTTTGATGTCGGACAAGTTTTTGTCTTGGGCCAATTTTGCATCCACGTCTTGAATGGAGATGCCTAAGAAGCCGCGCTGAACTGCACCATACTTCAATAAATCGTCCATCACTTTCTTCACTATATTCACCGGTACTGCAAAGGAATAACCGGAGAATGAACCGGTTTGACTAGCGATGGCCGTATTGATGCCTACAAGTTCGCCACGCAAGTTAACTAGGGCTCCGCCGGAGTTTCCGGGATTAACTGCAGCATCGGTTTGAATAAAGTTCTCAATGGCATACTGGTTATTGCCAGAACGAAGCAAGTTGATGTTTCGACCTTTAGCACTTACAATACCTGCTGTTACCGTAGAGGTGAGGTTAAATGGATTGCCTACGGCTAAAACCCATTCGCCTACTTTCACCACATCGCTGTTTCCAAAACGAAGAAAGGGTAGTTTCTCCTCTTCAATTTTCAATAATGCTAAATCGGTCTGTGGATCAGCACCAATCAGCTTGGCAGAATAGCTGCGTTTGTCGTTTAAGATTACCTCAATGCGCGAAGCATTTTCAATCACGTGATTATTGGTGGCGATATAGCCATCATCTGTAATGATAACACCGGAGCCTGAACCTGTTTGCGGGCCTGGAGCCGGCATGTCAAAAAAGTCAAATGGATCAAAAGGAACCGCCTCGCGATTAGAAGAGGCGATGTTTTCAACCGTCGAGATAATATGTACTACGGTAGGAGTAGCTAATTCACTGGCTTGAGTGAAATCGAGAACCTGACCTTCGGCGAGGGCCGGCAGGTTAGCAAATGCTACTTTTTGTTTGTCTTCAAAAGAAGCAGGGTCGCGCTTCTCTAATGTTTTGATAATTCCAACGGCTACAATTCCACCAACGGAAGCAGCCAAAACCATCGTTAATAGCTTTTTCATATCCTATGCACTTTCACTTTATATAATTAAGAAGAACAAGTCTGAACCCGAATCTGTTCAGTGTCTACGCAGGTTTCAAGAAATATACCAAAATAAGACAGGGATTTTTAACTTTGACTCCCATTGCAAGCGAAAAAAATAGCTGAATTCGCATTTACCTTTGCAGTTCACAAACGATAAAGAAACAGTAGATGCTCGGTAGACGTAACTGGACAGACGATGAGCTTGTTCTCGAAATTAAACGAGGGAACAAGCAAGCGCTGCTGCAATTGTACCGGGATAATTTTTCGGCTGTGCGCAATCATATCTTAAAGAACAACGGTAAAGAAGAAGATGCGGAAGACATCTTACAAGACGCGGTGGTAGTAGTCTGGCAAAAAGTCAGTCACCCGGAGTTTGAACTCACTTCCAAGCTAAGTACTTTTCTTTTTGCTGTAGCAAAGAACCTCTGGCTCAAAGCCCTCAATAAGAATAAACGCATGGAACCCATGCAAGATCAGTTAGACTATAAGGTATCGAGCGAATTTAGTCATGTGGAGGCTGCCGATTTAAACTGGGTGGTGCATTACATGGACCGATTAGGTGATACCTGTAAACAACTGCTGCAGATGTTCTATTTTGAAGAGCGAAACATGCAAGAGATTGCGCAATCACTGAATTTTGCCAATGCCGATACCGCCAAGGCAAAAAAATACCAGTGTTTTAAGCGACTGGAATCGATGGTGAAGGAACGGTTTCAGAAAAGTGATTTTTTAGGCTAAGCACATGAGCGAACTAGAAACATACGAGCTATTTGATGCCTATCTGCGAGGGGAACTCAGCGGAAAGGAATTGGATGATTTTGTTCGTCGCATGCAAGAAGACAGCACGTTCAAGGAAGCCCTTGATATGCATGTTATGCTGGTACGTGGAATAGAAGAACACCGCAAGCAGGAGCTGAAAGCCTTTTTAAAGGAACAAACCTCAAGGAGCTTCTTAGGTAATCCGTTTGGGGCAAAGTATACTTGGTTTGCTGCAGCGGTTTTAGCCTTCTTTGCTTTGGTTTATGTTGGATTTGAATACGGACTCAAAGAAGAGTTTGCTCAATTAAATGAGAGCAAAGAAGAAGTCGATACGGTGGTTCAAGTTCAAGCTGCTCCAACAGAACAAATTGAAAGACAAAAGAACAATGAACCGCGCGGCAATCAAATACCGCCGGTACCGGAAGCAACCGATGATAAGGATGTAATTTACCAAGAAGATGAAGTTGTCTTAAATGAGGTGAAGAAAGCGTATATCGGCTCAGTGCAGTCGGAGGTGGAAGAGATTGAGATGTTGGATGAGCCTGAGAACCTTGAAATGACAAATGATGCGGAAGAGAATAAACTTCCGGTGCGTCAAGACACGAAAATTTACGATACTCAAATGGTCGTGCGTCAGCTGGCTTGGACTACAGATTCTGTTAAGATTACGCTTCGCGATAATTCGGCTAATAGCAACCTGGCTAAAGCAAAACCGGAATCAAACCGAACTTTTAAGGAAACCTCCGATAAGAAAATTACCATTGAATATTGGGGCTCACCGATTAATTACAAAGGCTACCGCTTTGATGGCAGGAAGCTTGTGTTATTCGGACAGGATGAACAGAGTGAGGTTCACGTAGTAGCCTTACTCACCGATGTTAATCTGGGCACCTACCGTTACTTTTTTAAATTGCAAGGCTCGTATTATGAGCTATTCGACGACAATGTATTTAGAGCTTATAAAGCCATTACAGATAGTCGTATTTTGACTAAATTACCGTGAGACTAAGATTCTACAAATACCAGGGTACTGGTAACGATTTCATACTAATAGACAACCGAAACGAATTACTTCCACGCAGTAATCCCGAATTGTATGGCGCATGGTGCGACCGTCGATTTGGAATTGGAGCTGATGGATTGATTTTGCTTCAAAATAAAGAAGGCTACGATTTCGAGATGGTGTACTTTAATTCAGACGGGAGAGAAAGCACCATGTGTGGCAATGGCGGACGTTGCATCGTTCAGTTTGCCCACGACCGCGGCTTGATTGAAGATGAAACACGTTTTCTAGCGGTAGATGGACCGCACGATGCCCGCATTGAAAAAGGAATTGTCTCACTTCACATGCAAGACGTGCAGGGTGTGGAATCCATTGGTGCCGATTTCTACCTGAATACCGGTTCTCCTCATTACGTCCAGTTTACCAATAGCGATGTAGGATCAATCGATTTAACCACCGTAGCTAAATCCATTCGCTACAACGATCGCTTTGCAAAAGAAGGCACCAATGTAAACCTGGTAGAAGCCAAAGACCATTGCCTGGAAGTAAGAACCTACGAGAGAGGGGTGGAAGACGAAACCTATTCTTGCGGTACCGGCGTTACTGCTGTAGCCTTGGTAAACCACATTTGTTCTGAAAATGGTTCATACCGCCAAGCCATTCATACTCCGGGTGGCGACTTAGCGGTCAGCTTAACCAAAACAGGAGAAGGAAGCTTTAGCGATGTTTGGCTTCATGGTCCGGCCACCTTTGTGTTTGAAGGTGAGTTGGTGTATCCGTAGTTGAGGTTAAAGTTGAGGTTAAGATTAAGGTTGAGTGGCTGCTTAGAAAGGTTATGAATTCACTTCGCTTAGTGCTGTAATGCAGCGAAGCATCCCATTCGAATTAAATACCAATCTTTTTACTTGTGGGGGGCTCTTGCATGTCCTAACTTGCGCAGTTTCGGGACCTGTTAATACCCTGCATTTAGGCTTTGAAAGTTGTCAATACCCAACCGTTTCAATTGGTATATTCCATACTTGAGCATGCCCACCTCGGACATGTGATAGAACCGCATGTGGTTCAGATTAACAGCTTAGGTCACCTTACTTTATCCCATCAAAAGTTATTCTCTGCCAATTTCGACTATTACGCCAAGGGCTTAGACGATTTAGACCGTAAAGCTGTTTTGCTTTTAGAAGAAATAGAGCAGGAGCGCATCGTTAAGAAATACTATACCAAAAGTGCTATTCGTCCGGCGGAATACTTTAAAAAGCACTTTGATCCGGAAACCTTCAAAAAGGTGATTCGCCCGTTCATAGAAAAGAAGCTGGGAGAAGCGATTCCACTATTACAAGACAAGCCAATTTTCCTTTACGGTAAAGACGGGAACCCCGCATCAGTAAAGGTGCGCTTGGAGAAACAAAGGGCTTCGGTCTTATTCCATTTTCGCCGCGACCCTGAGCAAGGCACCAACTATTTCCCAACCATCAAGTGCGGCGATGAAAGGGTAGAGTTCAAAGGAAAAAACGGCATCATGCTGGTGAATCAACCGGCTTGGCTTTTAAATGAAGCCGTCTTGTATTCCTTTGAAAAGAACGTAGACGGGAACAAGCTGAAACCCTTCTTAAACAAGAAATTCATCCACATTCCACAATCGACCGAAGAAACCTATTTTGAAAAGTTTGTGGTTCCCTTGGTGGAGAAATTTGATGTCTACGCAGTGGGCTTTGACATTGTTTCAGAATCGACTAGCAGCGCACCGGTATTAAGCATTGATAATTCTTGGGGAGACCGCATTCGCCTTAATCTTTCTTTCCAATACAATCAGCAGCTATTCCCTTACCATACCGCGAAAAAGGTTTCGGTGTTTTTTGAGAAGAAGGAGAATAATTACGTTTTCCATAGGCTGCGTCGCAAACGCGACTGGGAGGAGGAAATACGCAAAGCGCTGGAGATACTTGGCCTCGAACTAATTCAGGGCTCTTCATTTGTGTTGAAAAATCCGGGGGCGCATTTCAATGCCATGGACTGGCTCAACGCACAGAAAGACCAACTCGATGCCTTAGGTTTCAGTATTCACCAAGACCCAAGTAAAAAGTACTTTTTAGGAACGCGAACCATTGAAGTAGTTGCTGATGAGGAAGGAGATTGGTTTGATATCCGTGCTAAAGTAATGTTCGGGTCGTATGAGATTACTTTTACCAAATTACGCCGCTATATTTTGGATGGCCAGCGCGAGTTTACCCTACCTAACGGTGAATTAGCCATTATTCCCGATGCTTGGTTTACCCAGTTTCTGGAGCTGATGGAACTCAGCAAGGAAGAAGACGGCTTAAAGGTGCACCGTCACCATTGGAAATTACTCGAAGAGTTTTCGCCCGATTCGGATGAAAACCTCGCTAAATATTCCTCTCAAGAAGAATGGGTGAAACAGGTACCTGCTACCGTAACGCCGGAATTTGAAGGAGAACTTAGACCCTACCAGCTGGATGGATTCCACTGGTTCTATTTCTTAAAGAACAACCATTTTGGCGGTTGCTTGGCCGACGATATGGGTTTGGGTAAAACCATTCAGACTTTAGCCTTATTAGCGAATGAGCGATTGATCGAAGGCAAACAAGAAGAAGTGACCATGGAGGTGGCTGAATACGAGGTGGAATCGGAAGGCAAGCAGCAGATTTCGCTTTTTGACATGCAAGCGAAAACAGGCTTACGGGCAGCTACCCTAAAACAATCAAACTATCCCCAAAACCTGGTGGTGGTTCCCACATCGCTAGTATACAACTGGGCCAATGAGGCGGCTAAGTTTGTTCCGCACATGAAAGTGTTGGTCCATACCGGAACCGGAAGGAGCAAAGAAGCAGCATCCTTTAAAGGAGCCGATATTGTACTAACCACCTACGGCGTCTTGCGTTTGGATATTGACCTCATCAAAGACATGAAGTTTCACTACATCATTCTAGATGAAAGTCAGTCGATCAAGAACCCGGCATCGCTAACGGCAAAAACCGTTAAAATGCTGCAGTCGAAGCACAAGTTAGCCTTGACCGGCACACCGATAGAAAACTCCATCAACGACTTGTGGTCGCAAATGCATTTTGTGAATCCGGGCTTATTGGGTTCTTATTCGTATTTCCAGAAAAGGTTTGTGATACCAATTGAAAGGGAAGGAAACGAAAAACGGAGGGCACGTTTGCATCAGTTGATTTCGCCATTTGTTTTGCGTAGAACGAAAAAGGAAGTAGCGAAAGACCTACCGGATAAATACGAACAGATATACTACTGTGAGATGACGGAAGAGCAGCAGAAGGTATACGATGAAACCAAAAGCGTATTCCGGAATCAGATTCTACAGACTGTCAATGAAATCGGCTTTAAGAAATCGAAGCTTCAGATACTAAAAGGGTTGATTTTGCTGAGGCAGATGGCCAACCATCCGCGATTAGCCGATCCGGATTTCTTGGGTGATTCAGGTAAATTTTTGGAAATATGTTCCATGTTAGAGACTGCCATGGAAGAAGGACATAAGATTCTTTTGTTCTCGCAGTTTGTGAAGCACCTCGGACTCTTTAGATCCTACTTAGACAAGAAAGGCATTGATTACTGTTACCTAGATGGCGCCACGGCCATGAAGGAACGTCAGAAGCAAGTAGAAGAGTTCAATACGAACCCAGAAATCAAATTATTCCTTATATCGCTAAAGGCCGGTGGCACGGGATTGAACCTGACAAGCGCAGATTATGTGTTTATGGCCGACCCTTGGTGGAACCCTGCAGTGGAACAACAAGCCATCGATCGAGCACATAGAATAGGGCAGACACAAAAAGTATTTAGCTATAAATTCATCACCAAAAACAGCGTTGAAGAAAAAATAGTGTCTCTCCAAAAGAAGAAGCTGGAATTGGCTAGCGAGATTATAGATACTGATGACTATGTCCTGAAAAACATGGATCTGGTCGATTTAGAAGAGCTCCTAGCTGAATAAAATTTTTTGTTGAACATATTTTTTTCTTTATTTGACACGATAAATTCTATTGAACATTATTATGAAGAAACTCTTTACCCTCTTCGCAGCAGTTGCTATTAGCTCTGCAGCATTCGCTCAACGTAGCGTTGAATTCAAATTGGATTCCATTTACGCTCCTTATGAATTAGTAAGTACTGCCGGTGGTGGAACCGATTTTTCTGTGCTTTTCCAGTGCAGCAACAACGGTACTGACAGCATTTTCGCTGGCGACTCTATTTTCTACAACTTTGCACTTTACACTGCTTCATCTTCACCACAGTTTATTGGTGCTCACCCTTACGCTACCAGCGCTAACGTTTTTGGCTTTGGTGCAGTAGTAACCAAAGACATGGGCCAAGGTGATACAGTATTCTTTACAGCAACCGGCAACCTTCCATTCCGTGCAAACATTACTTTGCAAGTAATTGGTCAAGGTGGTGTTTACTTGGTTAACCGCTCTAACGGTCAAGATTTTTCTAACGACGCAGTTAGTGCTAACAACAGAAAAGCATACATCTACACTTGGTACAATGCTGAAAAATGGCCATTGTCTGCTGAGAACATGGAACTTGACGCTATCAGCGTTTACCCTAACCCAGCTGTAAACACGGTTACAGTTAAAGCTCCAATCGCCGGTGGTGATGTTGCAACTGTAAAAGTTTACGACATGAAAGGTCAGTTGGTTAAAACTGAACAAACTGCTGCTAACGCTGCAGAACACAATTTGAACGTGGCTGACATGAACAATGGTGTTTATGTAGTAGAAGTTAGCTCTGGCGACTTCATTAAAACTACTAAACTCGTAGTTAACCACTAAGAGTTATCTTATTATACAGTGAAAAAGTCCGCTTCGGCGGACTTTTTTGTTTTTAGCGAATTGGGATTTTTCAAAATTCGGTAGTTTTGCCCTCCGATGGCAGGGCATAGTAAGTGGGCTAATATCAAACACCGCAAAGGCGTAGTAGACGCCAGAAGATCTAAACTTTTTACCAAGTTGGTGAAGGAGATTATGGTTGCGGTAAAAGTGGGTGGAGATAACCCGGATGCCAACCCACGCTTAAGACTGGCCATACAGAATGCTCGAGGGGCCAGTGTTCCGAAAGACAATATAGAACGTGCCATCAACAAAGCCAGCGGGAACAGCGACCAACTTTACCTCGATTTAACCTACGAAGCATACGGACCTTTTGGTGTAGCCATTTACATTGAATGCACTACCGATAACCAGAACAGGACTGTTCAAAACATCAAAACCTATTTAAACAAGGCAGGTGGAAGCCTGTCGACCAACGGAAGTCTGGAGTTTATCTTTGACCAGATGGCGGTATTTCGCATTGCTGTACCCAAGCAGGATCAGTCGGAATCACTTGAATTGGGACTCATTGATGCCGGTGCGGAAGACATTGAAAAGTCGGAAGAGAACTGGACCGTATTAGGGCAAAAAACCGACTTTGGACATTTACAACGCTTTTTTCAGGAGCAAGGCCTTGAACCGGAATCGGCCGGACTGGAACGAATTCCGAAAGTTTCTAAAGAATTAACTAGGGAAGAAGCCGCGCAGATTGTTAAATTGCTCGACAACTTAGAAAACGACGACGATATTAAAGCCATCTACCATAACCTGGAATACAGGGAAGAGTTTGAGGGCCTATTTGAATAACCATGGATAGAAGAGAAAAACTGGAACAACTCCGCGCTGAATCGCTTTTAGGCGGAGGTGCAGATCGTATTGAAGGCCAACATAAGAAAGGTAAACTAACCGCAAGAGAGCGTATCGATCTTTTGTTGGACGAAGGATCATTCCAAGAGATTGGCGCCTTTGTTAAACACCGCAGCCGCGATTTCGGAATGGAAAAGCAACAGTTTTTAGGCGATGGAGTTGTAACCGGCTACGGAACTGTTCACGGGCGTGTTGTTTACGTATTCTCGCAAGATTTCACCGTTTTTGGTGGTTCCCTATCTGAGACCCATGCAGAAAAGATTGTGAAAATCATGGACATGGCCGTTCAAAATGGCGCGCCGGTAATTGGTTTGAACGATTCCGGTGGAGCACGTATCCAAGAAGGTGTTGTTTCGCTAGGTGGTTATGCCGATATCTTCTACCGAAATGTAATGAGCAGCGGCGTAGTGCCTCAGCTTTCTGCTATCATGGGTCCTTGTGCCGGTGGTGCAGTCTATTCTCCGGCCATGACCGATTTCATCCTCATGGTGGAAAAGAGCAGCTACATGTTTGTTACCGGCCCGAATGTGGTTAAAACCGTTACACACGAAGAAGTCAGTTCTGAAGACTTAGGTGGTGCAAGCGTGCACTCTTCAAAGTCGGGTGTGGCGCATTTTAGCTGTGCCAACGAATTGGAAGCCATTACGTACGTGAAGACGTTATTGTCGTATATCCCGCAAAACTGCGAAGATCTGCCACCAAGCTTACCGTATACACCGGGCAATGAAACCCGCGAACAACTCAAAGGTATCGTACCGGAGAACCCTAATCAACCGTACGATATCCGAGAAGTAATTGACGGTGTTGTGGACGCAGAGAGCTTCTTTGAAGTCCACAAGAACTTTGCGGAGAACATTGTAGTAGGATTTGCACGTTTAGCCGGTCGCAGCATCGGTATCGTGGCCAATCAACCTGCTTTCTTAGCCGGTGTATTGGATATCCATAGCTCTACCAAGGCAGCTCGTTTTGTGCGTTTCTGCGATTGCTTTAATATTCCGTTATTGGTATTTGAAGACGTGCCGGGCTTCTTGCCGGGTACCGATCAAGAATGGAACGCCATCATTACAAATGGGGCGAAATTGCTTTATGCCTTTAGCGAAGCAACCGTTCCAAGAATCACTGTTATTACCCGCAAAGCCTACGGTGGCGCTTACGACGTTATGAACTCCAAACACATTGGTGCCGATATGAACTTTGCTTGGCCTAGTGCTGAGATTGCCGTAATGGGTGCCAAAGGTGCAGCTGAAATTATCTTTAAAAGAGAAATTCAGTCGGCAGACGACCAAGAGGCTGCTTGGAAAGAAAAAGAACAAGAGTATGGCGATATCTTCGCTAACCCATACCGTGCCGCAGAACGTGGCTTTATTGATGAAGTAATTTACCCGGAAGAAACCCGCGGTAGATTGATTCGCGCGTTCAAAGCACTTGAAAACAAAGCAGTAAACGTACCTCGCAAGAAACACGGCAATATTCCACTCTAATGCAAAGCACACCACTGGTTTCGGTTATCATTCCTTGTTTCAATGAAGAGGAAGTTTTGCCATTCACTTTTGAACGGGTGAATAAGGCATTGGAAGGCGATTGGCACAAGGGCTATGAGATCATTTACATCAATGACGGTAGCATGGACCGCACTTTTGAAATTTTGAAAGGTGAGGCCGCCCGAGATTCGCGCGTGAAAGTGTTGAATTTCTCTCGAAACTTTGGTCACCAAGCCGCAGTAAGTGCAGGAATCGCTTATTGCAAAGGCGATGTAGCGATTATCATCGATTCAGACTTACAGGATCCTCCCGAACTGTTTCCGGATATGGTGAAGCTTCACCTGGAGAAAGGAGCCAATGTAGTTTACGGTGTGAGAAGAGAACGCAAAGGGGAGACTTGGTTTAAGAAACTCACCGCTAAATGGTTCTACCGTATTTTAAATCGCTTGAGCGATGTGAATCTAAACGTGGATACCGGCGATTTCCGTTTGATCGACCGAAAGGTGATTAATGCATTTAAGGGCTTGGGCGAAAAGAACAAATACATCCGCGGCCTGATTAGCTGGATGGGCTTTAAGCAAGAGCCTATCTACTACGATAGAGATCCTCGGCAGGCCGGAGAAACGAAGTATCCGCTCAGCAAGATGTTAAAATTAGCTTCTGTAGCGATGTTCTACTTCTCTAAGAAGCCGTTGAAGATGGCCATTACCTTGGGCGTTTCCAGCTTAATCATCGGACTGCTTTTAACCATCTGGGTATTGATTGCCGAATTTTCCAATATCAATACAACTCCGGGATGGGCTTCAACCTTGATTTCCATCATCTTCTTTGGAGGTGTTCAGTTGGTTACCATTGGCGTAACCGGTGAGTATATCGGAAATATCCTCGATGAAGTTAAAGGAAGACCAGAGTTTATCGTAGCCGACGAGATTAATATTGAAGCTTAGCGAAGTAGGGTAATATTCCCTTTCTTATTCAAGATTACCTCACCTTTTTTACACGAGTCGTAGTATTTGTATTGAGCGTAATACAAAAACACGCCGCTTTCAACTGGAATGCCTTTAAAGGTGCCATCCCAATGTTCTGTAGGTTCTGTGGTTTCAAAAATCAATTCGCCCCAACGGCTGTATATGCGGAGGGAATATTCTTGAAGCATACAAGGTCCGTAAAGCGTAGTGTCTAAGAAATCGAAGGGATAAGCATCGTTCAGTTGGTTCAAATCAGGACTAAAGGCATTTGGGAAATACAACTCGCAGTTTTCTTGGGTGGTGGTAAAGACCTCAAACTCTAGGCTTTTCTGCGTACAAGCATTGCTGGCAATCAGGGTATACTTTCCTGCCGAATCAACCCTGTTTACCAATTGACCTTGAGGATTTAGGTATTGGTAGCTGACGTTTCGTTGTGCTTTAATAAGTGCCAAGTTTTCTCCCGGGCATAGCCAATAGCTTGGCATAAGACTGAGCTCCGGTTCATCGGCATATTGAACTAAGAGTGTGTCCCAGCTGCTGCATCCTTGACTTTCACCTTGAATAACCACAAGGCTGCCTTCAGAAGCTAGAAGTCTGAATGTGGTATCTGTACTGTTTAGAATTGAAAATCCGGGCAAAGAATAGTATTCAGCACCTTGAAGCGATACTTTGAAAGTATCTCCGGAACAAAGTGACTCTGCATTGGAATATACCTTTAGACTTGGCTTGGGCTTTTGAGTGAGCAAGAAACTGTCTTCGCTAAAACAACCGCCATCGCTAATTCTAAGTTTTAAATAACCTTGAAATCCGGGTAGAACTTGAATGCTAGAGAGCGTGTCAACGAGTACGGCATTGGAAGGCAACCAATTGTATTTCCAAAGCAGATTGCTGGCAAAGAATAACTCGAGTGTGTCACCTTCGCAATAACTTGTATCGATCAAGGTAGGACCTATAGGTGCTTGAGAACCGAAAACAGTAAAGTCATCAAAGGCCTCGCAGTTGCCTAAACGAATTCGGACACTGTAATTCACAGATCCGGGTTGAACCAGCATTCGAGTAAATGAACTATCTGGATGGGAGAGACCCAAGCTTGGACTCCACTCGTACGTTTGATTTGCTGTGTTCTGGGTATAAGCTAAGTCCAGCATCATTCCTTGACAAAGTGAAGTATCCGGAATTGGATCGAATACTGGACTTGGTGCCATAGATAATTGAACGGAATCACGTGTTATACAAATGCCATTGTGTGCGATAGCGCTGATGTATTGATTTTGACTTGGGAAATAGTTCAAAATCGAAACAGTATCGCCTTGAAATGGTGCGAAATCCCAATAACTGCTATCGCCAGAGCTGCTGTATTTTTGAAGGTCCACACTGGAACCTGAACAGACCAAGGTATCGCTAAGCGATAGACTTATGGAAGGTTTGGGTTGTATGCTAAGTATCCATGTTGTAAAGGATGGACAATTCGGGTCTTGTCGATGTAAATAGGCGGTGTCTGTTGTTAATGTAAATACCTTGGCGTTTAAACTATTGACATCCGAAATGTACATGTTGCCTGTCCACAAGTAGTTGACTCCGGGACTTGGAAGATTTAGAATCTGAAACGTATCACCAAAACATAGTGGCCTGATATAGGTGGTATTGATATTCGATCCTGCCAAGAGTGAAGAGTCTAAGTTATTCGCATAATTGCATTCTCCTATACTGGTAATGGGAAACTGTGTAGACAAGTTATAGGGTCTGCTTAGCGAGCCATTATCATTGGCTACCAAATACACTAAAGCTTCTGTTTTAGCTACAAAGACGGAAAGGGTAAAGGAATCACCCGGCACTATTACATTATTGGAGTAAACAATTTTAAATGGTGCAGACGTTTCTAGTAGTGGGTTTTTATGGTATACTGCAATGGGGAGTTGATTGGAAAGGGCATAAGAACCTCTATTGTAAACCTTAAAGGTTACTTCAATTGAATCGTTTACGCAGCTTGTGTTGATGATTTTAGGAACCGCATCGGCAGCCGGAAAGGCAATTCGCCCGGATGAATCCAATACAGTGCTTTGGGCTAAGAAGATATTCAAAGGCCTACGCCCGGATCCTGTTTGAGGAAATTCCAAATGAGGCGCTTGTTGGACTCTTGGAACGGTGAGGTCATCATTGATATTAACGTTGAAATAACTGTGTTGATTCCAAACTTTTCGGGCAGCAATCCAAGGTTTATTGTTGGAACGGAAAGCTCTAACTTGTCCATTAACAACCCCACCACAGGCGCATACGATTTCTGTTTCTCCATCGGCATCAATATCTGCTACAAGTGGGTATTCACCCGCTGTTGGACTTGAACACGGAATGGATGTCAGCTGACTCCCATCCAATCCTTTGAGAATTCTGAGGTTTTGTTCGTCGCGGTAAACAATCTCAAAGCTACCATTCCCATCAAAGTCAAATACGGTGGCGTTGGTCATCCCAGAATTATCAGAGGTTGATAAGGTCCACAGGTAAGTCAGGTTATTGCCACTCTTTTGTGTATAGTCGTCTACAACTCGGTAATATCGCTCTGTGCATATCCCAAGTTCAGGTTTGCCATCGTTGTCAAAATCTCCCACATTGGCTCGGCCCATATTGTCTACCGTTTGCAAGGTCAAGGGATTCGCTAAAAGACTGGATGTTTGAAGATCCCAAATAAAGAGTTTGCCTTGTCCGTTTTGAATACTCGTAATGGCCGCATCTATATCGCCATCCAAGTCGTAGTCGAGTAAGGTAGTATTGCCATCCGGTACGCTGCTAGGCGCTTGCATCGCAATGTTCATTACGCCGGAGCTCACATCCACTGTATAAACCACATTACCGGCTATGAGTTCTAGTCCATTGCAAGGTGCCCCGCATGGATTTCCGGTAGAGGGAAGCACGGTATTAGGACTTAGCGCATCAAAAGCAACACTAAAAGCAGCCGGGTGAAAAGGTTCGCAATAGCTCCATCCTTTGGAATTGCTTAAGCCTCCATTGCAAATTTGGTTTCCGTTCTGTGAATTGAAAACTTGATTTCCTACGTATAGTTCAGGTGTACCGTCTTGGTTGAAGTCGGCAATCTCCGGCGAATAGAAAACACCATCATTGGAATTGCCAATTTTAACGTTGGATTTCCATTTCAAATCAAAAACTTTCGTGGTCGGGTTGTATGCATAACAAACCAATTTACGATCGTCGCCTCCTGGCGTATTCCAAGCTGTGATATAGTAAAATTCACCGTAGCCATTTCGGTCGGCATCGGCAATTACAAAGCCGTTATTGGTAAATGGAATATGCAGGGTGGTGGGGGTGTATTTTAGGTTTCCATTTCGGCCATCAAAGATGCGAATGCCATTGGCGCCACCTAGTCCTTGCTGATTTGAGCCGGAAATTAGGTTCTGGTTTCGGGCCACTATTTCCGGAAAGCCGTCACCGTCTAAATCGCCTGTTACCATTACGCTATGTCCGGATACCGGCCCGCCTGTCCATTGTGTTGTTAAGGCTAAGGTGGAATTAGGTGGAATGAATTGACAATCTGGCGAAGGGGAACCGTAGTAGAAGTCGGCACAGGCACTGTTACCTGAACAATCAGAATCAAAACAATCTATATACCCGTCGCCATCATCGTCAATTCCGTTATTGCATATCTCTTGTGCATAGAGGGAAGTAGAACCGATAAGTAGCAGTCCGAATAAATAAATCACTAGACTAGCGCGCCTATTCGAAGCACACAAAACATTGTTCATAGGTTACCTTTATTCGCAATCACGATAAGGGAACTTCCTTTCCATCGTGATGGGACTACAAGATAATCCAGCAGAAGGGTAATTTGAAATACTTTGTGAATGAATAACTGAATTGCACCACTCGGCGCCTTGATGGTGGTTTCCCTAGAATTACTCATCTTGATGATTAGCTTCATCATGGGATACAAGGAATGAAAGAAATACCGTGAACCGAGACTCTTCCACTTGAATTTCTGCACCAACTCTTCTAAAGCAGCCAAGTCGTAGCGGCGGTAATGTCCGTTAAAAACATCGTAGTTCGACCATAATTCTTGGCAAGCCGGAACCGTGAGTAAGATGTGTTTTACATTCGGATAAGCTTGCAGCATCATCTGTATAAACGCTTCCGGTTTTTCAATGTGTTCTGCCACGTCGAGCATCATCATCACTTCAAATTCGGCACGCTGAGCTTCAGGTAGGGTAAGCGCATCTTGTCCAAGTATAACAGCGTTTTCTGCACCGGGATAGGGCTGTGTAGCTGCCAATTCAACACCCGTTATATTAACCCCTTTCTTAAGCAGGTATTCTACCACTACGCCGCGACCGCAACCAATTTCAACAATCTTTTTCGAATGAAGTCCGGCCGATTTAAGCTGGCGGTAAATGATGTCATTTCGGGCAATGGTCCAGTAATGACGAGCAATCCCATTCGGGTAAATGCTCATAAACTGGTCTTGGTCAAATGCAGTGCTCATAGTAGAATGGCCAAATATAGCTATTTGGCATTTTTCTACATGGCGCAATCGCTTGCAAGGCTTAATTTCTTTGTCAAAACCCAATTCAAGCCATCACTGAGTCCATTAATTTCTTGAATTAACAGGGCTTTCGTATTTTGGCGCTTTGAATCCAAGAAATTGCTGACAGAAACGTATGGCCAATTCCGTTAAAAAGAAACCAAATCGGGAGATTAGCTCCACTTCCAATTTGTCTGTAGGACTACTTTACCTCCCCGCTAATGCGCAAGATGGACTAAAAGGCAAGGAAGCCTTATTCCAAAGTGCTGCCGTGAAAAGTGTGCTTGCATTAGGTGAGTTTGAAGCTACACAAGACAAGGTACAGGTCTTCTCAACTAAATCAGACCTAGTTCGGGCTTTGGAAGCTTCAGAGTTAGACTATTGGCTGGTTAGCGATGGGTCTACCATCTTCAATCCGGCTAAAAGTCTGAATGAATTGAACGGAGATTCTAGCGATTGGTATATCGTCTCCAGAGCCCACAATACCGAAAAACCCGGTTTTGCACACTTGGTTAAAGATTTCTTTTACGGCGTAGCCACGGCATTCTTTTCGCCATCTACCCACCGCAATGCAGCCTTGCAAACCTATGTTGCAAAGAAGGATTTGTTATTGAATGCTTTTAATCTTTTTCCAAAACAAGACAGCGTTCGCTTGCAGAATCAGGTTTCGCTTTTGGCTGAGAGCAGAGGCGATTTTGAAGCACATCAGGTTTCATTAGGCAAACGCTCCGGATTAACTCGTAAATCCATTGCAGCGGGAATCAAAGACTATGCGCATTGGTTCTTTAAAGCGCCGTTTCAGCAATGGAAAAGCGCCAATGGCTTCGGACAAAAATCCGAGCTGGCGTCTCGTTTCTTGTTCGCTAGTTTCTTCTTGCTCACCATCATCGGTATGCCTTTGCTCAGTTTCGACTACGGCATCACCTGGGATGAGTCGCTGCAGTACAACTTCGCTAAAGACATGTACAAGTACTTTGCTACATGGGGAGAAGATGAATCTGTATTCGATACTAAAAAAGGACTCTGGGCACCAATGCAGTTTTACGGTTCCTTCTTCGATTTGCTTACGGTAACCATCAACAATTGGTTTGGAATTGAAGACGAATACGCAGCGCGACACTTTGTAAATGCTTTGTTTGGAGCGATGGGTATTCTGTTCTGCGGACTAACTGCCAGAGCCATTACCGGTTCTTGGACTGCAGGCTTTATGTCGTTTTTACTCCTGCTTTTATCGCCTTCGTATTTTGGTCACGCCATGAACAACCCAAAGGATATTCCTTTTGCAACAGGTATGGTGGCGGCCACATACTATATCATACGTTTATTGAAATCGCTGCCTAGGCCCGATTTTGCTACGAAATTCATGCTTACCCTCAGCATCGCTTCGGCACTCAGCATCAGGGTTGGAGCATTATTGCTTTTTGCTTACCTCTTGATGGGCATGGGCTTGAATTGGTTGAATACCTGGAAACAAGAAGGTCAGGCTGTGGCCATGCAACGTTTCAAAAGCTACTTGTTCATATTCTTGCCTATTCTGGTTTTCGGTTGGGCTTTGGGTATTGCTTTCTGGCCATTTGCTTTAAAAGCGCCGGTAGGGAACGTACTCGAATCGCTCAATAAAATGAGTAATTTCAGTTTCTTGACTACGTACGAAACCTTTGACGGGGTGCGTACCAACATGAAAGACTTGCCTTGGTATTACTCGGTTAAGTTGATTGCCATTGGTGCTCCTTTGGTGGCTTTATTGGGATTTGTCTTGCAACTGGTAGGACAGTTTAAACTGAATAAAAAGGGCATGTGGTTGAGCCTATTGCTCTGTTTTATGGTGGCTTTCCCACTTTTCTGGGCGGTATACAAAGACTCCATGTTGTACAATGCATGGCGTCACTCCCTCTTTATTTACGTGAACATTGTAATCTTGGCCGGTGCCGGTTGGGCATGGTTGCTTACTGCCAAAAACCAAATCTTGAATTACGCAGCTGTAGCCCTGATCTTAGTTGGCTCAGGTAGGGTAGCGTATTGGATGGTAAAAGAACACCCGAACGAATACCTCTACTTCAATGAGTTAACGGGTGGAACGGCCGGTGCGTATGGTAATTACGAATTGGATTACTATTCCAATACCCTTCGTCAGGCAGCCGAGTGGATGGTGAACAACGTGGATGTTCATTCCAAGAAAATTGTAATTGCAGCCAACAATGAGCCGCTAACCGCTCAATGGTATTTTAACCAGTATACAGACAGTGTAGAAGTGATTTGGACCAGGGAATATGAGCTGACCAAAAAAGAAACCGATTACGCCATCTTTAATACGCGTACCATGTCGAAGACTACCTTAACTCAAGGAGGATTCCCACCAAAAGGTACCATTCATACCATAGACGTTGACGGTGTTCCGGTTTGTGCCATTGTGAAACGTGAAAACCAGTATATGCCGCAAGGTTATGCATTGGTAGAAGCCGGAAAGATGGCGGAGGCGATTGAGCCATTGAAAAAGGCGGTGGCCTACGATTCAATGAACGATGAAGCCTGGCGTATGCTTGGTTTGGCTTACCTAAACAGCGGAGGCAACAATCAAGCTGAAGCAATTCAAGCTTTAGATAAAGCCATTGAAATATTGCCGGAAAACTTTATTGCCTACGATGTGAAAGGAATGCTGTACTTCAACCAACGCGATTTTGTGAAGGCCGACAGCTTATTCCAGCTTTCCATATCGTATAAAGTAAATTATACCAACGCACATTATAACCGTGGACTTGCTTTGTTTAACATGGGTAAATATGCCGATGCGGTAAAAGAATTTGAGAACTCAGTTCGTTATGGTGGACATAAACCTGAGTTCTATAAACTGCTCGGAATGTGTTTTATGAACCTGAACCAAATGGATCAAGCGATACAGCTTTTGGGACAAAGTGTTCAGATGAACCCGAATGACCCACAAGTCTACCAGTATATCGGACAGGCTTATGCCGCCAAGGGAGATCAGCAAAATGCACAGAAGTTCTTTGGACAGGCTCAGCGATTAATGGGACAATAAGATGAAAAGACTTTCTCTGTATTTGATGCTTGTGGTTTTAGCCGCAGGCTCCGTAAGAGCGCAGGAGGTAAACCTCACTGCCAATTCAGAAATTCAAAAGGTAAACTTGTTTTTAAGTGGGGCACAGGTGATTCGCACTGCTCAGGTTAGCTTGCCCTCCGGATTGTCGCGCGTGGTGATCAGTGGACTTACCGGTAAACTAGATCCGGCCTCGATCCAGGTGAGTCCGAAAAACGACCTCCTTATCTTATCGGTTAGTTCCAAGTCAACCACAGCGGTGAACACCAAAAAGCTACCGATTATCAAAATGTTGAAAGACACCTTAGCTACGCTTCGCTATTCCTTTGCTGAAGAACAGAACAACGAGTTTGTTTTAAAGCAGCAAGAGTCTTTGCTTTTGGTTAACAAGGAATTGAAGGGCGATAAAGGAGTGGTTTTGATCGATTTAGAAGATGCACTAATCATTTACCAGAAGCAATTGACCCAAATTAAAAAGGGACAGCTGGATTCGAAAATGCGCCAGGCTGAATTGGAATTGAAGATTGAAGAAACACAAAACAGACTTCGTGAATTTGAGTACAGCAATACCCAAAACGAGTACGAGATTGTGCTCACCGTATCCACTAAAACCGCGCAACGAAATGCCTCTTTTGAGGTCAGCTATTTTGTGCAAAATGCATCATGGATGCCTGTATACGATATTAGAGTTAACGACTTAAAATCGCCTGTTAAACTTCAATACAAAGCCCGATTGTACAATACATCAGGAGAAAATTGGGACAATGTAAACCTGCATTTATCCTCAGGTAATCCAAATTTGTCTGGCGTTCCACCTGAGCTTCAGCCGCAACGTTTGATTTATACCGATGCGCAGAAATCAAGTGGGAAGGGTGTTTACAATTCCTATCGAGGTGTAGACAACAACGGTTACCAAGAGTATGAAGGGCAAATTGTGCAGAAGTCCAAAGCCAAAAAGAATGACTTGAACATCAATTTTGAATTTGAGGTAAATACGAAAGTACGTGTTCCATCTGATAGGGAAGGTTTGCTTATCGATTTGGCTGAACATCAACTGAACGGTCACTATTCGTACCGCACAGTTCCAAAGAAAGACGTTTCTGCTTTCTTGTTGACAAACATCACCGGCTGGGAAGATTTATCGCTGTTACCGGGTGTGGCCAATATTTACTTTGAGTCGACGTACTTAGGCGATACCTATATTGAGCCAGGCATAACAGGCGATACCTTAGATATCAGTTTAGGCAGAGATAGAGGAGTGGTTGTGGAGCGAAATAAACTACCTGAATTCTGTACAACCAATTTCTCAGGTTCCAAAAAGAAGGAAATTCTGGTTTATGAAATCGTGGTGAAGAACGTGAAAAAAGAAGCGGTAAGCATCCAGATTCTCGATCAGGTTCCGCTTTCTACCAACAAAGAAATTGATGTGGATGTGAAGGATATTTCGGGTGCCGAATGGAACAAAGAAACCGGTGAACTGCAATGGTTAAAGACCATCGCACCGGGTGAAACCATCAAACTGCGGATCAGCTATGAGGTTCGCTTCCCGAAAGACAAGGTACTGATAGGGCTTTAACTAAATCGGAAGCTTGATTACGGCTACCGTGCCTTTCCCAAGTTCCGATTCAAATAGCAGGCTTCCTTTGAGTTCTCGGGCAAACTGAAAACTGAGAGGAAGTCCTATTCCATTGCCTTTTTCGCCAATACTACCCAGGGTAGAATCGGTTTGACTATTGGCATTTAAACCCAACAGCTTTTTAGCATCCATGCCTGCACCTTCGTCTTGAATACGTATTTCAAGCGTATCGTTTGCCGAACGGCTTGTTAAGCGAATGGTGCTGTTATTACTGAATTTATTGGCATTGTGTAGCAGGTTTCTTAAGATGAATTTGAGTTTCATCTTAGAATACATCACGTCTTTTGATGGTGTCTGCATCTCTAGCGTATTGCCCTTCTTAATGAAATCCATCTTCAGCTCGTCTTGAAGTTCTTTCATTACCTCAGAAAGAAAAGCACCGTTGTTATCTGTTGCGGCAGCGTATTCCATTTTTCCCCAATCAATCATCTCGCGCAGCATGTCTTCTGAGCTGTGTAGGGCTTGCGACATTTCCACTATCAGTTCTTCCGGCAATGCGTCTTTCGACTCAAGCTGAAACTGCATCAATTGGTTAATGCTGCGTACTGGCCCAATGGCATCGTGTGAGATGGCTGCCAGCACTTGCATTAGCTTGTCTCTCGATTCCTGATTACGAAGCAGCTCAGCATGGTAATGGTCCATGAGCTCTAATAAGCGTATGTTTCGTTCTTTCTGTTCTAAATAATATTCAACTTTGGCAGCCAAGACAGAAAGAAGCGCAGTTTCTTTTTCGGTGAGCTTACGTGGTTTGTTATCCAATAGGCAAAGCGTACCTATAGCCTTTTGTTCAATTAATAGTGGTTTCCCGGCGTAAAAAACAATGTGTGGATCTCCAACAACAAAAGGGTTTTGTGAAAAACGAATATCTTGATGCGCATCAATAACCTCAAAGACATCACTCTGCATGATGGCGTGAGAGCAAAATGCAGCCTCCCGTGTTGTTGAATCATCTTTTAAGCCCTTCTTCGCTAGAAACTCTTGCATATCGGCATGCAGAACTGTGATGAGCGCAATGGGCACCTCAAAGAAATCGGAGCAGAACTCTACAATGTTTTGGAGCTCTTTATCCGCTTTGTCTTTGAGCACTTTCATGGATTGAATCATGTTCAATCTTTCAGTTTCATTGGCAGGAAGTGGAATTCGATTCATACATCAAAGGTATAAGCGTTCAATCTTAATTTAGGTAATTGACTTTGTAAAACACGATTCGATTTAACGGACGGTTCAATTATTCAGTACCAAATCAGCCAGTTCAGCGGCAGTTTGACTGCCTAGGGCAATGCCCATTCCGTTGCACGTAAACCCTTGGTATAGCGATGAATTGAGCTTCTTGGTGAACGGTGTTTTGCTGGTAGAGAATCCCATTATACCGGTCCAACGCATGGCTATATCGGTTTTTTCGTTTGGCAAAATCACTTCGCTTAAATAGCTGTTGAGCTTCTCCTGTATTTTCCAATTGAAGGTGAAATCGCCCGTGTTTTCAGTTTCTTTATCGAGGTTTCTTCCGCCTCCAAATAAGATACGGTTGCCGTAGTTTCTGAAGTAATAATACCCCTCATCAAAATGGAAGGTACCTTGGAATCGGAGCGAAGGGATTTCTTCGCTAACCAAAACCTGACCTCGCCCTGGTTCAATGGTTTCATCACCGAATACACTTTTCGCTAAGGCATTGGTGCAGAGAACTACTTTCTGGCCCTTGAAAAGCACATATTCTCCTAGGCTGGCGTGAAATACTTCGAGTTCTGTTCCATTTGCTGACTCCATAACTTCGAGCACTTCAGCGCCGGTAATGACCTTGATGCCCAGGTGGCCTGCTTTAGTCCAAAGTGTATCAATCAGGCGTCCGCTATGAATTTGACCCTCAAGCGGATTGTGAATCAATTGTTTGGTTCTGCCAAATCCGAATGCATCGATTAGTTCATTTTTAAACTCAAAGACATCTTGTTTGAAATGGGGAGCTAATAGAGAATTCAGATAATCCAGGCTCTCTTGTTTAACCTCCGTATCCTGATCTAAGATAAGTTCATATCCTCCCAATTGTCGGAAGTCCATGGCTTGATCTCCAACACGTTCTCTGAGTTTTACCAAACCTTCGTAGCGTTCATGTGCCAATTCGGCTGTTTTTGCTTCTCCTTGCAGTTTGATATCAGAAAGCATTTCGCAGGCTTTAGCGAAACAGGCGAAGCCGGCGTTTTTGGTACTGGCTCCGGTAGGTAAAAGGCCTCTTTCCAGGATGATGATACTTGCCTCGGGTTTTCGCTCTTTGATTTCTATGGCGGTTGATAATCCAAGAATTCCGGAACCTACAACGATATAATCGTATTCCAGCAAAGCGTCTTTTTCCCAAAAGCTAATCATACCGCAATTTGCCCGACTCTTTTGGATTTAGCAAATGCTATTTCGCTAATTCAGGTTAAATCCTGTGCTTACATCCGGATTGTGAATTTTCACTTTTGAACCCGGTCTTGGAAATTCCATGATGAAGGTGGTGCCTTTGTTTTCTTCGCTTTCAAACCAAAGTCGACCTTCATGGGCCTCCATAATCTGGAGCGAGATGGCCAAGCCCAATCCGAAGGAGTGTTCACCTGAGGTTCCTTTGCGGCCTTCATTGCTGTCTACTGCAAAGATTTGTTTTTTCATCTCCTCCGGAATTCCGATGCCTTGGTCTTTTACGCAAATGCGGATGGTCGAAAGGGATTCAGTAATCTGAACTTCAATAAGACCGCCTTCAGGACTAAATTTTATGGCGTTGGAGATGAGGTTGTTTAAGGCTCGCCAAACCCGTTCCCGGTAAATAGGAAGGAAGATATGGTTTCCCTTAATTTCGATGTGCTGTTTTTTCTCTGCAGCCTTATGCTGCATGTAGTTAGCACAGTATTCCACCAAATCAAGCAAATCGGTAGGGGTCTTGTCTTCTTTCCTGAATTTGTTGTTCACGTTGAGTACTTCTTCCATAAATTTCAAGGAATCGTTACTCACTTTGTGAATCATTTCAATTTCCGTCCGATTGTCTTTGTTCACTTTGTCGGAATCGAGCAGGAGTGAGGCCAAAGTATTAATTCCGGTTACCGGACTGCGTAAATCGTGGGCTACAATTTTTAAAATGCGGGCATTCTCTTCCTGACTCGCTTCTAAGTCGGACATGGTTTGAATGAGCTGTTGATTCTTAACATTTAGCTCTTCATTCTTTTGGCTTAAGGCTTCACCGTGACGTTTGGCGGCCTTTTGGTTACGGCGAATGAGTACCAGAATGACAATGGCTACTCCCAGCACAAACAAAGCCGAAATAAGCACCTGCATAATGCGGTCTTGCCTCTTTTTAAGGTCTTGCAATTCTTGCTTTTGCTGCAAGTAACTGAGCGATGCCGGAACATTTAAGCTAGGCAGCTCTCTGCGAGCCATGGCTTGGCTGTCTTGGTAAGCTTTTTTAATGTGAATGGATTGCAGCGAGTTGCCGGGATCACCAAGGGCAAAATACACTTCAGACCTAAGATCAGCTAAACGAATTTGAGCCTCCATATCCGGGTTCAGCTGCAGCAGTTTTGCAACCGTATCAGTGATTTCTAGCGATTTTTGGGGTTCTCCCATCTGTGCATAAAGCTTCGCTAATTTAATTTCGGTGTAAATGGCATCACGTAGGTCTTCACCACCTTGTTTATTGATGAGAATGGAAGCCTCAAATAGTCGAATGGCTTCTTGGTAATTGCCCAATAACCGCTCAGTATTTCCCAAGTTACCTTGTATTACAGCTTTGGCTGTTAAACTGAATGATTTTTCATTTGGGAAACTCTCGGAATGCTTGTCGATTAGGTGAAGAGCCTTTTGGTAGCTCTCTTTGGCAAGCTCCCATTCGTTCAGGTTTTCATAACAAAGTCCAAGGGCATTTAGAGAACCTTGTCCGATGAAATAAAACTGATCAAACCCTTTACTATCACAGGCCTGACTACTCTCAAACGCTTTTTGAAAATACTGAATGGCATCTGAGTAGTTCCCTTGGATATAGAGGATCTTGGCTAGGTTATAATGCACTTCGCCGGAGCCACATTTGTCCATGTACTTTTCGGCATAGGCAGATGCTGTAAAGTAGGACTTCAAAGCTTCTGAATAGAAATTTAAATCTTGGTACAAGATCCCTTTCTGAACTAAAGCATGCAGGTATTCGCTTTCAACACCGTGCACCGGAGTGAGCACGAGAATCATGCTGTCGGTATAGGAAAGTGCAGATTCTAGGTCTTTGTCAACCCATGCATTCCAAGCATGCATATCGTAGTATTCATACCAATCGAGTGGACGCCTATGTTCAACAAGTTCGAAGGCAGAATCGAGCGAGGGGATGAGTTGGTCTTGGTATTTGGCTGAGCGAATGGTATTGAGCGAACGAACAACGTCCTGAAACTCCTGTGTAGACAGGCGTTGATTCTTTTGTGAGCAAGACGTGATGCCCAGCAGGATGGCTAGGCTTAGTATCAGTTTTTGCATATTCCCCATGGCTAAAATAGTACGGGGTTCATCATATTTCAAAGCAGCCAAAGCCAAGGAGCTGCAAAATACTTAGAAATCAGTAGGCATAAAAAAAGCCGCCTCCCGAAGGAGACGGCCATATAATCCCAATCTGCTCAATCTTTAGTTTGTTTTGGTCAACTTAACCGTTTTGGTGATTTCACCTTGTCTAACAACGGCTGAGTATACACCCGGAGCCATGGAGGTGATGTCTACGTGCATTTCTTCAAATGCATGTCCACCTTTCACTTCTTTCACCATTTTACCGGCTGCATCAAACAATTGAATGCTGATGTTTTCATCGCTGGAGCTTTCCAAAGTGAATTTGAACAAGCCTGAAGAAGGGTTAGGGTAAACAATCAAATCAACCTCTTCGCCAAGTTCATACAATTCGCCTACTGGCTCATTTTTCAGCTGGTTGCAAGACTGGCTGCACTGACCCAAGCGATCTCCGCCGTGGTTGTTCAAGTGAGAAGGAACTGCATTTACACTGATAGAGAGTGTTTGAGGGTTATTGTTGTTTCCATTAGGAACGTGGCAGAGGTATACCTTCTGGTTGTTTGGATTGTTATTAGAACGAATATCCAATACACAGATGGTGATATTGCAAGTGGTAACACAACCATTGTTGTTGGTTACAGTACAAGTGATGGTATAGTTTCCACCGGCAGTAGGAGTGAACACATTAGTGCTTCCAGTGCTATTGCTCAAGTTGCTTCCAGACCAGCTGTAGCTAAAGCTACTTCCACCAGTTGCAGCGCAAGTTAAGTTCATGCTTTGCGGACCGTAACCGATAAACATTTGGTTTACAGCGGCACCGGTATAGGTGTTATTGGATGGAGCAGAGGTCAATGAGCAGCTCGGAATGACACCGTCTACATTTACGGTTGCATTGGATGATGCAGTATTACCGTTTACGTCAGTTACAGTTAAGGTAACAGTATTGTTTCCAATATCGTTGCAAGTAAAGCTGTTTGGAGATACAGACATGCTAGCGATGCTGCAGTTGTCGTATGAACCATTGTTTACATCAGCAGCAGTGATGCTTGCAGCACCGTTGGCCAAAGTAACTGTGATATTCTGAGTCAACACGGTAGGAGCGATATTGTCAACTACCGTAATGGTTGCGTTTTTACTTGAACTATTTCCGTTCACATCTGTAACTGTCAAGGTAACGGTATTGTTTCCAACATGGCTGCAGTTGAATGCTGTTTGTGATAAGCTTAATGAACCAATTCCGCAATTGTCGTAAGAGCTGTTATTCACATTAGCAGCGCTAGTAGAAGCAGCGCCGTTCGCATCCAAGTAGATGGTTACATTTTGTGCAATAGCAGTAGGAGCGATATTATCAACTACAGTAACAGTAGCATTTGTATTGGAGCTGTTTCCATTAACATCGGTCACAGTTAAGGTAACTGTATTGTTTCCAACATTGCTGCAATCAAAGCTGGTTTTAGATAAGCTTAGTGATGAAACACCACAGTTATCAGAAGAACCATTGTTCACGGAAGAAGCTGAAGTAGAAGCTGATCCGTTTGCATCCAAGTAAATAGTTACGTTCTGTGCACTGGCAGTAGGAGCAACATTATCAACTACAGTAACCGTTGCATTTGTATTGGAGCTATTTCCATTAACGTCAGTGACAGTTAAGGTAACTGTATTGTTTCCAACATTGCTGCAATCAAAGCTGGTTTTAGACAAGCTTAGTGATGCAACACCACAGTTATCAGAAGAACCATTGTTTACAGCTGAAGCTGTGGTAGAAGCAGCACCATTAGCATCCAAATAAATTGTTACGTTTTGGGCAGAGGCGGTAGGGGTGATATTATCAACTACGGTAACGGTTGCATTTGTGTTAGAGCTGTTTCCATTTACGTCAGTTACAGTTAAGGTAACTGTATTGTTACCAACGTTGCTGCAATTGAAGCTGGTTTTAGACAAGCTTAATGATGCAATACCACAATTATCGGATGAACCATTGTTTACCGCTGAAGCTGTGGTAGAAGCCGCGCCATTCGCATCCAAGTAAATTGTTACGTTTTGGGCAGAAGCAGAAGGGTTAATATTATCAACAACGCTTACGGTTGCATTGGCTGTTGAACTGTTACCGTTTACGTCAGTTACAGTTAAAGTAACCGTATTGTTACCAACATGACTGCAATCGAAAGCGGTCTGAGACAAGCTCAAAGAAGCTACACCGCAATTATCTGAAGAACCATTGTTTACAGCAGAAGCTGTGGTAGAAGCTGCTCCGTTGGCGTCCAAATAGATGGTTACATTTTGGGCAGTAGCAGTAGGAGCGGTATTATCTACAATTGTAACGTTGGCAGAAGCACTCGCAGAATTACCTGTATTGCTGGTTACAGTTAAGGTAACAGACTGTGTTCCTACATCGCTGCAGCTGAAATTGGTTTTTGAAAGCGACATGCTAGCGATGCCGGTAATGGCAGAGGATCCATTGTCAATGGCAGAAGGTGCCAAGTTTGCAGAACCATTTGCATCCAGGTAGATGGTGGCGTTTTGTGTTACCACAACCGGAGCCGGATCGATAACAGTTACGATCGCAGTACCTGTAGAAATATTACCAAAGGCATCTGTTACTGTTAAGGTAACGGTATTGTTACCAATGTGATTTACGTTGAAGTTACTTGGCGAAACGTTGATGGAGTTAATACTGCAGTTATCGTACGAGCCATTGTTCACTTGAGAAGCAGTGATGGAAGCAGTTCCGTTGCTGTTTAAGGTAACGCTTACGTTTTGAGTAAGTACAGTAGGAGCGATATTATCCAGAATTTGAACAGTGGCTACATCGCTAGAGGTATTGCCATTGTTGTCTGTTCCACTTAACGTAACGGTAGTTTGTCCACCGATATACTTAATCTTAGCAGTAAAGTAGCGTGTTTCGCCACCTACAGTTTTGTAGTTATAGTTCCAGATGTGTTTTGCATTGGAAGGAATTCCGGTGCGGTATCCCCAAGGAGATACGCCATTGCTTCCTAACTCTTGAATGTTTTCAGGAGTTCCACCAAGGCTAGCTGCCATGGTCCAGTGATTGGCACCGGTATAAAGTGTTTGGGTTCCGTTTTCAAATTCAAAGCTGCCAGTAGCATAGAATGCAGCAATCAACATTTCATCCATACCCCAATCTGTAACCTTCACATGCAGGTAGTAATCTTGTCCTACTTGAAGTGTATTGTTACCGATGGTGGTAGAGGTTGCCCAGTTGTTACCGCTTCCAATTTGAGTACCAAGGCTGGTTGCGCTATTGGAAAGGTAGGCTTGGAATTCGTTGTCTGCAGACACGATACCGGTCAATACACCATTACTTACTTGTCCGATGCTGGCACAGTTAAAGCTGCTTGGTGTTAAAGTGAGGGATGCAATACCGCAGTTGTCATAGGAGTTATTGTCTACATCAGCTGCGGTTAAAGAAGCAGTTCCGTTAGCATTGAGGTAAACAACTTTATCGTTCGCACGGATGGTTGGGTCTTCTGCGTCTCTTACAACAACAGTTGCCGGTTTAACAGTTGTATTGTTATTGTTATCGCTAGCGTGAATGTAAACGGTTTGGTTACCTGTTTCAGAGCATGTGAAGCTAACAGATTGTCCGCCTGCCGTAGTGCTCGATTTAGAAACTGAAATAGTACCGAGAGAACAGTTGTCTGTGGCAGAAACAAAAACATCACTTAAAGCTACGCTTACAGTGCCATTGCTGCCTAAGTCGGCATTGTAGCCTTGCACTGTAACTACCGGACCTTGGTTATCACCAAAGAATCCAAATGCAGAAGAAGTGACAGCGTTACCACCGCAGTTGTAAGCTTCTACAGTATAGTTGCCGTAAGCCGTTGCAGAATAAGTTGAAGCGGTAGATCCTGCAATTACGTTTCCGTTCAAAAACCATCTGTAGTTGGTTAAAGCTCCGGTGCAGGTAGTTCCGCTTACATTAGCCGTTAGGGTAGTAGATCCGCCGTTACATACACTTGCATTACCACTGATGCTAACCGCGGCATTGTTCACCGGGTTGCCTACTTTAATGGCTGCAATTGCATTGTCGCTACACGGGGTATTACGACTACCGCAGTTGTGATCGAGTCCTCCAGTAACGGTAATGTAATAGATACCTGGGGTTGTTGGGGCGGTAAAGCTATAATTCAAACTTCCGCTGCTAGTATAACCATAGAAGCTCCCTAAACATGTGTTCCAGTAATTTGAGATTCCTACATAGGGTTGAACGCCACAACCCGGACAGTATGAAGACTGATACGTGCTGCTCCAGTTTAAGGTAATGGTGACGCTTGCGCCTGAACTAACAGAAAGGGTAGTACCACTGTTGTTTAGTGAAACGTTACTGAAGTTGAATGATCTCCCGGCATAAGGGATGCTCTGGGAAGTTGGGATGGAGGGCAGACTACACGACTGCGCGTAGGCCTCCGTACTAAAGCCTAAGAAGGCCAAGACTGCCAGGGTAGCAGTCCAGGCTCTCAAGCGATTGAGTGGGGTTGTTTGTGTTTTCATGGGTTTTGGGTTTTCGATAAAGTTTGCACCTTACCGCAACTCAAAAAAAATCCACAATTACGAAAATGACCAGAAAGCAGGGGCCTCGATTGGGCCTCGGTTTATTTAAATTATTGAATATGAGTTATATATTGCTTTAGCTCTTGGATGAAATCGGGGAGGCTTTTTTGCTCATCCAGCTCCATTTTCTTGCGAATTCGGTAGCGCAGCGACTTAATCGCTTTCTCTGATCTACCTAAAATGGAGATGATTTCATCCAAATTATAATCCAAGGCCAGCATCATACAATACTGCATTTCGATTTGATTCAGCTGAGGATAGCGCTCTTGCACTTCGGCTACCAATTCCGGATACAGAATCTTGGCCGTCTTTTCCACTTTCTTAGCGATGTCTTCTGTTTTTTGATCGGCTAAGATGCGCGAGATTTGAATGGTTTTATGCCGTATTTCAGTGCTCGCCTGACTCGCTTTCAGCTCTTCGATATAGGCCAATAGCTCTTTTTTCTGAACTTCGTGTTTCACCACCTTGGCCCTTTCGCTATTGAGCGCTTCTTGCAAACGAACCAACTCGGCCGAAGGCTCTGTGCTGCCAATCATCAAGCGATGGTATTCGACACGTTTGCTCTCATAGAGTCGCAATGTCTTTTTGTATTTCTGGTAATAAACCGCCACCAGAAAGAGTAAAATTAGAAACAGGAGTCCTGCAATAATGAGAAAGAGCTGAAGGTTTTCATTCTCTTCCAATAAGCTAATTCGGGCATCGGCCGGCGAATTTAATTCGGGCTCATCTTCAAAAGCCGTTAACAGGAATAGCGGTAAGCTAGTCTGACTCGCGCTAAACGACAGAAATGCTGGGTGTACTATGGAAAAGAAGTCAAGCAGCATAGAAGCCTTGGATGGTTTTTTAGCGAAAGTAGGATAATTCTTTATTTGACCATATGGGTTTGATAAAATCAGCTTGGCATTGAGGCGCTGAAATTTATATTTGACTTAAATGAATTTTCTTTTAGGCGGATTGGACGGTTTAGACCAAGCGAGTAAAGCAGAGTTGATGGCTGATTTAATGCGGATCAGTCAACGTAAAAATTTCGCTAAACACGAACTATTGCACCAGGAAGGCAAAGTTTGCAAGCAGCTTTTTTATGTGGAATCAGGCTTGGTTAGGGCATTTTACTACCGTGATGGAGAAGAAATAACCGCTCATTTTGCGCCAGAACATACCATGTTGACAGCCATAGATAGCGTGATTCAAAATAAAGCGAGTCGTTATTCCTTAGAAGTACTTGAAGATTCAAGCATCCTTTCCATCTCTTACCCTGACTTAAAGGAGATCTTGCTTCAAAAGCCTCAATATGAAAAGGTATTGCGAATGTATTTGGAGCGTATTTACATCGATTTGGCTGAACGGATAGAAGACGTTCTTTTTCATACAGCCAAGGAGCGCTACGCGAAATTGATGAAGGATCGTCCATCGCTTTTACAAAGGGTTCAACTAAAGCATATCGCCAGCTACCTCGGTATCACACAAGAAACCTTAAGTCGAATTCGAGCCAATTCTTAGTCCTATTTGCTTTTTGACAAATGTCAATTCGATTGCTTCAGGTGTTTCCGTCTTTTGCCATCGATTTACTATGGAAAAGCAACTTATTCACCACAGTGCTAGCGAACTAGCGCAACTAATTTCAAGCAAACACTACAGCATTAGCGAAGTACTCCAGGCCTTTTTCGCTCAAATAGAATCTAAAAACGGCACTGTGAATGCCATCAGTCAGCTTCGCCCAAAGGCAGATTTAATGAAGGAAGCCCAAGAAAAGGAGGCTATTCTCAATGCCGGGGAATCGGTCGGGCCACTCTTTGGCGTTCCGGTAACCATCAAAGAAAGTATCATGGTTCAGGGCTTGAAACATACCAACGGTGATCCTATGCTGCGCAATAATATCGCTCAAGAAGATGCCTTGATTGTGCGAAAATTGAAGGAAGCAGGTGCCATTGTAATTGGGGTAACCAATTTGGCTTTTTTATCGATTGACTGGCAAAGCGCTAATGCCTGGAATGGCACAACAAACAATCCGCATGACCTAAAACGAACGGCAGGTGGGAGTTCAGGTGGTGCCTCAGCCGCAGTCGCAGCGTATATGTCGCCTATTTCTATTGGTTCAGATGCCGGTGGTTCTATTCGCGTGCCGGCCCATTTTTGCGGAGTTTATGGATTACGGCCAACCGAAAACTTTATATCCAATCGCGGACACCTTAAGGTGCCGGGTAAATCGCAGGGGAGAAGACATATTGTAACACCCGGTCCGCTTGCCAATAGCTTGGATGATCTTGTACTTTCCATGCAGGTATTAGCGGATTATACCCGATACCCTGTTCCGGAATTGCCCAATTTCATGTTTAAGCAGAATGGCTGGAACGGAAATCCCCTTCGCATTGCATACGCCGACCAAATGAATGGGGTACCCATAGATTCCGAATACAAGGCGCTATTTGATGCCTTTATCGCTAAGCTGAACTCATCTTCGCACCAGTTGGAAGAAGCGCATCCGGTATACGATGAGCGAAAGGCTTACTTAACTAACAATAAGATTCAGGGATTTGAAAACGGCATCAACCTGCCGCCCATTCCCGGCATCAACTGGTTGCTTTACCTCTTTATTTACCTCAAGTACCGCGACCATTTGTGGGCATTGGGCATGGCCAAAGGCATTAAAATGTCGAATGCTCAATATGCCAAAGCCATCGACTACAAAGATGAATTTTCTATGGTATACCAGACTTTCTTAAGTGAATACGATGTGTGGATTACACCTGTGTGTGCGATGGAAGCCTTTCCTCACCAAAAGGCAGGTAAGCCCTTTCTGATTAACGGTAAAAACGTGCCTTATACCCAAGCCATAGCTTCGTATGCGTTTACTTCAGCGTTCTCCGGACATCCTATTGTGGTGATTCCCATTGGAAAGCTTAAAAACGGCATGCCCGTAGGTGTACAAATTCATGCCCGCAAATGGTTTGACTTTAGGCTACTTCAAATTGCCCAAGAACTAGAGCGGTGTGCATCAAGGTAGTTGGTAATGAAGTAACTATAAGGTAGAGCAGCTAAGCTTATTCCTATTTCCTCAAAATTACTCCTTCCGCTCAGCGTTAGTCGTTATACGGAATGGGTGTCTTGATTAAGATTGAATCGGGTAAAAAAAAAAGGAGCATATTTATGCTCCTTGGTGTGTGATACACGGTATTTAAAAAGTTGATAATCGGTAGCTGCTTGTGTTTCCACTCTGATCTCTGATTAAAACCAGGAACAGTTGATTTTGCGGAAGAATAAATTCTCCGGATTCTGGATGGAGTTGAAGGGTTGATTGTATTTGGCCTTTAGTATCATAGACTTCCATTACCAGGTTTTCAAGAGATGTTATTCCTTGATACTTAAATGTTCCGTTTGAAGATGGATTAGGATAGAAGTTGACTAACGACATCTTCTTTTGATTTTGAACACTATTTATGACCCAAGTCGCTTCGCATCCGTAGGCGGAATGATCAAAAGAAAATCCATGTGGATTGGAATAACAGCGAATGGAGTTAATAGAATCACTAAATCCATTGGTGAATCTGGGAATAAATCCTTTATCATATCCCCCCGGTAAATAAGCTGAGATTCCGCCAGAAACGGTTCCGTTGCTAATTCTTTGAAGCAAATGTTTGGAAATGTTAGTGATTCCACTCGGAATATTAGCTTGGCTTACAATCATGGAATCAAGGGTATTCCCCCATTGGAAGACAAAAGTGTCACCCACTTGCCAATTGCTGTCAATGAGAAGCTGAAATTCACTTCGGTTGAAGTCGTAAATCTCATATTGTCCATTGGTATGGGCAACATAAACGTAGTCCGGAAGAGTAATACCGTTTTCCCTAGGCAGCCACTGGGCTAGATTAGAGAGTGCTGTCACATTTTTAGCCGCAATTACGGTATCAAATGCAGCCGTGATTTTCAAGGGCGCAATGCTATCTGTTCCCGGAATTTGAAGATCATAATGCCAGGTAGAACCTACCGAAGTCATTTGTGCTTTTAGACCGGTAGAAAATAGGAGAAGGATTAGAATGCTGAGTTTCGTTTTCATAGATGATTGAATTAAAATGGTTAAGGTTCTATTAAATGCTATTTAGATTCAATTGTTTAAATACGGTTCATTTTGCTTATGCGATAGCAATATAATGAAATGTAAATAATTACGTAGTAAATTAAAGGTGTTGTAGGTCCAATACTTCGATAGGCGTTTCAATTGAATGAATTCATCTAACTGAACGAACTATATGGCTTTGAAAGTGATAATGGTTTTTTGGAATCAACCAACTCAACCTCAACCTTAACCTCAACCTTATTCCTCCGGATTACTCCTTTCGCTGCGCTTCAGTCGTGATCCGGAAGGGGGCGGTTACATTGACTCGAATTGCTCTGTCCTGCGCCGTGGTTGTTGTGAAATTTTTAATGTACTCCAGATAGGCTTTAGGTCCGCTATGATGAAGAGATGAAGGGATGATGAGGTGAAGTGAATTCAATTTTCAATCGCACAAAATCAGCAGCACTGGAATTCATTCCAGTGAACG
>SBGR01000069.1 GCA_006226545.1 Bacteroidota bacterium | reverse complement strand
ACCACAGCATGCAAAACCTAGGCGAGCTACTTCCCGCCAATTGGAAAAAACTCAACTGAAATTGTTTAACAAGATGTAAATGACCGGAGGCTTACACCCAAGCAGCAGTAATGTGAAATTCCAATATTCGGCTTGATGAGAAATTAAACACGCAAAGCTAGGGTCTCTGTTGCAGCATTCTAATCCCGATTATTGTACTCTGGCACCCTTTTACTCTTTATCACGCTGTGCTTCTCGAATAAATACCTGTACGCGGCGTTCGCTGCCTACCACCCATACCACATCATCAAGTTCAAATATTAGATGAGATTCAGGGTTCAGAATATGTTGTTCATTGCGGTCAATACCTACCACCAAACCCCGTATTTTCTCGCGAAGTTTAGAGCTTCGAATGCTTTGTCCCAATAAGGTGGAGTTGGGTGTTATTTTAAAGTGTTGAAGGCTAAGGCCAACTTCTTTGGCCGGCGATTTGAAGTGCTGTTCTGCATGCTCCAAAAAGTAATTGAACCGGTTCAATTGTTTGTCGGTACCAATAACAACAAGCTCGTCTCCAGGAAAGAGCCTTTCATAACGAGTAGGCGTATCAATAATGTCTTCCTCACGGCGTATGCGCACGATATTGATTCCGAACTCTTCACGTAAACCTGACTCCGCCAAGGTTTTTCCTATGAAAGGGTAGTGGGTATGCATGGTAAAGCTGGCAAAATGTGCATCCCAGGGCAACAATTCCGGAATCTTTCCTTTGTTGATTGTTGCGCGTTGATTCATGTTGCTCTTAAAACGCTCTTCAATTTTCCCATAAAACTTGCGGATTCGTGCCCGAAACAGAAACAAAATCACGCACGCAACTACCACTCCCAATAAAGCATGCCAAGGGGTAAATAAGCGACTGAAAAGGATACCCAAGAAGAATAGGGCAATCACCACCCGGCTAAGTTGTAAGAGGATTAGGGGGCCACGTTGATAAGGTTTCATCCATATTTCCGCATAAGCTTCCTTATTATTTCTTCGAAAAGCAAGGGCCCATAAGAATGGAGCCAAGAGTACTAAACTGACAGCTGCCAAGAGCAATTTTTTTCCTTCCATACTCGGTATCAACTCTTCGAGGTAGCGTGTACAGAATACTATGATGGAAAATGTAATGACCGAAAATATGCTGGTATTCAGAACCATCTGACGAAGCAGCTTTTTCCAGGCACTTTCATCCGGAACATCTTGAGCGCCAATGCTGTACCTCCCTAAGCGGTCACGCCACTTTTCTGGAAGTACCTTTTCCATATACAAGTGAACTGGTTCGGACAGGCGAATCATATATGGGGTTGTGAATGCCGTGATAACTGATACAGCCACAGCAATGGGGTATAAGAACTCGCTTGTCACTTTGAGGCTGAGTCCCAATGTGGCGATAATAAATGAGAATTCTCCAATCTGAGAAAGGCTCATACCGGTTTGAATGGAAGTAGAAAGGGTCTGGCCAGAAAACAAAGCACCCATGGTGGCAAATAGAGGTTTACCAACAAGCAAAACAAGTGTAGTGATTAAGATGGGTTGCCAATGGACGATGAGCATGGCTGGATTAATTAACATGCCCACTGAAACAAAGAAGATGGCCCCGAACAGGTTTTTTAAAGATTTTAACCCATGTTCGATGCGCTCGGCTTTGGTAGTTTCTGCTAACATAGAGCCCATCACAAATGCCCCGAGGGCAGGCGAAAACCCCGCATTGCTTGCAAGCACCACCAGTAAGAAACACAGTGCCAACGAAAGGACCAATAAGGTTTCTTCATTGAGCAGCTGTTTAAATTTCCTTAATAAAGTGGGAATGATAAAAATGCCTGATACAAACCACAGGATGATAAAAAACAGCAGCTTGAGCATGGAATAGGCGAGTTCCAAACCTTCAAACTCACGACTTACTGCGATGGTGCTCAAGAGTACCATGAGTACAACCGCCACTAAATCCTCGATGATTAAAACACCCATTACGATATTGGTGAACTTCTTTTGTTTAACGCCCAATTCGTTGAATGCCCGTATGATGATTGTGGTAGAAGCGATGCTGAGTATTCCTCCGAGGAATAGTGAATCCATGGAATTCCATCCAAGTAATTGGCCAACAAAAAAGCCCGTCAATAATGTTGTTAATACTCCGCACAATGCAGTAACAAGAGCAATAGAGCCAATTTTGATTAGTTTTTTAAAACTAAATTCAAGACCGAGACCAAAGAGCAAAAATACGACACCTATTTCTGCCCAGATTTGAATGCTCTCGATTTCTACAACATCTGGAAATAAATGAAAGTAGGGACCTACTAATATACCTGCAATGATATATCCCAAAACCAAGGGCTGTTTTAGCCACTTAAAAAGAAGGGTAGTAACGGCTGCAGAGCCAAGTATAAGAGCAAGGTCTTGAATTAATGAGGGGAGATGATTCATGCATTTTAAGTTGAAATTCAAAGATAGGAGATTCCGATTTTTCCTTAAAAAGGCTTCCTGGAATCCATATGCCTAGATACTTCGAAGTTTCCATTAAGATTTAATCTGATGCGTTTTTTTTGGGTAAATTGAAGGAAAAACGGGAGCGGAAATTGGTCATGTCGCTGGCAGAAAGTTGCAGATTGGCATTACATAAAGTAATTATAGGACTCAAGAATACGTGTGGATAATTCCTTTAAGTCTCTTCTATAAATGGAAGGAATATTCATTAGTAAGAATGAGGTTTCTAAATTAAATGCCTTGCATTTGATAACGTTCGAATATCAGGAATTAAACTCTCTAATATGATTTAACTAACCGTTTCGTGGGTGTTACTCATTAAAAGCGAACTAAAGGATATCACTAATTCTAATATTTCTAATATTGTTTATGAATTATGCGATCAAGTCGAGTATCATATTCTTCAACCGGAATGGTATCGAATACTTGAAACGGGTATGCCACTCCTACTTTCAGTGCCTCCGGGTAATTTGTTAGAAAGGCATCGTAGTAACCAGACCCATAACCGAGTCTATTTCCATTTGCGTCGAAGGCAAGGCCAGGAACTATTATAAGTTCAATATCGTTGGCTTCGATAGTTTCACCGATTGGGTGTCTTGTACCGAATGGGCCACCTTCTAGTTTGTTCGGTCCATTATACTGTCTTTGTTCCAGTTTTCTTGCCGGTAGTACTTTTGGGCAAATGATTTTTAATCCTGTTGAATACCAATGGTTAATGGCCGGGTTGATATTTATCTCACTGCCAATAGGCAGATAAGTATGGATTACGGATATGTTGTTTTGATTTACGATATTGATGAGTTGATGATTGATTAATCCATCATGATGACTTTTCCATTCCGGGTTTAGCGCATTTCTTTTTTCACGCATCTCTATTCGTAAGAGCTTTTTTGCTTTTAGACTTGTCATGGATCAAAAATAATAAAACGGACAAATTTGTCCGAAAAGAATTCTGGTCTATATTTGCAACGGATAATACATACAATATGTTTTCTAAAGCTTGTGAATATGGAATACGGGCGATGACATTTATCGCAAGTGCCAGTGAAAAGGGCAGGAGAGTAAGTTTAAAAGAAATAGCCGAAGAAATAGATTCTCCTTCAGCATTTACGGCAAAAATTCTTCAGCAATTATCCAAAAACTCATTGGTTGATTCAAGTAAAGGTCCCTTTGGTGGCTTTTTAATTCCGTTGGATCGTTTGAACAGTATCACCTTGCAAAACATTGTTTTTGCTATTGATGGGGATGCGGTGTACAACGGATGTGGGTTGGGATTAAAACAATGTTCAGAGAAACAACCATGTCCGGTTCATTTTGAATTTAAGAAGGTGCGGGATGATCTTAAGAAAATGCTTCAATCAACATCCATTCAAGATTTAGCGAGCAAGCTGAATAACAAAACCGCAACTTTAAAAAGGTAATTTTTTAGATTAATAAAAGATAAAAAGGTCTTAAAATCCTTATGTATGAATAATTGTACCATCCAACGGAAACCTGTAAAAACCGACCAAATTGACCCCTTAAAACCGCTTCAAAATGACCCCCTAAAATGGGTTGCCAAAAATGGGTGTTTAGAGGGTGCTTGAGCATCGTTCAAAATACGTACTATTTATTCACTTTTTAATTTAACTTTTTTTCTCAAGGATTCTCCTTGTAATTCTATTCGGTGCGCATCGTGTACTACCCGGTCTAAAATAGCATCTGCAATCGTATTATCTCCAATTATCTCATACCAAAGTGAGACGGGTAACTGCGAAGTAAAGATAGTAGATTTTTTTCCGTGGCGATCTTCGATAATATCCATCAATAACATGCGTGATTGATGGTCAAAGGGTTGTATTCCAAAGTCATCCAGGATAAGTGCATCAACGCGTTCAAGGCGGATGAGCTCTTTTAGAGCGGAACCATCCGCCTTGGCCATTTTAAGTTGGGAGAGCAGGCGCGAGGTACTGGTATAGTATACCTTGAGCCCCTTTAAGCACGCCTGATGACCAATGGCCGAAGCCATATAGCTTTTTCCTGTTCCGGTACTTCCGGTTATTATCAGGTTTTCTGCTTTTCGGATAAAGTCACATTCGGCCAAGCGGTAGATGAAGTTTTTATCGATACCTCTTTCTGTTTCAAAAAGGATGTTCTCTATCTGTGCCGGATAACGGAACTTGGCATTCTTTACCGTTCTTTCAACACTTCGGTTTTGTCTGTCATCCCATTCCTGAGCTACCAGGTGAGCGATTAACTCATCCGCAGTGAGTATGGATAAAGATTGATTGTCCAAGGCTAGTTTAAAAGCCTTTTGCATGCCGTACAGCTTCATGCGACGCATGTGCTCCAGCGTGGTTTCGTTGTTGTTATTCATGATGTTTAAGATTGATTTATTCGTAATACTTTGATCCTCGGATATTCCGGTGTTCCGGAGTATGTCTGTTTTCTTCCAGTTGTTCAGTTTCGGGATCTATCTCATCTAACTTTTTAGTCAGGATGTCTTCGATTGTCCAGTAGCTATAGCTTTGGTAGTTGTGTGCCCTTTTACAGGCTTTAGTGATTCGTTCCGCGCCAACCTTTGCTCCAAGGTTTAAAACGCCAAGACAGGCTTTAAATCCTTGTTCAGGATGACTTTTACTTTCCATCAGTTTTTCCAGATAGTATGCTACCTCATCTGAGATCGCTTTGCCTTGAGCAATGAAAAATTCAGGGTTCCATTCACTCATAAATCGATGAGTGGAAGCCAGGTGTTCTTTATCCGTACTGTACCGATTCTTTCTGTAGTCTCTTTCGTGGCGGGCTATAGGCTCATGATTGTAGTAGATAGCTACATAATCAGAGTTGTAAACGAGTTTCACCTTCTTCCCAATAAAAGTATAGGGAACGCTGTATTGATGCTTATCTGCACTAAAATTCACATGTCCATTCTTCATTACCGTAGCACTGATACTATGCTGCAGATCATATGGGATATCAGGCAAGGGTTTGAGTGTTTGCCTTTCCTCTTGTTCAAAACGTATCCGCCTGCTTTCTTCTCCCTTAAAACTAGCGTTGTTCAGATCTTCCAGTAAAGGAGCAATGGCTTGGTTTAGCTCTTCCAGATGGAAAAACTCGTGCTTATCCAGCTCGGTATAGATACGCTGATAAACGAGGTTTACTGCAGATTCAACAAGTGCCTTATCCTGTGGTTTATAAGCTCGACAAGGAAGTATGGAGGTGCTGTAATGCTCTCCAAAACTTTCAAAAGCCTGATTCAGTAAAGGCTCGTATTTACTGCTCTTGATAACCACCGCTTTCAGGTTGTCGGTAACGATAGCCGCCGGACTTCCTCCTATATATTCTAGGCATTTACGCGTGCAATTAGCCATATCTACGGTGCTCTGAGTATGGCAACATTGAACATAGATCAGGTTACTGGCAGGAAGTATTCCTACAAAAACCTCAACCTCATCGAGCTCACCACTTTCTTTGTCAATAAGCTGGAGTTTATCCCCGGCAAAGTCCAGATAAAGCTTATCTCCGAGTTTATGTTCCAGAACCATAGAGACTTTTTGCCTACCCAGATATTCCCTTACATAGTCCCCAAACTGAGTACTCTGGTAGTGATTAACCTCCTGTTGCGTATATTCTTTCCATTGCTTTTCAATGGTCATACCGCGCTTTCTCAAAGCCTTGGCAATGGAAGGAAGCAGTTCTTGTAAACGAGTGAATCGAGGGTCCTTTTTTGCCAACTCCTTCGGTGGAGCTGAACTAAAAAGCTGATGAATGGAGTAAGCATCAAGATGATCTAACTCCTCAATGGTAAGGCCTAGCTCCTTAAACTTCGCCAGATATTGCTTTACCGTGTTTCGGGAAGTTCTTGCTAACTTGACAATCTGTTTGATTGCCATGCCTTCATGATGATAACGAATGATTTGTTTTATTCTTTGCATACTGATTGGTTGATTAGCCATATTACGTATCTATTTGATACGCAATATTACATAGCTCAACCACCCAGTTTAAACACCCATGTAAGGGGTCATTTTGCTCCGGCAGAAGGGGGTCAATTTCGAGCGGCAAGGTGGGGTCAGTTTACCCCGGCAAAGTGGGGTCAATTTCAGCGGTTTTTCCACTTATAGCATGTATGACATTGTTGCAGCAAAATGGAAATCTTGGGGTTTTGTGTATCCTTTTATCGAGTTAGTTTTAGGATTATTATACCTGACTAACATTGCACCTTTAGCCACCAATATCAGTACAGCGTTAATTTTAGGCATTAGTAGTATTGGAGTAATAAAAAGCAACATGGATAAGAAGAAGATTAAATGTGCTTGTTTAGGGGACGTTTTCAACCTACCCATGAGCACAGTAACCATTGTTGAAGACCTTTCTATGGTTGGCATGTCACTGATTATGCTCTTTCAATATGAAATCTTATAAAGAAAAGTCAAAATTCTATAAAACAAGCCCATTCAAAATTCGTAAATTTGTTTTAGGTGAAAAGAATAATTTCCATATCGCTCGCTTTGCTCATGTTGGTTTCCAACGTGGGATTTACAATGAACACCCATTTTTGTGGTGGTGAAGCGGTGGAGACTTCTTTTTCAATCGGGCTTCATAATCCTGATTGCGGAATGCCGGACATGGATAGAGATTGCGAAACCATCCCATCCACAGAAGAACAAATAAAATCGAAACCTTGCTGCGAAAATCAACATCAGTTACTGCATCTGGATGAAAACGCTGATGTGCAAGCTACATCTGTTGAGTTTAACCCTGTTTTTTTTGTTGCATTCATACATTCGTTTGTTCAGCCTGTTTTATTTGCTGATCAATCTCTTGTTCATAACACCTATTACTCTCCCCCCATACCTGACAAGGACATTCAAGTCCTTTTCCAGACCTTTTTAATTTAAATCGCATAATACAATTTGATGCTCCTGGTCTTGTTACTATGGAGCATAGTGGCATTTCCTGCCAATGAACAATTCTTTTCTGTTCAATCAAATTCAATCGTATTATGCTTAATAAAATCATAAAATATTTCTTAGAGAACAAGTTGGTCACTATTCTCGTCCTTACAGGCTTTGTGGCCTGGGGAATTGTAACTGCTCCATTTGGATGGCAGGTGGGTGCATTGCCTTCTGACCCTGTCCCTGTGGATGCTATACCGGACATTGGCGAAAACCAACAAATCGTTTTTACCCAGTGGTCAGGCCGTTCGCCACAGGATATTGAAGATCAAATCTCATATCCATTAACTACCTACTTATTAGGTATACCTGGTGTCAAGTCGATCAGGAGTTCATCCATATTCGGATTTTCCAGCATCTATATCATCTTTTCAGAAGATGTAGAGTTCTATTGGTCTCGATCCAGAATCCTCGAAAAACTCAATTCCCTGCCATCAGGGCTTTTACCTGATGGAGTACAACCTGCTTTAGGCCCCGATGCAACAGCTTTGGGTCAAGTCTATTGGTACACCCTCGAAGGAAGGGATAAAGACGGCAACCCCACTGGTGGTTGGGATTTACATGAAATACGTACAGTACAGGATTTCTATGTAAAGTATGGCCTCAATGCAACCGAAGGGGTATCAGAAGTTGCTTCTATTGGTGGTTTTGTTAAAGAATACCAGATAGACGTAAATCCTGATGCCCTGAAAGCCTATAATATACCGCTTCACAGGGTGATGCAGGCAGTACAAAAATCCAATAAAGATGTAGGTGCCAAAACCATTGAAATAAACCAGGCCGAATACTTAGTACGAGGTTTAGGTTATGTCAAAAAAGTACAAGATATAGAGAAGGCCGTAGTTGCGGTACAAGATAACGTTCCGATTAGAATAAAGGATATAGGAGTTGTAACACTCGGTCCTGCGACAAGGCGTGGTATCTTAGATAAGGATGGCGCAGAAGTAGTGGGTGGTGTAGTGGTGGCCAGGTATGGAGCAAACCCTTTACAAGTAATTAATAATGTAAAAGATAAAATCAATGAAATTGCGCCTGGTCTTCCTAAGAAAACATTAGCTGATGGTAGAGAAAGTCAGTTAACAATTGTTCCGTTCTATGATCGCTCAGAATTGATTTACGAGACCTTAGGCACACTGGAAGAAGCCTTATCTCTAGAAATCCTCATCACTATTTTGGTGGTAATTGTGATGGTTTACAACCTAAGAGCTTCATTCCTCATTTCCAGCCTTCTTCCTATTGCCGTACTCATGGTATTTATTGCCATGCGCTATTTTGGTGTAGATGCAAACATCGTGGCACTATCAGGAATTGCCATTGCTATCGGTACAATGGTGGATTTAGGAATCATCCTTTCTGAAAACATCATAAAACATATAGACGAAGCTCCTGCCGGTCAAAAACTTATTGAAACTATTTACAACGGAGCATCAGAAGTAGCCACTGCAATTCTAACTGCTGTATCTACTACCATCGTTAGTTTTATCCCTGTATTTACCATGCAGGCAGCCGAAGGTAAGCTGTTTGGCCCATTGGCATTCACAAAGTCATTTGCACTTTTAGCTGCTTTGATCGTTTCCTTGCTGATTCTGCCAACCCTCGCTCATTGGTTTTTTGGCTTCAACATCAAGAACAAGTTTTTAAAAAAGTATGGCCATTATGGTTTAGCATTACTTGGAATTGTTAGCCTCATTTTAGGGCAGATTTGGGCTGGTGTACTGCTCATTCTTTTCGGTGCTATAGGTATTATCAAAAACTTGGAAAGGATTAAGAGTAAAGAACTTTCAGGAATCTGGAAATTCTTACTGGGCTATGCGGAGTTAATTGTTGTACTAATTGGCGTAGTATGGCTTTTGGCTAAATACTGGCTGCCTTTAGGGGCTTCTCAGTCTCTATTCATCAACTTCATTTTTGTATCCTTACTTGTGGGTTGTATTCTGGGTGGTTTCACCTTATTAGAATATCAGTACAAACAAATACTCAATTGGTGTTTGAACAACAAGATCAAGTTCCTGATCATACCGACAATTCTGATTTTTCTAGGGGCGACTATCTGGCTTGGTTTCAATAGCGTTTTTGGTTTTTTTTCAAAAGGCTTTGAAAAGGTAGGATGGAATATCAATCAAACTAAAGGGTGGTCAGCAATGGTACATACCTTTCCGGGTATTGGTAAAGAATTCATGCCTTCTCTTGATGAAGGTAGCTTTTTATTGATGCCTACATCAATGCCTCACTCCGGGGTAGAATACAATCGCAATGTGGTTGGCCAATTAGATATGCTGCTCACAAATATTCCGGAAGTTGAATTGACCGTAGGTAAACTTGGACGTGTGGAATCTGCGCTTGATCCTGCCCCCATATCCATGTATGAGAATATTATCAATTACAAATCCGAATACATTCTCAATAAAAAAGGGCACAGACAGAGATTCAAGGTAGATAAAGACAATAGGTTTATTACCCGATCAGGTGATACTCTGACCAACGAAGAAGGTTTGGAGCGAGGAATAGAGGCGAATGAATTAATTGCTGATGAAAATGGTGAGTATTACCGCAATTGGCGAAACCACATCAAATCTCCCGATGACATTTGGAACGAAATAGTCAATGTAACCAAATTACCAGGGGTTACTTCTGCACCTAAACTTCAACCGATTGAAACCCGTTTGGTCATGCTCCAAACAGGGATGAGAGCACCTATGGGCATAAAGGTCTATGGCCCAGACCTAAAAACCATAGAGAACTTCGGTCTACAATTAGAAAATATTTTGAAAGAAGTTCCATCGGTAAAGGCAGAAGCCGTTTTTGCAGATAGAATCGTAGGTAAACCGTATATCCATCTCAACATTAACAGGGATGAAATTTCACGATATGGTCTGAATATAGAAGATGTACAGCAGACCATTGAGACAGCTATTGGTGGCATGAAAATAACCTCTACGGTAGAAGGCCGTGAACGCTTTCCTGTAAGAGTTCGCTATCCAAGAGAATTAAGGGACGATCCTGAAGCATTGGGAAAAATCCTCATGCCCACACCAACGGGGGCGCAAATCCCACTTTCCCAAATTGTGGATTTTGAATACATACGAGGACCACAAGCTATAAAAAGCGAAGAAACCTTTCTTGTAGGCTATGTCCTTTTTGACAAGAGAGATGGATTTTCTGAAGTCACAGTGGTAAATGATGCTCAAAAGACGATCCAAGGCAAAATTGACTCAGGTGAACTGAACGTACCCTCTGGAGTGAGCTACAAATTCTCCGGTAGTTATGAAAATCAGGTTCGTGCAGAGAAACGGCTATCCATTATCGTTCCGCTGGTGCTAGGTATTGTATTCCTCATTCTTTACTTCCAATTCAAATCTGTTTCTACTTCGCTCATGGTATTTACAGGTATTGCTATGGCATTTAGCGGAGGGTTTATTATGCTCTGGCTATATAGTCAGGATTGGTTTGTAGATTTTTCATTATTCGGCACCAATATTCGAGAGCTATTTCAAATGCATACCGTCAATTTAAGCGTAGCAGTATGGGTAGGTTTTATAGCACTTTTTGGTATTGCAACCGATGATGGTGTTTTGATGGCGACTTATTTAGATCAGAGTTTTGAACGAAACAAAACTGACAATATCAAGGGAATAAGAGTAGCTACATTAGAAGCAGGTAAGCGCAGAATAAAACCCGCAGTGATGACCTCCGCTACTACCATTATCGCCTTACTACCTATTCTCACTTCTACAGGTCGGGGATCTGACATCATGATTCCAATGGCAATTCCAGCCTTCGGGGGGATGTTGTTTGCGGCAATTACCTATTTCATTGTTCCTGTTCTCTATTGCTGGAGAGAAGAACGTAAAATCCTAAAAGCACAATCATGAAAAAGTACATTATAATTACAGTCATCACTTTGGGGTTTTCCATTTTGGCAAATGCCCAATCTCTAGATGAATATTTCAAAATTGCTGCTGAAAACAATCCGGGATTACAGGCTAAATACAAGTCTTTTGAAGCAGCGATGGAACGGGTTGCACAAGTGAGCAGCTTACCAGATCCAAATTTGTCTTTTGGCTATTTTATATCTCCAGTAGAAACTCGTGTAGGCCCTCAAAGGGCACGTTTTTCTTTGACACAAATGTTCCCATGGTTTGGTACACTAAAGGCTCAGGAAGATGTTGCTACACTAATGGCAGAAGCGAAGTATCAGGAGTTTTTAGATGCTCGAAACAAATTACTTTATCAGGTAGCTGCCGCATATTACCCCCTTTATGAGTTAAAAAGACTGGTGGAGATTGAAAATGAAAACATCAGTATTCTATCGTCATACAAGGACATTGCATCAGTAAAGTTTCAGAACGGAAAGGGTGCAATGGTAGATGTATTAAGGGTAGATATAATGCTCAAAGATGCAGCGACCAATTTGTCCATTTTGGAGCAAAAGAAAAAGCCACTTGAAACCCGTTTCAACAAACTACTGAATCGACAGGAAGCCGATACAATTATCGTTCAGGATTCCTTGTATGTAGAAAACTTGCCTGTAACCTATCGCAGGGATTCTCTATTGACTTCCAATCCATTACTCGATGAGTTTGACTTAAAAATAAAGGCAAGTGAAGCTCAGGAATTAGCCGCAACCAAACAAGGAATGCCTAAAATCGGTGTAGGCTTAGATTATGTCATTGTAGGCCAACGAACAGATATGTATGTTCCTGAAAATGGTCAGGACGTATTGATGCCGATGGTGACTATGAGCCTCCCTATTTTCAGAGGAAAATACAAAGCAGCTCGGAAGGAAGCCCAACTGATGCAGGAATCTTATGCGCTACAAAAAGAAGATGCGGTAAACAGACTTACAAGCACGTACGAAATGATTTGGTTCGAAATTCAAAAGCAACTCGACCAAATCATACTTTATGAAGAACAGATCATGACATCTCAGCAGTCTTTGAATCTACTTTTTACCGCTTATGGCAATTCAGGAAAGGACTTTGAAGAGGTCCTCAGAATGCAACAACAAATTCTAAAGTATCAAAAAATGAAAGCTACTGCCTTGTCTGATTACAACATAGCAATAGCAGAACTCGATTATATCACAGCTAAAACGAAATAATCATGGAACATCAACATCATAATCATACGCACGAAAATCATAGTCATGGCCATGATCATCACAATCATGACCACCACTCTGGTCAACATCAGTCACATGGTGACCATCATGGACATCATGAACACATGATTGAGGATTTCAAAAAACGATTTTGGATTTCTTTGATCATCACACTACCCATCATTGTGCTAGCACCAATGATTCAAGAGTTATTGGGTTATCAACTTCGTTTCAACGGAGACAGATATGTTCAGTTTATCCTTTCATCTGTCATCTTCTTTTATGGAGGCTGGCCGTTTTTGAAAGGATTGGCTGAAGAAATAAAAAAGAAAGCTCCGGGAATGATGACGCTGATTGCTTTAGCTATATCAGTCGCCTATTTCTACAGCTCGGCAGTCGTTTTTGGCCTGGATGGAAAAATATTCTTTTGGGAATTGGCCAGCTTAATTGTCATTATGCTTCTGGGGCATTGGATAGAAATGAAATCCGTAATGGGAGCATCAAATGCCTTGCAGGAACTTGCCAAGATGATGCCCTCAATTGCTCGCAGAATCAAAGAAGGTGGTGAACATGAGGATGTGCCGATAGCCGATCTAAAAAGCAATGACATCATATTGGTTCGTCCGGGAGAAAAAGTACCTGCAGATGGCATTGTTGTAGAAGGCGAAAGTCATGTCAATGAGTCTATGCTTACAGGAGAATCAAAGCCTGTCGCTAAGAAAAAGGACAATCAGGTCATCGGAGGTTCTGTCAACGATAAGGGCACCTTAAAAATCAAAGTGAAGCATACGGGTGAAGATTCCTACTTGTCTAAGGTGATAGGAATGGTGAAGGAAGCTCAGGAAACGAAATCCAAAACCCAAAATCTGGCGGATAAGGCTGCTGCATGGTTATTCTATATAGCTCTGGGTGCAGGCGTCACCACTCTGGTAGTGTGGTTAAGTATAGGAAAAGATTTTGAATACGCCCTGGAACGCATGGTTACGGTGATGATCATTTCCTGTCCTCACGCATTGGGTTTGGCTGTTCCGCTGGTTGTAGCTATTTCCACGGCTGTATCTGCCAAAAACGGATTGCTGATTCGTAATAGAACCGCCTTTGAAAACGCTCGAAACATTACAGCCATCATTTTTGACAAGACAGGCACCTTGACCAAAGGTGAGTTCGGAGTAACACGTTTCAAAAGTGTCTCTAATCACTTGTCAGATGATGATTTGTTACAAATAGCAGCCTCTATCGAAAACAGTTCTGAACATCCCATAGCAGCAGGTATCGTCCGTAAAGCAAAATCGAAAGATTTAGCATTGCAAGAACCTGAAAATTTCCAAAATATTACAGGGAAAGGAATCAGTGCAAAGCTAAACGGAGAGGAAATCAAAATTGTAAGTCCCGGAATGCTCAAAGAACAAGGAATTGATGCTCCTTCTGATGCTTTTAAAACTGACGATGAGACCGTAGTATTTGTATTGATTGCTAACTCTCTAGCTGGCTATATCGCTCTTGCAGATGAAGTACGACCAGAATCTTTATCTGCCATCAATACTTTAAAAGAAAGGGGTATAAAAGTTTATATGGCTACTGGCGACAATCAACAAGTTGCAAAAGCAGTGAGCGAGCAACTTTCTCTGGATGATTACTTTGCTGAAGTCTTGCCAGAAGATAAACAACGCATCATCAAAGAACTTCAACAGAATGGAGAATTTGTTGCTATGACTGGTGATGGAGTTAATGATGCTCCTGCTTTGGCTCAGGCCAATGTTGGAATCGCTGTAGGTTCCGGGACTGATGTTGCTGCAGAAACAGCTGATATTGTTTTGGTCAACAGCAATCCAAAAGACATTGCAAACCTTATTCTTTTTGGCTCAGCTACATATAAAAAAATGATGCAAAACCTATGGTGGGCAGCCGGATACAATATTCTTGCAGTTCCATTGGCGGCAGGTGCCTTAGCAAGCATTGGTATTATCCTTGGCCCTGCTATTGGTGCGGTACTGATGAGCCTCAGCACTGTAATAGTCGCATTGAATGCACAATTATTAAAACGTCAAATCAAGAAATAAGATGAAAAATATAAATAGATCAACAGTCATTATCGCCATTAGCACACTAGCTATTGGTCTGATATTGGGATGGTTAATATTCGGTGGCACTGATAAGACTTCCGAGAATGAACACATCCACAACGCTAGTGAGGCAAAAGAGACAATTTGGACTTGCTCCATGCACCCTCAGATTAGAAAAAATGAACCGGGTGATTGTCCTATTTGCGGAATGGATTTAATTCCGCTGGAAAGCGAAACCAATGAAGTTGACCCAATGGCGGTAAGTATGTCTCCAACAGCCATGCAGCTCGCTCAGGTACAAACCATGAAAGTTGGAAAGGGCAACACTAATAAGGCTTTGCGATTAACAGGAAAAGTACAGGCCGATGAACGATTGCTATACACGCAATCTTCTCATATACCAGGAAGGGTTGAAAAACTAACTGTGAATTTTACAGGTGACTTTGTTAAAGAAGGTCAGATCATAGCCTACATCTATTCTCCTGATTTAGTCACCGCACAAGAAGAACTGTTTGAAGCAAAAAAAATCAAAGAAACACAGCCTGCATTGTTCACTGCGGCAAAAGAAAAGTTGAAAAACTGGAAGCTCACAGACAAGCAGATAGATCAGATATTGGCATCTGAAAAAACAATTGAACAGTTTCCAATTCTTGCCAATGTTTCGGGTTATGTTACTCAAAAAAGGGTCAATCTTGGTGACTATATTAAACAAGGTGAAGCCCTATACGAAATTGCAGACCTGTCAAAAGTATGGGTGCTTTTTGACGTCTATGAGTCAGATATGAGTTGGATAAAGAAAGGTGATGCCGTTTCATATACCATCCAATCTTTACCAGGTAAAACCTTTAATGGAGCGATTAGCTATATCGACCCTGTCATTGACCCGAAAACAAGAGTAGCGAAAGCCAGAATTGAAACAGCAAACAAGGAATTACTGCTCAAACCGGAAATGTTTGCCAGCGGAACGATTGAGTCAAAAACCAATACCTCTAATACATCTTTGACCGTTCCCAAAACTGCCGTTATGTGGACGGGAAAACGCTCTGTAGTTTATGTGATGCAAACCTCAGCACAAGGCGTTGGTTTCTTGATGCGAGAGGTGACACTGGGACCGGAGTTAGGAGAAAGTTATGTGATAGAGTCGGGTTTGCAATCTGGTGAAGAAATTGCAATCAATGGTACATTCAGTATAGATGCTGCTGCTCAATTAGCAGGGAAACCAAGCATGATGAATCCGGAAGGTGGTGTGGCAATGACTGGTCATAATCATGGAGGTAACCAGAATACTACAATGACAAATATGCCAGTTAATTCAAAGAAAACAGCAATATCTGATGAAGCCAATAAGTCACTAGTACCATTATTTGATAGCTATTTCAAAATGAAAAATGCGCTGGTGAATGATGATTTTGAAAAAGCTAAAGCAGCAGGAAATGCAATAAACAGCTCCTTATCAAAAGTGGACATGAATCTTTTCAAAGGTGATGCCCATACGCTTTGGATGCAACAATCATCCGCATTGAAACAGAGTACACAGCATCTTGAACACCTTTCTGATATAAAAGCCCTAAGGGCGAGTTTCATTGAAGTTTCAAGATCAATGATAGCTATTGCAGAATCCTTTGTACCAATCTCTACCACTGTTTATGTACAACATTGCCCAATGGCCGATTCTAATAAAGGGGCAGACTGGTTGAGCAATAAAGAGGAAATTCTCAATCCTTACTTCGGTCAGGCTATGCTCAGTTGTGGTGAAAATACTAAAACGATCAAATGAAATCGTGTTGTAAAACGGGAGATCAGCCTCCTACTTCAAAACTTAATAAATGGGCTTCCAGAGTGATCTGGGCTATTGTGCTCCTTACCATTCTTGGCTTGTCAGTAATTCAAATGTTTAACTTATAAATTCTAAAAAAATGAAAAAATCAAATTCAATGCTAGTCTTAATACTTTCAGTTAGTTTAAGTCTATCGCTAATTGCTTGTGGCAATTCAAACCAAAACAATCAGGAAGAATCTGCGAAACAGCACGATCACAGTGCAATGTCGCATGAGGCAGACCATTCTATGCCCACAGGTTCAGAAATGAGTATGGATGAAAACAAATCTATGACTGATTTGATAGACGATTATCTTGCTTTAAAAACCGCATTAGTTCAAGATGATTCAAAAGCTGCTGCCAACGCAGGTCAAAAACTTGCCGAAGCTACTTCAGGTCTGGATATTTCCACTTTTGATGCCCCTAAACAAGCGGTGATTAAGGAAATATTGGAAGTCCTAAAAGAACATGGTGAGCACATTGCCAAAAGTGAAATAGCACATCAGCGAGAGCATTTTGAAGGCATGACAAAGGACTTCATGGACTTACTTGCACAAGTTGGCACGGATAGAACCCTATACAAGCAATATTGCCCCATGTACAACAAAGGAAATGGTGGAAGTTGGCTAAGTGCGTCACAGGAGATCAAAAACCCTTTATTTGGCAGTAAGATGCTTACTTGTGGTTCAGTAAAGGAGACAATTTCAATGAAATGAGAAAATGGCATAGAGTAGCCTTAGGAGTACTATTTATTGTGTTGGTGGGGATTCAATTTGTCCCCGTCCAACGCAATGAAATAGAACCAGTTACCAATGCTGATTTTATTGAGCATTACGAGTCTCCAGTTGTCATTGGAAATATTATCCGAGCATCCTGCTATGATTGTCATAGCAACCAAACCAAATACCCATGGTACAGTAATGTTCAACCTATAGGCTTTCTTTTACAGAATCATATTTCAGAAGGAAAATCTGAATTAAACCTATCAGAATTTGGTCTTCTATCAAATCGTATGAAACGGACAAAACTAAAATCAATTCTAAGTCAAATTGATAACGATAAAATGCCAATGCCATCCTACCTATTTCTTCATTCAGAAGCCAAACTGGATTCGCTAAAAAAAACTCTTTTGGTTAGTTACTTTGATTCAATATTAGTTGATATTGATAGGTGAAAAAAAAACCTTTGTTTTTTATAATGGAAAAATCTGTATTCAAAATATCACAAATGGATTGCCCTTCTGAGGAACAAATGATTCGGATGAAATTGGATGGAATAAACGAAATCAAACAACTTGAATTTGAGATACCTCAAAGGAAACTAACCATATTTCACATTGGCAATACTACGGAAATTGAAAGGATATTAGCAGAACTAAAATTAGGTTCAAAACTAATATCAAACACACAATCACAGGTAGTAATTGATGTAGAATCAGACCCAAGCAACCAACGAAAAATCCTTTGGGCTGTTCTTATCATCAATTTTGTCTTTTTTGTTCTTGAAATGCTATTCGGCTTGATTTCTAAATCTATGGGGTTGGTGGCAGATTCTTTGGATATGCTAGCAGATTCGTTAGTGTATGCATTAAGCTTACTGGCAGTAGGTCAAACATTAATTCGTAAAAAGAAAGTAGCTAAACTAAGTGGGTACTTTCAAATGTCATTAGCTCTATTTGGTTTATTGGAAGTCATTAGACGTTTTGTAGGATCTGATGGCATACCGATTTTTCAAAACATGATTATCATATCCTTTTTAGCTCTTTTGGCAAATTCCGTTTCACTTTACCTGATTCAAAAGGCGAAGAGCAAAGAAGCCCACATGCAGGCTTCTGCAATTTTTACTTCCAATGATATTATCATCAATTTAGGTGTAATTTTGGCTGGAGGCTTAGTCTACTATTTTGAAAGTAAAATACCTGACTTAGTTATTGGTTCTGTTGTTTTCATTATTGTATTTAGAGGAGCAACAAGGATTTTAAGATTAGCGAAATAACCCCACCCTCACCCATGTGCTTCCAGTAGGTTCATTGCAATCGTTCGTACCTCACTCTTTACATTCACCCACTTCCTGCACCACACAGCAAGAGCACTCCTTCATTCCTTTCCGTTGCACTCCAATCCATTCAGTCATACACTTGCTTTTCCCAACGCACCCCCCAACGCAGGTAAAGCGGTGTTCGTCAGTCGTTCCGTTTTGTTCCGCAAAAACATATCTGCAAGGGTAAAATGAACTCCCGGAGTTTATGCCGATTTTTATCGGTGGTCGCCCTTGCATATACCGACCACTTACCAGTTCGTTTGCGCTCCAGTGGGTGCTCACTCACTGCCGTTCACTTGTTTTGCTTCAGCTTTGTAGTCTTGGCGAAGCCTTTGCGAAGGATTACCTCGTTATCTACAAACCC
>SBGR01000037.1 GCA_006226545.1 Bacteroidota bacterium | reverse complement strand
CTAGAGTGATAAAAAACAAAATGTCGAAGAGCAAACACAAAACATTTACAAACTACAAACCAGCCTTTTAAATCCTTAACTTAATGACATTGCCCGAAGGGGTGGAACAAAAGGAGGGATTTCTAATTTTTGAGTATTTGATTTTCGAGGTGGAATAATTGGCATTTATATCAGATTGATATCTGAATTCGTTACCTGAATCAGCATGAAATATATTCTTTTATTATGTTTCTGTATCCTGATGTCAATACAGGTATTTGCCCAAGATTCAACCAGAAGGAAAGTAACCTATGGTATTGGATTCGGGATTAACCATTCGAAGCCTGTAATTAAGCTAAGCAATTGGAATGATTTGAATATTTCCGGCTTGGATACCTTAGCTCGTATTAGTTATACTTCTCAAAACTCCAAGCAATTCGGTTTTAACCGTTTTTCTAGGGTTAATGATAAATTAGAATGGAGTCTAGGCTTAGAATACATTAGAAAGGAGTATGACATAGTTTATCGCTACTTGAATGGTCAAGCGGAGTTATACAAAGGAAAGCTTGAGCACATCGGGTTTCCATTGGCTATCCGGGGGCAAGTGATTCAAAACGATTTTGAATTAGATATACTCGCTGGCTCGAGGTTTTTGTATGATATCACTGCAGATAAGGATTATAAATCGCATGACTGGGCACTGGAAGTTGGATTAGTTTATCAAAAGCCACTTTGCAACTGCAATGGTTATTCAAGTAAAATGGGTATTGAATTGAAATGGAATTATGGACTAAATGATCTCCTTGGCGCTCGCTTTAATCGATACAATGCTACCATCAGTAAACTCAGCTTAAACACCCTTAGTTTAACATTCTACGTGAGAACATAAAGTCCTGCCCGGATAACCAAGTCTGCTAAGACTTAATTTTCTCAAACACACTATGGACCATGGTCTATGGACTATGGACTATTGTCTAAGAATCTTCTCCATCTTTTTCCCTTTCGCTAACTCATCAACCAACTTATCCAGGTAACGCACTTTCTGCGAAAGCGGATTTTCTATGTCTTCAACGCGGTAACCGCAAATCACGCCGGTGATGAGGTGCGCATTGGGATGGAGTTTTCCCTGATCAAAAAATGCTTGAAACGTGCGTTTATCCGTTATTGCCGCTTCAATGTCTGCATCACCGTAACCGCATAACCAATTGATTACTTCGTGCAATTCTTCCTTGGTCCTGCCTTTACGTTCCACCTTGGTTACATAATGCGGGTAGACTGAAGCGAAGGTCATCTTCGCTATTTTTTCATCTTGACTTGAATTCGCCATGGGGAAATCTAAGAAATATTTGGTGATTGCTCAATTCTCCGGCCTCCAGCGTTCATTAAATTCTCGGTCTTCAAAAGCGTGGTTGTTAAACTGAGCCGAGAAAAGCCCATCCTTTCGGTTAGCCGTTGTAATGTCATCTACAATCAAACACAAGCTTGCCAGTAACTCAACATTCACATCGCTATTGCATGTCACTTTATAGACATCGCCATCCAGCCAAACGAATTTGTTTTTATCCCACCAGGCAATCTGTTGGTTGTTTTTAAACACCGAATACAATCGTCCGTTGGAATGCCTGATAATATCATACAGGTCTTGCTTGAAAACACAGGTATAGCTACCGTCCCAAATGCTTTTGGTTCTAAATTCAGCTTTCTCGCCGTTCATCCAAAGGATATCATAAGAGCTCTTGAACCAAGCCCAGCGTTTCTGGATGCTCAGAAGGTTTGGATATCGATTGGTATTGACAAAGTCTATTTCGGTCAAGAGCCGAAAGAGTTTCTTACTAGCGAAATAGCTTTCGGTGTCTTCAATGAGAATCGTGTATTGCGCGGCAACAGCAAGTTTGGTTTGTCGTATTTCAATGTTCATTTTGAGGTTCGAGCATGCAATTTAAAAGAACCATACCATTGAAAGCTGATTTTATTCTTCTAGGCAAATCGTATCCTCATTTCTTTTCTCAACCTTAACCTCAACCTTAATGGCAGTCTCGATTAGAATTCAATGAAGACAGGCCATGGCCTGCCTCTACTGGATAGGTCAAAGGTGAATTCCAGCTTAAGAGCTCTTTCGCTTCTCAACCTCAACTTCAATCCTCATTCCTCAACTTATCAACAGGCTGAGAATGTGCTTCGCTCTATCGCCTTCCAGAGTTAAAAAAGCCTTATTTTCGCACTTTGATTGAGCAACATGCCGAATACGCCTACGTCAGATACGCAAATTAAGGAGCAGGTCCGTAAACTATTTACGGAGTATCTGGAGAATAAGAAGCAGCGTAAAACGCCTGAGCGCTACGCTATTCTGGAAGAAATTTATTCACAAAACGACCATTTTGACGTAGAGACACTTTACATCAACATGAAGAATCGGAACTACCATGTTTCGAGGGCGACGGTATACAATACCTTGGATTTATTGCTGGATTGCGGCCTGGTTACCAAACACCAATTTGGGCAAAATATGGCGCTGTTTGAAAAGTCGTATGGCTACAGACAACACGATCACCTCATCTGCAACGTATGCAATAAGGTGATGGAATTCTGCGATCCGCGTATTCAGCAAATTCAAAACATGATGGGTGAACTCTTGCAGTTTAAAGTCACCAATCACTCACTTAACCTTTATGGCAGTCCGGTTTTGGATGAAAACAGCTGCTGTAAGTCGTGCCATAAGGTGGTGAAAATTTCAGAAGTAGAAGAAAATAATAACGCATAAAGAATCATGGTAGACGTACTGTTGGGACTACAGTGGGGCGATGAAGGAAAAGGTAAAATCGCTGATTTTCTAACGCCAAAATACGATGTGGTAGCTCGTTTTCAAGGAGGTCCAAATGCAGGGCACTCCCTTGAGATTAACGGCAAGAAACACGTATTAAATACCATCCCTTCCGGGATCTTTCATGAAAACTGCGTTAACCTGATTGGCAATGGCGTAGTGATGGACCCGATTTTACTCAAAGCGGAAATCGAAAAAACCATCGCAGCGGGTGCCGACGTGAGAGAGCGATTGCTCATCTCCAAAAAAGCACACCTGATCTTGCCTACACACCGTTTACTAGATGCGGCAAGTGAAGCATACAAAGGCGATTCTAAAATCGGATCTACCTTGCGTGGAATCAGTCCGACATACCAAGATAAAACAGGCCGTTCCGGTATTCGCATCGGTGATGCCGACTCACCAAACTTCGATAAACTATACAAAGACGTTATAGAAAAACACAAAGGCATTTTGCGTTACTATAACTTCGACTTCGAAGCGAAATTGGCTGAGCTGGAAGAAGAGTGGTTTGCGGCGGTAGAATACCTCCGTGGCTTCAAACAAGTGAACAGCGAGTTCTACTTGCACCACCAAATTACCCAAGGCAAAAAGATTTTAGCTGAAGGCGCACAGGGTTCTTTATTAGACCTCGACTTCGGTTCATACCCGTTTGTGACTTCATCCAATACCATCAGTGGCGGCGCCTGTGTTGGTCTCGGACTTGCTCCAAAACACATCAACAAGGTTACCGGTATTTTTAAAGCATACTGCACCCGCGTGGGTAGTGGCCCTTTTCCAACTGAGTTGGAAAACGACATGGGTCAATTCTTACGCGATAAAGGTCATGAGTACGGCGCTACCACCGGTAGACCAAGACGTACAGGTTGGCTCGATTTGCCTGCATTGAAATACGCCATTATGTTGAGCGGTGTAGATGAGTTGATCATGATGAAGGCCGATGTGCTTTCCGGCCTAGACAGCATTGACGTAGCTACTGGCTATGAAGGTTGTTCAGACGATGAACTTTGTCCGTTCAATATTCAAGGCACCGTGGTAACGCCGAAATACGAAAGTTTCGCCGGCTGGCAAGAAGACATCTCTGTGATGCGCGAATACCAAGCTTTACCGGAGACTTTCAAAACCTATATCGACTTCATGGAACAAGATGCAGGTGTTCCGATCAGCATCATTTCGGTGGGGCCGGATCGTGAACAAACCATCTTGAGAAAATGAGAAAATCCCTGATCCTCTTTTTGTTGATATGTGTTGCTTCGGTAGCCATGGCACAAGAAAAGGTGGGTGGGTTTATTCACGTTAGCGCTGGACTTTCTACTCCTCAGGGAGATTTTGGTAGTTCTGATGCTTCAAATGCCAGGGCAGGTTTCGCTAAAGGTGGTCCTAGCTTGGGTGTTCTGCTCGGGCATAAAATTGCAGGGCCATTTGGTATGTTTGGCCAGTTTACCAATAGCTTTTGCCTTATCGATAGGGAAGGCCTTGCAAATTCATTATCCGGAACGGGAAACTATTCGTGGTCTAGCGATATGGCAGCGTGGCGTTTAACCGGCTTTTCTTTTGGTCCGCATCTGTCTTTTAACCTGAAGCGTTCAGCCTTTGATATTCGGACTTCTGTAGGAGCGATGACTTATTTTTCGCCGGAATTAAATCTAAGCGGCAGCAGCCAAACGGGAGGCTCAGACGCCAGCTTGAAGCAATTGTCTACACGCAGCAGCAGCTGGACACTCGGAGTGGGCTTAACCTACAAATACGAGGTGAAATGGGGTTTCGTGCTTTTAGCGAATGCAGAATACCTCATGGGTAATCCGAATTTTGTGGACGTGCAAACGGAACTTTACCTGGATGGAGTTGGCCTTATCAGCGAACAAAAAAGCACCTACCAACAAGGATTTAGAATGCTCAATTTGGAGCTAGGCTGTGGCTGGGTTTTCTAGCGAAGACGGTCCATGGAGCGAACCAGTTTCTCATCGTGCATAATGCCGCGCATCGCTAAGAAGTTCCACAAAGGAAACAGCACAGGCAAGAACACGATATAATGCAGAGCACTTTCTTGGGCATTTGGCATAAGCGATTTGCCTTGGCTGATATAATAGTAAATCAACAAAGCCATGGCACTCATGAACAAGTAATTGAATCCGGTAAGCAACAATTGCATCTTACGGTTTTTGTACATGAAAATACCCCCAAATGCGAGTCCGGTAATTACCGCCAAGCCGTAAAGTAAAAAGGAATTCATCACATGGTCGCCGCTAACTGCATCACCTTGAATGGTCTCAATTTTAGAAAAAGAGATTTCCACCCTTTCGGTGGCGCCGCTAAACTCATTTACACTTTGCAAATGGTACATCACCGGATTGCCGAAAATGAGGTAAAGTCCGATAAGCACAATCGCTAGTAAGTAGATAGTTTGTTTACGTTGAATCATGTCCTTGCTGAATCTTAGCTTGAATAGTAACTTGCGGGCAAAGTTAACCTAAATCTTATTTCATGAAACAGCTATACAGCTTGATTCTGGGAGGGGCGCTACTGAGTGGCAGCCTTTATGCCTGTCAAGAATCTAAAACAGAAGAAACAGTGGAAAAGGAAGTACCTGAAGTAGACAGCTTTGAATACATGTCAGAGCGTTTTGCCGACTTGCAACTCTTGCGTTACAAGGTTCCCGGCTTTGAAGACCTCACACCAAAACAGAAGGAATTGGCTTATTACCTTTACGAAGCCGCCTTGTGTGGAAGGGATATCATCTACGACCAGAAATACAAACATAACCTGGCTATCCGTAAGACTATTGAGAACATTGCTCAGTCGTATACTGGCGATAAATCAACTGCCGATTGGAACAACTTTATGGTATACGTGAAACGCGTATGGTTCTCCAACGGTATTCACCACCATTACAGCAACGTAAAGTTCACACCGGAAGTGAGCGAAGCATACTTTGCAGAATTAATCAACGCATCGAATGCTCAAGGCTTCCCTTACGAGGTAGGTTCGGATAAAATGAACCACTTGGTAAAGGTGATTATGGACCCTAGCATCGACCCGAAAATTGTAAATCAAGCAGCAGGCATCGATAACGTGGTAGGTAGCTCAAACAACTTCTACGAAGGCGTTACCCAAGCTGAGGTAGATGCATTCTACAAAGAGAAAGCTGCCGGCATCGATTCCATGAAACCGGAATTTGGCTTGAACAGCAAATTGGTGAAGGTAGACGGAAAAGTGCAGGAGAAAATCTGGAAAGTTGGCGGTATGTACGGTCAAGCGATTGAGAAAATTGTTTACTGGCTTGAGAAAGCCGCTACCGTAGCTGAAAACGAACAACAAGAAGCCGCTTTACGTGCTTTGATTAAATACTACAATACCGGTGATGTATACGATTGGGACGCTTACAATATGGAGTGGGTGAAAGACGTAAACTCCCGCTTGGATGTGGTGAATGGCTTTATCGAAGTATACCTCGACGCCATCGGCAAACGCGGAAGCTTTGAGTCGGTTGTATCATTCAAAGACATGAAAGCAACCGAGCGCATTCAGTTGATTTCAAAAGAAGCGCAATGGTTTGAAGACAATTCGCCAATCTTACCTAACCACAAAAAGGCCGAGGTAAAAGGGATTGAAGCGAAGGTGATTACGGTAATCGTGGAAAGTGGCGACGCTGCTCCATCTACGCCAATCGGCATCAACCTCCCGAACAATAACTGGGTGAGAGAGAAAAAAGGATCGAAGTCGGTTTCTTTGGGTAACGTAGTTCACGCTTATAACGTAGCCGGTACCAAAGGCAGCACCTTGGATGAATTTGCTGTGAGCAAAGAAGTGGCAGACCGCATCAAACAACACGGCGCTTTGTCGTCTGATCTCCATACCGATATGCACGAGGTAATCGGTCATGCTTCCGGACGAATCAACGACGGCATCGGAACACCGGATGAAACTTTGAAACAATACGCTAGCTGCTTGGAAGAAGCACGTGCCGACTTGGTAGCCTTGTACTTTATCATGGATCCTAAATTGGTGGAGATTGGTGTTATGCCAAGTTTGGAAGTGGGCAAAGCCGAGTACGATAGTTATATTATGAACGGTTTGATTACCCAGCTTACCCGCATCAAATTGGGCGACGATATTGAAGAAGCACACATGCGTAACCGCCAGCTTGTTGTAAAGTGGGCGATGGAAAAAGGAGCCAATGATAACGTGATTGAAATCGTGAAACGCGATGGCAAAAGCTATGTGCAGGTGAATGATTACGCTAAACTTCGCGACTTATTCGGTCAGCTTTTGCGTGAGATTCAACGCATCAAATCAGAAGGCGATTTCAAAGCCGGTCAAGAATTGGTTGAAAACTACGGTGTAAAAGTAGATCCTGAATTGCACAAAGAAGTTTTGGAGCGCTACGCTAAACTGAACCTAGCACCTTACAAAGGCTTTATCCAGCCTAAGCTGGTGCCACAGATGGAAGGCGATAAAATTGTAGACGTAAAGGTAGAATACCCTACCGATTTCACAGATCAAATGCTCTTCTTCAGCAAGGAATACTCCTTCTTACCTTTAGAGAACTAAGAAAAAGCTTGCAAAAACCATCGATTCTAAAAATCGGTGGTTTTTTTTTCGTTTATATTGTGCCCGTTAATCCCTGTACTAAAGATGGACGATACTCTGCTAAACATTGCCATCATTGATGATGATCCGGTATACCGCTTTGTGGCGAAGAATATGCTGGAGAAAATCAAGGGGATTCACCACATGTATTTTTACGAGGACGCTGAGTCGGCTATCGAAGATTGGATTAGCTCCTTAGAACCAGCACCATTACCTGATATTATTCTCGTTGACATTAACATGAATGCCTTGGACGGCTGGGACCTCTTGGATCAACTTCATGAGCGTTTGCCACAACGAACCAACTCGAGAATTTACATGGTGAGTAGTTCTCCACTCGATTCAGATGTGGAGCAAGCTAAAAACCACCCCATCGGTATTCAAGGCTATATTGTTAAGCCTATCGGTATGCAGAAACTCAATGCAGTAATCTCTCACGACGGTGTTGATTTCTTAGAGGTTGCCGACTAATTCCCAAAGTCATTTTTCTCCGTTTTTTATGCTTCTAAAGTCTGGTTAATAGGCTTTTGTCGGAAGCGTTTAGATTTCCTTTTCAGGTCCTGTTATTCCGCTTTGCTTAGTGTATATTTGAACGATTTTTCCTAACAGGCATTAGTAATGGCTTTAAACACGCGTAACTGGGACCATTTCGAACACCGTCACAATGGTTCTGACAGCAATGAAGTTGCTGAAATGTTAAAGGTTGTGGGAGTTGATTCCCTAGACCAACTAATCGATGAAACCGTTCCATCGAATATCCGATTAAAAGCTCCTTTGAATCTGCCGGCCGGCGTTTCTGAGCAGGAGTTTTTAAAGCAGATGAAGGAATTGGTATCCAAAAACAAAGTATTCAAATCCTTTATTGGAACAGGCTATTACAATACCTATACACCGGGCGTTATCCTGCGTAACATCATGGAAAACCCGGCTTGGTATACAGCCTATACACCGTACCAGGCGGAGATTGCACAAGGTCGTTTAGAGGCTTTGGTTAACTTCCAAACCTTGGTGATGGACTTGAGCGGAATGGAAATCGCCAATGCTTCCCTTTTGGATGAGGCTACGGCTGCAGGAGAAGCCATGCACATGGCTCACGCTATCGCTCCAAAAAATCAAGGCAATAAATTCTTCGTTTCCAACCAGTGTTTCCCGCAAACCATCGATGTATTGAAGACTCGTTCAGAGCCTATCGGTGTGGAATTGGTCATCGGAGATCACCGTGAAATTCAATTGACTGAAGAGTTCTTCGGAGCTTTGGTGCAGTACCCGGCTAACGACGGGGTGATATTTGACTATGCTGACTTTACGGTTGACGCCCATGCTCAAAACGTAAAAGTTTGTGTGGCCGTTGACTTATTAGCGATGACCTTGCTTACACCTCCGGGTGAATGGGGTGCTGATATCGTAGTTGGTTCTTCCCAACGTTTCGGTGTTCCATTGGGTTATGGTGGACCGCACGCTGCGTTCTTGGCTACCAAAGATGAGTTCAAACGTTCTATTCCTGGACGTATCATCGGGGTATCTATCGATGCACAAAACAAGCCGGCTTACCGCATGGCGCTCCAAACACGTGAGCAGCATATCCGTCGTGAAAAAGCAACTTCCAATATCTGTACTGCACAGGTTCTCCTTTCTATCATGGCCAGTATGTATGCTGTTTACCATGGTCCGAATGGATTGAAGAAAATGGCTGAGCGTGTACACGGCTTAACCAGAACCTTGCAAGGTGGTTTGGAAGCGATGGGCTTCAACTTGATGCACCAGCATTATTTTGATACCATCCGTGTTGAAACGCCAAGCATCAGCGAAAATGTACGTCAGATTTCATTAGCGAAAGGGGTAAACTTCCGTTACTTCAACGACAATACCGTGGGCATTTCCTTAGACGAAACCACAGAAATGGAAGATGTACAATTGATCTTGTCCATTTTTGCTGAAGCAGCAAGCCAAAAGGCAGCTGAGGCAGAAAGTTTCTCCAACGGATTGGAATTGAACTGGCCAAATGCGCTAAGAAGAACTTCTTCTTACATGAGCCATCCTATCTTTAACATGTACCATACGGAGCATGAAATGCTTCGTTATATCTACCACCTCCAGAGCAAAGACCTTTCTTTGGTGCACAGCATGATTTCTTTGGGCTCTTGTACCATGAAATTGAATGCCACCACCGAAATGATTCCGGTTACTTGGCCTGAGTTGAACCAACTACACCCATTTGTTCCGGCAGAGCAGGCTAGAGGCTACCATGAAATGTTCGAAGAACTTTCTGAGCAATTGGCTATCATCACCGGATTTGCTGGCGTTTCTTTACAGCCAAACGCAGGTGCCCAAGGTGAATACGCCGGCTTGATGGTTATTCGCGAGTACTTCCGTAGCCGCAACGAAAGCCACCGTAACTTGGCTTTGATTCCGGCTTCTGCACACGGTACCAACCCGGCTTCTGCGGTAATGGCAGGTATGGATGTGGTAGTTACCCGCACCGATGAGCGCGGTAATATCGATGTAGCCGACCTCAAAGCGAAAGCTGAGCAATACAAAGACAGACTAGCTTGTTTGATGGTGACTTATCCTTCTACCCACGGGGTATTTGAATCGTCTATCCAAGAAATTACGCAAATCATTCACGATAACGGCGGACAGGTTTACATGGACGGGGCGAACATGAATGCACAGGTTGGTTTGACCAATCCGGGTATGATTGGCGCCGATGTTTGCCACTTGAACTTGCATAAAACCTTCTGTATTCCACACGGTGGTGGTGGACCAGGTATGGGCCCAATCTGCGTAGCAGAGCACCTCAAGCCATTCTTACCGGGTCACGCTGTAGTGAAAACCGGCGGAATTCAAGCGATGTCGGCCATCTCTGCTGCTCCTTGGGGTAGCGCAAGCATTTTGGTTATCAGCTATGCTTACATCAAAATGATGGGTGGCGAAGGCTTAACCAATGCAACCAAACGTGCCATCTTGAATGCCAACTACATGAATACGGTATTGAGCCCTTACTTCGATACCTTGTACAAAGGCGAAAAAGGACGTGTAGCACACGAGATGATTTTGGATACCCGCGTATTCAAACAAAACTCCGGTGTTGAAGTAGAAGACATCGCTAAGCGATTGATGGACTACGGATTCCACGCTCCAACTGTATCTTTCCCTGTGGCAGGTACCTTGATGATTGAGCCTACCGAAAGTGAGACCCGCCCAGAATTGGATCGTTTCTGTGATGCCTTGATCAGCATCCGCAAAGAAATTGATGAGATTGCAGCTGGCGAATACGAGAAAGACAATAACGTATTGAAACATGCACCGCATACTGCTGAGGTGGTTATCAACGATGCATGGGACAGACCATATTCCAGAGAAAAGGCGGCATTCCCTGCTAGCTGGACTAGAACCAATAAATTCTGGCCAAGCGTAAGCAGAGTGAACAGCACTTACGGTGATCGTAACTTGATCTGTGCTTGCCCTCCAACTGAATCTTACATGACTGCCGAAGCCTAATTCGGTATCACTAAAAAATAGAAAAGCGGCTTAGACCGCTTTTTTTATGCTCTATACAAAAGAAAAACCCCATCCGGGTTAGAATGGGGCTCATCTCTGTTTTAGTTTATCGATTACTGTATGATCAGTCGTTCTTTGCTCACCTGGTCACCTTGACGTACAACGAGAAGGTAAAAGCCCGGTTGGCGGTTATTGATATCGTATTTCCAGTTCAAGGTAGGGTCGATGCGTTGCACATCGATCAATTGACCTTTGATATCGTATAGTTCAAGTGAAGCTGCTGAAGCTTGGGTAAAGCTTAGGTTGACACTACCGTGAGCAGGATTAGGGTAAACGCTTACCGCAGGAGCGGTGGCTTCTTCAATACCTGTACTAGGGTTTCCTTTTTCAAAGCAGAAGGTGGTATCGATGCAGCCTTCTTTTTCCATTTGAATGGCGAATGAACCGGTTAAAGTCGATTTGTATTCCGCCTTGTTGGCGCCCGGAATAGCGAAATAACTTGGGCAGTACAACCACTGGTAGTTATCGGCTACAGCAGCAGTAAAAAGGCGGTCGCCATCGGCGTAGATTTCTTCAACAAATTTAACGATGCGTAAGTTGAGGGTTACCACTGAATCGCATCCATTAACTCCGGTGAATTTCTCTTCGTATATACCGCTGGCATTCAACCATTGGTTTGCGAAGAAGAAGCTATCGTTGCCACAAAGTTTCTTTTCGAATGAACTGTGTTGTTGTGCTTTCGTGTAGACGTAAAGTACTACGGTTGAATCGCAGCCCCAGCTGGCAGTATACTTAATCTCATAGGTGCCCGGAGCATCGATGATAACGCCGTTCATGTTTAAAACCTCACCTTCGCAAAGAGGGTATTGCATTTCAACTAAGCTGGTTGGCATAAACCACAGGGTAAGGAAAACAACCGAATCGCAGCCGTTGGCATCGGTGAAGGTAGAAGAATATTCTCCGTCGCTCCACAAAAGGTTACCATTGAAGGTATAAGGGGTACCGGCACATACTTGAGCAGTGTGGTAGAAATCCTGAGAACAGGAGGAAGAACGCATGTCGGTACTTTTACCAGTTGCCACGTTGACAAACATAAAGGTAGCCAGCACCAGGCTTGTGATGAATTTATTCATAGTTTTCATTTTGCCTGATTCATAAACACGTCAGGAGGAATTTTCCCCCAATCGGTTTAATCAAAAAGTATTTCAAGGAGTTTGAAGCGAGTCTGCTTCGGTTTTGACGGTACAAAGGTGAACCGACTACCTTAATGAATTGTAACCGATTGATTAAGCTTCGGTTTTGGATTTACGGAATTGTGTTATCAATTTATTAAGCATAATTGAAAGTAAATTACACAATAGGTAAAGTGATGGCACAATAGTGCAAATGCATCAAGGTTGTTTTATCTAAAAAGAAAAAGCCTATAAACCTTAGATAGTCATTCTATGAACACGCTCCTCCATTATTTTAAAAACCGATGAAAAGCAGTGCAGAGAATAGGGGCGTTCCAACGTAAATTCGCTCCTGTGCTTGTCCTGGCTATGAACTAGGGCCTATTTAATCCTTAGCCTCTCAACATGCTTCGTGTAAAAAGCTTCGATGAACTGATCCAAACGCCTTTTGAAGGCGGTACAAATGCCATGGGCTGGGAGCGTTCCTTGCAAGGTGATTTTCAAGAATTGGTCAACAAACTGGCTTCGGAAGAAAACATCCACGTGGTGGAATTGGAAGAGTTACGGGAGCTTCAACTGTCGCATGCCGGCAATATGGCTAGAGAACTAATCCTTAGCGATATGAAGCGGCTAAAGGATATTGGTGCCGACCCTAGCCTGAATATAATCACCCACTATGAAAAGGATGAGGAGTTTGTTGTATTCCCGACGGATGTGTATTCTTTTCACGTCGACCGCTCCCCAATTCCTACCAGCACCTTCCTTTGCACTTACTTTGGTGCAACAAGCGAAATCCTGCCCAATGCCGATGCGGATCAAAAAATTCAAATGCCTGAATTTAGAGAGGCTTTAAGGCAGGTATACGATGGTAATCCCTCAGGTTTCGATGACTTCCTAAAGGAGCATTTTTTCGATTTACACTATCAGCCAAAGGAAGGAGCCCAAGTCATTTCACTGCCTTTGGGTCAAATTTGGCGCTTAGCCGTTGATCATCCGGAAAGCGCCGTTTTGCCTTGTTTGCATCGGGCACCACTGGAAAAACCCGGAGAAAAACGCTTGCTGTTGATTTGTTGATTGTCTCGATTTGGCCCGGAAAATTAGATTTCAAGCCATATCCATCCACGAATTGCACCCGATGGATTGATTCAATCGGTAAAGGGGTAAGCTAAACTTTCCTTAAGCCTGTCTTACAAATGCCTCTCGCTGTGGTAAGAGCTTCTCACCATTGGTCCGGATTCCACATAGTCAAATCCGCGTTTGAGGCCTTCTTCTTTGAAGTGGGCAAATTTATCCGGGTGAACAAACTCCAATACATCCAAGTGCATCTTGGTGGGTTGTAGGTATTGACCGAGGGTTAATACGTCGCAGCCGTACTCCACTAGATCGTCCATGATCTTGTAAACCTCGTCGTCGGTTTCGCCCAAACCCAACATAATGCCCGATTTGGTTCTTCGTCCGTAGTCTTTGGTTCTTCTGATCTGCTCCAAAGAGCGCTCGTATTTGGCTTGCGGACGAACTTTTCTGTACAATCGTTCTACCGTTTCCATGTTATGCGATACCACTTCCGGCTTCTCATCAATCACCAAATAGAGCAAATCCCATTTCGCTTTGAAATCGGGGATCAGGGTTTCTAAGGTGGTATCCGGATTTAATTTTTTGGTTTCGCGGATGGTATCGGCCCAAACCTGAGCACCTTTGTCTTTCAACTCATCGCGGTTAACCGAGGTGATAACAGCATGTTTCACCTTCATCAATTGAATGGCTTCAGCCACACGGCGCGGCTCATCCAAGTCGTATTCTGTTGGGCGGCCGGTAGCCACGGCGCAGAAGGAGCAAGAGCGGGTACATACATTACCTAAAATCATAAAGGTGGCGGTACCTTCTCCCCAGCATTCGCCCATATTTGGGCAATTGCCGCTTTCGCAAATGGTATGCAGTTTATGCTCGTCTACTAATTTTCTAACACTGCGGTAATTCTCGCCGGTTGGCAATTTTACTTTCAGCCAAGAAGGTTTTTTGGTGCGAGCCTGAGGCGTAGCCTCGGGTTGTATAACGGGTAATTCAATCACGTTTTTTCCTTTCTTCGAGAACCCTTACCATCGGTTCCCAATATTGAGGCAAATATACAATGACGTAAAGACTTTCCTATTCGGTGCCAAGGCCATTATGGGTACGTTTTTAGGGAATAAATCCACGCAGGCGCCCAGCTCTAGCGATTGCACCAATTCAGCATAATCGCCCCAATCAAATTGCATGGATGTTTTTACGTATAGTCCGCCTTGGGCCTTCATCTCATCCAATCCTTTAGAAAAGGCAGAATAGCCAAAGATGCGGTTTTGGTTGCGGTGCACGTCCGGATCGTAGCGCTCGCTTTGCAGATAGCCGGTTTGGTTATCCGGACTGCTGTAAAAAATATCGAGGTAAACGGGTTTGAGCAAAGCCAAACTTGGTCCGGCGGTAATATTCCAGTCGGCACTGATGGTATTCTTATAAGCTTTGAAAGCGAGTTCACGTTTGATGCCCAGCCCGGCGCGCCAGAAATAGGTATGGTTTAATTTACCGAAGGCATAAGATCCAGGGGTGGAGAAGGCACTGCTGCGGATACGAAATTCTTTGGGATGACGCATGGTGAGCACATCCGTTTCCAAGACGCCCCAGCGTTTTTCAGTTTGCCTTTGGGCTACTTTAAACGAAACACCGAGTCCGCGAGGATGCAAGAGAAATCCCGCGCTGAAGGCATGCGACGTTTCATCGTGAGCCATACTTCTTCTGTCTTCTTGTCCGCTAACGGATAAGAGCATGCCTAGGCACAAGAAAACTGTCAAGAAGGAGCGGTACATTCGTAACAAAGTTAACGAAAAGCTAAGCCACATGATTACATCTCATATCAAATATCTAGGTAATCTACGAACGGAAGCCACCCACGTAAGGTCGGGCAATGCCTTCATTACCGATGCCCCGGTTGACAACCACGGGAAAGGAGAGTATTTTTCACCCACCGATACAGTAAGCAGTGCCTTGGGTTCATGCATGCTTACGCTGATGGGAATTGCAGCCAATGCGCATCAAATTGAATTGGGCGAAATAGAGGTAGACGTTACCAAACACATGGCCTCGAATCCAAGAAGAATTTCCAGGATCGACGTCAGCATTACCTTCGATAGGGCCTATTCAGACCACGATAAAAAGATATTGGAAAAAGCAGCGATTACCTGTCCGGTAGCCCAAAGCTTGCATCCGGATATTGAGCAGGTGGTGGCGTTTACTTATAAAACGGCGTGAGTATCGGCTTCGGAGATGAGCTCCGCAAAGTTGATTTCCATGTGCGAAGCATCGTAAACACATTCTCCATTCACTAAGAGAAGAACCTGTGGCGACTCATGGTATACCTTGTATTTTTCAGCGATGGCGTTCGAAACCGCACGGTATTGAATCAAATCGAGGTAATAGAATTGAAGCGGAGTAGGCGAATACTCGCGTTCTAGTCGCATCATAGCCATGGAGCTGATGCTGCAACGGGTGCTGTGTTTGTATAAAACCACAGGAGAGGAGAAAGACGCTTCGTGAGCAGATTCCAAATCTGCTGGGGAGCTTAAGGTTTTCCAGGGAAGCGTACTCATTTTACTATATTCGAAACCTTGTAGGCCGGGCATCTGTCTTTGTGACAAGAGCTGAACACGGTTCCCGCAAAGACGAATAAGAAAAGGGCGATTAGGACTTTTTTCATATTGAGAGTTACAGGGCAATAATTATGCAAAGGAAAGTATTTTTAGTCGATTTACTTCAAAACGAAATGGCTAAGGATTTCCTCTATACTAATATTAACGCAGATCCCACGGCATTAGCGTTTAAATCGGCCGGAAAATTTTCATTTGATGTCAAGCCGCTGATCGAGCTAATCCGGATTTACCAAAGATCGGAGAAGAAGCTGCCGGTTTGGACCAGCCATCAGGCTTTGTTTACCCGGAAGGCCTACGAGCAATGCAGCTCAGAAGCAGCAGCTGTTTACAAGGCCAAACAGATGAAAGGCCGGCGTTTGCTGAACCTCAGTGGAGGCATTGGCGTAGACGATTGGGCCTTGGCTCAAAGCTTCGACGAAGTGGTTTCGGTAGAGCTGGATGAAGAAGTGCACGCATTAGCTACCTATAACTTAACGCTTTTAGGGGCCACCAATGTGCAGCGTGTTTGCAGTTCAGCCGAAGCCTTTCTGGCCAATTACCAAGGTGAAACATTTGATTGGATCTACTTGGATCCCGACCGCAGGCCGGAGGCTTCGAAGGTAGCCGGATTGGAAGAGTCCATGCCGTCTGTGCCTCAGTTGTGGCCAAGCTTGCGCCAATGGGGAAAAGCGATTTGGGTGAAAGCCTCGCCGCTGATCGGCATTCCGGAAACCTTGCAGCTTATTCTCCACTTCAACGAAGTGCAGGTGATGGGCATTGGAGGCGAGGTGAAGGAAGTGAACTTAATTTACAAGCCTGACAATGGTAGGGTAGTGTATAAGGCGATGGAGTTGGAGCCGGAAATGGTCTATACCGGTGATGAGGTTGTAGATGGTCAGGCTGCTTTAGCGAAACCTGAAAATTATTTTTACGAGGCCCATGCGGGTTTAATCAAGGCCGGACTTTGCAAAAACTACAATGCCCACTTTGCACTCGCTTCTTTGATTCCTTCCGGGGCCTTTGCCACCTCAGCCGAAGTGATGGAAGATTATTTCGGACGAGCCTTTCAAGTGATAGAGCAAGGGATCTACAAGAAGAAAAGTTTTGATCAATACCTTAAAAGCAAAAACATAAAAAAGGCTAACCTGAATAAAAGGCATTTTCCGGAAAGCGTAGAACAGCTGCGAAAAAAGCATAAGCTGAGCGACGGCGGATCGGATTATTTCTTCTTTTATAGCGATGCCCAGAAATCAACGCGCTTCATCCATGGCATGAAATTGTCTGTATAGCGTCAAATTCTTAATTTTGATAACCATGAAAAAACTACTCATCCTGTTCGCCTTGGCTTTGCCTTTCACAGCCTGCGAAGACATCGAAACGGTTTTAAACGATACCGGCCTCTCTAACGACGATGTGGTTAAAGGCTTAAAGTCGGCGTTAGAGATTAGCACGGATACCTCCGTGAATATCTTAAATGCAGTGGATGGCTACTACAAAGACGATGTAGTGAAAATCTTACTTCCACCGGAAGCAGCCATCATCTTTGATAATATCGCTAAGATACCGGGCGGCCGGCAATTGGTAGATCAAACCATCATGGCCATCAACCGTTCAGCAGAAGATGCAGCCATTGAAGCCAAACCTATTTTTGTAAATGCGATTACCTCCATGTCGTTCGACGATGCATTTGGTATTTTGAATGGTCACGATTCTTCCGCTACAGAATACCTGCACGGCAAAACTTACAACGACTTGGTATCCGCTTTTTCGCCAAAAATTTCAGCATCGCTAAGCAAACCTTTGGTAGCCGGCACCTCAGCTGAGAGCCTATACCAATCGCTTGTTGGACAATACAACCAAGTGGCTAACCTGAGCCTCGGATTGCTCAAGCCAATCACTCAAAATACCTTGGGAGAATACACCACCACCAAAGCCTTAGACGGGTTGTTTATCAAGGTAACTGATGAAGAAGCAAAAATCAGAACCAACGTGAGTCACCGTGTAAATGACATTCTTAAAAAGGTATTTGGCTCATGAAGAAGTACATAGTATTAGCCGGCTTCGCGTTGGCCCTATCCGCCTGCGATACCGTAATGAAAGCCGTAGAAACAGTGAGCGAGTCGGGATTACCGAGTCCAATGCCGAGTGAGTTGTCTGAGTCGGATATCATCTCCGGACTGAAGGAAGCGCTTAGCGTAGCAACAGATACATCCGTAAAACGCCTTGCTGCAGTAGATGGCTATTTCAAGGATGAAGCATTGAAGATATTGTTGCCGGCAGAAAGTCAGGCTGTGATTGAAAAACTCAACCAGCTATCGGTTACCAAACCGTTGGTAGACAAAACCATCTTAGCCCTGAACCGTGCAGCGGAAGATGCAGCAAAATCGGCAGCGCCTATTTTCAAAGATGCCATCTTAAACATGAGTTTCTCCGATGCCAAGTCGATTTTAAAAGGCAGCGATAGCTCAGCCACCAATTACTTGCGCCGGACCACGTATACCAGCCTAACCAATGCCTTCTTGCCGAAAATTAAAACTTCGCTAGGAAAAGACTTGGTTTACGGACAATCGGCTGAAAGCTTGTACAGCAGCTTGATCAATACTTATAATACGGCTTCCTTGGGAGGTACTTTGTTCGCTAAGATTGAAAACAATTCCTTAAGCGAACACGTTACCGGTAAAGCATTGCAAGGATTGTTTAATAAAGTGAAGGTAGAAGAAGGCGAAATAAGACATAAGCTATCGCATCGCGTAAGTGATATTCTTAAACGCGTATTTGCCAATCAATAAAAGAACCCAAATTAAGATGAACTTAAAAAACGTAGTACTACTGGCTTTGGGCATTTTCGCCCTCTCTTTTAAACCTGTGGCTGATGACGGAAAAGGAGATGATGTTGTTGGGACTTGGCTTAACGGACAGAAAACTGCCCATGTTAGCATATTCAAAGCTGCAGATTATTATTACGGTAAGATCATCTGGTTGAAGGAGCCGAATAACAAGGAAGGAAAGCCGAAATTGGATGCGAATAATCCGGATGAAAGCAAACAGAATCAGCCATTATTGAATTTGTTAATCCTAAAAGGCTTTAAATACAAAGACAAACACAATTGGGAAGACGGTACCATCTACGATCCGAAAAACGGAAAAACCTATTCGTGCAAAATGTGGTTTGAAGACGGCAAGTTGGATGAGCTAAAAATAAGAGGTTACATGGGTATCAGCATGATAGGCAGGACTGATACCTGGACTAAAGTGAAATAGAACAATTCAAATTGACTGCAATTCAATTGAATT
>SBGR01000064.1 GCA_006226545.1 Bacteroidota bacterium | reverse complement strand
ATTACTGATCAAAATTTTTAGATCTCTACCTCTAGGCCATCATACGAAAAGAACATTCCTTCAGGTAAGGCTTGTTCTATCTCGATATGCAAGCCAATTTGGTGACTCATGTGAATAAAATAGGTTCTGTCAGCCCCTATCTCCTTCGCTAAGGCTATGGCTTGGTCAAGTGAAAAATGACTGATATGCTCTGATTGACGGAGTGCGTTCAATACCAAAACCTTTGAACCCTTCATCTTTGCCTTCTCTTCTTCTGCGATATAATTGGCATCGGTGATATAGGTCAAATCGCCAAAACGGAAGCCTAAAACCGGCATACGGTAATGCAAAACCTGAATGGGTTGTACATGAATTCCCGCAATTTCAAAAGGATCTTTATCGATGATATTCACGTCTACCTCCGGAACGCCCGGGTATTTCTCGTCTTCAAAAACGTAGTAGAATTCGCGCTTCAAGGCATTCAAAGTAGCCTCCGAAGTATAGATGGGAACGGCCTTTTTCTGAATGAAATTGAATCCGCGTACATCGTCCATTCCGGCAATATGGTCTTTGTGACTATGCGTAAAGAGGAGTGCTTCCAAGTGATTGATACCGCAGCGAAGCATTTGTTGACGGAAGTCTGGGCCAGAGTCTACCACCAGGTTTATGCCATTTTCTTGCACCAAAACGGAGCTTCGTAAACGCTTATCTCGAGAATCAGAAGATTGACAAACAGCACATTGGCACCCGATTACCGGGACTCCCTGAGATGTTCCTGTACCTAAAAAAGTCAGCTTCAACGTGGAGTGTGCTTAAAAAAGAAAGAGGTCGGAACCGGATTCGAACCGGTGTAAAGGGTTTTGCAGACCCGTGCCTAGCCACTCGGCCATCCGACCTGAATGGGATGCAAAAGTACAGTTTTCTCGTTCTCTTCCAAACATTGCTTCACACAAATTTTATATAGCGAAACAAACAATCCTCATCGCTTTTTCCTTTAAACTTGCGAACAAGCTAAATACGATTATGTTACAAATTGGAGACATCGCCCCAAACTTTACATTATTCTCATCAGAAAAAGAGAATATTGACCTTAGCGCATTGCGCGGACAGCCTGTTGTGCTGTTGTTTTTCCCACTCGCATTCACCAGCACCTGCACCACCGAACTTTGCGGTGTTCGCGACGATATTGCTTTCTACGATAAGCTCAATGCCCGCGTTTTGGGAATTTCAGTAGACTCCCCTTTTGCTTTAGGGAAATTTAAGGCGGAACAAAACCTCAACATGACTTTATTGAGCGATTTCAATAAAACGGCATCCACTGCATACGATAGTCTTTATGAGGAGTTTGTGCTGGGAATGAAAGGCGTTTCGAAACGTTCTGCCTTTATAATTGACAAAGAAGGAACAATTCGCTACACAGAAGTGCTGGAAAATGCCGGAGAAATTCCGAACTTGGAACGCGTTAAAGAAATCTTGTCTGAACTAGCGTGAGCTTAACTGTATTAATTCTTCTGTTGCTTGCCGGGATTATCCTGATTGCCATGGATATCCTTTTTATCCCGGGTGGCATTGTGGCCTTTTTTGGCTTAGGTCTAATGATCTTTGCCGATTATGGCGCTTACGAAAGCCTAGGAAGCACCGGCGGTCACTTATTTACCCTAGCCTCTGTGGTAGCCTTTGCGGTTATTCTGGTGCAAATTTTCCGTCCTTCTTTTTGGAAACGCGTAAGTGAACCGGCAGAAGTCTTGGGAAAAGTAAACACAGAAGATTTACAGCACTGCAAGGTGGGTGATGAAGGCACAAGTTTAACTAGACTGCGTCCAAGCGGGAATGCTCGTTTTGGAAACCACGTAGTAGAAGTGTTTACGCGCCATGAATTCATCGAAGCCAACCAAGCGGTGAAAGTCACGTCTATCGACGAGAATCGTATCTATGTACAAACCTTAAAAACTGAATAAATGGAAAATTTCGCTCTAATGGTGCTCCTTGTGGGTGGCATCATAGTCTTGTTTGTCTTTTTGTATTTCGTGCCAATCGGACTTTGGTTCTCTGCCCTCTTGTCCAATGTGAGAGTTTCATTGGTTCAGTTGGTGTTTATGCGTTTCAGAAAAGTGCCGCCGCATATCATTGTGAAGGCCATGATTAACTCGCATAAAGCGGGATTAAAACTGACACGCGACCAATTGGAAGCGCATTACCTGGCCGGCGGGAACGTTATCAATGTGGTGAACGCCTTGATTTCGGCCGATAAGGCAAATATTACCCTCGACTTCAATTCCGCCACAGCCATAGACTTGGCGGGAAGAGACGTGTTTAACGCGGTACAAATGAGTGTTAACCCGAAGGTTATCGATACCCCTCCGGTTACAGCTGTAGCCAAAGACGGTATTCAGCTCATCGCTAAAGCCCGTGTTACGGTAAGAGCCAATATCCAACGCCTCGTAGGGGGTGCCGGTGAAGAAACCGTTCTTGCCCGTGTAGGTGAAGGCGTGGTATCTTCCATTGGTTCTGCTGCATCGCATAAACAAGTATTGGAAAATCCGGATAGTATTTCTAAAGTGGTATTATCCAAAGGTTTGGACGCCGGTACGGCCTTCGAAATACTTTCCATTGATATTGCCGACGTAGACATAGGAAAGAATATCGGTGCGGTATTGCAAACGGATCAAGCCATGGCCGATAAAAACATCGCGCAAGCCAAAGCAGAAGAACGTCGCGCTATGGCGGTAGCCCAAGAGCAAGAGATGAAAGCGAAAGCCGAAGAAGCTCGCGCTAAGGTGATTTCGGCAGAAGCTGAGATTCCACTCGCTATTGCAGAAGCATTCCGCTCAGGTAATCTAGGCATCATGGATTACTATAATCTGAGAAATATTCAGGCAGATACCAATATGCGTGATTCCATAGCTAAACCACCTAAGGGTGGCGGTAACAACCCGAAAGGATAAACAAAAAAAAGCCCCAAATTGGGGCTTTTTTTATGGTCTGAAATGAACTATGGTTGCTTTTTAAGTTTATCACCGAATACCTTTTTCACCTTATCAATTTTCGGTTTAATCACAATTCTACAGTATCCGTATTCTTGGTTGTTATTGTAGTAATCTTGGTGGTATTCTTCCGCTGGGTAAAAGGCATCGAAAGCCGTTATCTCCGTCACGACCGGATTAGGAAAAGCCTGAGCATCATTCAATTTCTGTTTATAGCTCTCAGCTAAACGCCTTTGTTCGTCGCTATGGTAAAATACGGCAGAACGGTATTGGGTTCCTTCATCCGCTCCTTGTCTGTTTAATGTGGTTGGATCATGTGTTTCCCAGAATACCTCTAGCAATTCTTCAAAACTGATTATGTTGCTATCGTAGTGAATTTGTATCACCTCGGCGTGTCCGGTTAAACCGCTGCAGACCTCACGGTAAGTTGGGTTTTTAATCTTCCCTCCGGAATAACCTGAAACCACTTTGTAGACTCCATTCAGGTCTTGAAAAACAGCCTCTACACACCAGAAACATCCGGCTCCAAAGGTGGCGGTATCTAAATGACTTGTGTCCATAATTTGCATTTCATTGGTAGAATCCATCGCTACCTGCGTAGAATCTTGGTTTGTACTTTGGCAAGCTGCCAGTCCTGAACTAAGCAGAATGCTCCATAACATCAGTGTTTTCATCGTTGCTCCTTTTCCAAAATGTCGGTTTTAAACTCCACCCCAGCAGAAAGAAAGGCCATAACCACATTAACCTGGCTTGGTAACGGTTTACCGGATTGGATAAAACACCGCATACCGCCGCATTGGCCAAGAGGTATACAACGATAAACAGTGCAATGAACAGAAAGGTTTTACGCTGTTCCTTTTCCCGGTATACCACAAGGACAAACAAGGGCAGCGAAAGCCATAGCAACCAGTTCTGTCTATTGGTTAGTTCAGGGAAAAACAAGTCTTCGTTAAACTGATTTGCAGTCTCATACGCCGCTTTATCCTTTGGATAATGTGAGGTCAAAGGCACATAAACACTGGAATTCAATGCTTGACTAGTCAAATGACCAATGCTGAATGTGCTCAACTGATCCCCAAAAGCCTTCCAACCATGTTGGATGAAGAGTTTTCGGGATTGGTTGTCGGAAAGTACATTCCTGACAAAAACACTCATGGTATCGTTTTTTTCTTTCCAACATTGGCCCCAGCCTCCTCTCGCTAAACAAGCACTATCAATTAACGGCGATTCCATGCTCCATAAGAAGGCCATAGAACCAGCATCTTCCGGATGTTCAACCCCACACATAAAAGACGGTGCCTCAGGACAATGTCTAGCGAGGTAATCTTGAGCCACTCCCATTTCCAGCAGAGAAGATGTTAAAAAGAGTCCGGAGCTCTTAGAATAGAAAAACTCCTTTTGAACTGTGTAATTGACCAAAGGGATACTGATGAGTCCGAGCAGGTAAACAACCGCAACGAGTCCAAACTTCCTCCATGTTTTTACACCAAACAGCAAGTAGCCCAAAGGCCATGCTCCGGCAAAAAGCAGCAAATTGGTATTGTGAAAGGGAATGAATACCAAAAGGTAGAATAATGATATCCAATAACTTAAACGCGTCTTTGCCTTAAAATGAATGATGATAAGTAAAAGTAGCAGAGCCGCATGAATATCAGGCATCACTTGGTTACTCACATTTGCCAAAGCCGTGCTTAGGCCGAGTAAAAACGTTAAAATCACCAACGCAAAACCCGGATATTTCAGCTGAACAATGTCCTTTAAGAACAGATAAAGTACATGCGCTACCAAACAAAGCTGAACAAATACGGCTATCCACAAAGAATAGGAAAAGGAACTCAATCGGAGAAACAAGGAATATGCAATGGGCCTATCAATGGGAACTTCATTTGTAAATCCCGCATTGATATAAGTGCCTGAGTCGGAGAAAAGGTAGGGAAATCCATTCGATAATGACGGAATGAATAGAACTACCACTGCCAGCAGAAACAGGAATATTTCCAGGTATTTTCGCACGTGTCGAAGTAAAGAAATTTCTCGCGTATTTACCCTGTAAACCGCCTAAGGAAGCAAGTAGTCGCTTAGCGTACCTTGTGAATAATAGTACTTCATCAAGTTCATGCGCCATTTCGACTCGAGCGAAATGAGTTTCACCTGACTTTGAAAATACATGTTCTCTCGCTGGTTAATTAAGAAAACGGAACTTTCTCCGTTTTGAAAACGAATCTCTTCAGCACGCATCAAAGTATAGTAATTGCTCACCACATCGCGCATCTGTAAGGTGTTTTCAAGGCTCAGCGTATAGGCATAGAAATTCGTTCTAAGCTTAGCGTAAAGTTCTCTTTCTTTCTCCAGACGCTTAAGCTCATTCTCTCTGAAATAGAGCTTACTCAACTGGTATTGCGCCCTCTCCTTTCGGTAAAAGATTGGAATTTGTAAGGTGATCGACGCCTTATAGAAATCAGTTCCCAAGGTTTGGGCCGCTACAAATGGTTCGTTTGCCGCTCCCAATAAGTTGTATTTGAAATTCAAATCGGGAAGCAATTGATTTTTAGAAAAGCGAATCTCTTGTTCCAGCTGATTCTGTTTCATCTGAAGGGCTTGCAACATGGGATGGTTTTGTAGCGATTTTGTGCCACTATTCAGGCTATCGCTAGTGAGTTCAAAACCTGTACTTACTTCGTCAAACGACAGCGGTACTAGCGCTTTTCGTTCGAATTGGACATAAAGGGAATCGTTCCAGATATAACGTCGTACTTCTTCGTAGGCGGCCGTATAATCTGCTTCGGACTCGCGCATAGCAATTTGCCTGCTTTGCCATTGAATATGCGACTCTAAGGTATCAATGATAGGCCTTTCCCCTATTAAGGCTGAGGCTTTTATAAGTTGAAGCTGGTGGAATGCAATTTCAGTTGCTTTGCGGTTTACTTCCAAGCTCTGCCAGTTCGCCGACCAAGTCCAATACGCATTCATCGCGTCTAACAAGGTTTCGTTTACGTTTTGAGCGAAGATGTATTCGGCTTGCTTAATGCCAATTCTTGCTTTTAAAATGGCCAATCTTCCTTTATTGTGGATCAAGTTGCGACCAAGCGGCACTTCAATTCCCCCGGCATAGAGTCCGGCTGCCGGCACATTCGATTCCGGGTTAAGGTAAAGTCCCGAGTTCTGCTGATGCGCTCCATAAAACCCAATCCCTAACGGCGTTTTCACCTTTAAATCCGATTCAAGGATATTCCAGTAATTCTTCCCGTCGAAACGTTTGCGGTCGTAGCCTAAGCCAAATTTAGGTTCGCTATACGACTTAGCTTGCAATAGCAAACTCCGAGATTCAGCCAAAGCCAAGTTACCTTGCAAAACAGTAGGATAGTTATCGCGTACTTGTCGAGCAAACTCCTTCGGCTGCAGAATACTGTCGCCCGGGGCATTCAACAAAAGACTGACTAGGAGTGCCTTCATGTTTATTTTCTCTCTTTCTTATCGGTGCTTGGAGAACCTGTTTTGTAAAATTCAGGTGGGAAGCCGTTGAGGCGACGCCACATCTCATACCAGAGAGGCACATCTTTCAATAAGGCATAACCTTTAGCACCACTGCCCATGTAGACAAGCGAAGGCCATTCGGAAGTTTGATCGGTCGTATCAGGTCTTACCAAAATCCGAAACTTTCCGTTTGAACTGATTTGGTTATCGATAACCTGAACCTTTCCACCAAATGTTCCAAAGCTGGCACCCGGCCAACCGCTGAACACGATAGACGGCCATCCGTCGAATAAGATTCGAACATCTCTGCCCTTCTCAAACAAAGGCAAATCGATAGCGCTCACATAAAAAGCAACAGCGGGTTGAGATACTTGCGGAGTGATACTCGCTAAGGCCTCACCTGCTTTAATGTTCTCGCCTAGTCCGGTTTGGTGAATGGATACAATCTGACCTTCTTGCGGAGCCAGGATATAATAATTGCCCGCACGAATCACATAATTGCTGTACGTATTGTTCAGTTTAGACAATTCCTCATTGGACTTCGCTAATTCAGAAACAACACTTTGCACATCCGACTGAATCTTGAAGATTTTCTCCAAGTAATCGGCTTCTACACTGTTTAATTCAATCTCGGCATTTAAAAATTCGTTTTGAGCGATGGAATAATCGTTTTCAACTTTGAACAATTTCGCTTGCGCGCTTTGCATTTTGTTCTGTCTAATTTCCAAATCGGTACGGCTCATTAAATTCTGTTGATAGAGCTCTTTACCCCGTTCGTATTGGGCTTTGAAGTTTTTAAAATCGATTTCTGCTGCGAGAATTTGAGCTGAATCTGCACTCATTTTCAATCGCGCTTGTTTCATCTTATTCTCCGCTTGTCGGATTTTGTAACCCATATTTCCGCGTAAAACACCAACTTGCTTCTCTAAAACATCAATTTTCGATTTATACGCTACAATGGCTTTTTCCTTGGCATCGATCTGCTCTTGCGTTCTGTTTAAGAGAAATGGATCCCAGTAGATGTCTTTTATTTCAGTGATTCGAGCGATGGTATCTCCACGGTGCACGATGTCCCCTTCTTTCACGTACCATTTGTCGATTTTACCTTCAATTACACTTTGAATTTCTTGCGGACGCGTTTCCGGTTCCAAGGTAGTGAGGTAGCCTTCCATGTAAACATTCTGTGTCCACGGTGCAAAAAGCAATACCACAAAGATCCCGAACAGGGCCATGATCACTTTCCCCACATTACTGATGTAACGCAAGCTAAAAATCAGACGGCCTGCCTGGCTTTGCTTCTCACTCCAATCTTTTGGCGATATCGGTTGTTCAGATAGGTTCAGCATAGTTAGGCCTGAATACGTTTAAAAGTGCTCGATAAAGTGATGTTTTCTCCGCTGAGAATCCAAACTCCAGCTTCACTGAGTTGGCAAATCTCATCCAAGATGCTGTTTACATTCAAGGCTCTTGGCAATTCATCCAAATCAATTAAAATAAGTTTCGCATCACTCATTAATGCTCTAGCGATGCCCTGACTCCAAAGCGATAACTCGGTATTAAAATACCAGGAAGGAGTCAGTTCCTCGTAAATATTGATGCGGTTTCGCGACAATTCTGTATTGATTCCGAGTAAGTCGAGAATGCGGTTAAGTCGTTCGTGATTCTGATTGACTTGAACCACTTCCAAGTCTAATCGATCCAATAAACTTCCCGATTTTGCCGCTTCTACGCGTTCTACCTTTCTAATGTGTTGTCGAAGCCACGATACGTTAATCAATCGAAGGTCCATACCGTTCACCTTCAATTCGCCCCTATCTGGCAACAAATGCCCTTGCATCATGCGAATAAAGAGCTGACGGCAAAAAGGCTGTTCTAAAACCAAATGATGGTGACTTCTGGCATTCAATTCTGCGTTGAACTGATGCAAAACATAGTGCTTAGCATAACTCAGGTTTAAATCGATAAAGCTCATTTCTTTAGGCGATTCGGAAGGGCGCATCTCACTGGAAAGATCGATTTGCTTTTGAGGGACTACAGCCACTTTTTCAACAGCTGTTAAGACATCGTAAATGCCTTCCATGCTCAAGAGCAGCTTCTCTACCGATGCCATGATCAATAACACCACGATTTCGGCAGCAATAAATTGCCCGAGGTTGATTTGTCCATCCAATACCAAGTTTCCACCAATAATTAAAAGAATGGAAATGATGATGGTTTTAAACAGTACCAGCAGTTGGTATTGTTTCAATAAGATTCTGAAATGCTCTCTTCTAGCTGATAAATAGCGTGTTAGAATAATGTCCATTTTACCCATATAGCGCTCCAGCGAACTTGCCGCCTTCAACCACCAATGGTCCCTACCCGAGCGTTGAATTTGAAAAGCCAACTCAAATTTCTCTTCGCTTTCTTCCATGCTCGATTTGAAACCTTTTGGTCCACTCACCCTGAAAAACAAAAAGAGCAAAGAGACCAGCAATAAACTAAAGAAGGCAAAAAATGGGTGGTAAAATGAAATCAGAATCAAGCCAAATACCATTTGCAATAAGGCCGTTGATAGGTCCATTAGAAGTTTCGGGACTTGTTTCTGTAAGGTTAGCGTATCAAAAAAGCGGTTTCCCAATTCATCAAATAGCGCTTGTTTATTCATCAAGCGATTGAGTAATGGAATTCGGAATGCATATTCTTTAGTGGCGCGGTAGAAAATCTTTTGCTGTAAGGTTTCTACGATGGTTAACTGGAAAATTTGCAAAATACCAACTACTACCGTGCCTCCAATAACCAGGGTAATTAACATTACCAAGGAACTGGACAGGTAAGCACCCATCAAATACGTTATAATCGCCTGCACCCCTAGCGGTAAAGTCAAACTGAGCAGTCCGCTAATGATAGCGTAAGTATAAAGGAGTGTTATCTCCCTCTTTTCGGGTCTAAGCAAGCGTACAAGCTTGTTAATAGCGCCCCCCATGGTTTTCTTGATTGGGGAAGTGTGATCTGGCCCGTTAATTTTCATTATGTTGAAGAATTTCGAGCTGCAAATTAAACAAAACCTATGCCTGTATTAACTGTAGCTACACGAAATTTAAGCTTTTTCAATCATGACTACCCAGTTTTATTTCAATTTAAAAGATTCTTAATACCTTTCGGGCATGAAGGTTTCAGAGCTACTCTTCTTTATTCCAATTGCCTTTACCGCTCTTTTTCCGGTAGTTAACCCCATTGGAACAGCAATTTTATTTTTAAATCTCACGGAAGAGGCAAACAGTAAGATTCGCCGACAAATAGCTCGAAAAATTGCGGCGAATTCCATCCTAGTGATGATCATTACCTTATTTATAGGAATCTACTTCCTAAAGTTATTCGGTATTAGTATCCCGGTGGTACAAACCTGCGGAGGATTGGTCCTATTTGCCATGGGTTGGAAGTCGTTGAACAGTGAAGAATCGCTTAACGATGCGAGTAAAAAAGCCTATATAAAAGATGACGTGGAAGTCACCGATACCTATGCCAAACAATCCTTCTACCCTTTCACTTTTCCACTAACAATTGGCCCCGGCACCATTGCCACAACGCTAACCTTAGGTGCTGAGGCTTCCAAAGAGAGTAATTCCGAATTTATGCTCGAATCGTATTTGGGAGCAGCCATCGCCATGTTATTGATAAGCCTATGCATTTTTATAGCGTATGGATATGCAGATCGTCTAGTGATGCGCTTATCGCCCAATTTCCAAAAAGCGATGATGCGCTTATTGTCGTTTATCCTCCTCTGCATTGGCGGCCAGATTACCGCCAACGGGATTCACGCTTTGATTATGACTTTTTAGTCATGTGCGATTCCAGCACTTCACGCAGCTGAGCCGGCGAATAGTAAATGGATTTCATGGTTTTGTTATCGCTACTGCGGAAAACTAAAAATTGACCGTCTACTTCTTTGTAATAGCAATCAACCTCTTGCTCCTTTTTAAAGAAAGCGATGGTTTCTTCAGCTTCCTGTGCTGTTTTGCAGGCTTTGCTCATATTGGAGCGCTGAACTTCGCTAAACAAGTCAAAAAAGGCTTCTCCAAGTCCGAATTCATGCACAGCGCCTGAAAGCACGTATTGAATATCTGCCAAAGCATCCGCCACTGCCACCAAATCTTTGTCGTTTATAGCGTCTTGTAGCTCTTGCAACTCCTCGCGAATGAGTTCTACGCGTAAAGCACAGCGTTTTTCATCCGGTATTTGGGGTGTTTCGAGCAAAGGGTGTCCGAATGTGGTATGAAATTCACCTACCATTTCAAGGGTATTTGGCATCTTAAAGCTCTTCTTCATTTCTTTTCTGTTTGATATCCAATTCTAATGTTTTTAGGTCGAGTTGCAACTCCCTTAGGCGCTGTTCGGTGGTTTGCAACCATAGTCGGGTATGCTCATCCATACCTTGTTTTTGGTATTTGGAACCTTGACCTGTCAGTATCCACAAGGCACTGTATTTGGGAAAGGCGACAGCCATTCTTTGAATAAGTTCTATTCCGGCTTTGTTTCGTCCGCTGGAGATGTGACTGAGTTGCGACAATGAAACTTCCAGTTTGGCAGCGAATTCAGTTTTACTCAATCCACTTTCATCCATTACCTGCACTACTCTCGCGTTCAATTCGTCCATTTTCCTTTTGTAAAATCAGCTTTACAAACGTAAAGAATACCGCTTTACACTTGTAAACTCTTTATGCACACTTGTTTTACAATTCTATATCCACGCACTTCAAAGCATGGTTTAAGTCCTCATTCTTTAAAACTCATTTTCAATAGCTTAGAGACTAAAGAAGAACAAAGCCCCCAAGCACTTTAACCCTAGTAAAACAAGGGGATTCAGGTCTTTACTACAGGTAAAAAGAAGCTTGATTCAGCGTAAAATCAGGTTATCAGAATTATTCTATTTTCGCCGCGTTTATGATTCAACCAAAAAAATTCATTCTAGCGAGCTTATTGATCGGTTGGGGAACTGCTCATGCTCAGATTGACACGGATACTTTGCGACTTAGCGAAGTACAAGTACAGGATTCACGTACGCCGGTCAGGTTTAGCGAATCAGGAAGGAACATCACCGTTCTGCTTTCGGAGGAGCTTCGTTCTATGCCTGCATTGAATGTACAAGACATCCTCTCCTATTTAAACAGTATCGACGTTCGCCAACGGGGAGTTGGAGGCGTACAGGCCGATATCAGTTTACGTGGAGGCTCTTTTGATCAATGCCTGGTTCTGATTGACGGTGTAAAATTGAGTGATCCACAAACCGGACATCACCTCTTAAACCTTCCCATTCACCCATCCGATATTGAGCGCATTGAAGTATTGCGCGGACCGGGTAGTCGGATTTTCGGACAAAATGCTTTTGCCGGAGCAATTAACATCATCACTAAAAAAGACTATTCAAACGGAGGGAGAGCTGAAGTAATGGCGGGTGATTTCCAAACATGGCAATACGGCGCCGGAATCAATTTTAAATTGGGTGAGCGCTACGGAAACCGCATCAGCTTTGTGCGAACAGAAAGTGCAGGCTACAGCGATAACCGCGACTTCGCTAATAACCAACTGTGGTACCAATCGAATTACAAGCTAAGCAACGACGCACAACTCACTGCGATGTTCGGGTGGCAAGCCAAGGATTTTGGCGCACAGCATTTTTATACCCCTCCTGTTGCGAAATACAGAGAATACGAAGAAACCGATCTGTTTTTTGGAAACCTCAGCGGACAATTTGTTAAGCTCAAAAACCTGAAGGTGAACCTCAACTGGCGTCAGCATAGCGACGAGTTTCGCCTTTGGCGAGATAGCCTACACAAGGGCATCAACTTGCATACAAGCGATGTGTTCTCTGCCGACTTCAACATGAGTCACGAAAGCAAACTAGGAACCAGCAGCTGGGGTGCTGAAATCAGGCAAGAGCAAATAAACAGCTCTAATTTAGGCGATCGCAGCCGACTCATTTCCGGGTTATTTGTAGAACACCGTTTTATTAAGTGGCAGCGAATCAACGCCGTAATTGGGACTAATGTCTCGTATATCCAGAATTTCGGATGGGTGGCTTATCCGGGCATGGATGTATCCTACGACCTGAATTCAAGCTCCAAACTTTATGTAAGCACCGGGCGCTCTTACCGAGTTCCTACCTTCACCGATCTGTATTATACCGATGCAGGTCCGTCTAGTTTAGGCAATCCTAACCTCGCTCCCGAAGCAGCCTTCACCTACGAAGCCGGATACAAATGGACGAAGCGAAACCTTTATTTTGGCGCCAACTATTTTTACCGTAATGCCTCCAGCCTTATCGATTGGCAAAGAGAAAATACAAGCACACCTTGGAAAGCCATAAACGTGAGTAATGTTTATACACAAGGTGCCGAACTGGAAGCCAATATGCGCTTTGAAAAAGGAATTGTTAAACGCATTCGCATGGGCTACTCCTGGATTGACGTTTCGAAAATTCAAACCGAACAAATTTCCCGTTATGTATACGACTTCTTGAAGCACCAGATTGTACTCAGCTCCGAGTTTCGTTTGCATAAGAGGGTAAGCTTAGGCATCTTCTACCGTTACCAAGAACGCATGAGTTATACACCGGCTCATATTTTAGATGCCTCGCTCAATATTCAGTTCAAGAAATTCACCTTACGTGGACAGGTAGAAAACCTGACCGAAACAAATTACTTCGGCTCTACCTATGTTCAGATGCCATTGCGTTGGTTCCGAACATCCTTATCGTATCAGTTTTAAATTTTCAAAAGCTCCTTTGGGAGCTTTTTTTATACACATCAGCACCGCTGGCTAAACTTTTGATTTCTTGTTGTAACATTTAAATTCGGCTATCCTTAATCACGAAACATGATAAGAAAAATACTAAGCTGGAGTCTCTTTCTTTGTATAGGCGCGCAAGTTCAAGCGCAAGAACAATGGAACTATTCCAGGATCCAACATGAAGTAGCAAAACTTCCTCAACAAAGCACTGTATTGTACATCGCGGCACATCCCGACGATGAGAATACCCGACTCATTTCTTGGCTTGCCAATGAAAAGAAATTTCGCACCGCCTATCTTTCGCTAACCCGTGGCGACGGAGGGCAAAACCTAATTGGTAACGAATTAGGCGTTCAGTTGGGCATTATCCGAACACACGAATTGGCTGAAGCCCGCAAAATCGATGGAGGAGAACAATACTTCACTCGCGCTTACGATTTTGGTTACTCCAAAACAGCCGACGAAACCTTAACCAAATGGAACAGAGATTCCATTTTAAGCGATATGGTATTTGTTATTCGCAAACTACAGCCGGATGTTATTATTACACGCTTTGCCACGAGCGGATACCCAACACATGGTCACCACACCACCTCTGCCCTTTTAGCCAATGAAGCCTTTGAGCTTGCTGCGAGAGCCGATGCTTTTCCTGAACAATTCAAATACGGCGTAAGTCCATGGAAAACACAAACCCTCTTCTACAATGCAAGTACCTGGTGGAACGCCAATTTAGAACAGGAATTAGGCAAGATGGATAGCCTTTTTGCTGTCGACGTTGGAACCTATAACCCTTTATTGGGCGCGAGCTATACTGAAATTGCCGGTAGAAGTCGCAGCATGCATAAAAGCCAAGGCTTTGGCTCAGGCGAACCCGTGGGAAAGCAATTGGAGTTTTTGGTTTTAGTGAAAGGAAGAATGCCGCGAAATCGACAAAACCCGTTTCAAGAATTTGAAGGAAGTTTCTCCAATAAGCTAATTCAAAACAACTTGAGATTATTATCGCAAAACATTGATAATAAACATTTTGATAATTCATTGACAGAATTAGTCAACCTTCATAAAAGTCTGGAAATGGAGGCGAAAAAATCAAATCGCTCCCTCCTTTTGTACAAAATGAAACAAGTTGAAGAAATCATTCTTCAATTGAGTGGAATAGTGATTCGATTAGAAGCTGAGAAATCAGAAATTCCGGAAGGAAGTACATTAAAATCTAAATTCTCCATTCTCAGCCGTCAGAATTCAAGCCTTAAACTTATTCAAGTCCACGGAACAGAAGGCATTTACCTTGATTCTAGCTATACATTTAATACCCTTCTTCAAGAGCATTCATTGATCGAGAAGGATTTGATGGTCCATTTAAGCCCAGGTAAGATAAGCGACATCCCTTGGATGAGGTTTGGAAAAAGTGAAAGCATGTTCAATAGCAGCTGGAGAAACGTAGCCTGCGATGCAGGTGTTGATGCGCAATTCACCGTAGAAGTTGAATTGGAGGTCTACGGCCTCCGTTTTAAGCGACGTATTCCACTCACCTATACCAGCGTAGATCCGGTAAAGGGAGAGCTTAGAAGAGAGGTTTTGGTTACACCGCAATACCGAATAAGCTTCAACTCCAACGCTTTGTTATTTGCTAATCAGAGCAGCAGTAAGACCTTAAATTTCACCATAGAAGCAGCTAGCGATTACAATGGAACACTTATCACCGGGGCGGGTTCAGGATTTGGCGTAAAACGCAAACAACTGGGTCGCGAAGTGATGATCAAGGCCAATACAAGCTTCGAAGGTGAAGTAGACATCAATGCCAACAATGCTAAAGGCTCCGACCTCTTCAGCATTCGCTTTGAAAAACCGCTCTTCTCAACACAACTCATCAGCTACGACCATATTGGTACATATCAATATCCACAGGAGGCTACAGTCCCACTTTACCTATTGAATATCAAGCCTGTAAATAAGAAGGTAGCCTATGTTCAAGGTGCCGGAGACGAGGTAGATACCTACCTGAGATCGGCCGGATTGCAGGTGGATAATTTGGAATTGAGTCAGTTGAAAGATGCTCGAACAACAGCAAAGTATCCGGTTTTAATCTTCGGAATCCGAGCCTTCAATACACTTGATTTTACCACTGAATACAAAAATGCCTTATTGAATTACATCAAAAACGGAGGACACGTCATTGTGCAATACAATACCAGCAGAAGGTTTGATGCCAATGTTTTTTCGCCTTACCCATTGGAGCTTGGCAGAAACCGAATAACCGAAGAAGATGCTACACTAGAACCTATTCTTCCCAAACATCCGGTATTTAACCAACCTCACGTATTGGACTCAACCTCATTTACCGGCTGGATTCAAGAAAGAGGCTTGTATTTCGCTGAAACTGCGGATAGTGCGTATATCCAGCTCTTGCAGGGACACGATTCAGGAGAACCTATGCGACAAGGTATATTACTCAATGCCACTTACGGTAAAGGGGGAATAAGTTATTGCGGACTATCCTTCTTTCGTGAATTACCTGCCGGTGTTCCTAGTGCCTACCAACTGTTGCTTAACCTCATTGCCCTAGAACAGCATGGAAGATTCTAAAGAGAAAACATATTGGAACCGCCGTTATGCCTTGGTTTTAGGCTTTCTAATTATTGAACTAATTGTATTGAGCTTAATTCCTTCCTGGTTATGATGAGCGCATTAGATTGGTTTGTACTCTGCGGAACGCTGCTGTCCATTGTGGCTTTTGGCATCTGGAAAACCCGAAAACAAAGTCGGGATTTAGAAGGATTTCTAAAAGGCGGTAATAGCGATCGTTGGTGGACTGTAGGTTTATCAGTGATGGCTACTCAGGCGAGTGCCATTACATTTCTTTCAGCCACCGGACAAGGTTACGAAGACGGCTTACGATTCGTTCAGATCTATTTCGGACTACCACTTGCCCTAATCTTGATTTGTGCAGTATTTATTCCCATCTATTATCGCTTAAAAGTCTATACGGCTTACGAATACCTTGAGCAGCGTTTCGACTTAAAAACCAGACTCTTAACTGCGTCCCTGTTCTTAATTTCCCGCGCCTTTGCAGCAGGTATAACCATTTATGCGCCAAGCATCGTATTGTCTACTTTGTTTGGCTGGGATCTGCAAATAACCAACTTGGTTATTGGACTATTGGTTATCGCCTATACTGTATCGGGTGGCACCAAAGCCGTGAGCATCACCCAGAAACAGCAGATGGCAGTTATCTTTTTCGGAATGTTCGTGGCCTTTTATCTCATTCTACAAGGCATTCCGGAATCGGTGAGTTTCAAGGATGCCCTTCGATTGGCCAATTGGACCGGACGTTTGGATGCGGTAGACTTTAGTTTTAATCCGGAAACCCGCTATACCATTTGGTCTGGCATTTTTGGAGGCTTCTTCTTATCGCTTTCCTATTTCGGCACGGATCAATCGCAGGTTCAACGGTATATCACCGCTACCGACACACGTCAGAGTCGCATGGGCCTTTTGTTCAATGCTGTTTTAAAAATCCCGATGCAGTTTTTCATTCTACTGGTAGGCGTTATGCTGTTTGCCTTTTACCAATTTGAAAAGCCTCCTATTTATTTCAATTCGGCACAATTGGAGCAGATTGCAACTGCGCAGCCCGACTCGGTTGCAGCGTACCAAGCCAAACACGATTCGCTTTTTCAGCTTAAGTCCATCGCCGCCAATGAAGCCTTGGCAAAAGACTACCCCGATAACTACCAAAGCTTGGATAAAGCGATGTCGCAGAATCGCGCAGCGTTTAAGGCCTACCTTGGCAATGCCTTACCTGATGCTGAAAGCAAAGACACGGATTATGTATTCCTGAATTTCATTCTAAGCTATTTCCCACCGGGGCTGATTGGACTACTGTTAGCTGTAATCTTATCTGCGGCCATGAGTTCTACCTCCAGTGAGCTTAATGCCTTGACGTCTACGGCGGTAGTGGATTATTTTAAACGACTCAATTGGAAAAGCAACAAGAGCGACCTTCAAGTTTCTCGTCTATTTACGCTTTTCTGGGGCGTTTTAGCGATTGTATTTGCCCTAAGCGCCTCTTTGGTTGAAAACCTCATTCAGCTCGTCAATATTGTAGGTTCCTTGTTTTACGGGCCTATCCTGGGCGTGTTTATCTGTGGATTCTTTCTTAAAAAACTCAGTGCCAAAGAAGTATTTCCCGCTGCATTGGCCGCTCAGGTTATTGTTATCAGCTTATTCTCGATTTACGGCAACAAATTGAGCTTTCTTTGGCTAAACCCAATCGGAAGTGTTAGCCTGATAGCAATTGCCCTGCTTTTAAGGTATTTTCGAAGCGATGAAAAAGCTAGCGATTCTCAGTAGTCTCTTATTGCTTGTGCTTAGCACCCAAGCGGCTTTACCTGATTCAGCAACCTATACGGGTTACTTGAAATTGAGTCCGGCTTATAAAGGGCAAGATAGCATAGCGATGAGCCTTAGCGTGAAAAGACAAAATGATTCCACTTGGTCGTGGAATTCCCAGTTTGCGGGTGGTATGGCAAAAAACTATACCCTCATACAACACAGCGACGGCTCGTTTACCATGGACGAAAACAACGGTATTCTCTTGAATGGTGTATTTGCTGAATCGCTATTAACTTTTACCTATTACGTGGATGAAACCCTGTATCAGTTGGTTTACAACTTTTCTGATACTGAGAAACAAGTGAGTTATAGCCTCTTCTTTGGTCAAGAAACAACAGCCAAAGAAGCAGACGGATTTAGAGTTCGACCATTTGTGGTATTAGGAAAACAATACGGAACATTTATAAGACAATAACATGAACGAATTCCTCCACCTTTTCAGTAGCTCGGCTGCTTGGATCTCATTGCTTACGTTGACCTTAATGGAAATTGTTTTGGGCATTGATAACGTGATATTTATCAGCTTGGTTAGCAATAAACTACCGGCCGAGCAGCAGGATAAAGCCCGCAGCATTGGCATTAGCTTAGCCTTGATTATCCGTGTTTTCTTATTGATGTTGATCAGCTGGATTATTGGCTTGACACAACCCGTCTTTACCCTAATGGCAAATGAAATCAGTTGGCGGGATATCATTCTGATGGCCGGCGGACTCTTTTTAATTGGTAAAAGTACCATGGAGATTCACGAACGTATTGAACACGGCGATGAAGAAGCTAAAACCAATGGAAAACAAAGCTCCTTTGCTTCGGTTATTGGTCAGATCATCGTTTTGGATATCATCTTCTCTTTTGATTCCATCATTACCGCTGTGGGCTTGGCCAACCACGTGGGCATCATGATTATTGCCGTTATCATTTCAATGATAATCATGTATCAATTCGCTAAACCAATCAGCAACTTTATCCAGAAGCACCCAACCATGAAGATGTTGGCCTTAAGCTTTTTAATTATGATTGGCTTGACCTTGTTTATTGAAGCTTTGGATGTACACGTACCCAAAGGCTATGTCTATTTCGCGATGGCCTTTTCTCTGCTGGTAGAAACCTTAAACATTAGGCTACGGAGCAAAGATCAAAAACGACATAACTAAAAAAAGCAGGCTTTAGGGCCGGCTTTTCTTTTAAGGTTGAAATATCTTATTTCCAGTCGTTCAAGGCTTTTTCTACTTGCGATTTATAGAAGAAACCTTCCGGTGTTTTATTGCCTAATTCATAAGCACGATTGGCTGCTGCCAAAGCTTCTTTTTTCTTGCCCAATTTGTGCAAAATTTGCGCTTTGATCCAGGTATTGTACCAGCCTTCGCTCAAAGAAACAGATTGGTTAATCAATTCAAGCGCCTTGTTCATATCGCCATCATGCTCTAACATATAACGCGCAGATTGAGCATATACTCTCCAAGTTCCACCCACGGCACGGTCGATATTACGTTGCGCTTGCGCAGCTGTACTTACAGTAAATGGAACGTTGATTTGTACGGTTGACCATTCCAATGTAATGTTTCCTCCCGCCTCGCTAAAGTTGGTAATGGAAAAAGCCATACGTTCTTTGCTTGCAATAGTTTCGCTTTTTACGGTTAGGCGTAATACGTCTTTCGCTTTGTCGTATTTGGAAGTTCCGCTTTGAGCATAATCAGAATTGATAATGAAGGTCCATTCTGTTTTACCCGGAATAGTAAAAATAGAATAAGTACCCGCTTTAACATCGCTAGATCCAACTTTAACGTCTTCGCTAAAAGTAATTTTAGTGGCTGCATTTGCTCCGGTTCTCCAAAGTGAATCGTATGGAACCAATCCACCAAAGATTGTACGGCCATTTACTGCAGGAGAGCTGTATTCAATGGTAATATCGGTTAATCCAACGGTTTGCATTACCATGGCTTTCGGGCTTGGTGCAGGCAAATCAGGTTGAGCTGTAGCAGCGCTGATTAAGCTGAAGCTCAATACAGATAAGAATAATTTTTTCATCTCTTGTTGATACAATTGTTTAGCGCAAGATGCTAAACTCCCTTCATACCTTCAAGGAAATCTTCAGAAATAAGCGAAGAAAAAAGCGATTAGCGCGGCCAAGGCAAACAGTAGTTTAAGGAAGCTACCACTGATAAAACCGAGAAAAGCAAACCACGCACTGCGCATGGCCTTACTTGAATCTGTGCCTGCAGCCAATTCACCAATCAGAGCACCAATAAAAGGACCTAGAAGTATACCCGGAGGAGAAAAGAAAAGTCCTAGAATTGCTCCTACAAGCGCTCCACGCTGTCCGGAACGTGTTCCCTTGGCCTTGTTCACCAGATAGGCCGGCATATAGAAATCCAATAGGGTAACCAGCAGGGTTAATCCAACCCATAACCACAAACTACTTGCGTCAAATAAGGCTATCCCCGACCAATGAGACACTAATACTCCTGCCAAGGTCAGTATTGGCCCGGGAAGAATAGGCAAAAAGCTGCCAATAATCCCGAGTAGGAAAAGGACTAAAGCAATTAAAAGGAATAGGTATTCCACCTCATTAGAACCAACCTGCGTTCTCAAAACGCATTGGCCAAGGAATAGAAATAAGAATGATTACCATCGCTATCAAAAACCAGATAAAGCGGGTTTTGCTTTTGGCTGCAGCGTCGGCTTTACGTTTTGATTTTGCACTACCGATGGTCGCAATTATAACCGCCACTAGCATCATACTGATATGCTCTACCGCATAAAATCTAGCCACGCTATTTCCCATCACAGCAGACGCATCGTCTTTTAATGCTTGAAACCAGGGCGACATGAAGTATAGGATTAATCCTAAGACGAATTGAAGATGCAAAGAGCTTAAGAAAATGGTACCTGCAGATTTAACAGATCCAACAAATGCTTGATTTCCTTTCCAAGCTTTGTAAGCTACCATTATAGCATAAATACCGCCGAGCAATACTACCCAACGTAAACCGGAATGCGCATGAACTAGTCCTTCGTACATAGATATCAGATTAAGGATTCAAAGATAGAAGAATTGCCCTTTTAACCTGATCTAGCGAAGGATTTTAAGCAATTCGTGTTTGGGAACTACCCCACTTTGACGCCAGCTCTGTTTACCGTTTTCGTACAATATCAATGTTGGCACACCTTGAATTTGCTGACTCTGAGCAAGCTGTGGATTTTTATCGACATCTACCTTCACGATTTTCAAGTCATCACCTAATTCCTTTTTCACTTCTTCCAAGATGGGCGATAAAACTTTGCAGGGTCCGCACCAGGATGCGGTGAAGTCGACCAATACCTTTGAATGCGATTGAACGATATCTGAATAATTTGCCATACACGCTTTCTGTCAACTGATGTGCCGTTCCAAAATACTGTCAGCTAGTCAGTTTTTAGCTTAAATAACTCTTCCAAGGTTCTGAAACGGTAATCAAAGATTCCTTCCAATTGCTTCCGCACAAAAAGCCAGTGTGCAAGTTTTCCTAAAACCCCAAAAGGCAGTTTATAATGTACTGTGTCTGTCATGACGACCCCATCCTTTTTCACTTCAAAATGGTGCTGGTGGTGCCACAATTTATAAGGGCCAAATCGTTGTTCATCTACAAAAAACTTCCCTTCTTCCACATGGGTAATTTCGGTAAGCCAGTTCAACGGAATTCCCAGCACAGGCTTTACCGTATAGGCAATGAGTTGTCCGGCATACATTTTTTCAATAGGTCCATTAAGAACCTTGAACTGCATGTAACGAGGTGTGATCTTTTCTAGGTTTAAAGGCGATGAGAAAAAATCCCACGCTTCCGTTAAGCCAATAGGTAATTCTTGCGTGCGACGAAGTATATAGGTTGCCATGCAGACTAAACATTGCATCGAAAAAATGGTTTTAAGATGGCTTAATTCTTGAGCTGAATGGGCAATAACCCTATTTTTGACGCTTATGAAGAGGATTTTACCAATTGTATTATTCATGGTCTCTGCCCTGTCGGTGCAGGCGCAGCAAATGAAGACCGGTTTTGAAATTAAGATTAAAATAAAGGGATACAGCGGTTCTAAAATGTATTTGGTGAACTACTATGCCGACAAAGAAATGGTGAAAGATTCGGCTGTAACCAAAGACAAGAAAGGCTTTTTTGTATTCTCTTCTCAAACTGAACCACTACCCTGCGGTATCTACAGCGCGGTGAACGAAGAAAAAAACACCAAACTCTTCGAGTTTATGGTCAATACCCAAGAACAGTACTTCTCCATGGAAACCGATAGCGTGAATGCAACGGATTTCATGAAAGTTACCGGTTCTGAAGAAAACAAACATTTCTACGAGTACCAGAAGTTCATTGGAGAGCGTGGAATGAATATTTACCATGCTCAAGAAGGCTTAAAAAGAGTGGGTAAAACCAATCCTGATTCTGTTGCCATTTACCGCGGTATTATTGAAAAACTCCAAACTGAAATCAACGATTACCGTCTCGATTTCATGGAGAAATACCCTACTTCTCTTACCACCCGTGTTTTTCGTATGATCAAAGATGTTGATGTACCAGAAGCACCTAAAAACCCTGACGGAACCACCGATTCACTTTTTGCATTCCGTTACTATAAAACCCATTTCTGGGATAATGTCGACTTTACCGAAGATTGCCTTTTACGCACCCCTATTTTTTACAAGAAAGTGGAGCGATACATCAAAGACCTAACGCTTCAGATTCCGGATAGTATTACTGCAACAGCGGATGTATTAATAGCGAAAGTGCGCCATCTTCCAGAGATGTTCCATTATGTGGTTTGGTGGGTAACCATGGATTACGAACGCAGCCAATACATGTGTATGGATGCTGTTCCGGTTTACATGTGGAAGACATATTATAACTGGCCTGAAGCATACTGGGTTGATTCCACGAGCATGTCGCGTATCAAAGACCGCGAAAAAGTATTGAGCAAACTCTTGTGTGGAAAGGTTACCCCTAACTTAGTAATGCGTGATACCTCCAATACCGCGAGAGAATTACACAAGGTAAAAGCGAAGTATACCGTCTTAGTATTCTGGGATCCGGATTGCAGTCACTGCCGGAAGGAATTACCTAAAATCAAAAAGACTTACGATGAGTTAAAGCAGTACGGTGTTGAAGTATACGCTGTTAACGTGGAAGGCGATATTGAGAAATGGAAGAAGTTTATCAACGACAATAAGTTGGATTGGATTAACGTGATTGATCCTTACCATTTGACCAACTTCCGCTATATCTACGATATCAACAGCACCCCTATCATTTACCTCTTGGATGAAAACAAAAAGATTGTAGCCAAGAAAATGGGTGGAGCTCAATTGGATGATATCCTCAGAAACGAATTGAAGCTTCCGGCTAAACCGGCAGACCCAAACGATAAAGACGATCACCATACGCCATAATCGTTACCAACACATTTTGAAAGTCGCTCTCCTCACGGGAGCGACTTTTTTTGTGTATTTCTACAATTTTTTCAGATTGAAAATTCGAATCTGGGTAGTGTCCGCATCATGCTCAGTTTTTACGGTATTTAGCCAAGATTGTATGACTAGAAAGTCAGTCTGAATATAGGTCAGAATCAAGCATTTTCAATCAAATCGACGCCTTCTCCCTACATTTCAATTGAACTAAAAACGGCACAGTCATTAATAGTGTCGAAAACCCTGTTATTACTGGGGTTTAAGTTGTACTTAAGATTTTTCTGGAAGATTAAGAAATTATTATCCAACACCCAATGTAGATAATTTGAGCCCAGCGGTAAAGGCCTCTTGATAGTGCTGACTAGGCCGTGTTGAAAAGTTAGAAACCTATAGTATGTATCAACAAATGTGAACAACTACACGTTGAATTCTGTCGGAAGAAAAGGGAAAATTTGTTGTTACCGATTTGACCCAAATACATCGATCCACAAAAGAAGATTACGCATAATTTAAAACGGGATACACCATGAATGAAACGGCTACCATGACTAACGAACCAATTTTAAAAGAGAACAAAGACCGCTTTGTGATCTTTCCTATTAAGCATTCAGACATTTGGGATTTTTACAAGAAGGCTGAGGCTAGTTTTTGGACGGCCGAAGAACTTGATTTGCAAACTGACCTGGATCATTGGAAGAACAAACTGAATGACGATGAGCGTCACTTCATTAAACACGTTCTTGCCTTTTTTGCAGCAAGTGACGGTATTGTAAACGAAAACCTCGCAGAAAACTTTGTAGCCGAAGTTCAGTATCCAGAAGCGAAATTCTTTTACGGTTTTCAGATTGCCATGGAAAACATCCACAGTGAGACTTACTCATTGTTGATTGACACCTATATCAAAGATCCGGTTGAAAAAGACGGTCTCTTCCACGCTATCGATTCATTGGAATGCGTTAGTAAGAAAGCAGAATGGGCTTTGCGCTGGATTGAAAATGCATCTTTTGCAGAACGACTTGTTGCCTTCGCTGCGGTGGAAGGCATCTTCTTCTCCGGTAGTTTCTGCTCCATCTTCTGGCTGAAAAACAGAGGCCTTATGCCGGGCCTTACCTTCTCCAATGAGTTGATTAGCCGCGACGAAGGATTGCATTGCGATTTTGCGTGTCACTTGTATACCAAACACCTCGTAAACAAGCTTCCAAAAGAACGCGTTACTGAAATCATTACAGATGCAGTACGTATCGAAAAAGAGTTTGTTACCGATGCCTTGCCAGTGCGTTTGATTGGAATGAATGCCGACTTGATGAGCCAGTATATCGAGTTTGTGGCAGACCGTCTCCTCGGCGAATTGGGCTGTGCTAAAGTATACAATAGTTCCAACCCATTCCCTTTCATGGAGATGATTAGCCTTCAGGGTAAAACCAACTTCTTTGAAAAACGTGTTGGAGATTACCAAAAAGCCGGGGTAATGAACAAGAACCCTGAAAACAACAACTTCAGCTTAGACGCTGACTTTTAATCCCTAGAATTAACCTATTACCCCAGTACAAAAACATATAAACAGAAAACCATCATGCATGTAATTAAAAGAGACGGTCGCAAGGAGCCGGTGATGTTTGATAAAGTCACCGCCCGTATAAATAAATTGAGTTATGGATTGGATCAGAACTTTGTTGATCCGGTTCGTGTTGCTAAAAAAGTAATCGAAGGCATCTTTGACGGTGTAAGCACTACCCAGCTGGATAACCTAGCAGCTGAGACAGCCGCATCGCTCACTCCTGCCCACCCGGATTACGCTCAATTGGCATCCCGCATCGCTGTAAGTAACCTGCACAAAAACACAGAAAAATCATTTTCTGTTACCATGGACAGGCTCTTCAACTATGTAAACCCAAAAACAGGTGAAAAAGCGCCTTTGATTGCAGACGATGTGTATGAAGTAATTCTTCAAAACGCAGAGTTCTTGGATAGCAATATCATCTACGACCGCGACTATAACTTTGACTATTTCGGTTTCAAAACCTTGGAAAGAAGCTATTTACTCCGCTTAAACGGACAAGTAGCTGAGCGTCCGCAACACATGTACATGCGTGTGGCTATCGGTATCCACAAAAACGATATCGAAAGCGCAATTGAAACCTATAATTTGATGTCGGAAGGCTGGTTTACCCATGCTACTCCAACCCTCTTTAACGCAGGTACTCCAAAACCTCAAATGTCGAGCTGCTTCTTGTTAACCATGAAGAACGACAGTATTGATGGCATCTACGATACCCTGCGTCAATGTGCTAAAATTTCACAGACTGCAGGTGGTATCGGTTTGTCTATCCACAATATCCGCGCTACCGGTTCTTATATCCGTGGTACTAACGGTCAATCCAATGGTATCGTTCCAATGCTTCGTGTATTCAACGATACTGCTCGCTACGTAGACCAAGGTGGTGGAAAACGTAAAGGTTCCTTCGCTATCTACCTCGAGCCATGGCACTCCGATATCTTTGAATTCTTGGATTTGAAAAAGAACCACGGTAAAGAAGAGATGCGTGCACGTGATTTATTCTACGCCATGTGGATTCCGGATATCTTCATGAAACGTGTTGAAGAAGATGGCGACTGGCCTTTGTTCTGCCCGAACGAAGCTCCAGGTTTGGCTGACAGCCACGGCGAAGTATTCGAAGAACTTTTCACCAGCTACGAGCAAGACGGTAGAGCGCGCAGAACCATTAAAGCTCGTGAATTGTGGGCTCAGATCGTAGAGTCACAAATCGAAACAGGAACACCTTACATGCTGTACAAAGACGCAGCAAACGGCAAGAGCAACCAGAAGAATTTGGGTACCATCCGCTCTTCCAACTTGTGTACTGAAATCATCGAGTATACTGCTCCTGATGAGGTAGCTGTATGTAACTTGGCTTCTATCGCGCTTCCTAAATTTGTGAAAGATGGTGAATTTGATTTCAAATTACTTTACGATGTAACCTATACCGCTACCGTTAACTTGAATAAAATCATCGACGGCAACTACTATCCGGTAGAAGAAGCACGTAAGTCCAATATGCGTCACAGACCAATCGGTTTGGGCGTTCAAGGCTTAGCTGATGCATTTATCATGATGCGTATGCCTTACGACTCAGCTGATGCAGCTCGCATGAACTCTGAGATCTTCGAAACTATCTACTACGCAGCCCTTTGCGCTTCCCGCGATATCGCTAAAGAAGTAGGTCCTTACGAAACCTACCCAGGTTCACCAATCTCTGAAGGTATCTTCCAGTTCGATATGTGGAATGTAACCCCTAGCAGCCGCTGGGATTGGGATTCACTCCGCAAAGACGTACAAGAAATTGGCGTTAGAAACTCATTGCTCCTCGCTCCTATGCCAACCGCTTCTACAGCGCAAATCTTAGGTAATAACGAGTGCTTTGAGCCTTATACCTCCAATATCTACACCCGCCGCGTACTTTCAGGTGAGTTCGTTATTGTAAACAAACACCTCTTGAACGACTTGGTTGAGCGTGGATTGTGGAACGACGAAATGAAGCAGCAGATTATCTTCCACAAAGGATCCATTCAAGAGATTGAAGGTATTCCTCAGGATATCCGCGACCTCTATAAAACAGTATGGGAAATCTCTCAAAGAACCATCATCGACATGGCTGCAGACCGCGGCGCATTCATCGATCAGTCTCAATCTTTGAACTTGTTCATTGAGAACCCGAACTACGCTAAAATCACCTCCATGCACTTCTACGCTTGGAAAAAGGGTCTTAAAACCGGTATGTACTACCTCCGTAGTAAAGCCGCCGCAGACGCTATCCAGTTTACCGTGCAAAAAGATGCACTTAAGAAGCCAATGGATGTTACCACTGCCGAAAATGCAGCATTTGAATCAGAAGAAGCTAGAAAATACGCTGAAGCAGAAGCTGCAGCACAGTTGGCTTGCTCTCTAGACAATCCAGATGCATGTGAAGCCTGTGGTTCATAAACTTTTCAGATTTGCTTAAAAATCCTGCCCTGCTCAACTGGGGCAGGATTTTTTTATGCTTTTCAAAACCTGTTAAAACTTATATTTGTTATACTCAGATGCCTCATCAAACTGAACAATTACGCAAGATTTCCGCACTGATTCTAGCTTTGGCTGTTGGATTAGGCGCATTTGGTGCCCACGGACTAAAACCTCACCTTGCTCCTGAAGACATGGAGGTTTTTAAAACGGCTAATTTCTATCATTTCATTCACGGTATAGCACTTCTCTTGCTTGCCGCCTTAGCGAAATCGATGCACCGAAAGCACGTGAAGGTTACCAGCATTCTCTTTTTGGTGGGTATTGCCCTCTTTTCGGGTTCCCTTTATTTACTCTCCATTAGCGAAACGCTGTTTGGCGAACGCATTACCTGGTTAGGGATGATTACACCTCTTGGTGGCGTAGGATTCATACTTGGCTGGTTGTTTTTCGCCTTTAGTTCACACAAAAAGGGGCACTACAGTAAAAAGGAGGAGTCGTGAAAACCTTATACCTGCTCAGACACGCCAAATCAAGCTGGAAAGACGCCAAACTTTCCGATATTGACCGTCCACTGAATAAGCGAGGTAAAGACGATGCACCCGTGATGGGTAAGCGATTCCAGAAATTAGAAGTTCTACCAGATTTCATTATCAGCAGCCCGGCAAAACGAGCCTTTAAAACCATTCAAACCATCGCTCCACTGCTCGGATACAGCGAAAAAAGTATCAAAATTGACATGCGTTTGTATGGCGCTAATGTGCTAGAGCTCATTCGCGTGATTCAAGAAGAACTAGATCAACACAATTCCATTATGTTGGTGGGACATAACCCCGGGTTTACGCATTTAATCGACACGCTGACCGGAACACCCATAGACAATCTTCCTACCTGCGGGTTGGTTCGCATTGACTTTAATGTAAAAAGCTGGAAACAGGTAGAAGCCGACAAGGGCAAACTCATACTCTTTGAATACCCTAAGAAACAGGCCAAGAGTTAATTCAATATTCAAGTAAAAAATTCCAGACTAAGTCCTAAACACTTGGAAGCCCCGAGGCTGCCACTTAAATTTGACCTCATGTATTTATTTGAGGAAGAAGAACAGGAAATTGATGTGCCATCAGGCTCAGACACCCTGTTTGCCGAAGTTATTCTTCCTTTTTCCCTAGCGAAAACCTTTACTTACCGAGTTCCATACGAATGGAATGAACTAGTAAACCCAGGCATGCGCGTAGTTGTTCCCTTCGGTAAGAAAAAGTTCTACGCCGGAATGCTCCTTTCGCTAAGCCCAAAGCCACCTGCCGAGTATGAAGCACGGTACCTGCACTCCCTGCTCGATGAAACACCCATTCTAGAAGAACATCACCTCAAATTTTGGAAATGGATGGCTGCCTACTACCTCTGCAATTTAGGCGATGTAATGTCGGCAGCCCTACCTTCCGGGCTTAAGCTTGCTAGTGAAACACGCATCATTCGCAATGAAGAAGGCGACGTACAGTCGGCCAAACTAAGCGACCAGGAGCTGCTTGTACTGGAATACCTGCAACAAAAAGGAGAACTGAGTATTGATGAGGTACAATCCATTAGCGGCTTAAAACAAGTTTTCCCGCTCATTAAGAGCCTTTATCAAAAAGGACTAGTCTTCACCACTGAAGACATCAAAGAGCGCTATAAACCCAAGCTAAAGGCCTATATCCGCATTCACGCAAGCTACCAGGATGAAGCAAAACTGGGAGAACTCTTAAATGAGCTAGAAAGAAAAGCGCCCAAACAAGTTGATGTGCTTATGAAGCTTCTGGCTGAAGATGGTTTGAAAAACTGGGTTGACCGGCTCAAACTTCAAAAAACTGAATCATTAAGCCCTGTCGCGCTCAAAGCGTTGATTACTAAAAACATACTTGAGGAAGTTTACTTTAGAATTGACCGCCTAGACCAAGGAGAAGAAGCTGATAAAAGCCTTTCTCTTGATGCCAGTCAGCAGGAAGCAGTTCAACAAATAGACTCGGCATGGGAAGAAAAAGACGTGGTACTGCTTCACGGGATCACCGGCAGTGGTAAGTCGTTTATTTACTTCCATTATATCCAAGAAGCCTTGGAAGCCGGCAAACAGGTTTTGTATCTCTTACCTGAAATTGCCTTAACCGTTCAGCTCCTAGCGAAACTTCGCTCTTACTTTGGTGAAGCTGTGTATACCAGTCACTCCCGCTTCAACGAGCATGAGCGCGTGGAAGTGTATCAAAAAGTAAGTAGTGGTCAACCTTGCGTTATCATTGGGGCTCGCTCCAGCATATTCTTGCCCTACCGAAATTTATCCTTGGTGGTGGTAGACGAAGAACATGATCCTTCCTTCAAGCAATACGATCCAGCGCCTCGCTACCAAGGGCGAGATGCTGCCATTTACCTTGCTTCTTTGTTTCAAGCCAAAGTTCTACTGGGTTCAGCCACCCCTTCCATTGAAACATTTTACAATGCGAAATCGGGAAAATTTGGATTGGTGAGCTTAACCAAACGCTACGGAGACTCTAGCCTACCTTATATTGAATTAGTAAATTTAGGAGAAGCCAAACGGAACAATCGGCTGAAGCAATCATTTTCTCAAACCTTACTGGAGGCCTTGGAAGCCGGTAAAGAAGCAGGCAAACAGAGCATTTTATTCCAGAACCGTAAAGGTTATGTGCCCATCATAACCTGCACCAGTTGTGGATGGAGTCCGAAATGCATCAGCTGCGATATCAGTTTAACGTATTATAAATCTTCCGATCTTTTACGATGCAACTACTGCGGCTATACCCGCAAACCTGTTCAATCTTGCGGAGCCTGTGGCAGCACACATTTGGAAATGAGTGGCTTTGGTACCGAAAAGATTGAAGAAGAACTAGCCTTACTTCACCCGGATTGGGTCATTGAGCGATTTGACCAAGACAGTACCCGCGGTAAACATGCGCAACACAGACTGGTGCATGCCTTTGAAGATGGCGAAATCGATGTGATGGTTGGAACGCAAATGTTGAGCAAGGGATTAGACTTTCATGCCCTGCATGTGGTTGGTGTAATTCAAGCAGACCAATTGTTGAACTTTCCTCATTTCAGGTCGTTTGAGCGTGCTTTTCAATTGCTCACTCAGGTGGCGGGAAGATCCGGTAGACGGGATGTACGCGGACAAGTAATCATTCAGACCTATAAGCCGGAGCACCAGGTTTTGCAAGATGTGGTACACCACGATTATTTGAGGTTTTATACCGGTGAAATAGCCGACCGCGATAAGTTCAAGTATCCTCCATTTTATAAACTGATTGAAATTCAAATTAAATCCAAGGAAATAGAGGGTTTGGATTATGCGGCACACCAGCTTGCCGGACAGTTAAAACAAGATTTAGGTAGTCGGGTATTAGGTCCTGAAACACCCTATGTTTCTAAGGTGAGAAACTATTTCGTACGCCGTATTTTGGTCAAAATGGAGAAAGACGGAGTATCCCACCAAAAGATAAAATCCATGTTAGCTGAACGAAGTCGACAGTTCCAAGAGAATAAAAGCAATAAGGGAATTGTGGTTCAATTTGATGTTGATCCGGCTTGATTCAACTTTTCTATTTCTTGTGCGATAGCCTCAGCCTTGCTGTAAAATTCATCTGCTTTCGCTCGGTCTGATTGGGAATACGTATGAAAAGACTTCATCAATTTTCGGTATTCAAGCTGAAGCTTCTCTAGTTTTGATTTGGGTTTAAGCCAAGATAACATAGTGGGTAAACAATTGAGTAAAGAAAGAGTTTGCTATTTTCCTCTTCCTTGAACCATGATCAAAACCGTATAGAAAAGGATTTTGATGTCGATGGCAAGCGACATGTTCTCAATGTACAGGAGGTCAAACTTTAAACGCTCAACCATTTCATCTACGTTTTCAGCATATCCGTACTTTACCTGTCCCCAAGAGGTAATTCCCGGACGTACACGTTGCATTAACCTGTAATGCGGTGCCTTCTGAACTATTTGATCGATAAAAAACTGCCTTTCCGGACGTGGTCCAACCAGCGACATATCACCTTTCAATACATTGTAGAATTGCGGAATTTCGTCTAGGCGGGTTTTACGTAAAAAGAAGCCAACTTTAGTTACACGGGTATCTTTTTCACGTGCCAATTGAGGACCGTCCTTCTCCGCATCAACACGCATCGTTCTGAATTTGATGATTTTAAACGGGACACCATTCAAACCTATACGTTCCTGTCTGTAGAAAATAGGCCCCTTGCTACTCAGCCTAACCGCTAGGCCAATCGCTAAATAACCGGGTATACCCAGAATCAAGGCCATGAGTGAAATAACGATATCCATGCCTCGCTTCACAGACTCTTGCCATGCCGGCATTAAGTCGCGCTTCACCTCAATTAAAGCTGGTCCGAGAATATGGTTAATCTTCACTGATCCGGATATGATATCGTACATGTCAGGAATAATCCTAACCCTCACTTTCACTCCTTCCAACTCATTCAAGATGGCATTCAACTTAGGGTGTTCTGTTGATTCAATGGCTAGAATGACTTCTTCCACTTGGTAATCACGTACCACTTCCCTGATACGCTCAACATTTCCTAGGCATGGGAGCTTATCATCAAAGACACTCGGATTCGACTCTTCGAGGCGTAGCAATCCAACAAACTTATACCCTTGCGATTTATTCTCCGATTCCAGTTCCGTATACAAGTCAAGCGCTTTCTTATTGTTTCCCACCAAAAGCGTTGGGAAGCCGATTCGTCTGGATTGAATGGCTCGTTTGGTTTGTGTTGATATGCTGAATCGTCCTAATGCCGTAAGAATAAAATGCACTCCAAATAGGGTAATAAACGTGAGGTAGTAGTCTTTGTACGACTTCACTTCATCATCCAATAGCAAAAAGAAAAACAGGAAAAGCACACCTAAAAAGGAGGTATTGATGGTGTGCACCAACTCACGAAGTCTGGATCTGCGTAGAATATCCCTGTAAACACCGGTGAGCGTATACAAGGTAAGCCAGTATACCACCACCAGGATTAATCCCAGGCTGAAGTTGACATCGCTACCCGGATCAAACGGAATGGAATAGCCGAATTTCTGAGGTTCGATGTAAATTTTACGCAACGAGAAAAGTGCTACCCAAGCTACAATAGCTGAGGCTACATCACTCAATACGTACTTTAACCGTTGTGTTTTTTCGTTCACCCTTTTCGGTATACCAGTTTGATGTTGTCTAGGTAGATATGGGGATTGTCTACCGTAGCATTCACCGCGCGAAAATACACTCTAAATCTGGTATCTGAGCTGGTATTTATGGTTTCATCGCTTAAATAGATGAAAGCCTTTGTCCAAGCTGTGTCTGTTGGAAATGGAGAAACCGAAGGCACGGCTATTACTCCTGAGTTGGAGGTAGCGTATAATCCAATGGCGAATACCGCATTGGATCGGTAGTCTAGTTCCATGTAAATATCTCTACCGTCTCGTGGCAAGTCGAAAAGGTCTTGCGATTCAATTTCAAACCAACTATCGCCTGTGCCCATATCAATGTGCATGTATGGTGTGCCATCGCGGCTGATAGACAGGTCGTTTTCAATGTAAAAGGTATCGATGGTACCTGACTTAACGTAGAGCGATGAGGCATTGTCGTTAAAATCTTCTAACCAAGGAAATTCTGCATTATCGAAGTAAGAAAATTCCGGAACCAATGTATCCGTTTCCATCGCTTTCAAGTCGATTTGGGTGCCGTAAGGTTGCATAACGGCATAGTGAACGATGCCATCACGCGCAAAACGTTTGATCATCGGATAAACCTCAAGTTTAACATTCCCCTCTTGCAATACAGGGAATTTGGCCGGCAAAGCATAAACGCCAACTGAATTATCGTTGATGAACACATTCACATAAGGCAAAGGAATGAAGTTCGATCCTTGAGCTTGCGTAGTAGTTACTTTCAATTCGGGGATATAGATATAGGCCGGATTGCCAATGTCAGTTTTTCTGCAAGAACTACTCAAAAGCAGAGCGAAAAGGATGGAAAACGTGAGCTTCAATTTCATGCGCGAACGAAGTTACCGAATATTCGACTTAGACTGGATTTTATCCATAATCTGGTATGCAATATTCATGGCATCATACCCATCTTGAACGCTTACCGGAGGCGTTTGGTTGTAATGGATGCTATCGTGAAACAGTTCAAGTTCTCTTTGAATACTGTTTATCAGGTCGATATCCGGGTTTTCAAATAGAATTTTCTTTTTGCCTTTTTCCGGACCTAGGTCCAATACCAATGCAAGTGGATCTTCTTCTGCAGCAGCTTCTTCCAAACGCAAAACTTCCAATTGTTTCTTCAAGAAGTCGATTGCCATATACGAGTCTTGTTGGAACAAACGTGTCTTGCGCATGTTCTTCATGGAGATTCGACTAGCCGTTAGGTTGGCTACGCAACCGTTGTCAAATTCAATACGGGCATTGGCAATATCAGGAGTATCGCTCACCACATTTACACCGCTGGCGCTGATGTTTTTCACATTGGATTTCACAATGCTTAAGGTGATGTCAATATCGTGAATCATCAAATCCAAAACCACACTCACATCCGTTCCTCTGGGATTAAACTCAGCCAAACGGTGGGTTTCAATGAACATGGGTTTCAAGTTATACCGCTGTGCTTCTAGGAAGGCTGGATTAAATCGCTCCACATGTCCCACCTGAACTTTCACATTGGCTTCGTAGGCCAGCTCAGTCAATTCGCGAGCTTCTTCAAGGGTATTAGCTAAGGGTTTTTCAATGAAAACATGTTTGCTTCGGCGCATGGCCTTTACTGCTACAGCATGGTGGTAGGTGGTTGGCGTAACGATGTCAACCGCATCCACTTCGTCAAATAAAGCTTCTTCATTCGGAAATCTTTTAATCCCGAATTCTGCTTCAACCTTGGCGGCATTCGCATCATCCGGGTCTACAAATCCCACTAAATCAAACTTTCCGGCTGCTTGAATGCAACGTAAATGTATTTTTCCGAGGTGTCCGGCACCAATTACTCCAATCCTTAGCATCATGAAATCGCTTACATTTGCGAAAATAAGCATGTAAAAAGTCCGCAAGGACACGCGTTTTCAACGATTGTGAATAAGCCATTACCTTGAAAGATACATACAAACACAAAGGATTGCGTAAAAGACTAGTAGAAGAGCTTTTACAAAAAGGAATAACAGATGAGGCGGTTTTGAAGGCCATTCTCCATGTACCAAGGCATTTGTTCTTTCAAGGCGATTTTGTCGACTTTGCCTATGAAGACAAGGCTTATCCTATTGGCGACGGCCAAACTATATCGCAACCATTTACTGTAGCAGCCCAAAGCAGTCTCTTGCAATTAAAGCCCGGAATGCGGGTATTGGAAATTGGTACCGGCTCAGGTTACCAGGCAGCTGTACTCTGTGAATTGGGCGTTGACCTATTTAGTGTTGAGCGAAAGAAATCCTTGCTAGACAAGGCTTACCGCCTACTGTCCGATTTGGGATACAGTCCGGAATTACATTATAGCGATGGCACACTTGGATTGGCTTCTCGAGCTCCTTTTGATCGCATTATCGTAACGGCCGGCGCACCTAAAGTGCCTGATGTTTATTTAAACCAATTGAGTCTGGGAGGTAAATTGGTTATTCCCGTGGGCAATGCCGAAGTACAGCGAATGCTACGCGTGACTAAAACCGGCGAGCATAGTTTTGATACAGAAGATTTTGGCGAATTTAGATTTGTGCCCTTGATTGGTGCAGAAGGCTGGTAACTAGCGAAACCTCGCCATTTCCCTTTCCACATCGCGTTTCTTGATGTCTTCGCGCTTATCGAATGACTTTTTACCTTTCGCTAATGCAATTTGAATCTTTGCGATTCCCCTATCGCTTTCAAAAATCTTTACAGGAACAACGGTTAGTCCTTTGTCTTTTAGCTTATTCTCCAGCTTACGCAACTCTTGACGCTTCAGCAGTAGTTTACGTTTTCTCAGCGGTGTGTGATTGTTGATATTGCCTTGCTTGAATTCTGCAATATGGGCATTGATTAAGAAGAGTTCACCCTCTTCAAATGCACAATAGGCATCTGTGATGCTGGCATTCCCTGCCCTTAGCGATTTTATCTCGGTTCCGGTTAATACCATTCCGGCCTCCAATACATCGAGAAACTCGTATTCAAAACGAGCTCGTTTGTTCAAAATACTTATTCCTGCACTCATCCTTCTAAGGCTTTAAATACGCCTTCCAACTTCTCTTTTTTCACAATTTTCTGTCCTTGTTCACCATGCGCAATGATGCGATCTCCTACTTTGGCAGTATAACGACAGATAACATTATTCTTTTCAACTTTAATTAATTCAGCCTCAAAGGCCACCTCTGAGCCCAGAAGTGCCGGAGAAACATGCTCTACACTTAAAAAGGTACCGATGCCTTCTTCATCGGCTTCCTTCATCTCTAGAACAAATAACCTGCAACACCATTCAGCGTCTCTACCTAAAGCAAATGTGGCATAAACCGGATGCACCTGACCACTCTCAAAAGTAGCCGAATCGGCTTCCACTACGGTATGGGTGAAGGTCTTCTTATCGCCTATTTGAAAAGGATTCAACATGCCGCGAAGATAATCAGGGTAAAACAACTAAGCGCAGTATTTGCCTAGAATTCAAACTTGGATTGGATACGATTATGTAAGTACCAGTCTGCTCCAATTCAGTAGCATCAAAATCTGCTGCGTTTCCTTGCCACAGCAATCTTCCCTCAACAGTATAAACCATACAAGATCCCACTAAGCCATGGAGTTGATCTCCCAGCCGCAAAGGATTTGGGTAGATCTGACTTGGCTGTTCAGTAAAATGAACTGAATTTGGTGCGGTATAGGCTATTCCTCTAAAATGGACCGTAAAGTTTGTCGACGTATCGTTGCTCAGCCAAAACTTAATTTCGTAATCACCTGTATCGGCAATGTTATTCGGGTAAAATTGGACCACGGCAAAAGACCTGAAGCTATCAGTTGGCACCAAATTATAACTTCCGGTTAGAATTGAATCTTCGTACCAGTCAAATCCAACTGTAAAGGTGCTATTCCAACCTGCAGGGATGTCTTGCATCGTTACTTCCCATTCCACTGTAACAGAGGTATCAGCCGAATTAAATAATTCAATCGTGCTGTAAAATACGCCTTCTACCTTAGGCGCTTCATGCTGAACGAATACCGTATCTACGCTAAACTGTGCATTTGCACTCAGTAGCATACAAAAAAAAAGCCCTGAAATCAGGGCTTTTTTAATATTGTTAAGAGAAGTGATTAGTCCCATCCTTTGTTCATTCCAAGCTTAACAGACTGAGCGTTCAAAACCTCATGAGTGCTAGCTGTAGAACCTTTTACGTTAACAAAAGCGATGATAGAAACTTTAGACTCATCCATTCCCAATGTATTCAAAGAGAAAGTTGATTCGAATTTACCACCAGCTACGATGTTAGCAGCAGGAATTGCATCACCAAAGGTATTGCTATTCAAAACTGCTCTCCACACTTTCATGTGCTTGTAACCTTTAATCAAAGAAGGCTGAGTGTAGTAAGGGCTGCTTTCGAAACCTGCACGGTTAGCAAGGTAGTTTTGCTGATCATAACCAGAACCAGTACCTGTTACTTCGTCTTCGATAACATATACAGTCATACGAACGTCACCAGCGATTTCTTTAGCGAAACCAGCAGTAACTTTGATTGCTTCTTTGTTAGTAGCATCGATTTTCAATCCGCAAGGAGCAACAACTGCAGCGCGAGTAGAAGCGTTTGACTTCCAGTAGCTACGGCTCATGGCTACCTTCTTATCTTGAGTAGAAGGAACACGGTCAATCATACCGGTTGGATAACCAGTTACTGCAAATGCAGTCTTGATATCATTGTAAGCAGCCAATTGCATTGCATCACCGTAGTGTAATGTAACACCTACTGAGTTGCTTGGGTTATCATTTAAGATCGTTTCTAGGATATGCGCTCCATCAGGGCACCATCCACACCATGCTCCAGAAAACTCCTCAACAAGGACTTTCTTAGTAAAGCTAGATGGAACTGTGTTTGAATCTTCCCCGCCACCGGCAGGAGCTTCTTCCTTGGTACAAGAGCTCATAGAGAGAGCTGTAACGAAGGCTAATGACAAGAGGTAAACTTTTTTCATGGTTGTTTTATATAACAGTATTACGAATGTATAAAATATTCTGAAAATTTTACATTCTGTTCACAAAGAATTTACTAACCTAAAAATCAATTAAATAGAAAAGGCTTCCGAATTGGAAGCCTTTCTATTAGCTGCTATTAGCTATTATTTAATAATTCTAAATTCTACCCTTCTATTCTTTTGTCTGCCTTCCGGCGTTTCATTATCCGCCACCGGTCTTTCTTGTCCAAAACCTTCAGTTTTGATACGTTCAGCACCGATACCTTTGTCTTTAAGGTAGTTTTTAACCGCTTCTGCCCTCTCCTGACTTAGTTTCAAGTTAGAGGCTGCCTTACCTACGTTGTCTGTATGTCCGGCAACATAAATTTTATAAGCAGGCTTTTTGGTTAACAATTCAGCCAACAGATCTAAACTTTCAAAGCTAGACGCACTGATGGTTGAGCTACCGGTTGCAAATTCTAGGTTAGAGAATACCTCATTCAATACCTCTTGCTCTTCTTCTGAAATTTCTACGATTTCAATTTTCTCCTCCACTTTCGGACAACCATTGTTTTCAGGTAAACCTGGAGTAAGCGGACATAAATCTACGTGATCAGGAACTTTATCTCCATCGGTATCAGGACAACCTTGCATGTCCACTAGGCCTTTTACATCCGGGCATTTATCCAAGTGATCAGGTACTTTATCACCGTCTCTATCTGGACAACCATTGAATTCTTTCAATCCCGGTTTATCCGGACAAGAGTCATTCATGTCTAAGATTCCATCTTGATCACGATCAGGGCAACCTTTGTTTACACGTTCGCCAGCAAGTTCAGGACAAGCATCATCGATATCAGGGATGCTATCGCCATCCATATCCGGGCAACCATTTAAATAGGCCGGTCCGGCGTTTTCTGGACAACGGTCATCTGCATCGGTAATACCATCACCGTCGGCATCCGGGCATCCGTGTAGGGCTTTAATGCCTGCCACGTCCACGCAAGAATCTTCTGTATCCGGAATACTATCCATGTCGGTATCAGGACAACCTGCAAACATCCATACTCCCGGTATGTCTTTGCATTTGTCTTTTCTATTCGATACGCCGTCTTTGTCTTTGTCTTTCGGCTTTTTACGGTGAAGCGGAATAGATATTCCGAAGTAGATATCTGCACCGGCAATTTCCTTTTTACTGATAATGGAATTCAAGTTATCGGTTCCAACCCAGAATGGACCACCTCTCATGTAGGCTCCAAGTCTTACTCTACTAAAGTCTTGTGTAAACTGCACCGGTACGGCAAAATCAAACCAGCGTGATTCGTATCTAGGCGTAACGCTGATAGAAGAGAATCCACGTAAGCCATTCACATCGCGTGAACGTAAGGTTTGGATATAGGTAGCATTCAAATAGAATCCGCGGTATACGTTCCAATCTGCCGTGATAGCCAGATGAGAAGGTAAAGCCATAGAAAACTGATTGGCGCGCGTTGCTAAACCAATTCGTCTATCTAATAAGGAGTCGATGGCCGCCATAGCGCCGTATTGTGAAACATTGTCAAGAACCGTATTAAGCTCTGCCTGTTGTAAGGTAACAAATGCTTTATTATTCAGCGTATAAGCTCTGACATAGTCGGAGTTTTGAAACTTAACACTACCTACGTCGTTAATGGAAGCGCCGACCTTGAAGAGGTATTTGTTTTTACTCTCATCTTGACGCTTTTTATTGTCCATGGTATAATCGTACTTCTTGTAATTCGGACGGTATTCGTAAGTCACACCGATATCCACTCCAAATCCTTTTCCTAGTCCGGTTCCAAATGGTGCATTCCCGTCTGTATAGTAACGGTCGTTGGTATAGCCATAGGAGAAATCAGTATTTAGGATATCGAAACTATCGTCGTTGTATACCAGTGCACCGGTATTTTCATTTCTGAGGTAAAGTGCATATTGCGGCAGGAAGTATTTTCCAGTTATACCGGCTTTCAAGAAATGCTCTTTGTCGTTAACCACCACTCTTCCGTAGCTAAAAGAGAATTCGGTCATGGTTAAGACGTTAATGTTAAAAGAGTTATTGGTATAGGGCGACAAACTATCCAGTTCACCGTTTTGAAATGGTGGTGCCGATGTTTTAAATCCCCATCTTACAAATCGAGCAAAAGGCTCTGAGATATCTGTCATTTGTAGCATACTACGCTGTCTTGCTCCAAAAGCGATGGCATTTTTAGCGTTGATGTTAATTAGGGTATTGAAGAGCTTGATATCATTCTGAACAAAGATGTTCTTCAATTCACCATTGACATTCTCTTTGATGTATGAGTTATTGAAATCCGGTTCTCCTGAAGATGTTTGATAGGCAGGATCTACCTTGTAAAGGGTATTTAATCCTGGAATCGTAGCAAAGGGGTGATACGGAGCATTCCACGAAACGTAATCGTTACTGAAATGCATTCCAAAACTGAATGCGTTGATGTAAAGCTTGAATCGCGAATCCACCGTATTGGATGGATTCAGGAAGATGGAATTGGTTCCCGAATAATTACTGGAAACCAGTCCCAATTGGTACTGGGCCTTCGTACTGCCGCCTAAGACAAGCAGCATAAAAAGCATCCCTAGATATCTTTTCATGTGAGTGGGTTTAATTGCTCAAATATAAGTTGTGTGGTAAATTTATTTAACTGTGGTGGAATGTTTTAAATTCGCTCCCATGATAAAAAGGAGTTTATTGATCGCCGGCTTAGCCTTGGTTGCTTGTTCAAATCCACAGAACGACTTAAAGCAACGTATTGAAAATCTGAACAATATAGATTCTCTTCAAATTCCGGAAAACGCTGCCGCATTCAATAAAGCCCTTTGTGAGTTTGTCGAAAAGTTTCCTAACGACTCCCTTGCCCCCAATTACACTTACTTGGCTGCTCAGAGCTGCAATGGCCTAAAAGCACACGATAAGGCGATACACTACTTCAAGATGTTCAGAGAGCGCTATCCAGACGATATCCGCGCGGGAGATGCGACCTTTTTGATTGGTTTTATTTACGCCAACGAACTAAACCAACAAGATTCAGCTCTCAACTATTACGAGGAAATGGTAGTGAAATTCCCGAATCACCGATCTACTCCAGCGGCACAATCAGAGATTAAGAACCTGGGTAAAACACCAGAACAGATTTACCAGGAGTTTATGCAAAACGACAGCTTACGTAAGCAGGTTCAAGGCGAATAAAATTCCATTATTCGCTGTACCTCAACAGCCTCCTTCACATCGTGAACACGCAGTATTTGTGACCCTTTCAACAAGCTTAGGGTATGCAATACCGTGGTTCCATTTAAGGCTTCATCTGCATTAATTCCAAGGTTTCGCCAAATCATCCCTTTTCTGGAAATACCTACCAGAATAGGTAATCCCAGCGAATGGAAGTAATCCAAATGACGCATCAGCGTATAATTGTGTTCGGTGTTTTTTCCGAATCCGAATCCAGGATCCAATACGATTTGCTTCACACCTGCCCCGCGGGCCTTTTCTATTTGACTGCTGAAATAAGAAAAGACCTCGGCTAGCACATCTTCATAATGCGGGTTTTGTTGCATTGTTGAAGGCGTTCCTTTTTTGTGCATCAAGATAAAGGGAACATCAAATTCAGCGGCCACCTGCAGGATAGCTGGATCATCGGTTGCCCCGGAGATATCATTTACGATATGCGCACCTCGAAGCAAAGCCTCACGGGCAATTTCACTCCGAAATGTATCGATGGAAAGCACTGCCTCAGGAAAGGTTTGGGAAATCTTTTCCACAAGATCAAACAACCTCGCTCCTTCCTCTTCAACACTGATTTCTGCTGCACCCGGACGTGTGCTGTAGGCGCCTAGGTCGAGAATGTCTGCACCGGCTTCTAGCATTTGTTCCGCCTGTTTCAATGCATCATTGTGACTCTGCACGCGACTGGCTGCAAAAAATGAATCAGGGGTTGCGTTCAGAATACCCATGATGCGGGGCTCCGAGAGTCCCATGAGTTTTCCACGCAGTCTGAGACCGGGTAAAGGCGTATTTATTTCAAATTTTTTAGCTTTCATCATACCTTGCATGAAGCTTGCAGCAATAATACGATTTAATAGTACGCTACGTGAACAGCAAAACACCGGAACAATTCAATCAGGCCATCGCTCAATGCCGTGAGGTATTTGTTAAGAAGCACCACGACTACGGTTCGGCTTGGCGAATTTTGAGGCAGAGAAGTTTGACCGATCAAATCTTCATTAAGGCAAAACGCTTGAAGAGCATCGAAGAAAAAGGCAAACAGATGGTGGATGAGGCCATTGAAAACGAATACATCGGCATCGTAAATTACTGCATCATGGCCCTAATTCAGATGGAACGTGGTCCAAATGAAAATGAGTCGCATCTCCCTGCAGAAGTGGTAGAATCGCTTTACGATGCAGAAGTGGAGAAGACCCGCGACCTCATGTTCAATAAAAACCACGACTACGGAGAGGCATGGCGCGATATGCGTGTAAGCACCTTTACAGACCTGATTTTGATGAAGCTTTTGCGCACCAAACAAATTGAAGACCTGGAAGGGAAAACCCTGATATCTGAAGGCATCGACGCGAACTTCAGGGATATGATTAACTATTCTATTTTTGCATTAATACGAATCTCAGAAGAACATGAAATTACTCACCGGAATTAGCCGAGTACTGGTCGGATGTTTATTCATCTTCAGTGGATTTATTAAAGCCAATGACCCCATTGGTTTTTCTTATAAACTAACCGAATACTATAGCATTTTTGGCACCGGCTTCTTGCAACATGGCGAGGTTTTTCAAGCCATGCTTATTTGTGTGATTGAAATCGTGTTGGGGGTTTGTGTGCTCATCGGTACTCGAATGAAGTTGAGCTCTTGGCTCCTACTTCTCATGATTATCTTCTTTACCTTCTTAACCGGCTTCACTGCTATATCCAATTGGTTCTACGAAAATCCGGATCACAGTCGCACCCAGTGGTTTGCCAACTTACTCAACTTCAACCCGAGAGAGTTGTATTACATGAAAGACTGTGGCTGTTTCGGCGATTTTGTTAAACTGACGCCTTGGCAATCTTTCTTGAAAGATTTGATTCTGCTTGTGTTGATTGTTATCATCTTCATCCGCAGAAACCATATCAGAGCCTTCTTCGCTAAGATTCTTCAGACAAACCTGATTATCTTCTTCGCTCTGTTGAGCGCATTTTTCACAACCTACTGCTACATGTATACCCCAGCCTTCAATTTCTTGTACTGGGACAAAGGCAATAACGTGATTGAGTATATGGAAGAAATTCCGGATGAAAAGGCTTACCTGTTTGTTTATGAAAAAGACGGACAACATTTCACTTTCGATATGAATAATCTGCCTTCAGATCCATCTTATACATTTGTAGATCGATTTGACAGCATTACGAAACCGGGAGTTCCTGCCATGATTCACGATTTCCATGTGAGCAATGAGTTAGGAGACGACATAACCATGGAGGTATTGCAATCTCCGGCTTACCAACTCTTTATCGTGGCTTATGATTTAAATGAAGCCCGAGTGAAGTCATTCACTAAATTCAATGAAACCGCTGAGGCATTCCAATCTGCCGGCTTCAAAATCTACGCTTTCACAAGTACACCTCCTGAAAAAGTAGAAGAGTTCCGTCATGAGCACCAATTGGCTTATCCTTTCGGACAAATGGACAGAACGGCATTGAAGTCGATTATTCGCAGCAACCCGGGATTCATCTTGATGAAAGAAGGTGTGGTTGTAGAATACTGGTCGGCACGCAATGTTCCTACCATGAAGAACATTGAGAAAGAGATGGAGCGATACGATAAGAAACTCGCTAAACAAAAGCCATGAAGTTCCTGGGCTACCTGATACGAAAGCTTGGGTATGCTCTGCTTACTTTATTTGGCGTTCTTAGCCTAGTCTTCTTCTTATTTCAAGTTTTGCCTGATCCGGCGCAACTCACCATGGGACAGCGTAGCGATTTGCAAAGTTTGGAATCGGCACGTAAGGAAATGGGCCTAGATCAATCGGTTGGCGAACAATACATTGCTTACCTCAACGACTTATCTCCATTATCTTACTATAGCCCGCAAGACAGTCAAATCTTTAATTCCGGCGTTGTTCTTAGCGAATCTTCCTCCGGCATTGTTGTTTTGAAGTCGCCTTATTTGCGCAAATCCTACCAAAGCAGAAAACCAGTTAGCTCTATTTTAAGTGAAGCCTTTGAAGGCACCTTAGTACTAGCTGTATTTTCTATGCTCATCGCGGTGGTCTTCGGTATTGCCTTTGGAGCCTTGGCTGCTTTTCGATACCAGCGTTTCCTAGACAAAGCACTTTTATTTGTGAGTACCCTTGGTATAAGTCTGCCTTCCTTCTTTGCCGCAATCCTCATCGCTTGGCTTTTCGGATTTGTCTGGCATCGCTATACCGGTTTAAGCATGACCGGAAGTTTGGTAGATTATTCACTTAGCGAAGGTCGTCACTACGTTTGGGCTAACCTCCTTTTGCCCGGGATCGCATTAGGTATGCGTCCGCTTGCCATCATTACCCAGCTTACCCGCAGCTCCATGCTCGAAGTGATGGAGCAAGATTATATCGTAACGGCCAAAGCCAAAGGCTTGAGCAATTGGCAGATCTTTCGGAAACATGCTTTGCGCAATGCGCTGAACCCGGTGGTGACCTCCATCTCAGGATGGTTTGCCTCTTTGCTGGCCGGAGCCTTCTTTGTAGAATACATCTTCAATTGGAAAGGGATAGGCAAAGTGACTGTGGATGCCTTAGAGAAAGCGGATTACCCCGTTGTGATGGGAGCCGTATTGTTGATTGCCTCCATCTTTATTGTGGTTAACCTGGTGGTTGACTTATTCTATAAATACCTCGACCCTAGGGTTCAGCTTGAAGCATGAAAGTTTTTCTCATTGGATTTATGGGCAGTGGCAAATCGTATTGGGCTGAGCGATTGTCAGAACAAATGTCTATTCCTCATTACGACTTGGATGAAATCATGGAAACGAAATACGGCATGCGTATTAGTGAGATGTTTGAATCTTGGGGCGAAGCAGAATTTAGAACAAGAGAAAGTGAAACCATTCGAAGCTTTGCATTTAGCGATGGGATTTTAGCTTGCGGTGGAGGAACTCCTTGCTTTCATGATACCATGGATTTTTTATTGAGCGAAGGAATGGTAGTATACCTGAAGGCATCTGTGCCCGTTTTATACCAAAGGCTCTTTGAATTACGAAAGCATAGACCCGTTTTAGCACAAGTTCAGGATGAAAATCTGGAATCTTCCATTGCTAAATTGCTTGAAAAAAGGGCTCAATTCTACGCGAAAGCCCATGTAACAATAGATACAGCGAATTCCACTATTGAAGAAGTTATTCACATACTCAATAGTTAAAATCCCTCTGAAACCCTTGTGCACCAAGGTTTACAGGAGTTTTTTCAAACGAATTTTTAAGTTTTTTAAGGTTTTCCACACTCAAAAAACGCCAGAACCCTTGCATCTAAAGGGTTTATTGCTAAGTTTGATTAAAATTCATTCATTAAACAATAAATAGTTAGCACTATGAACAAATCAGACCTCATCAACAAGATTGCTGAAGACGCAAAGTTGACCAAAGTTCAAGCTCAAGCTGCTTTGAACTCTTTCCTGGATGCATCTGCTGCCGCTTTGAAAAAAGGCGACAAAGTAATCCTAGTTGGTTTCGGTACTTTCTCAGTAGCTAAAAGAGCTGCTAGAACTGGTAGAAACCCACAAACTGGAAAAGAAATCAAAATCGCTGCTAAGAACGTGGTAAAATTCAAGCCAGGTTCTGAGCTTTCTGGTAACATCAAGTAATCAGAAATCTTAAAGGTTTTAAAAACCCCGCCTCAGTGCGGGGTTTTTTGTTTATTTGCCAGCTATGTATTCGTACCGTCAACTGTTTCTTAAACATGTCGCCCAAACTTCCGACGCTCCACTCCAGCTTGAAATTGAATCAGCTGAAGGGGTTTATTTAAAAGGCTCTGACGGTAAACGCTACATTGATTTAATCTCCGGCATTTCTGTTAGTAGTATCGGCCACTCCAATCCCAAAGTAATGGAGGCCATTCAAACACAAAGTCAATCTTACCTCCACTTGATGGTTTACGGTGAGTTTGTGCAGAAACCTCAGGTACAACTTGCGGAACAAATTGCCCAACACCTACCCTCCCATTTACAGTCTGTTTACTTTGTGAACTCCGGAAGCGAAGCCGTAGAAGGCGCCATGAAATTGGCCAAGCGGTATACCGGCAGAAAGAAATTCATTGCTGCGCGTAACGCCTACCATGGCAATACACATGCACCCATGAGTTTAATGAGCGATGAAGCTTATACGAAAACCTTTGCCCCTCTACTCCCGGGAATCGACCATATCAACTTCAACGATCCTTCCGATTTACACCGAATTACTACAGAAACCGCAGCCGTTTTTATCGAAACGGTGCAAGGTGAAGCAGGCTATATTCCTGCTCAAACCGAATTCCTACAAGCGGTTCGCAGTCGTTGTACGGAAGTTGGGGCATTGTTGATTTTGGATGAAATTCAATGTGGTATGGGACGAACAGGTAAGATGTTCGCATTTGAACATTACGGTATCAGTCCTGATATTTTGCTATTAGCCAAAGCATTTGGCGGCGGACTCCCATTGGGAGCCTTTATCAGTTCGAATGAAATCATGGGGGTATTAACCCACGATCCTGTATTAGGTCATATCACCACCTTTGGCGGGCATCCATTGAGTTGCGCAGCGGCCTTGGCCGGTTTACACTATTTGCTTGATGAAGACCTGATGAAGGGAATAGCTGCGAAGGAAGCCTTGTTTAGACAATTACTGGTTCATCCTAAGATTAAGTCGATCAGTGGAAAAGGATTGATGCTGGCCGTTGAATTTGAATCATTTGAAGAGAATAAGGCCGTCATTGATCGTTGTATTGAAAACGGACTCCTTACCGATTGGTTCCTCTTCGCACCGGAGAAAATGCGCCTTTCGCCGCCACTAATCATTACCGCACAAGAGATTGAAAAGTCGTGCGAAATTATTCTGGAAGCAATTCGCTAGAGAACCAGCTTTCTTCTACCCGTAAATTCTGAGAATAAAGCACCCCATACCGGCATCAAAGCCAAATACAATACAAAGTACCAGAAGCTACCCAAAACAACCGCTAAGATGCCTCCTTGTATCATAGCGAAGATGGGAGCAACCACCATCGCTAAACCAAATTTGATTGAATTATGGAAAGTGCGGTCTTTAACACCAGACAATAATTTTTTCCCGACTAGAAAGACAAGAATAAAATTAATCGAAGCTAAAATATACAGAGGTAGTTTCAAGAAATAGAACAAGTTATCTCCACCCGGCTTATTGTACCTTGCTTGATTTAATTCCTCCATTTTATCCTCCCCAATAGCTTCAGTCAAGTCATCCAAGTTAGCAACGGAAGCCAACTTGGTTGGATCCTCTGCTTCCAAGCGGTCCATAAGTTGAATGAGTTTTTGCTGAAGTTTAAAGCTGTCTTTTACTTCAAGGTATAATAGCGAACTTTCAAGTTCTTTCCGAAGCTGGTTCTTCTTCTCAGCGAGTTCACCTGGTTCAATATTGACGATCAACTCCTTCATCTTCTCTCGAAGTTGTTTATTGAATTGCAAGTAGGTTTTCTGTTCTGATTCTTCTTTAGGGAAGTTCTTTACCGAAATTGGTTTTCCGAAACTTACCAATGCATCTTGGTTGGTTCGAACCATATCGTTGTAATGCAAACCTACAGGCACTACGACTAATTCCGTGTTTGGGTCTTGGTTCAACACTTCAAATGCGATGCGTACCAAGCCTTTTTTCAAAGGTTGAACCGTTTGATTCCAGAAATGACTGCCTTCTGCAAAGATGATAATGGAATACCCGTTTTTTAATCGGTCAATCACAAAATCCATTACCGGATTGTTTTGAGCAAGCGTTTCAATTCCATCTTTCATGCGGAATATCGGCAGCATGCGCCAGGAGCGAAACAAATCGCCAATAAGTTTTTTCTTAAACACATCACCTCTGGTCATGAAATAATGTTGAATCCCGGAATGGCAAGAGATAACCAAAGGGTCCATCAGGGCGTTGGTGTGGTTGGAAGCAAATAGAATGGGTTTATCGAGAGGAATATTGTCTTTTCCCTGTACTTCAATCCTCCGGTAGAAAAGATCCATACAGCGCTTCATATACCAGTGCCATACTGCATACCACATCGAATCTTTTGCTCTTCCTGCCATGAGCGCAATTTAAAAGAATTGTGGTATTTACCCTATGCCAACAGAAATTATGACAATGTTATGACAAGCCACGGTATTAAGTGTTGTAATTCCCAATCCACAACCTCAACCTTAACCTTAACCTAAACCTTAACCTAAGCCCTAACCTTAAGCTTCTCCTTCTTCTTCTCCAGTTTCACTGCATCCAGCAATTGCCATTCTGTTTCATCGTGTTTAAATAAAACCAAGTGGTGGACTTCAAAACTCGCATCGAATTTTCTCGATTTGTATTCATCCCAAAGCGCGTCAAATTCCTCTGCCGGAATATCGCGGTGCGCCAAGGTGATGTGTGGATTAAACTGCAAACTCAATTGCGTTAGTGGAACCCCGGCCCTCTTTTCCAACAATGAAGTGAGTTCAGCCTGAAAAGCATTCAAATCAATTGAATGGCAAACGTCCAATGTTAAAACGCGGTTTTCGATCGAATCAAAATTGCAAACCTTTAATCTGAAGGGCTTCCATTTGCCGGCCAGCTCAAATAAAATGCGACGAAGTTTAATTTCATTTCCTTCGTCTGGCAAAATGAAAGGCGACTGCAAGGTAATGTGAGCCGGAAGACGTTGGCCATAGCTATAGCCATATTGATTAAATATATCTTCTTTGATATCGGCAACACGTTGACTTGTTATCGGATCAGGGAGAATGGCGAGGAAATACAGATTCTTTTTGGTGAGCATAGCAGGTGCTAGAGGTAGAATTTATGGCTAAAGCTGCGCCAGTTCTGCCTTTTTCAACCAAATTGAAAAAGATTTAGGCATTACTAAAAGAACTCTAATTGAGTGAGTTTCAAAGGCCAAAAAGAAATTTAAAAAAAGACTTAAAAAACGCTTGCTAAATTGATGTTCATTTTCCTATGTTTGCAGCCCCTCTAGCCCAGGTGGCGGAATTGGTAGACGCGCTGGTCTCAAACACCAGTTGGATAACACCAGTACCGGTTCGACCCCGGTCCTGGGCACAAAAAAAAAACCTCTTGAGAAATCGAGAGGTTTTTTTCTTTTTAAGCGTTTTCGACTTTCTATTTTACCAGCCAGGTGAGTTTTAACTCATCCTTTGGAAACATGGCGCTATCTGAAACCATTACCTGTCCGCCTTTTAGAATTTGCGTATACATGGTAACAGAATCTGAGGTACGGTCGACAATGATTTGAGCCGCCTCACCTACCGCATGTTTTCTGGTAAAGCTATACGAACCTTCCACATCCGCCTGAACCAAACCACCCACTTCATTTAAGAGTGACGATTTGCAAACACCGCATTGAACACGGTATTCAAGCTCTATAGTACCTTCATCTTTATTACATGAATACAACGCGCTCGATGCAATTAAAATCGCACAGAGGACCCTTAAAATCGATTTTCTATTCTCCAATGTCTTCATTCCACAAATCTGGATTAGCTTCTATAAATTCTTCCATTAACTGTTTACAGGTAGCATCATGTGCGTGCTCCAATTTTACGCCTTTTGACTCAAGCCACGCTTCTTCTCCCATAAAGGTGAGATTCTCACCTATCACCACCTTCGGAATGCCATACAAGGCAATTGCACCGGAACACATACTGCATGGCGATAAGGTGGTATACAAAACTGAATTTCTATATACCGATGCGGGCTGGCGGCCTGCATGTTCCAAAGCATCCATTTCACCGTGTAAGATGGCACTGCCTTTTTGAACCCTGCGGTTATGTCCGCGACCGATAATCTTCCCTTCGTGAACCAAGACCGAACCAATCGGAATACCTCCTTCAGCCAAGCCTTTTTTCGCTTCTTCAATGGCCGCTAACATAAATTCATCCATAGTCTAATTAATTGAATTTGATAATTTTAGCCGCGACATTCCGCTGAAGGTAACCGCGTATCAACCAATAGCTTTCGGTATGGTCTTTCACGGGCTCAATTCGCTCTAAAACTTCCTCCACTGTATTCACAATTTCGCTTCGCTCCAAGAAAGTATATCCATAATAACGGCCTTCGTGAATCATAACCAAGCTTTGCTCTTCAGCACTCCTACCTTCACCCAATAAGGCAAACGATTCTTTGCTGTGAAGTATTTCTTCTATTGCCGCTTGCACCTTCTGGTTATAGGTAGCTATCTCCTTTTTTGTTTTTAGATTCTTACCGGCCACCGGCAAGCCATTCACTAGGTCAAATTTCTCCAGCCCGCAATAAGCTTTGAGCAGGCCGTGTTTACGTACCAATTGATCCATGTATGAACGGGCTTCCCACATAGATGAAAAGCTTATCAGCGGTTTGAAATAGCGTCTTGCTCTATCGATTCCAAGATTTAGAATGCCGTTACCGTCTTCAAAATCGTAAACCCCAAAACGGAATTCCCCGTGTTTCTGTGCTCTGTTAAACTTAGGCCAGAGCCTTTTAATTTCTTGCGACTCCAACAATAGCGCAACCAATTCATTGCCGCAGAGCTCGTAGCTCACATCGTGAATTTCACGCAGAAAGGATTGCTTTTTCTCACTCGCATTATTCGCTGAGAAATGGGAAGCCACACGCTTTTTCAAGTCCTTGGCCTTTCCAACATAAATCACCTTTCCCTGTTGGTCGTAGAAATAATAAACCCCCGGTAAATCGGGCAACTTTTGGTATTTCTTTTTATCCAGGTTCGGTGGAAGATTCAGTTCACCACTGTTTCGCTTAAGTGATTGAGCGATATGCCCTTCCTTGTCTTTCGCTACCAATTTAGTGAAGACTTCAGCAGTAGCCTTGGTATCGCCACCGGCACGGTGCGCATCGGTTAAAATAATGCCCAACTGTTGGCAAAGGTTACCTAGGCTATACGATTTAAAACCGGGGTAGATTTTACGCGACAAACGAACGGTACACAATCGTTTGGCGTGGTATTGAATACCCGACTCTTCCATCGCTCTTTGAACAAAGGAATAATCGAAGTTGACATTGTGAGCCACAAAAATTCGGTCTTTCAAAAGGCCATATAGCTCAATTGAAATATCCTTGAAGCTGGGTGCCTCAGCTACCATTTCATCGCTGATACCGGTGAATCCACTGATGTATGGAGGGATTTTCCTCCCCGGGTTAATCAGGGTTTCATACCAACCGGTCACCTTTTGCCCATCGTGCAGGGCCACCGCTATTTCTATGATGGCATTTTCTGCGGCAAAACCACCGGTCGTTTCGATATCAACTATGGCGTACATGGAATGACCGAATTTAAGCTGTTTCGGTCAAATCAGAATACTTCAACCTGGTTTCTCAACAAATCATCGAGTTCTTCTCTCTTGCGCACCAAGTGAGCTTTTCCTTTGTGTATCAATACCTCAGCTGGTCTCAAACGCGAGTTATAATTCGAGCTCATGGTGAAACCGTATGCACCGGCATTGTGAAACATCAATACATCGCCTTCACGCACTTCGTTCAATTGACGATCCCAACCAAAGGTATCCGTCTCACAGATATAGCCGACCACAGTATAAATGCGGTTGGTTCCTGATGGATTTGAGATATTGGTGATGTGGTGGTAAGCGTCGTACATCATTGGGCGAATCAAGTGATTCTGCCCTGAGTCAACACCCACAAACACGGTTGAAGTGGTTTGTTTGATCACATTCGTTTTCACTAAAAAGTACCCTGCTTCACTCACTAAAAACTTGCCCGGTTCAAACCAAAGTTCCAACTCGCGACCGTAGTTTTTGCAGAAGTCTTTGAATTTCTTCACTATACGTTGACCAATCGATTCAATATCGGTGGTAACATCACCTACTTTATAGGCCACTTTAAATCCGGAACCAAAATCCATGAACTGCAAATCAGCGAAGTCTTGCGCTGCATCAAACAATAATTCAGCACCCTGCAAGAATACTTCTGCATCTAAAATGTCTGAACCTGTATGCATGTGGAGTCCAACAATCTGCATGTTATGCGATTTCACAACACGTCCCACATGGCGCATTTGGTAAAAAGAGATGCCAAATTTTGAGTCGATATGACCAACGCTGATGTGCGAGTTACCACCCGCCATGATATGCGGATTAATGCGGATACAAACCGGAACAGTATTCCCGTATTTATGTCCGAATTGTTCCAAAGTACTGATATTGTCAATATTGATCATTACACCCAAATCTACCGCCTGAGAAATTTCCTCAAACGATACGCAGTTAGGGGTAAAAAGGATATCTGCAGGTTTAAACCCTGCTTTCAAACCCACCAAAACTTCTTGAATCGACACGCAATCGAGGCCCGAACCTTCTTCGCGAAGCAATTTCAAAACATTGATGTTGTTCAGTGCTTTTTGAGCGTACTTAATCTTGATCTTAGAACCCTTAAATGCTTTAATTAGACGGTGGTATTGGCTAATAATCTTGTCGGCATCGTACACGTATACCGGCGTCCCAAATTCTTGTGCAATGTCGAGTAATCTTACTCCCTGCACGGTATAAGCATTGTTTTCTAAAATCATGTCGCGAAAATAGTTTTTTCGTTGCAGGAATTTATCTTAGACGCATGAGGATAAAGCGATTCAGGTGGAAAAATCTTTTACTGCAGGTTTCCGGCTACGCTTTATTCTTATTAATACTCTTTATGCTTTTAAATGAGGCCTTCCCTTTTAAACCGGAGCTTGGCTTTAGCACCCTCGTGTTGAGTGAAGAGGGAAAACCTTTAGCAGCCTATTTGAGTGAGGATGAAAAATGGCGACTCAAACTGGATACACAAGAGCTTAGTAAATCGATTGAAGAAGCCTTTTTATTGAAGGAAGATCAATACTTTTATTACCACCCCGGATTCAATCCTGCCGCCATGGTACGGGCTGTTTTCAAGAACTTGAGCAGCGGTAAACGAACATCCGGAGCGTCGACTATTTCCATGCAGGTTGCGCGTATGCTGGAACCCAAAGAACGCAGTTATGCCAATAAACTTTTGGAAGTGTTTCGAGCGATGCAATTGGAGTGGCAGTATTCAAAAGAAGAGATCCTACATCTTTATTTAAACCTTGTGCCTTATGGCGGAAACATTGAAGGCATCAAAGCGGCATCCTACCTCTACTTAGGCAAATCGCCAGTATTGTTAAGTCCGGCTGAAATAGCCGCATTAACAGTTATTCCAAACCGTCCAAACAGCCTTGGAATTCGTTCCGGAGAGCTTGATAACTTGACTCAAGCGCGAAATTATTGGCTAAACTATTTTGCCTCCCATAAGTGGATCGATGCCGAATCTTTGAGCGATGCTTTGGTTGAGCCTTTGGCCTTTCAGCGGAGGGAGCTGAATCAGATAGCACCCCATTTTTGTCGCCGCTTAAAAAATCAATTTCCTTCAGCTCCCATAATCCGAAGCAGCTTATCGCATAACCTCCAACTCAAAACTGAGGCTTTGGTAGCGAATTATGTGCAAGGCTTGTATTCACGGCAAATCAGCAATGCGGCTGTTGTTGTAATCGACAATGCCAGCGCAAAGGTTATAACCTATGTGGGTAGCGCCGATTTTAACCATATTGAACACCAAGGACAAGTAGACGGTGTTCGAGCGATACGTTCTCCGGGATCTACGCTCAAACCTTTTTTGTATGCCCATGCCATGGAAAAAGGACTTTGCACTCCGTTGACCCAGTTGAGCGATGTACCGAGTAATTTTGGCGGTTATACGCCGGAGAACTACGACAGCGAGTTTAATGGTCGAATTAGCCTAAAGGATGCCTTAGCGAAATCGCTCAATATCCCTGCTGTTAAAGTGCTTAGTCAAAGCGGCATCAGGCAATTCGTACAGTTTTTAAGCAAAGCCGGATTTGCAGAAATCAAACGGCAACGCGATGATTTAGGCTTATCGCTTATCCTCGGTGGCTGCGGTGTGAGTTTAACTGAATTGGCTCAAGCTTACCTCTGCTTAGCCCATTATGGAGAGTTTAGAAACCTTCACTACTTAGCTGATAACAAAAGCGATTTCAGTTTTCAATGGATTTCGTCTGAAGCCGCGTTTATGACTTCCCACATGTTAGCTACGCTAAACAGACCTGATATCCCATCCTACTGGAGATCCGGCAAAACCTTACCTCATATCGCTTGGAAAACAGGCACTTCATACGGTAGAAAAGATGCTTGGAGCATTGGATACAATAACCGCTTTACCGTGGGTGTTTGGGTAGGTAACTTTGATGCCACCGGCGTTCCCGATTTAAGCGGTGCTGAGGTGGCTACTCCACTCCTGTTTCGCTTATTTGAAAATTTACCGGGCAGCAATAACGATAAATGGCTTAAGCCTCAAGGGAAAGTCGACATGCGTTGGGTTTGCAGTGAAACCGGACATGTGGCCGGCACCCATTGCGAAAATCAGGTGATGGATTATTATATCCCGGGCATCAGTAGCATGCAAGCCTGTGCCTGCAAGAAAGCTGTTTGGGTGGACGCCAAAATGCGTTACAGTTATTGCATGAGCTGCAAAGTGCCCGGTGTTAAGGTTGCCTATATTCGGCAATACCCTCCGGAGCTTTTAGCGTGGTATCAAAGTGAGCAAAAAAGCTACGAACAGATTCCGGAGCACAATCCTAAATGCAGTCGGGTTTTTGAAGAAGGAGCTCCTCAAATTGTTATGCCTACCGGTGGTGCTACGTATTTACAGGAACGTGGCAGCGATGAGCAATTTGAACTGAGCGCACAATCCGGTTCGGAGGTGAGTGAGCTGTATTGGTACTTAGACGATAAGCTATTAGGCAAGGTTAAACGTGGTGAACCTTACTTCACGAAGATTCGTGGAGGAACGCATAAAATTTCCTGCGTGGATGATAAAGGACGTTCCAGTCACATTTCTATTCAGGTGAATCTGTATTAGACTCAATATGAGCCGCGGTAGCCTCAAGCGTTTCATACCATTCTAATCCAAACTTCCGAATCAAGGCATCTTTCACAAACCGATATACAGGTACTTTGAGTTCCTTGCCCAGCTGACAAGCAGCAGAGCAGATAGTCCACTCGTGGTAGTTCACAGCCTGAAACTCCTTGTATCGCTGAATACGAACCGGATAGAGGTGACAGCTTATTGGTTTCTTGTAATCGATTTTCCCGGCTTTGTGGGCAAGCTCAATGGCGCAAGCGGTGATGCCTTCTTGGTAAACCACAAAATTGCATTCGCCGGTAGGTTGGCAGCGCGTAACCCACTCTCCATCCTCATCCTTCTCGGCAAAACCATTTTGTTCTGTATCGGTTAAAAAATCCGGATTCATAAACGGCTTAATTGCCGGCATTAAGTCTTGAATTACCCCAATCTCCTCTTCCAAAAGTGGCGCTCCTCGATCGCCTTCAACACAACAAGCTCCTTTACAAGCAGATAGATTGCAGACAAATTGCTTTTCGAGCAGGTTTTCAGAAATGAGGGTATCTTCAATGACTATCATTTATTATTCAATTGTTTAAAATACGTTAACAAGTACCAAGTAAGATTGCATTAATTTTGAAACAAAATTCGTCTATTTATGAAAAAACTACTCACTATTCTCGGATTCGTGGGATTAGGTGTCTCGGGAGCTAGTGCTCAGACAACCTTAAACCCGGGCGACATTGCCTTTACCGGATTCTCTGCGGACAACCCGGATGAATTCACTTTTGTACTATTAAGAGACCTAACAGCAGGTACCCAAGTTTACTTTACAGATAACGGATGGGATAGCACTGTTCAAGCGCTAAACACAACTGAGGGTTATTTCCATTGGACTACCAATGTTAACTTGGTAACCGGAACGCAAATCACCTGTGAAGACGTGAACAGCTCAGGTGCAAACTATACTTGCTCCATTGGAGAAACATGGAACAAACCAGGTGGAAGCATGTTCTTCTCTTCTAGTGGAGATCAAATCTTGGCATTTCAAGGCGATACCTTGAATCCAAGCTTCGTTGGTGCCGTGAATTTCGGTAGCACAAATTGGAAAGACGACGGAACAGCTGTCAATTCTAATACCTCCTACCTACCAACCGGATTGGTTGAAGGTACTAGCACTGTGAGTGTTGGTAACGTAGACAACGGTCTTTACAGAGGTGATTCATTGAATATGTTAGCTACTTTGAAAGCTGATTTATTCAATAGCTCAAACTGGACTAACAGTGCTTCTAGAACCAATTTCGACCCATCAGAAAACGGTCGCCAAGGCTTTTTAGAAGTTTCTTTGACTCCTCAAATCCGAGTTTATACAAGCAGCTATGATTACGATTTTGGTACTACCATGGTTAATGTAGCTACCTCTTCATTCAGCTTCGTAGTTGGTGCACAAAGCTTAACTGCTAATTTGGTACTCACTGCTCCAACCGGTTATGAAGTACGCGAACAAAACGGTACCTATGGCACATCGGTTAGCTTGACTCCAAGCAGTGGAGTTGTTAACCCTACCACCATTGAGGTTAGATTTAACCCAAGCACTGGCGGTGTTAACCAAAATATGTTAAACATTACCAGTACCAATGCATTCACCAATCAAATTAGATTGAACGGTGAAGGTATTTCTCAACCACAAGTTGGATTTATTGCCAATAGCCTTACTAAAAACGAAGAAGATGGCTTGTTCGACATCGGTGTTTATATTGTGAACAAAGGAAGCAATACTGTAGACGTTAACTTAGTACCTAAAACCGGTGCAGACGTTACGGCTATCGAGAACGCTCATTTCTCATTTGTAAATGGTCCAATGACCACTTTTGATGCGAATACCGCTGATACCCTTTACATCACAGTACAATTAATTGATGATGCCAATTCTGGTCCTTCTATTCGTAGAACACGCTTTGGATTGAACTTGGTTGGTGCTGATGTAGCTAGCACAAACGATTCACTTAGCTTAAACATCTACGAAAACGACTACGACGTGCGAAGCATCGCTTCCATCAAACAATTGGATGCCGACTTCTTACCGATTTCAAACGACTCTTTGTTTGAAGTGACCGGTGTGGTTTACGGTACAAATACCCGCACCAGCGGATACTCTTTCACCATTATCGACAACACGGCAGGTATCAGCAACTTCGCTCCTGCTTCTGCTTCTACTTTTGGTTATACCATTACCGAAGGTGACTCCATCATGATGCGTGGTCGCTTGACACATTTCAACGGATTGATCCAATTGGATTTCTTGGATACCATCGAGCTTATCCAATCAGGTGTTGCATTGAAAGAGCCAGCTGTAATTACAGCAATGGACGAAAGCACTGAAAACGAATTTGTTCGTATCAACAACTTGGTTCTTGGTACTCCAATCCCTACTTGGGATGCAGGTACGAGCGGCAGAAACTACTGGGCATTTAGCACTGTAAGCAACGACTCTTTCCAAATCAGAATTCTACCTACCAGCACCTTGGCTAACGCCGCCGCTCCTACAGGTGAATTTGATGTAATTGGTCTTGGAGGACAATTCGACGGAAGCAATCCGCGTGATGCAGGTTACCAATTATTGCCTCGCTACATTACCGATATCTTGCAAGATTCATTGGGCGCATTCGACCTCGTTTCTCCAGCAAATAACACTACAATCCAAGTGCAAGGCGACCCAGCTCAAGAAGCTACCATCTCTTGGACTACGGCTGAAGCTAAATTAGGCGTTAACCCTCCAATGTATTCTTTCATGCTTGATTTGCCTACCGGCGATTTCAGCAACCCACTTTTGAGCTTGCCATCTGATAATAGCGGAATGGATACTACCCTAACCATCAGCTACAAAGCATTAGCTGATGCCTTCGGTGCTAACCTCACTCCTGGAAACAGCTTGAGCTTGTTGTGGACCGTTAAAGCTACTTCTAACGACAACATGGAAATGGCAGCTTCTAGCTACCTGATTACATTTGAGCGTGGTATCTTGAATACAGTAGTAAGCATGACTCCGGTATTGAACCTTTACCCTAACCCGGCAAAAGGTAGCTTTAGCCTCGACTTAAACGAAAACGGCGGTACTGTAAGCTTAATCAACGCTGCAGGCCAAGCTGTTAAACAGTTGAATATTGAGTCGGCTAAAAGCCAAATAGACGTAAGCGACTTGACCAACGGTGTATACTTTGTGAAAGTTGAACAAAACGGAAAACAATCTGTATCAAGACTTGTTATTTCTAACAGGTAATTGATTGTTTTCATAGCGAAAATGATGAAAGGTCGGACTTCGGTTCGACCTTTTTCTTTTAGTGCATTCGTTGCTTATTTGAATTGACTTTAGATTGCCTTCATTGTAACTTTGTTTCTATGGTATCATCAAACATTGAAAAAGCCCTGAACGATCAGGTTGCCCTTGAAGCTTTCTCTTATTTTCAATACCTCGCCATGGCTTCGTGGCTCGATAACAATGGCTTTGAAGGAGCCAGCAAATTCATCTACAACCAAGCAGAAGAAGAAAAGATGCACATGCAGAAACTCTTCTTTTATATCAACGATGCAGGCGGTTTTGCCAAAGCACCGGCTGTACCACAGCCTAACCACGAGTACGCCTCGCTCGAAGAACTATTCAAACTGATTTTGAATCACGAAGGAAAGGTTTCCACCTCCATTCATGAATTGGTGAACCTCTGTTTGCAAGAGAAAGATTTCACTTCTTTCAACTTCCTACAATGGTATGTTTCTGAACAATTGGAAGAAGAAAACCTCTTCAGAACTATTGTCGACAAAATTAAAATGGTGGGTGCCAATACCGATGGCTTGTACATGCTCGATAAGGATTTGGGCAGAATGGCCATTACCCCTAACCAACCGCTTAACTCAGACATGCAACCATGAAAAAGACGGTCATTCTGGGAGCAAGTAATAACCCGGAGCGATACGCTTTTAGAGCCGCTTCTTTACTGAAACAAGCCGGACATGAGTTTATCCCGGTTGGGGTTAAGCGCGGTGATGTATTTGGAAGGCCGATTCAGTCGAGCCTTCCAGGTAAATCAGAAGAAATTGATACACTTACCTTGTACATCAACCCGAGCATCCAAGAATCTTATTACGATGCGATTTTAGCGATGGAACCTAAACGCATCATCTTTAATCCCGGAACGGAGAATAATACACTGCGTCAAAAGGCAGAAGCCGCCGGGATTGAAACGGAATATGCTTGTACCTTGGTGATGATTGGAACCGGACAGTACTAAAAGCGTGGTTGATTTAGGATTTGTTCCATTTGTTTCAAGTTCATTTTCTCCGGAACAAGCTTAAGCACAGTATTTCGCAGGGCAACCACCAAGGGCGAGGTAGATTCGGCTAATTTACCCAAGCTCCAACTTCGCTTCACAATCAGTTGAGATCTGTCTTTTCTGCGTTTTTCAAATTCGCTAAACTGCTTTTCTACAGTACCATTGAGCTGAAGGCAACGTTGCAATTCCAAGGCATCTTCAATGGCCTGGCAAGCACCTTGTCCCATGTTTGGTGTAGTGGCATGTGCTGCATCGCCAATCAATACTGCTTTACCGAACGCAAATTGCGGTATAGGTTTTAGGTCGATGATATCATTCCATAAAAGCGATTTTTCTGAAGTTTGAGCTAGCAGTTCCCTTACCATTTTAGGATACACACTAAAACGCTGTTTGATATCACTTAAGGTAAAAGCAGCCGCTTCCTTGCTTTGCTGCGGAAACTTAGCTGTAGCGAACCAATACACCTGTTCGTCGTTCACTCGCACGTAACCAAAACGACCTTGGGAACCCCAAATCTCAACGGCTTCTTCACTCGATTCCAATTGGGTTTTGGTTTGGGCAATTCCGCGCCAACAGGTATAACCCGCATAACGAATCTCTGAATTGGGCAAGAAATAAGTCCTGAGCTTAGAATGAATCCCTTCAGCTACAATCAAGTATTTCGTCTTTATTTGAGTACCGTCTTCAAATTCCACCGTATAACCGGCTTGGGTTTCTTTGAGTGATTTACTTCGCTTATTCCACAACACGTTTTCAACGCCCACTGCTTGAAGCAAAGCCTGATGCAAAGCCGCTCTATGAATACCAAGGTTATACCGTGATTTCGACATCTTGCGTAAATCAACTCTATTCAAGGCATTTCCCTTTTGATCTTCTATGGCCACCTTACGCAATACCCTTCCCGCATTGCGAACCAAATCTTCAACTCCTAATTCAGCATAGGCCTCCATGGCATTGGCTGCCAATGTAATTCCTGCTCCGGCAGGGCGAGCCTCCGGCGTAGACTCTGCAACTACAAAAGTTTTATTCAGGTTTTTAAGTGCAATCCCGGCACTCAATCCCGCAATGCCTCCACCCACAATTAGGTAATCCGTTTCCATTTCATTCATGTTGCAAAATTGAAGCGCCCAATGGTCTTAGCTTTTTACATATGTTAAAATCGGAGAATTATTGAATACCGGCCCTGATCCGACTCAAACTCACTTGCGTAGTGCCTAAGTAAGAAGCCAAATGTTTTAAAGGAATCCTATTGCTGATACCGGGATACTTCAGCTCAAGAAAAGCATAACGCTCCGCGGCCGAATGAAAACGAATGGATTCAATCCGCTCTTGCGCCTCCAAAAAAGCGAAAGTGGCCATCTTTCTCCCCAACCGTTCTATGTCATGGTATTGCGCACACAGCCGCTCAAAGCTGGGATAATGAAGCGATTCAACTTCACTGTCTTCTAAAATTTCAATGGCTTTATGACTAGGCTTTCCGGTAAACATGCTAATAACGCCACCTAAAAACTGTCCATCCAATGCCAGGTAATCGGTAATGTCCTTTCCATCGTGCTCGTAATACACCCTGCCGGCACCTTGCACCATGAAATGCATGTACTTGTCTACCTCGCCGAAGTACAAAACATGTTGTCCTTTCTTAAGCGATTTTCGTTCAATAATCTGAGCTAAGGCCTTGGCCGATTCCAGCGAAAGCGGCTCTACGGCTTGCGTTGCTTCGAGTATGCCCATAAAACAAATGTAAGCTAGTAGAATGGCATAGCGATGAGACGAATTGAAATAAAAAAAGCCGCAAACTGCGGCTTTAAATAATGTGCTGAAGATGCAGACGACTCCGTGTCTGCACTTTCAGGGGGACTTCTCTAGCACAACAACGCACATCAAACAGAATCCACTATTTAGAAACAAAAAAAGCCGCAAACTGCGGCTTTAAATAATGTGCTGAAGAGGGGACTCGAACCCCTACACCCTTGCGGACACTACACCCTGAATGTAGCGCGTCTACCAATTCCGCCACTTCAGCAGGAGGGCAGCAAAATTAGCTAAAAATGGATTCCTCACAAGGAGAATTCAAGTAGCTCAAGGAATAACATTCAAAGCATTGGTAGTCAAAATATTGCTTTGGTGTCCTGCCCTATCTACCAAGTATAATTTATAATTCACCAGCTCAGCAGTAGAACCGTTTACTAGAACTGTATTCGGCAACGATAACTTCAAATTCCCCGAAATGGATAAGGCTTGCCTATCCGGTGTCAATTCGCTAATTCTAAACTTGTAAGTCAGCGGAATGCGTTGGTCTTCTAAGAACAAGTTGTAGGCTGAAGGGTCATTAATGCCTATATCACCGTCTTGGTCTTCGTAGTAAACCTCAAAATAAACTGAATCGCTAAACGCTTTAATTTCTTGTGGACCATAGGTCACCCATTCAATGCGTGGCACGCCCAATTGATCGTCAGTTTTATCGCAAGCTGCTATTCCCGTAACTAACAGGAGTATGTAAAATGTCTTTGTTAGTTTCATTTGACAATAAAGGCGAATACGGTTTTATAATAAAGGTGGGAGGTCTGCATTGGAAACTCTGCAGGTGAAGCATGATCTCCGTCTTCACAGTAAAAACGGAAATAGACGGTTTGACCCGGGTTGAACTCCGCTGCATTAAACTGAACCGTGAAATAGTCTTGGGTAAAATAAGTTGCAGTCTTGGTGGTAGCCGAACTGAAATCGTCCATATCGTAGGAGAACCTCACTTTGGCATTTTTCAACTGACTCGTAGCCGTGCTATCGTCGCGAACCAATATCAATAAAGTTACTGCCGTACCCGGAGCTACCTTAAAAGCAGCCGGAAATTGACCGTCGTAAGCTGTATCTAAACGTACTTGATTTTGATCCAGCGCAGCCCTGCCTACTACCTGCGGTTGTTGATTCGGAAACTTTGCAGCCTTGCCCGATATGTCTTTACAACCTTCGTTAATCCATCGCTTTACATTTTCCAATTCCGCACTATTCAAAGGTTGCGCATACAAAGGCATTCTGCCCAATACCGCATCATCGGTGGTTAATCGCTCAATCAACCACGATTTACTCGGATCAAATGGAATAACCCTATACGTGAAGTCGTTGGTGCTATTGTTCTTTACTACCGGATGGTAAACCAGGTTATTGTAGGCGCTTTCCATGGTTCTGAAATCGGGCTCAAAGGTGCCATCGTGGCAAAGCGGGTTAGCACATCGAACCGAAAAGATTTGCTTGTGTAAACCGGCAAATGAAGCCGGGTCTAGCGTATCCTTTTCTACGTTCGTCCCATTCCCATTTGAATCGTAAGGATTCTCATGGAAAGTACTGTCGCCGCCACATGCCCAAAGCAAGACCGACATTATACTGATAAGTCCAATCTTTCTCATACGAATGCCGCTCCTAAATGTTGTCCCGGTAAGCTCTGTTGCAAATCCGTATCAAAGCCCAAAATACGTGCGATAGTAGGCACAATATCGATGCTTTCGCCTTCCACCTGATTGATCACTTGGTTTTGTTTCACCATAGACGGCGGTCCAACAATGAGGCAGAAGAGCTCTCTCGACATGCTATCGTCTGTGGTATGGTCTAGGCCTCCTCTTCCGTTGATGTCTTTTATGGTATTTTCCTGTGCATTACGCCCGATTTCAGGCGCTATAATCAGAATCGTATCGTTGGCCATGCCGGGTGTATTTTGAATGGTTTGCCATAGGTGATTCACAGCCCAATCCGCTTTTCTTAAGTTATTGCAATAGGACGTGAAATCAGAGTGACACACATCCACGCCAAACATGTTCACCACCAGTAATTCCGGTTTAAACTGTTGCATCACCTTCTCTGCATAAAATACGTTGCGCATATCACCGTTCATAATAGCCGGATTACTCATGCCCCAAGGGTTATTATGCTGTCCGGCATAATGCTCCGTATACATGGCGTCCAAAAACTGCTGAATGGCCATTCTATCCGCTTCCGTATTGGCAATGCCTGAATTGAGATTTAATCCGCTCGACTTAAATCCACCGTCCATAAAATCCCTGATTTGCTTGAGGTCGGCCTCCTTGGCTTGATCTATGGAAAGCGGATTACTGTAAGCGTCGCGCACCCTGCTATTGAAAAGGTTGGTGGGCGATAATTGATTGGCGCCAAAGTCAGGGCCGTATCCACCGTAAGTACTGTAGTTAAGGATGGGATACAATTCGTTGGTATGGGAAATCCACCAGGCATTCATGGCGCTTTTATCCGGACTGCTATGTTTCCGGTACATTTCAAATACGGTTGGGTACGGTGGTCTCTCCAATAGTGAAAGGGAGTTATCTGTATAGCGACCGGTAATGGCTGTGGTATGTCCGTTGTAATGACCGGACGGTCCGCTTTTGTACCTAAACTCCTTAAAAAGTGTTCCTTGCGTTTGCAAACTAGCACCGGGAAGTGCGGGTAAAGGATGCATCTGAGAAGCTATATCTGCGCTTAGCGATTCGGTACCGGTGAGCAAACCACACATGAGGTTACCGTCTGCCTTTTGCACTGAATCGAGGTTTCGAATACCACCGGCAAACATGCAAAATACCACGTGGTTAGCTATGCGCGATCCACTGGCGGCAAATAACCTTCCGCCAGGTAAGATATAGGGAGCAGCTATCATTCCCGCTCCGGTCAAGGCTGCATTTCGTATAAAGCTTCTTCTTTTCATGGATTGGAAATTAGTAGTAACGGTATTCGGTTGAGGTCATTAAAGCATAGTATATATCTTCCGGCTGCAGAGCCGAATTCTTCTCCATGATGGAGGCAAAGAACCAGCGCTCCATTTCGGCCGGCTTACGCACTAAAAACCGCTCAAAGCTCTCTTCGATAAATGCATCTAAATCGGCACGCATAACACTTGCATCGGGCTTGATGATGCCGTTTACCGCTAACATTTTGCGCAATACCCTATCGATTACCACACCTTTATCCCCTACAGAATTATAGCCCTCTAAAATCACATTCAAATCGCTGGCGGCAATCTGTTTACCGAAGAGATCCGAATAGGCTATCGACACAAATTGCAAATCGCTTTTCAGGTTGCTTTTGTCTTTGCTTTGGCTGAGGTTAACCGGCTCAAGTTCATAAGCATATTTGAGCTCCTTCTGACAAGAGAAGAGCGAGACCAAACCGAAGATTAGTAGGAGCTTTTTCATTGTTTAAAGTAAGATTCGCTAGTTAATATGGAACGTTGAATGCTTTGAATCAGCTGAGTCTGTTGGTATAAATCGAGCTGATAAAGCACCTCATCTTGGGTGGCCTTTCGGTAGATGTAGTTTTGATACAAACGGTGGATCTGCCCTTCCATAAAGGCTTCCGAGCTAAATAGAATATCGAGGCATTGCGCTTTGGAGTTGCCGGTTTGAAGAAACAAGATTCCACTAAAACCGTCAACCATTCGCTTGGCGTCTTCCAGTTCTTGCGCAGATGGATACCTGTCGAGGAAATGTTGAAAAAGACTCACCACAAAGTTCTCCGTTCCCATGTTGATCTCGTCGTAGTAATGGTTATCGATAAACCGGCGAATCACCCCTTTCCAATCAATTACTCCATTCAGGTAATCTTGATTCACCATTACCAAGTTCTGCAAACGCACTACCCTATTTTGGAGCTCAGAGCGAATCAAAGGATTCATGGCGCTGTCTTGCAGCTGAAAGGTATACAAGGCCATGTCTTTGGATGCTTGAATGGAATCGATGCCTTCAATCAAATCTTGGCGCCAGCGTAATACGTAATTGCTTTTGTATTCAGGTAATTGCAATAATTGATCGAGTAATTGTTCCCGTTCTGCTAAACCGGGCTGATTGCCCATGAGTTCCTTGGCATCGCTAAATTCTTCTGCATCGGCTTTCCTGCCCAATAAACTGATGTAAACTCGATTGATGTACGTGCTAATCTCCAGCTCTGAAATGCTGTTATCAGCAGGTGGTGTATTGTTTTCGTAAACATGGGTTTTACTGCAGGAAGCAAGCGCTAAACCAATGCCTAGAACACACAATTTGGTCAGGTTCATAGCGAAAAGATAAGTAGGATTACAAATGGTTTAACCGAAGATACAAATTAGGCCGACAAAATCTCTTTCAGAATCGCCGGACTATTAAACTCCTTGAAGTTATGAAGGTGAATTCGGTAGTAGTTGAGCAGCAGATTCAAAACTTGCTGACGCATAGCATGACCTAGCTTAACTTCTTCCAACTGATCGAAGTCTTTGTTCAAGAGCTTAAAAAGTGATTGAGCGATAAGCTTATCCTCTTCAGTTGCACTCACTTGCAGGAAAAAACCGCCTTCTTCCATGTCAAAGCAGTACCCTTCTTGGTAGGTTTCTGCAGCCGGATAAAAGCCCAAATAGCGAGAAAGTTGAACCAAAAAATGAATAGGAAATGGAGCGATGCCCTGCTCTTTGAGGTCGAGAATTTGGATGCTGGTCCAGAGAAAATCAAATAGCTTTTCATTCCTTTCTTCTTCCCGTATCGCGCGGTTCAGAATCTCCAACATAAACATGGCAATACCCGATTTTTTCGGGTCGTAGTGTATGCTGCTTAAAACCGGAGTACAGCGTAGTTCTCGAATACGTTGAAGGCTAGCCGACTGCCTGATTTGCATGACCAGTTCGAGCAGGTTTAGTGGTTGCAAATGGGAACTTCGAATTGCGCCTTTATTGCTCCGAACACCCGGAACCATAAATGACTGCATTCCCATTTCTCTGGTAAAAATCCGAGCAATGACAGAGGTTTCGCTATAGCGAGTACATTGAATAACTATTCCCCTGCCCGTGATGTTCATGGTGCAATGAAGAGTATCTTACTCACATAGGTATCGCTGGCATCTTGGTTGGCCGTGAAGACCATGTAGACGCCGGTGGAAGCTCTTCTGCCACTAAAGTTCTGACCATTCCAAGTAGCGGTTCCGCCGTTGGCTCTGGTTTCATAAATAAGGTTACCACTGATATCTGTAATCTTAACGTAGGCATCTTGAGGCAAACCGGAAATGGTTATCGGCCCTTCAAAATCAGGTTTAACCGGGTTTGGAAATACCTTCACCTCGCCGTGTGTATCGCCACCGGCAGAAGACCCAGTTCGGTAGGAGATAATTCCTTTGTCGGTAGCGATAAACAACTCACCCGTTTCTTCCACCATGCCCAATTGGGAAATTTCGTTTGAAATCAACGGACTATTGTCTTGATTAAAATGAGCTAAGACTTCTTGTCCATCGGGCGATACCAACCACAACCCTGATCTAGAGGCAATCCATTTTCTATTTCCCCCATCCACGTAGATGGCATTGATTTCCTCATCGCCTAGTAAATAACCCACGTTATCACCTTCACCAATCACAATTTGACGTGCATCGCTAGGTCTATTACTGAAGATATTGGAAGGACTGTAAAATACAGCCAAGCCTTTAGCCGTGCCTATCCACAACTGACCGTTACGGTCTTCCGTCATGCAACGTACCTCTGCGCTTGGAAGGTCGCCATTACCCGCTCCTGTTCCTAAATACTTCGGACTTGGATCATCGGTTTGATCTAGCGGAGTGCCGTTATCGTTGTAAACCATGATACCGGCAGAAACAACGCTGTTTTTATCTCGCAGTTTCATCCATTTGTTGCCATCTCGCGTAATGATCATATCCAAGATGGTAGTAGCATTTCCCAATGAAATGGAATCCCAAACGCCTCCAACGGTCTTCACCAATAAAGGGTACGTGCTTTCATAGTTGGATACCCATAGATTGCGTTTATCGTCTAATTGAATGGAAGTAATAAGCAAAGGCGTTTCCGTTTTTAGCGGACTGTTGAGTGGTGAATAATGCTCCAGCACTTGATTTCCTCTTAAGCGCACAATACCATCCAGTAAACTGGCCAACCACAAATCCCCATTCGGATCTAAAGTAATGGCATGGATGTCTTTGAAGGTATCTAAGTAATCATTGAAGGTACTTCGGCTATTGCTCCATTTTCCATTTTCGAAGGTATAGTAGCCATCAAACGAATAGCTGGGAGCCCCTCGCTCAAACATATATCCTCCTCCAATGTAAATTTTCCCTCCTTTAGAAACCATCTTACCGGTGCGTAAACCTTGCGGGCCAGATGGTGAAATGAATAGAAGCGGTCCGCCTTGGTCGATGATAATACCGTAGCCAAATGAGGCGGAATACATTTTATTGTTCACTACCATAACCTGCCTTGCAGGATCGGCATTGCGGTGGGTATAACCATTTTGGGTTAAGATGAATAAGCCGGAATCAGAATTCAAAAAGATCTCATTGTCTTTTGGAACCATCTTGTAATAGGTCTTTTTTCCACCTTGCGCATTGAATGTAGTTCCGTTGGAATTGTACAAAACACTATCGATGACGGTCCACAATTGCGCCCCATCATTGGCAATCATGGTAGCCTCACCGTTTTGGATTAAAGTCCACGAGGCCGGGTTAATCGCCATTCCTACCGGCGGCAAACTTGCGGAATAGATACCGTCTTTGGTAGCCGCGTACACTTTGTTTTGCAAAATGGTACTAGCGTATACCTCTGTAAACATGGTGGATCGCCAGGTTGCGGTTGACTCTTGCTTTTTTACATTGTAAACGTGAATGCCAAAACCACAAGAAAGTATTGCAAAGTCTTGGTAGCTACTCATGTGGTTGATTTGCTTGGAACCATTGATGTTTGCCAAAGCAATATCCGGTACTTGAATAAGTTCCTCGCGGTTTACCAACAGATCCATTACCGAATTTTGGTAGGCAACTAAAAGCGTTTTGGTCGATTCATGGTAGAGCATGGTGCTCACGCCTACTTCCGAAAAGCCATCAATTTTGGAAAGCACCTTGGTTTCGCCGCTTTCCATATCGTAGCGAAAGAATCCCTGTTCTCCCCAAGCATACAATTGTTCTTCAGCTATTTCAAAGCCTCTGGGATTATTGTAAGGAAAGTGAACCCGCCATTGGCCAACGCCAATATTTTGTCCGTAAACACACGAAACAAAAAGACTAAACAGCAGACTGAACTTTAATCGAGTACGCATAGTGCAAGTATACATTAGGTTTCCCCTTAAATACGAACCATATTGAAAGGATATTGCCTTGGCTTTATCCTAAATTTCTCATTGAAAACATTACTTTTGCACCCTTCTTTACGTGCGGTATGTGGATTAAGATTGCCTCTTTTATTTTACGGTTTCGCCTGTACATAGCTTCAGTGCTATTGGTACTGACCGTCTTAATGGGTTATTTCGCCACTAAGACGGAAATGGCTTACGAGCTTGTTAACGTGATTCCGGAAGACGACCCTACCAATATTACCTACCAACAATTCAAACAAACTTTTGGTGAAGATGGTAGCATGGTAGTAGTAGGTGTTGCAACCGATAAACTCTTTCAGCTCGAGTTTTTCCAAGACTGGTACCGTTTCTCAAAAGACATCGAAGGTTTGCAAAATGTTGCAAACATCATCTCACTTCCGAAACTTTATAACTTAGAGCGAAACGACAGCCTCTGGAAGTTTCAGGTAAAACCATTGGTAGAGAACGAACCTCAAACACAAGCAGAGGTTGATGCCATTGAGGCCGCCATTCAAAACCTACCCTTCTACCACAATTACCTATTCAACCCGGAGACGAATGCAACAATGATTGCCATCACCTTCGATTCTACCGCTACTCAAACCAAAAGACGTGAGAGTTTGGTGGCAGAGCTTCAGGCTTTGGGTGATGAACTTTCTAAAAAACACAACGTAGAATTAAGCTATAGCGGTGTACCGTATATCCGCACCATCAACTCACAGAAGATTTCAAAAGAGCTATTGCTCTTTACCTTCTTATCGATTGTGATTACGGGTATCTTCATTCTAATCTTCTTTAGGTCATTGCAAATCGTAGCCAGCTCCCTTATCATGGTTGCTATCTGTCTTACCTATACGATTGGGTCTATGTACCTGATGGGATTCAAGATTGGTATTCTTACGGCTTTGATTCCGCCTTTGATTGTGGTAATCAGTATTCAGAACAGCGTTTACCTGCTGAACGTTTACCATTTTGAGTACCGCACCCACAAGAACAAAATGTTAGCCTTGACCCGCACCATTTCTAAGATTGGAGTGGCTTCATTGCTTACGAACCTTACCACGGCCATCGGTTTCGGTGTATTTAGCTTTACCGGCAGCAGTTTATTGGATGAATTCGGGCGTTTGGCTGCTGTGAATATCATGGTGGTGTATGTACTAAGTGTTTTACTGATTCCGATACTATTCAGTTTCTTACCTGGACCGAGCAATAAACAACTTCGCCACCTCGATAGGAAAACCTTATCGGGTGTACTGTCATTTGTGAACCGAATCGTATTCAACCACCGCAAATGGGTTTATTCTGCGGCCATTGTTCTGGTAGCAGTGTCGAGTATCGGTCTCTCCAAGGTGCATACCTTCGGTTATATTTTGGACGGCATCAGCCCGAAAGAGAAATTATACAAAGACCTGAAATTCTTTGAGCAGAACTTTGGAGGCCTCTTCCCTTTTGAAGTCTATATCGATACCAAAGAAGAAGGCATGGTGCGAGACCTCGGCGTTTTACAACGCTTGGAATTGCTCAGCAGAAAGATGGAAGAATACCCTGAATTGTCTAGGCCTATGTCGGTTAGCGAACTAATGAAGTTCATCAACCAAGCCTATTACCGGGGCAATCCGAAGCGCTATATCTTACCTAACCCGCTGGAGATGGGTAAGATACTTAACATGATGCCGAATCAATACAACAAGAAGAATTCGGACTTGCTCAAATCGCTTATTGATACCACTTACCGCTATACCCGTATCTCTTGCCAAATTGCCGATGTGGGTACTACACGCAACGAAGAAATCAGGCAATCGCTTAGAGCGCAGATTGATTCGGTATTCCCACCGGAAGAGTTCAACGTTGAGATTACCGGTAAAAGCGTGGTTCACGTAAAAGGCAATTCATACCTTATCAAGAATTTAAGTGTGAGCTTAGGCTGGGCCTTTATGATCATAGGCATCATCATGGCCTTGCTATTCAGTTCCTATAAAATGATTGGCATCGCCTTATTGCCTAACCTATTGCCATTGTTTATGACCTTAGGTATCATGGGCTTCAGCGGTATCTCATTGAAAGAAAGTACCATCCTTATTTTTGGTGTGGCATTCGGTATTGTGGTCGATTTGACTATTCACTACCTCGCTAAATACCGTTTTGAATTAAAGAAATACGATTACAATATCAGTCAGGCCGTAAGAGCCTCCATTGACCATTCCGGATTCAGCATGATTTACACAACCGTCATTCTGTTCTTCGGCTTTATCATTTTCGCATTCTCCAGCTTTGGAGGAACGGTTTACCTAGGCTTACTCACTTCTTTGAGTTTGGCCTTCGGACTCTTCTCCAACCTATTCCTACTTCCTAGCCTCTTGCTGGGAATGGAAAAACGGATGAACATGCGTGAGTCAATGAAAAGCAGCGTAATCGAATTAGAAGAAGAAGACATCTGATTTTATGGGATTGTACAAAGACTACGAGAAACTCGACTTTCCTGCGTTTGAAAAAGAGGTGCTGGCCTGGTGGAAAGAGCACAATACATTTGAAAAAAGTTTAGACCTGCGCGAGGGTGCTCCTGCTTGGGTATTCTATGAAGGTCCGCCTTCTGCTAACGGAATGCCGGGCATTCACCACGTATTGAGTCGCACCATAAAAGACATTTTCTGTCGCTATAAAACCCAACAAGGATATAGAGTAGACCGCAAAGGCGGATGGGATACCCACGGCTTGCCTGTTGAATTGCAGGTAGAAAAGAAACTGGGCATCACCAAAGACGATATCGGTGAGAAAATCAGCGTAGAAGAGTATAACCGTACTTGCCGCGAAGACGTTTTAAAGTTCAAAGACGTTTGGGACGATCTAACCGAGAAAATGGGCTATTGGGTTGACCTCGATAATCCCTATATCACCTACGAGAACAACTATATCGAGACCCTTTGGCAATTGCTTAAGCGTTTGCACGACAAAGGTTTCCTCTATAAAGGCCATACCATTCAACCGTTTTCACCTGCTGCAGGTACCGGACTCAGTTCCCACGAGCTGAACCAACCCGGCACTTACAAAATGGTAAAAGACACCACCGTGGTGGCACAATTTAAAGTGGCTGAATCAGATCAGAAGAAAGCGCTTTTAGGCGATGCTGAGATTCATTTCTTAGCTTGGACTACCACACCATGGACTTTACCTTCCAATACCGCTTTGGCCGTTGGGCCTAAGATTCAATACGCTGTAGTGGAGACTCGCAACCAGTATACAGGTTTGCCTGTGACGGTGGTGCTGGCTCAAGATTTATTGGGTAAATACTTTAGCGAAGAAGCAGATTTCGATACCTATAAAGCCGGCGATAAAAAACTGCCATTCCGCATCCTCTCCCATATCAAAGGAGAAGACCTGATTGGCTTGAACTATGCGCAGTTATTGCCTTATGTACAGCCAACCGACGGCGACGCTTTCCGTGTGATTGGCGGCGATTTCGTGACCACAGAAGACGGTACCGGTATCGTACACATTGCCCCTAGCTTTGGTTCGGATGACTACAGGGTTGCCAAACAAAATGGCATTGGCTCATTGACCTTGGTTGATAAACGCGGACGTTTTGTACCTGAGGTGAGTGATTTCGCTAATGAGTTTGTGAAAGAGCAGTACCTAAGCGAAGAAGAAAAAGCTGCCGAAGCTCAAATTCAAGGTCGCGATAAATACCTTTCTGTAGATGAGCGAATCTCCATCAAACTGAAAGAAGAAAACAAAGCCTTTAAAGTAGAACGCTACGAACACAGTTATCCGCATTGCTGGAGAACGGATAAACCTATCCTCTACTACCCGCTTGAATCTTGGTTTGTTAAAACAACTGCGGTGAAAGAGCGATTGGTAGAATTGAATAAAACCATCAACTGGAAACCGGCCTCCACCGGAACCGGACGTTTTGGCAATTGGTTGGAAAACCTGGTAGACTGGAACCTTTCTCGTTCACGTTATTGGGGAACACCTTTGCCTATCTGGAGAACGGAAGACGGATCTGAGGAGATTTGCATTGGCTCCATTGAACAATTGAGCAATGAAGTTAAAAAAGCGATGGCTGCCGGCATCTCCGGTAATGAAGACTTAAAGTGGAATGGCGATTTACTTGATATCGAATTACACAAGCCTTATGTAGACAGAGTGGTATTGGTAAGTCCTAGCGGCAAGCCGATGCAACGTGAATCTGATTTGATCGATGTATGGTTTGACTCCGGTGCGATGCCTTATGCACAATGGCACTGGCCATTTGAGAAACCGGAGCCTTTCGGACCGGCCAACGAAGGCTTAGAGAAGGTATTCCCTGCCGACTTCATCGCAGAAGGTGTAGACCAGACCCGCGGTTGGTTCTTTACCCTCCACGCTTTAGGCGTCATGTTATTCGACTCGGTAGCATACAAAAACGTAGTAGCCAACGGATTGGTGCTGGACAAAAACGGCAATAAAATGTCGAAACGACTCGGCAACGCCATCGATCCTTTTAGCACCTTGGAGCAATACGGTGCCGATGCAGTGCGCTGGTATATGTTGAGTAATTCAGCCCCTTGGGATAACCTAAAATTTGACCTAGATGGTGTAGCAGAGACCCAACGTAAGTTCTTCGCTACCCTATACAATGTGTACTCCTTCTTTGGATTATACGCCAATATTGATGGCTTCAAGTACACAGAAGCCGATATCGTTTATGCTGAGCGTCCGGAAATTGACCGCTGGATTCTATCGCTCTTAAACTCTTTGGTTAAAGAAGTAGAGCAAGCGATGAACGATTTCGAGCCGATGCGCGCTACGCGTGCCATCCAAGACTTTGTAGGTGAAAACCTAAGTAACTGGTACGTGAGGTTATGCCGCCGCCGTTTCTGGAAAGGTGAAATGAACCAAGACAAGCTATCGGCTTACCAGACTTTGTATACCTGTTTGGAAACTTGCAGCGTATTGATGTCGAGCTTCGCCCCTTTCTACGGAGAACGTTTGTTTAGCGATTTGAACAAAGCCACCGGTCGTTTCGATGTGGAATCGGTACACCATGCTAAGTTCCCAAGCGTGAACGAAGCCTTTATAGACAAAGCATTGGAAGAACGTATGGAAATGGCGCAAGACCTTTCTTCACTTGTTCTTTCACTCAGAAAGAAAACCAATATCCGTGTAAGACAGCCGCTTCAGAAAATCTTGATTCCTTCTATGGGGCCACAGAAAAATGAGCAACTTAACCTCGTTAAGGACTTACTTTTAAGCGAAGTAAACGTAAAGGAATTGGAGTTCTTGACAGAAGACAATTTGCATTTGGAGCGTTTGGTGAAGCCTAACTTTAAAACTTTGGGTAAAAAAGTAGGTAAGCTTATGAAGAGCGTAGCTGCTTGGGTTCCACAAATGACCGACGAGCAACTAAAACAATTTGAACAAACTAGTCAATTGGAAGTAGAGATTGAAGGAACTGCGGTATTGTTTGAAGCCGAAGATTTGGAAATCAGCTACCAGGATATTCCAGGATGGCAAGTAGCTAGCGACGGCAATTACCTTGTGGCACTAGATGTGCATATTGACGAAACATTAAAGCAAGAAGGCATCGCTAGAGAATTGGTAAACAGGTTACAGAACTTGCGCAAAGACAGCGACTTAGACGTAACAGATCACATCCGTATACAAATTCTATCAAATTCAGCGTTGAAAAATTCCTTCGCATCCTTTAAAGATTATATTTGCGCCGAAACTCTAGCAGATGAGTTGGTATTTTCGGAATCTGCTACCGAAGATTACCACCCAATAGAGATTGAGGCAGAAGAGTTATTTGTAAGAATTAATAAAGTTTAATCCCCATGTCTGAAAAAGAAAAGACCAGGTATAGTGACAATGAACTCCAAGAGTTCAAAGACTTGATTATGAAGAAGCTAGAGGTTGCCCGTCAGGAATTAAGCTCCATGCAGGATTACCTTTCTAATGCCAATGCTAACGGTACTGAAGATACTGTTGGCAGTTACAAAACCTTGGAAGACGGCTCTGCCACTCATTCAAAAGAAAACATCAGTCAACTTGCCGCCAGACAGCGTAAATTCATTGAGAACTTAGAAGCTGCTTTGGTACGCATTGAAAATAAAACCTACGGGGTATGTAAAGTTACAGGCAAGCTCATTCAGAAAGAGCGTTTGATGGCTGTACCGCACACAACCATGAGTATTGAGGCAAAACTTAATCAATACAAATAATTTTGACTGCTTCGCAGACTGTTAACAAGGCAAAAAAACATTTGGCTTATGCCCTAGGTCTTATTGGACTGGTTCTTACTTTGGATCAGGTTTCCAAGATTTGGGTTAAAACCAATATGATCTTAAACTCCCGTCACCATATTTTTGGCGACTGGTTTATCATTCATTTTACGGAAAATCCGGGCATGGCTTATGGCCTCGAACTGGGTGGAGAATACGGCAAACTCATCCTTACCTTATTGCGCATTGTGGCCGTAATTGGTTTGAGCTATTACCTCTACAAGCAAATCAAGCAAGGAGCTACCTTAGGATTTATCCTTTGCTTGGCCTTAATCACAGCCGGTGCGGCGGGTAATATCATCGATAGTATATTCTACGGCGTAATCTTTACCGATAGCGATTTCCGTATTGCTGAGGTGTTTCCGGCAGAAGGCTACGCTACCCTTTTCCATGGTAAAGTGGTCGACATGATTTACCTACCGGTTATCGATACTTACTTACCTGAATGGTTGGGCGGTGATCGTTTTATCTTCTTCCGTCCTATTTTCAATTTAGCGGATACCTCCATCAGTTTAGGGGTATTGTTTATCCTACTCTTCCAGCGTCGCTATTTCTTAAAACAAGCCCTGAGCGATGGGCCGGTTGATTCCGCTACCGAAACGGCAATTGAGTACCAAGAGGTAACTCCAAACACCGAATCGTCAGACACCACTGAAGTGAGCTCTGAATCGGAAGAATCTACAGAAGACGTACAGAAAGACTAAGTCTATTCTGAAAGTACTACCAGAATAATTAAGAGGATTAAAACTAAGATAAGTGTGCCGTAAAAGGCTCTCTTTATTAGGTTTTGTCTGAATTTATGTTGTTCAAAAGCCGAACGCTTTTTTCCTTTACTGGGTTTCTTCTTTTTGGTTTTTGGGGGTGTGGTCATATGCGTAAACGAATATGCACATCTTCAAAGAAGAATAAAAGCATTTTCTTATTCATCGTCATTCTCTGAATAGCTATCCGGCTCCGCTTTCTTCGGAGCTTTCAGTACTTTTCTGTAGAAGAACAAGGTAAGGCTTATAATGCTAATCTGCGCGATTAGCATGGTGATTAATGCCGAATTACTCATGCTATTGGTCTCCCCTCTTTTTTGCGTTTAACATAGGCAATGTATACCAAGCCACAAATCAATAGGTAAACGATTACCAAAAATGCGCGACTTCCATTTACATAGGTTGCTTTCTTCTCTAATTCAGCCACCTGGTTTTGGTCGCCTGCTGCAACCGCCACAGCCATGGCCTTATCAATGTCTTGATTGGCTAGTTTAGCGAGAATTGAACCATCGGCTAATGGCCAAGATCTGCCCTCCGACAATTCAGTAACAGCTTGCCCCCAATCGCCTTTTTCAGGTGTAATTAGTGAGCCGGCAAATACAACGATAAGCATGAGTGGTGTAACCCATTTAATGATGTAGCGGAAAATGATAGGAACCTTGATATCAGCTCCATAATTGATTTCCTTCCATCCTTTTTCCAGGCCAAATACCCAAGAGAATAAGATTATCTCAGTTAATGCAAACACAACCAAAGCTACAGTTCCAACCCAGTAATCGTATTCGTCAAATACGCCGTAATTGAAGAAGAATACGGTTGGTAAGCCTAGCGCCAAGACCACCAAGCCAAAGGTCCAGCTGGCGGTATTTTGCCCCATTTTATATTCATCTTTCATGAATCCAATCCACGGGGATCCCATCGCTAAAGAAGAGGTAATACCTGCAAAGAAAAGCAGTCCAAAGAAAGACACACCGGCAATGGTTCCTATCACGTCACCCCATTGTTCAAAGAGGTAAGGCATGGTTTTGAATCCAAGTCCAAGTCCGCCACTTTGCGTCAACTCCACTACCTTATCGATTCCTAAATAACCAATGGAAATCGGAATCAAAATAGAAGCGCCAAGTACTACTTCCACAAACTCGTTTGTCCAGCCGGCAGTCATGGCATTCAAAGCGATATCGTCTTTGCGCTTTACGTAGGCCGCATAACAATGCACTGTTCCCATCCCTACAGATAGGGTAAAGAAGATCTGACCGGCAGCCGCCAGCCATACATTTAAGTCTTTAAGGCTTTCAAATTTCGGTTGCCATAAGAAGTTCAGACCCAGCACACCGTCGAAACTTGCACCGTCTTGTCCGGCTTTCAAAGTGATCCCTTTGTAAGCGAGGAATACACCGAACACCACCAAAAGTGGCATTAATATTTTCGCTACGCGTTCAATACCTCCGGATAAGCCTTTGCTAAGAATCCAGGTATTGAGCAACAAACAGAAGACATAAAATACTATTGGCTCGTATGGAATACCCGTAAAACTTTTGTCTAAGTCAACGTACTTACCAAAGAAGGCAGCTACCTCTACTTGCGATTTTCCATCAAAGGTTCCAATCAGCGTATGGTAGACCCACGACATAGTCCACGATTCGATATAACAGTAGTATGCGGCTACCACGATATTGGTAAAGATGCCAAATACACCGAGGTATTTCCAGAATTTCCGGCGATCAAGTGATTCCATGATAAATGGAGTACTGTGGTGACCGTGTCTTCCACCAAATCGGCCCATGCTCCATTCTACCCAAAGGAGTGGAATACCCATGAGCAGGAAACACACGATATAGGGAATTATAAAAGCGCCGCCACCATTCTGAACGGCTTGCACAGGAAATCGAAGAAAGTTACCCAGGCCTACCGCATTACCGGCCATGGCTAGAATTAATCCAACCCGGGTACCCCAAGAGTCTTGTTTGTTTGACATAGTTATCCGTGCAAAATGCAATTATCTTTTCCAAAAATCAAATGCATTGCTGGCTTAATTAGTATTATTGAAACCTAAACAGACAGATTGTGGAAGTACTTAGTCACCCTCAGATTGAGAATAAGATAAAACGTATTGCCTATCAAATCTTCGAGGCCTTCTTAGACCAAGGCGAATTGGTAGTTGCAGGCATTAATGGCAATGGCTATGAGCTCGCTCAAAAACTCAATGAGCAACTTCAGGCTATTAGTCCGCTAAAGACAACGTTGGTCGAAATTAAACTCGATAAAACGCAACCACGAGCAGCCACCACAAGCTTAAATGTAGATTCTGCAGACGTACACGGTAAGCCGGTTTTGATCGTAGATGACGTATTAAATACCGGTCGCACCATGGTTTATGCCGTTTCTGCTTTTATCCGTGAAGAGTGCGCTTTGATTAAAACCGCCGTATTAGCTGACCGAAACCACAAGAACTTCCCTATTGCCGCCGATTTTGTTGGAATCTCTATGGCTACTACGCTACAAGAGCATTTGCAGTTCTCATTGGAGAATGGAAAAATGAGTTTGGAATTGCAATGAGGTCTTTTCTCTTAACCATAACTTTTTTAACCTCTTTCATAGCCTTGGCTCAACCTCAAAAGGCTGAGGTTTATAAACTCGTTCAAAACCTAAAATCAGGAGAATACGAGCGGGTTATTGAAGCGCTCGACAGCAGCCTCATGGATAAAGCTAGTCCATACGATCTTAAACTTGCTTGGGAGAATTTGGTTAAGCGTTATGGCCCTTACCAAGATACCATCGATTTTGTGCAAGAAGAATCAGGTTTTTCTACCAATTGGAAAGTGGGCGTTGCCTTTGAGAAAGACAGCGCTGATTTGGTTTTCCATTTCAATTCGAAACACCGCCTAACAGGCTTTGCTCCTCGACCGTATTCCTTAAAAATACCGTATGAATTGCCTGGTTATGCCAAAGCAAAGGACTTTAGCGAAATTCCTTTTGTGCTGGAATCGAAGGGATTTAAACTACCCGGCATTCTGACCTTGAGTACCAAATCAAAAGGCAAATCGGCACTTGTGATATTGGCTCACGGTTCCGGTGCTAATACCAAAGATGAGTTTCTTGGACCTAATCCAATTTTCAAAGACATCGCTTACGGCTTAGCTTCCAAGGGCATTGCTACGTTCAGATACGATAAACGAAGCCTTGTCTACCGAAATAAAATGTGCGCTAACCCGGATAGTTTCACTGTTTGGGAAGAAGTATTGGAAGACATCCTTTCTGCGGTTGACACTTTTTCTAGCGATGAGCGATTTGAAGGTGTATTTGTGTTAGGACATAGTCTCAGCGCCTACTTGGTTCCACGCGTGGCTGAAAATCGTCCGCAACTTAGCGGTATAATCTCAGCTGCCGGTCCGGCAAGGCCCTTGCAAACCTTGGTACTGGAACAATACAACTACCTTCAATCCATTGCCGATGATCCCGACGATTGGATTTACACCATTAAACAACTGAAACGTAAAGTTGAGTTTCTTGAATCGGATGAATTTGGCTACGATGCAGACGCACAAAGTCTGCCGCTTGAATTACCCGCGGCCTATTATATGGATTTAAAAAACTATGATCCGGTGCAAACTGCTTTGAAAGCTGCTGTTCCTCTCCTTGTGCTGCAAGGAAAAAAGGATTACCAGGTAGTGATGGCCGACTATGAGCGATGGAAATCGGGACTTACTTCTTGCAAGAAATGCCAGTTTAAAGTCTACGACAAGCTGGGTCACGGTTTATTTGAAGGCGCTGATGTTTTAGGGCCTAAACAATATGAAACGGTAGACCACGTAAACAAGGCGGTCATTCAAGACATCGCTAAGTTTATAAAGTCAAATCGCCCTTAAGTTGCGCATCCAATACCGCTAAACCTTCTTCAAAACTATGTGGGTTATAGGCTAAGTCATGAACGGCTTTGTCTAGAATAAAACCTGTCTTTGGCGGACGTTGTGCTGCTTGGTTAATACCTGCAGAAGTGCTTCGGTTTAAATTGTCGGTTGGCAGATTCCAGAATGCCGCTACCCTGCTCACCAATTCAAATACACTCATGTAATCTTTGCCACTGATATGGTAGATGCCTTGGGCCTGTTTTTGCTCAATCAGGCGACAGCCCATCGCTAAATCTTCTGCCAAGGTTGCGCTTCTGAACTGATCGTCTACTACATTGAGTTCTTTGCCTGATTCCAAAGCTCCTTTAGCCCAAAGTACGATATTGGAGCGACTCATATCGGCCACGATACCGAATACCAAAATGGTACGCACAATGGCCCATGAATTCGCTTTTTCTTTCACTAGGTTTTCTGCGTCGAGCTTTGACCAGCCATAATAACTGAGTGGCTTTGCTTCGTCATCCTCGGCATACGGGCCTGATGTTCCATCAAAAATAAAATCGGTAGAAAGGTGAATGAGATGAGAACCGTTGGCATTGGCGGCATGAATCAAATAGGAAACAGCATCGACGTTTAGTTTACGGCAAGCTTCTTTTTCAGTTTCACATTGATCCACGTTGGTCATGGCTGCCGTGTGAATGATGGTATCCGGCTTATAGCGGGATATAAGCTCCATCACATCCTGTTCATTGGTGATGTCGAGGCTGGCGTAAGTATAATCCTTCTTGTATGGATAGCGATCGGGACCTTTACCCGTTGCAATCAATTCAATATCCTTGACTTGAGTGTAAAGTGAAGTCAGCTTTTGACCCAATAGTCCATTGCTTCCAGTAACCAGCACGCGTTTCATGGCTTCAAAGAAACAGCTTTATCTAGTAAAGTCAGTATTCTTCAACTGCTAATATGCCTTATCTCCCAAAGTGTTCCTTGAACAAGGAAAAGACTGAGAAAAAGTACCGACCTATGGCCTTGAAATTTCCTGTTTGAACACCTCAAAGCGTAACGCCAAATTTCATTCGCCTAGTAAAAAGCTCTAAAACATTGCAAGACCCTACAGGGTTCTAACCATACCAAGCATTCAGCAAGGATAGACTTATCAGTAAAGTCTATAATACAAACCCACTTTTGGTTGAATGGCCCAAATAACTGAAGAATTCAATATTAAGTTCATATCAACATTAAGTATCAAATTATGTCGTAGGTTCTTTTGCATTCCAATACCATAGGCTAAAGATGGAAAGATGCTACCAATTCCAAGAAAGTCATTTGTTTCTTCTTTACCGATGGTATAATAATTATATACCTCGGTATGGTTAAAGAAATCAATTCCAAATCCGGCATTTCTATACCAAAAGAAATCATCGTCCATTTCTTTGGAGCCCAATACTTTTGAAAAAATAAAATCCAGTCTTGTAGAACGATACCTGATAGTATGTTCAACCGGAATTCTCCCCATATTGTCATAACTCAGGGTGGTAAGTAGGGTGCTATTCTTTCGATAGAAAGTTAGACTGGTCGTAACAAACTGTTTGTCGCTTCGCCAGCGGCTAATGTTTAATCCAAATTCGAATCCCTTTGGCGATGGAAAGTCATCATTTTCACCCGGAACATTTAGCGCATTGAGACTATTAAAGCCCAGCGTTATACCGGCTTTTCTTTGCCCGAATGAAGATTGACTTGATGCAAGTATAAATGCTCCCACTAAAATCAATCCGCGGAAGAGCGTAGTTTTAAATTTTCTGTTCATAGCGGTTAGTTTTTAGTTAGGATGATCTTAGAATGACTTACTTCACTGGCCATTTCAATAAAGGCCTTTACTTCATCCCATTTGTCTTTTGAAAAACGGATGCCTTTGTATTTCTTCGATGACTTAACAATGATTTGATTGCCCTTTTGCTCGGCACTTACGGAGAAGCTGCCGGTACTGTTATCTACGCTGCGATTAAACGATTCTAATCCGCTAACCGTATAACCCTCAGGCACATTCACGATAATCTCATAGGAATACTCACGTGTGAAACCGAAGTAGATGTCTTGATTTCTTTGTTGGTCTTCAGAATCAGTTAATTCGAACTGTCCTCCTAAGAACTTACCTAAATCAAAAATCACGTATTTATCCGCCTTATGGCTTACCTCGTCGATCACCGATAAATCATCAAAAACAAATTCCTTTTGATCTTGAAATCTTCCATCGGAACTCACGTTCACCGACTTTACCTCTTTCACGTTCAAACCATCCCCGCTTAGATCATCTTCCACAAAGTCTTTATCCGAATCCTTTTCTCTTGCATCAATGGCCTCTTTAATTCGATCGCTTTCATCGTCTAAGAAATCGCGGTCATAGGCCACCTCATAATCATAGAAGACATTCGGGATACCGAAGGTAGACTTGCCCATACCATTTTGTTCTCTTTCTTGTCTGAATGACTCCAATGGAATGAGTTTTCTGTACCTGCTTTTAGCGTAACCTGTAGCTGTAGTTTTTCTTTTCAAATCCACCTGATTCAAATCGCCTGAAAATGAAATGGTTATGTTGAAATGAGCTTTGTTATCTCCCGGCTCATATACCGGCAAAACCTCTTTTCTAATGCTCATCTTGTTCACCTTCTTTGCCGGTTCAATGATGTAAATATCATGTCCCATCAAATGCTGGTTCATTTCATCCGGGTTAGAATAAACCGTAAAGTCAGAATATACTTTTTCAGAACCCTTGAGGCGGATGGCCCAAATGGTTTCATCATAGGATATCATGTTTGGAAGTCCGCCGTAAGTCATCGGAACAGCCAATAGAAACTCAAAAGGAATATTCCTT